>NZ_CP004372.1:725000-1432527 GCF_000590925.1 Roseibacterium elongatum DSM 19469 | reverse complement strand
CCATAAGGCCGGTCAACCAGAGCAGCGCATGGGCCCTTGTGCGATGGTAGCTGCCGGCCAGCCGCCCGTTCCGCGCCATGCCGATATGAATCGCGTCCTTGCTGGGTTTCGCGGGCGAGGGGGCGGCCCGCGCCGACCAATCCACCACCAGGATGGTGTCGAACGCCGCGGTCCGGGCCTGCAGGATCATGTCCGCCTTGGCCAGGTCTTCGGGCGTGTTCACGTTGAAGAACGCCTCCGCATCCTCGAACAGCACGCTTTGCGCGCCCACGCTGTCGGCCCAGAGCCGGACCTTGCGCATGCTCTGCGCCAAGGCGGCGCGCAAATCGTCCCGCAACCCGACGGACCACAGGCCCGCCACCGGATGCAGCCCATCGGCCGCCTCGGCCAGCACCGCCGGGGCGTCGATGCGCGCCAAGCGGGCGACAAGGTCCGGCGGCAGGAACGGCGTGTCGACCGCCACCGTCACGACCCGCCCTGCGCCGCAGGCCGCGGCCCAGTCCATCGCCGCGAGGATGCCGCCCAAGGGGCCCTGCCCCGGCACGGCGTCGGGGATCACGGGCAGCCCCACGGCGCGAAACGGGTCAGCAAGGGGCGCGTTCACCGCCAGCGCGGAACACTGCGCCGCCATACGCGCGGCGACATGCGCCACCAGCGGGCGGCCCGCCAGGTCGGCAAACGGCTTGTCCCCGCCGATCCGCCGCCCATCGCCCCCGCAGGATCACACCGGGCACATCGTTCAACGCCGCCGCCATGACACCCCGTCATTCCCCCCATCACCATTGCGCGTTTGCATCCCGCGCCGCGCCGGTCTACCCCGCCCGGAAACACAGGGGTAGACCACGCCATGCCATCTGCCAATTCCCCCCGCGCCGCATTCTGGCGCGGCGCCCGCGATGCCGCGCCCTTCACCATCGTCGTCGTGCCCTTCGGCGCGCTTTTCGGCGTGGTCGGCACCGAGGCCGGCCTCGACCTGTGGCAGGTGATGGGGTTCTCCTTTCTGGTGATCGCCGGGGCCTCGCAATTCGCCGCCCTGCAACTGATGACGGAAAACGCCCCTGCCTTTGTCGCGGTCGCCTCGGCGCTGGCCGTCAACCTGCGCATGGCGATGTATTCCGCCTCGCTCGCGCCGCATCTGGGGGCCGCACCGATCTGGAAACGCGCCCTGATCGCCTACCTGACCGTCGATCAGACCTATGCCCTTGCCGTCCAGCGCTACGAGGATGAGCCCACCGCGCCCCTTGCGGAAAAGATCGCCTTTTTCTTCGGTGCCTGCCTGCCCATCGTCCCGCTCTGGTATCTCGCCTCGCTCGGCGGGATCCTCGCCGGAAGCGCCATTCCCTCGGACTGGGGCCTCGACTTCATCGTTCCGATCACCTTCCTCGCCCTGGTCGCACCGGGGCTGCGCACCATGGCCCATGTCGCCGCCGCTCTGGCCGCCGTCATCCTCGCGCTTCTGGCCGCGGGTTTGCCCTGGAACCTCGGGCTGCTGGTCGGCGGCCTGGGCGGCATGATCGTCGGGGCCGAGGTCGAACGCCGCATGACACGCGCGGGGACCTTCCAATGACATTCAGCGACGCCGAAATCTGGATGATCATCGCCGCGCTCGGGGCGGGCACGTTCCTGATCCGGTTTTCCTTTCTCGGGCTGATCGGGGACCGCCCCCTGCCCGAATGGTTGCTGCGTCACCTGCGCTACACGCCCGTGGCCATCCTGCCCGCCCTTGTCGCGCCGCTTGTCGTCTGGCCCGAGGCCACGGGGGGCCAACCCGACCCGACGCGCCTGGGCGCGGCCGCGATCACGATCGCCGTCGGCTACATCCTGAAAAGCCCACTTTGGGCCATCGTCAGCGGCATCGTCGCCTTCCTCGGCCTCGGCGCGCTTTTCTGACCCATCTTTATCCTTAAAATATGCTCGGGGGAGCGCGAGGGGGCAGACAGCACCCTCGCACGGGTCGACGCGCGTCAGCGCGGCGAAACCCCGCTCAGACCGGCAAGGCGGTGGTCTTGAACACGGTCTTCAGGGCAAAGCTCGACTGCATCTGCGCCACGCCGGGTAGCCGCGCCAGCGATTGGCGGTGGATGCGCGCGAAATCCTCTGAATCCCGCGCCACAACCTTCAGCATGTAATCCGCCGTGCCCGCCATCAGGTGACATTCCAGGACATCGGGCACCCGCGCCACGGCCTTCTCGAAGGCATCCAGGATTTCATCCGACTGCCCCCGCAAACTGATCTCGACGAACACGGTCGTTACCCGCCCCACCGCGCGCGGGTGCAACAGGGCCACGTAATCGCGGATCACCCCGGCCGCCTCCAGCCGTTGCACCCGCCTGTGGCAGGCCGAGGGCGACAGATGCACCTTCTCGCTCAACTCCGCATGCGTCATTCGCCCGTCGCGCTGCAGAACCCGCAGAATCGAACGGTCCATATCGTCCAGCTCGGGGAATGCGCGGATTTCCTGCGCCATCACCGCCTCCATCGGTAAAATCTTGCAAATGACATGCCAGACCGGGGGCAGGTTTCAAAGCATGTGATCGCAACTTGCGGCAGGATTGGGGGGATCCAGACGGAAAGGGAGGTTTCCATGCTGATCGGTTGCCCGAAAGAGATCAAACCACAAGAGTACCGCGTCGGCCTGACGCCCGCCGCCGCGAACGAGGCCATCGCCCACGGCCATCACGTCCTGATCGAGGCGGGCGCCGGGGCAGGCGCCGGGTTCGAGGACGAGGATTACCGCGCCGTCGGGGCCGAGATCGTCGCCACGGCCGACGCCGTGTTCGACCGCGCCGAGATGATCGTCAAGGTCAAGGAGCCACAGGCCATCGAACGCCAGCGTCTGCGCGCGGGACAGGTCCTGTTCACCTACCTGCATCTGGCCCCCGACCCGGACCAGACACGCGATTTGCTGGACAGCGGCGTCACCGCCATCGCCTACGAGACCGTGACCGCGCCCACAGGCGGCCTGCCTCTGCTGGCCCCCATGTCCGAGGTTGCCGGCAAACTGGCCCCACAGATGGGGGCCTGGGCGCTGCAAAAGGCCAATGGCGGGCGCGGCGTTCTGTTGGGCGGGGTGCCAGGCGTCGCGCCCGCCCGCGTGCTGGTCATCGGCGCCGGTGTTGTCGGCACCCAGGCCGCGCGCGTCGCCGCCGGGATGGGGGCCGACGTGACGGTCCTCGACCGGTCCCTGCCACGCCTGCGTCAACTCGATGACCTGTTCCGCGGGACATTTCGCACCGGCTATGCCAGTGCCGAGGCCGTGGCCGAGGCCCTGCCGACAGTCGACATGGTCATCGGCGCGGTCCTGATCCCCGGTGCCGCCGCGCCCAAGCTGGTCAGCCGCGCGCAACTGGCCAGCATGCAGCACGGCGCGGTCATGGTGGATGTCGCCATCGATCAGGGCGGGTGTTTCGAAACCTCGCACGCCACGACGCACCAGGACCCGATCTACGAGGTGGACGGCATCATCCATTATTGCGTCGCCAACATGCCGGGCGCGGTGGCGCGGTCCGCGACCCAGGCCCTTGGCAATGCCACCATGCCCTTCCTGTTGGACATCGCCGACAAGGGCTGGCGGCAGGCCTGCGCCGACGATCTGCATCTGCTGGCGGGCCTGAACGCCCACGAGGGCAGGCTGACGAATTACGAGGTTGGCAAGGCCCTCGGGATCGACGTGACCTCGCCCAGCCTGATCGTGAAAAATTGACCTGATCGCGACGGAACCCTACGGCGGATGCGTGGGACGAATATTGCCACTCGAATCCCGCCGGAGTTTTCCCGATGTTGAACCGTCTTTCCCCGTATTGGCTTTGGGCCTTGCTCAGCCTTCCCCCGGTGCTCTGGACCTACGAGGCGATGACCTCGAGCAATGAGCGCATCATCCACATCCTCGTGCACCCGACCGGCGAATGGGCCGCGCGCCTCTTGATCGTCACGATGATGGCGACCCCGCTGATGCTGCTGTTCAAGGGCTGGCGCGGCCCGCGCTGGCTGCGCAAGAACCGCCGTTACCTTGGCGTTGCGGCCTTTGGCTATGCCGCCTTGCACACGGTGTTCTACCTGATCGACAAGGGCAGCATGACCCGCGTGCTGGGCGAGTTGGAGCGCACCGATATCTGGGCGGGCTGGATCGCCTTCCTGATCTTTGTGCCGCTGGCCATCACCTCAATGGATGCTGCGCAAAAGGTGATGGGCAAGCACTGGAAGACCCTGCAACGCACCACCTATATCGCCGCCGCCTTCACGCTGTTGCACTGGGCCGCATTGCATGACTGGGGCCATCCGGGCGCCGCGATCGTCCATTTCGCGCCTCTTATCGCGCTCGAGACCTATCGCGTCTGGTACTGGTACCTGCGTCCTCGGGGCCCACGCCTGGCGAACGCCTGAAGCCCTCGATAGAACCCGAGACAGGCCCGACGCTTTCGGCGGGCCTGTTTCTTGCACGCCAGATGCATCAGTTCGTTTTCAAGGCGTCGCGGATTTCCAACAGAACTTCCAACTCGGTCGGACCTTTCGGCGTCTCGGCCTCGGTGCCGGCATCCTCAGCCTCTTTCGCGGTCGCTTCCTTGATGCGGTTCACCATTTTCACCAGCATGAAAACGACGAAAGCCACGATCAGGAAATTGATGACCGCCATGATGAAATTGCCGATGGCAAAAACCGGCGCGCCGGCCTCCTGCGCGGCGGAAAGCGACGCATAGCTTTCGCCATCGAGCGAATAGAACCAGCCCGAAAAATCGATACCGCCGGTAAAAAGTGCGATGATCGGGTTGATGAGGTCGCCCACGAGCGAGGTGACGATCGCGGTAAAGGCCGCACCGATGATGATACCCACGGCCATGTCCATGACATTGCCGCGCGCGATGAAGTCCCTGAACTCGTTGAGCATTTGGTCGTTTCCTTGGTGCCCGTTTCCCTGGTGGCCGGACCTTCGCCCGAGCCACCCGCGACGGAGTGTAGCACCCGGCAATCGAACAGTTGCAAGAAAAACAGGGCTCAGCTGCCGGCGCGGATCATGTCGGCGGCCTTTTCCGCGATCATCACTGTCGGCGCGTTCGTGTTGCCCCCGACGATGCGCGGCATCACCGAGGCATCGACAACGCGCAGCCCGTCAACACCATTCAGCCGCAGATCGGGCGCCACGACAGCCTCGGCATCATCGCCCATCCGGCAGGTGCCGACAGGGTGATAGATCGTGTCGGCCCGCGCGCGAATATCGGCCTCGAGCGCGGCATCGCTGCCATCGTTGGGATAAAGCCGCTTGCCCCGCCACGGCGCGAGCGCCTCGGCCCCCATGATCGCCTCAAGGCGCCGGGCCGCCTTGACCATCACCGCCAGGTCGCGCGGGTCGGACAGGAATTTCGGATCGATCCGCGGGGGCGCGCCCGGCTTTGCGCTCGTCAGGCCGACCTCGCCACGCGACTGCGGGTAAAGCGCGCAGATATGCGCCGAAAAGCCATCGGCGCCGTGCAGTTTGCGCATGTGTTGATCCACGATGCCGATCACGAAATGGATCTGCAGATCGGCATGATCGAGGCCCGGATCTGATTTCAGGAAGGCCCCGCCCTCGGCCATGGGCGAGGCGAACAGCCCCTCGCCCGTTTTGCGCCATCGGAGCGCGGCCTTGCCCAACCGCCCGAACCCGCGCGGGTTGAGACCGACGACATCGCGCCGGAGCGAGCGGTACGAGATCGTGTGATCGAGATGATCCTGCAGGTTCTTTCCGACACCCTCGGACAGGTGAACCGGCGCAATGCCATGGGCGCGCAATTCCGCCTCGGGGCCGATGCCCGACAGCATCAACAGCTGCGGCGAGCCGAAGGCCCCAGCCGACAGGATCACCTCGCGACGCGCCCGGATGCGGCTGCGCCGGCCCTTGCGGCGCAGGCGGATGCCGGTGGCGCGCCCGTCCTCGACCACCAGTTTTTCCACCAGTGCCCGCGTGAGGACGGTCAGGTTCGGCCGACCCATGGCCGGGAACAGGTAGGCCGCCGCGACCGAGCAGCGTTCCCCCACCTGCGGCCCGTCATGGAACTGGGTCACGTGGTAGAGGCCCGCACCATCGGGCGCGCCGTTATTGAAATCATCACAGCGCGGGATCTGGCATTGCCCGCACGCGTCCAGAAAGGCGCGGCTGATCTTGCGCGGCGCGGATTGGGCGCGCACCTGCAACGGCCCATCACCCCCATGATGCGGCCCGGCCCCGCCCTGAAAGCGTTCGGCGCGCAGAAACAGGGGTTTGACACTGTCCCAATCCCAACCGTCGCAGCCAAGATCGGCCCAATGGTCGTAGTCCGCCGGGGTCCCTCGGACATAGAGCATCGCGTTGATGGCCGACGATCCGCCAAGGGCCTTGCCGCGCGCCTGAAACCCGCGCCGCCCGTTCAATTGCGGCTGCGGAACGGTCCGATACGCCCAGTTGTTGATGCGAGGGCGGCCCGACACCATCGTGGCCACCAAAGCGGGCGCGCGGATAAAGATGTCGCGCCCGTCGCCCCCGGCCTCGACAAGGATGACCGAGATCTTGGGGTCCTGCGACAGGCGCGCGGCCAGAACGCACCCCGCGCTGCCGCCGCCGACGATGACGTAATCCGCCTGCATGCTCGCAACACTGGCGCGCGACCGGGCTTCGGCCAAGCGGAACCCTGCGTCAGCCCGGCAGTTTGCCGGTCAGGACGTAGCGCAGAACCTCGACCACCTGCCGCGGCTCTTCAGCCACGGCCAGGGCCGCGGCATGCACCTCTTTCAGCGCATGCTGATGCTCGGGCATCGACAGTACGATCATCGGCTTGCCCAAAGCGGCGGCGTAGCCCGCGTCAAAGGCCGCGTTCCACTGCTTGTACTTCTCGCCAAAGCGCACAACGACCACATCGGCGTTCTCGATCCCGTGCCGCGTGCGGATGGCATTCACCATCGCGCCCTTGTGGTCATGCCAGTACTTGTTCGGCTCGTCGCCAAGGATCGCAACACCGCAATCATCGCTGGCGGCATGATCGGTCACCGGGCCTGAAAATGTCACATCCAGGTCCTTCGCGCCCTCGACGATCTGTTCGCGCCAATCGGTGTGGATCTCGCCCGAGAGGTATACTTTCATGTCTCGCTCCCTTTTCGCTTTCCCCTGTCGACCGGCGCGCTGGCTCAGCCGCGCAGCGTCCCGCCGGTGGCCTTGCCGACCTTTTCGACGATCTTCGCCCCGACCGCTTCGATCTCGTCCTCGGTCAGGGTGCCCCTGGTGGGCTGCATCCGCACCGTCAACGCGATGGATTTCTTGCCCTCGCCAAGGCTGCCGCCGACGAATTCGTCGAAGACGCGCACCTCTTCGATCAGGGCCTTGTCGGCCCCGGCGGCGGCATTCATAAGGTTCAGCGCCTCGACCTGGGCGTCGACGACAAAGGCGAAATCGCGTTCGACCGCCTGGTATTCCGGCATGACCGCCGCACCCCGGCTGGCGCCCTGCGATTTCGGCATCGGCACCTCGGCGGGGAAGAGGGTAAAAGCCATCGCGGGGCCCTTCACGTCCATCGCCGACAGCACGCGCGGATGCACTTCGCCAAAGATGCCCAGCACCTTTTTCGGGCCCAGACAGATCACACCATGCCGGCCGGGATGCCACCAATCGGGCCCGCCGCGTAGGATCTGCGCCTTGGCGGGCGCGCCGATGGCCGACAGCACGGCCTCGGCGTCGGCCTTGACGTCGAACAGGTCGATCGGGCGACGCGCGCCATGCGGATCACGCGGGCCGGTATGCCCCACCAACAGGCCGGTGGCCTGCAGATGCTGCTCACCCGGCTCGCCGCCCTGGAAGGCATGTCCGACCTCGAACAGGGCCAGATCCATCATGCCGCGCGCCTGGTTGCGGGCCGCGGCCTGCAACAGACCCGGCAGCAGATGCGGGCGCATATGGCTCATTTCCGAACTGATCGGGTTCTCAAGCATGACGTCATCGGTGCCGCCGCCAAACAGCGCGGCCGAGGCACGGTCGATGAAGCTGTAGGTGACGCATTCGTTGTAGCCCAATGCCGCACAGGTCCGCCGCGCCGCGCGTTCGCGCAGTTGCATCGGCGTCAGGACCGGGGCGGGCACGCCCGGCTTGGTCCTGCGCATCGGCTTGGGCTCAAGCTTGGTCAGCGAGGCGACGCGCGCGACCTCTTCCACAAGATCGGCCTCCCCCTGTACGTCGCGACGCCAGGACGGCACCCAAACCTCGAGCACATCGCCCGTGCCCGTTGCCGAAAAGCCCAGATCGGTCAGGATGCGCGCCTGCTCTTGCTTGGGGATCTCCATCCCGACAAGGCTGATGACGCGCGCGGTATCGAGCGGGTAGCTGCGCGCGGTTTTCAGCGCGGCGCCGGCCTCGACCACCTCGGACGGCGCACCGCCACACAGGTCGAGGATCATGCGCGTCGCGGCCTCAAGTCCCGGCAGCGTGTAATCTGGGTCAACGCCGCGCTCGAACCGATAGCGCGCGTCGGAGTGGATTTTCAGATCACGTCCCGTATAGGCGATCTGGATCGGGTCCCAATAGGCGGATTCGAGGAACACGTTCACAGTGTCTTCGGTGCAGCCCGACTCTTCGCCGCCCATGATGCCGGCGATGCTTTCTGGGCCATCCTCGCCCGATATGATGATCTGCCCCTTGGCGAAGGTATAGGTCCGCTCGTCCAGGGCCAGCAGCTCCTCGCCACCCTCGGCGCGGTGCACCCGGACGTCGCCCTTGACCTTGTCCGCGTCGAACACGTGCAGCGGGCGGTTCATGTCATAGGTGAAGAAATTGGTGATATCGACCAAGGCCGAGATCGGGCGCAGACCGATGGCGCGCAGACGATCCTGCAACCATGCGGGCGACGGGCCGTTCTTGACGCCCCGGATCAGGCGGCCGGTGAAATGCGGCGCGCCGTCCAGCGTGTCGTCGTCGATGGTCACGCCGATGGGGCACGGAAACGCCCCCGGCAACGGGTCGACCGAATAGGGCTTCAGCTTGCCGATCCCCCGCGCGGCCAGGTCGCGGGCGATACCGCGCACGCCCAGCGCGTCCTGCCGGTTCGGGGTGATCGCGATCTCGATCACCGGGTCGACCTTGGCCGGATCATTGGCGGCCAGCCAGTCGACGAAGCGCTCGCCCACCTCGCCCGAGGGCAGTTCGATAATGCCGGAATGCTCGTCGCTCAGTTCCAGCTCACGTTCCGAGGCCATCATGCCGTGGCTTTCGACGCCACGGATCTTGCCCACCGACAGGGTGACATCGATCCCCGGCACATAGTCGCCCGGCTTGGCCAGCACGACGGTAATCCCCGCACGCGCATTGGGGGCCCCGCAAACGATCTGCTTGTCGCCCTCGTCGGTCTCGACCACGCAGACGCGCAGGCGGTCTGCATCGGGGTGCTGCTCGGCCGAAACGACCTTGGCGAGCGTGAAGGACGACAACCGCGCACCGCGATCCTCGACGCCCTCGACCTCAAGGCCCAGATCGGTCAGCGCCTCGGCGATCTCATCGACCGACGCCTCGGTTTCGAGGTGATCCTTCAACCACGACAGCGTGAATTTCATTGGCCGCAACCCCTTCGCAAGTCCGGCCCCGCGCTTAGCGCAGACAGGCCCGGATTGGAAGGCTGCCGCGCCTGGATGGGTCGGGATTCCCGCCATTTCGCGTTTGCAGGTCGCAGTGTATCTGAAGGGTCATGATCAAACGGCCCTGCGGGGGCGAGGCCGACACGCGAAAGGACGATCCAGATGCGCCGTTTCATGGCCCTTGCCGCGCTTGCCTGCGGGCTTGCTGCCCCTGTTGCCGCCACTGCCGAACGGGTGGCGATCCAATCCTGGCAGAACCGCGAATATGCCTGTTTCGATGGCGGCTATCTTGCCGCCAGTTGCCCCGGCAACCGCGCCCATGTCTTCGAGATCGAACGCCTTGGCGGAAACGAAGTGGCGTTCCGCGATCCGGCCTCGGGGCGGTATCTAAGGGCGGGCGTCACGGAAAACGCGCTGATGGCCCTGGGCGGGGATCGCATCGGTGGGTGGGAGCGTTTCGAGATGACCCAGACGGGCGGCACGTTCCACCTCCGATCGGTGCAGAACGGCCAATATGTGCGCGCCGGGATCGGGCAGCAGACGCTGTTCGGGGCCGTCTCGCCCCATGCGCGCGGTTGGGAAGAGTTCCGCATTTTCCCGGTCGGCACCCCGTCGGAGGTTTCCTTGGAAAACGACCACGAAACACCCGTCCTTTTCGCCGGCGCCTGGGTGCTGGACCGCGTGCTCGATGCCTCGGGGCAGGATGTCCGCTTCAACGACCGCATGGCCCGCATGCGCCCGGTCGAGATCGACGCGCAGGGGCGGCTGCATTTCACCTTCGGCTGCAACCAGATCAACGGCCAACTGCTGCAACGCGGCGACCGGATCGGCGTCGCCGGCGGCGGGGTCATGACCACGCGCATGGCCTGCCCCGGCCCCGAGATGGAGCTTGAGCGCATCGTCTCGGCGAGCTTTGCCAGCGCCGCGCATTTCGCGATCAACGGCAACCGGTGGAGCCTTCGCGACGCCAATCACCAACTGCGGCTGGAATTCGTCCGCCAGTAAAGGCGTCATTCCTCGTCGCGGACGATATCGGGCACGCCCAGTTTCGCGGTCAACCGCTCCATCTCGCGCTGGACGAGGCTGATATTGCTGTCGCGCACGGTGGGCAAGAGGGCGCGGGCGCGGCGCACCTCGGCATAGTCGAGTTTCGCCGCGATCACCTCTTCGCCCTCGCCCGCCTGCGCCAGAACGCGGCCGAACGGGTCGAGGATGCGCGAGCCGCCCCAGAAGGTTAGATCTTCCTCGACGCCGCAGCGGTTCACCATGATCGACGGCGCGCCGTACATCATGGAATAGAACTTCATCGTCGTGGCCCAACTGTCGGGGTTGTCGAACTCGTCCCCCACGGCCTCGCGCCCCGAAGAAATCGGCGCGGTCAGCAGGGTCGCCCCGTGCAGAAAAGACAGGTGCACCAGCGCGGGATTATACAGATCGGCACAGATCAGCAGCCCCATGCGCCAATCGCCCGGCATCGGGTGCGTGTCGACGAAGCGGCCCAGCGCGTAATACTTCGTCTCGATCAAGCGGCCATAACTGGGCAGGTTCAGCTTGCGGTGGATATAGACCAGCTTGCCGTTCTTCAGCACCGCGGCCGCGTTGTAGAACTGCGCGGCGGGGCCTTCCTCGATGAAGCCGACCACGACCTCCATCTCGCCCGCCGCCTTCGACAGGTCGAGCAGCCGTGTATCGTCGCGGTGCATCGCCACGTTCAGCAGGTTTTCAGCGCCGTAATGGCCCGCCAGCGACAGCTCGGGGAAGACAAGGCAGTCGATCCCGAGATTTTTCGCCTGCCGGATCAGCCTGTGATGGGTGGCGAGGTTCGTGTCGAGATCCCCGATGGCCGAGGCCATCTGCGCCGCGCCGAGATTCAGATAGCGTGTCATGGAAGCCCCCTATGCCATTTCCCCGCGCCCCGTGCCGAAAACCGGCGCTTGGGTCAAGCTTGGCTGTCGTCGGGCGGGGTGTCGCGGTTCCTGACGCGGATCGAGGTCAGCCAGCGATCCACCAGAAAGACCGGCGCAAGGATGATCGTCCAGGTCAGCGTGTTCAGCAGCGTCCAGGTCAGTTTTTGCCCCGTAGGCATGTCGGAGCGCCACAGGAACACATGCGCGATCACGATCAATGTGACGAGGGCGAGAACGATCCAGGTGGAGCGGCGGAGCTTCGGCATGGGGAACAGATGGCGCGTGTCAGCGCGATGGCAAGGTAGGGCGGGACTTGTCCCGCCTCTCCCGGCGCGGCGGGACAAGTCCCGCCCTACGCAATGCGGCGGCCGGGCGCGTGATGCCCGTGGCGGTGAGGGCCGAAGCAAAAAGGCTCCGCTGGGGCCTTTCAGGCCCGAACGGGCGGAGCCCCGGACAGGCGCTCGCCCGGCGCCTTCGGCGCTATTCGGGCATGCAAGGAAACTCGGTTGCCAGCGCAATTATTGCTACATCGATAGGGTCTTCGCCCCATGATCGGGGTGAGTTCCTTAGCCAGTTAACATACGCCTGAACCGCCGCTTCGACGGATGGAGGTTGTCCAGCAACGAACTCGGGCGCGAAACCTCTACCAATCGAGTTACAATTGTAGGCCAATACCTGACCGACACCGCGCATAATGGATGCGCACTGGGTTGCTGAGTTGACACGGTTGAAAAACTGAGGCGTTGGATCGACCGCTAAATCGCCTCCGGAAAGACTTAGGAACGCTTCGCAGCCGCCCAGTAAATCTCTAGCAGTTTGCATACTGTTGGTCTGTCCGAATGCTACGCTCGTAGCGAACAGGAAACCAAAACAAATCGCGCTTAGCCCTTTCACCCCTCACACCCCGCTATGCACCGCCGGCACCTGCAACGCGCTGAACCCATAATGCCGCAGCCAGCGCAGGTCTGAATCAAAGAATGCCCGCAAATCGGGAATCCCGTATTTCAGCATCGCGATGCGGTCGATCCCCATGCCGAAGGCAAAGCCCTGCCACTGGCCCGGGTCCACGCCCGCTGCCTGTAGCACCTTGGGGTGCACCATGCCGCTGCCCAGCACTTCCAGCCAGTCGTCACCCTCGCCCACTTTCACGGTGCCGCCTTCGAAGGAGCACTGGATATCGACCTCGGCGGAGGGTTCGGTGAAGGGGAAATGCGAGGCGCGGAAGCGGGTTTTGACCTTGGTGCCGAAATAGGCGGTGAAGAATTCCTCCAACACCCATTTCAGGTTCGCCATGGATAGGTCACGGTCGATGGCCAGCCCCTCGACCTGGTGGAACATGGGCGTGTGCGTCTGGTCGTAATCGGCGCGATAGACGCGGCCCGGGGCGATCACGCGGCAGGGCGCGCCATGCGCCTCCATATGGCGGATCTGCACGGGGCTGGTGTGGGTGCGCAGCACGTGGGGCGGGCGGCCATCCCCCTCGGCGCGGTGGGTATAGAACGTGTCCATCTCCGCGCGGGCGGGATGGTGGCCGGGGATGTTCAGCGCGTCGAAATTGTACCAGTCGGTCTCGATCTGCGGGCCCTCGGCCACCGAGAAGCCCATATCGGCGAAAATCGCCGTGACCTCTTCGGTCACTTGGCTGACGGGGTGGATGGTGCCGGCGCGGCGGTGGCGCGCGGGCAGGGTCACGTCGAGCCACTCGGCCTGCAGGCGGGCATCCAGCGCGGCATCGGCCAGCGCCTGTTTCTTGGCGGCCAGCGCGCTGTTCACCTCGTCCTTCAGGGCGTTCAGCGCGGGGCCGGCGGTCTGGCGTTCCTCGGGCGTCATCTTGCCCAGCTCGCGCATCTTGAGGCTGATCTCGCCCTTCTTGCCGATGGCCGCCACGCGGATTTCTTCCAGCGCGGCCTCGTCGCCCGCCTTACCGATCCGCTCCAGCCAGGTGGCGCGCAAGCTGTCCAAACCGTCCATCGAAGCCATCTCCGCCCAAGAAAAAATCCGCGCCCTCACCTAGCAGAGAGGGGGCGGATTGCAAGGCGGCCGCGCAGCCGACGACCGGGCGGGGGGAGGCCCGGCGACGCCGATGCCGTCAGGTGCCGTCCTTGCCGGCAAAGGCCGATTTGCGGCCCCGCACCTCGAGCGCGCGGCGCGACAGCGTCACCTTGCCGTTCTGCGCGTAGATCGTGGTCGGTGGGTCGGCCTTGTGCCGTTTCTCGGCCACGGTGATCGAGTCGTAGAACCGCACACCCTGCAACTCCTTCGCGATCTCGTCGAAGGGAAACATCGCGTCCTGATCGGTGTACCAGCTATGCATCCGGTCCACGAGGCGCTTGGCGTATTCGATCCAGCTTGCCTCGTTACGATAACCGCCACCAAATCCGGGCCAGTACGAGCTATGGCAATCCTCGACCACGTAGATACCGCGATCGCTGACATGGGGCCAAAGCGCCTCGAAGCTGGCGATCTGGTGGGCGCAGACATGGCTGCCGTCATCAAGGATCACGTCGAAGGGCCCGTGTTTCGCCGCCAGATCGGCCAGAAAGCCCGGATCGGCCTGGTTGCCGATCTCGACACTGGTTCCGTCCTCGGCGTGCCGGGCACAATCGGGGTCGATATCGACGAAGGTCAGGCGCGATCCGTCGGCAAAGAACCCTTTCCACATCGGGATCGAGCCGCCCTTGAACACGCCGATTTCCAGAAACGAGATCGGGTGCTGGCGAAACCGGGTCATCTCGCGCTCGTAGACCTCGAAATAATGCACCCATTTCGAGAGCAGCCGATCATCGGTGCGCTTGAGATAATCGGAAAAATAGCTCATCGGCCCTGCCCGCAAAGAAAAACCCCCGCCAGACTGTCGCCCGGCAGGGGTTGAAACTCAAGCGATCCGAGGTCGGATCAGAGCGCGGCCTTGGCCTGATCCACGATGGCGCCGAATGCCTCGGGCTCGTGCACGGCCAGATCGGCCAGAACCTTGCGGTCGACCTCGATACCGGCCAGCGCCAGACCGTTGATGAAACGCGAATAGGTCAGGCTTTCATCATGGGCGCGCACGGCGGCGTTGATGCGCTGGATCCAGAGCGACCGGAACTGACGCTTGCGGGCCTTGCGATCGCGCGTGGCGTACTGGTTGGCCTTGTCGACGGCCTGGGTCGCCGTGCGGAAGTTGCGCGACCGGGCGCCATAGTAACCTTTGGCCTGGTCGATAACCTTCTTGTGGCGGCGATGGGTGACGGTTCCACCTTTGGTGCGGGACATTTCAGCGCCTCCTCAGCGGTCGTAGGGCATGTAGGACTTGACGATCTTCGCATCGGGTTCGGACAGGGTCGTCGTCCCGCGTGCGTTGCGGATGAACTTGTTCGTCCGCTTGATCATCCCGTGCCGTTTGCCGGCCTGAGCAGCGACCACCTTGCCGGTGCCCGTCACCTTGAAGCGCTTCTTGGCGCTCGATTTCGTCTTCATCTTCGGCATTTCCGTCTCCTTGTCTCGAAGCGGTTCGGGCGCGACTCGGCATGCCGTATCAAGGCCGGCCGCACCGTTGGAGCGCGTCGCATACCGCCAAACCCCGCCGCTGGCAAGCCTCAGTTCAGGATGCGCGCCGCGACCAGGACGAAGGCGTCGGGAATGTCCCAGAAATCCAACCCATCCGGCAGGGCCATGTGGACATAAACGAACAGGCCGATCCCGATGCCAAGGCTGATCAGCGCCGCGACCGGCCAGGTGCGGTTGACCCAGCCCGACAGAACCGACGCAAAGGCCATGCCCGAGACGATGGTGGCGATGACCAGCAGGATGTCGGCGGGCACGGCGGGCAGTGTCAATCGCGGGTCACTCCGGATCGGTGGCGTAAATCAGGCGTTCGGCACAAGGTGCCACGCGCAGGATGTTGGTGGAACCCTGCACGTTGAAGGGGACGCCCGCGACCACGATGATCTGGTCCTCTTCGCCGGCGAACCCGCCCGAGCGCGCGGCCCGCGCGGCCGAAACCACCGCCCCCTTGAAGCGCGTCAAGGCGTCGGTCATGAAACAGCTCGTCCCCCAATGCAGGCACATGCGCCGCGCCACACCGACAAGGGGGGTCAGCGCGATGATCGGCACGCGCGGGCGTTCGCGCGCCACCAGCGCGGCGGTGGTGCCAGACTGGGTGAAGCAACAGATCGCCTTGATATCGACGGTTTCGGCGATCTCGCGTGCCGCGGCGACGATGGCATCGGCGGTCGAACTGCGGTCGACGGCGCGCGAGGCCACCATGATGTCACGAAAAAATCGGATCGCCTTCGACCTCGAGCGCCACGTTATGCATGGTGGCGACGGCTTCGACCGGGTAATTGCCGGCCGCTGACTCGGCCGACAGCATGACCGCATCGGCCCCCTCGTAGAGTGCGGTGGCCACGTCCGAGACCTCGGCGCGGGTGGGCATCGGGCTTTCGATCATCGACTCGAGCATCTGGGTCGCCACGATCACGGGCTTGGCCGCGGCCCGGCATTGCCGCACCAGACGCTTCTGGATCGGGGGCACGGCATGCACAGGCAGTTCCACGCCCAGATCGCCGCGCGCCACCATGATCCCGTCCGAGGCCGCGAGGATTTCGTCAAACGATTTCACCGCGGCCGGTTTCTCGATCTTCGACAGGATCGCTGCACGCCCACGGGTCAGGCTGCGCGCCTCGTCCACATCGGCGGCGCGCTGAACGAAACTCAGCGCCAGCCAATCCACCCCCAGGCTGCACACGAACTCCAGATCGTCGCGGTCCTTGTCCGAGAGCGCGGCCAGGGGCAGAACCACGTCGGGAACATTCACACCCTTGCGGTTCGAGATCGGCCCGCCCGACATCACCGTGCAATCGGCGAAATCCGCCCCGCAGGCATCGACGCGCAAACGCACCTTGCCATCGTTGACCAGCAATCGCGCGCCGGGCTCAAGCGCTTCGAAGATTTCCCGGTGCGGCAACTGCACGCGGGTCGCATCGCCCGGCGTGGCGTCAAGGTCGAAGCGGAAGGCCGCGCCATCCTGCAGCTCGTGCCCCTCGTCATTCGCGAACGTGCCGCAGCGCAGCTTGGGCCCCTGCAGATCGGCGAGGATCGCAATCGGACGGCCGGTGTCCTTTTCGACCTGACGGATCGCGGCATGCCGCGCGCGGATCTCGTCATGGCTGCCATGGCTCATGTTGAGGCGGAACACGTTGGCCCCTGCCTCGAACAGGGCCCGGATCATGTCATACCCATCCGAGGCCGGCCCGAGGGTCGCGACGATCTTGACGTTTCTTCCGGTGTTCATGGGCCTGATGCCCCCCTTGGTGCTCGTTATTCTCGACCCTCACAGGGCTATGTTTGCGCTCACATCCGCGCCTTGCGCCTCTCTTGGCGCAAAAGAGGCCGCAGGACAAGCTGGCAGCCTTGGCGCCCTCTGGCGCTTTTGTCCGCCACGTTCTAAGTGCCCAAGGCGAATGACGCGAGGATGACAGACAGGTGACCGCCCCGTTTCATATCGAAGGCAGCGACCGGGACAGCCGCTGGGTCGTGACCTGCGACCATGCTTCGAATCGCGTCCCGCCCGAGGTGGCAAACGGCGATCTGGGCCTGCCGCCCGAGGACATGGCCCGACACATCGCCTATGATGTCGGCGCGGCGGGTGTGGCGCGCAGCCTGGCTGCAGCGCTGAACGCCCCGGTGATCCTGTCGGATTTCTCGCGCCTGGTGATCGACCCCAACCGGGGCGAGGACGATCCGACCCTGCTGATGAAGATCTATGACGGGTCGATCATTCCCGCGAACCGGCACGCCGAAGCCGCCGAGATCGAACGGCGGCTGGACCTGTTTCATCGACCCTACCATCGCGCGCTCGAGGGGCTGCTTGCGGCGCGCACGGACCCGGTGATCGTGTCGATCCATTCCTTCACGCGACAACTGCGCGGGCACGCAGCACGCCCGTGGCATGTGGGTGTCCTTTATGCCGGGGATACGCGCCTGGCCCTGCCGCTCTTGGCGCGGCTGAACGACGATCCCGACCTGTGCGTCGGCGACAACGCGCCCTATTCCGGGCATCTGCCCAACGACGCGCTGGACCGTCACGGCGTGCAACCGGGCCGGCCGCATGTACTGATCGAGCTGCGCAACGACCTGATCGCGCAAGAGGCCGATCAGGTGGCTTGGGGCGCAAGGCTGGCCCCCATGCTTGACGCCGCGTTGAAGATTTCCGAGGTCTGAATCCAAAGGGAGGACACGCGACATGGACGACAAGACGAGAACCGAGCTGGAAGCCGCCGCCTTTCGCCGGCTGCTGCAACACCTCGATGAACGGAAGGACGTGCAGAATATCGACCTGATGACCCTGTCGGGGTTCTGTCGAAACTGCCTGAGCCGCTGGTATCAGGAAGCCGCTGTCGAGCGCGGCATCGACATGGGCAAGGAAGAAGCCCGCGAGGTGGTCTATGGCGAGCCCTACACGGAGTGGAAAGCCAAGTACCAGACCGAGGCGAGCGCCGAGCAGAAAGCCGCCTTTGCGAAATCGCACCCGGATCACTGAGCGCCACCCTTGGGGGCGCTGCCCCCCAAACCCCCGGAGGTTTTCTGCCAAGCTGAGCAGGGCCGGGCGCGAGCGGGTCGGGCGATGGGCCGGCCGGTTCAGGCTGCCTTTGCGCTGGCTTCAGCGCGCAAAAAGGCCGGTTTGTCCGGCTGGCTGAGCTCGGGCGCGTGGCGGTAGCCGCCAAGGTCGAACTCGACAATCCCGGCAGGATCGGTCAGGCGGCGTTCGGTGATGAACCGGGCCATCGCGCCGCGCGCCTTTTTCGCATAGAAGCTGACGATCTTGGGACCGCCGGGCTTGTCTTCGAGAAAGACCGGAGTGATGACCTTGAGCGTCAGGGCCGCACGGTCGGCGGCCGTGAAGTATTCGACCGAGGCGCAATTTATCAGCGTGTCGGTGCCCAGCGCCCTGGCCTGTGCATTAAGCGCCTCGGCAATGCGGTCGCCCCACCAATCATAGAGCGTCTTGCCGCGCGGCGTGGCCAGCCGCGTTCCCATTTCCAGACGGTAGGGGCGCATCGCGTCGAGCGGACGCAGCACCCCGTAAAGCCCCGAGAGAATGCGCAAACGATCCTGGGCAAAGCGCAGATCGTCGGCGTCGAGGCTGGTCGCCTCCAGTCCGGCATAGGTGTCGCCCGCAAAGGCCAGCGCCGCGGGGCGCAGATCTTCAGGCTCTTCGGAATAGCGCGCAAAGCGTTCAGCGTTCAGCTTGGCCAGATCCTCGGAAATGCTCATCAGCTTTTGCAACTCGCCAACCGAAAGGCCGCGCGCGACATCAGCCAGGTCATCGGCCTGATCCTGGAAGACAGGCGTGGTCATTTCAGCTTTGCGGGGCGCCCAATCGAGACGTTTCGCAGGGGAAATGACGGTCAGCATGGGCGATCCTCCGAGGCGGTCTTGGGGTGATTCTGGGGGGATGTAAGGCGGCGGTGCGGGGTTATCCAGCCTCGCGCAGCACATCGAGAAAGGCATCGGCGTAGCGCTCGGCACGACGTTCGCCCAACAGACGCTCGACCGTGGACCTGTCGCTGGGGCGCAGATCGGCCAGTTTCGCCAATTGCGCCGGCGAACAGGACAGTGGCTTGTCGAGGCCCGTATCGCCACGCGCCAGATCGGTCTGCACGGCCAGCAGCCGATCATAGAGGGATCCGGCCGCGCGCCCTGCCAGCTTGCGCCGGGCGGGGTGCAGGGGGGCTGCGGCCTCGCCGGTGATGACGCCCAGAAACGCATCCCCGTAGCGCTCCAGCTTGGTCGCGCCGACGCCCGAGATCCGCGCCACGTCGTCCAGCGTCTGCGGGCGTGTCTCGGCCATTTCGATCAAGGTGCGGTCGGTAAATATGACATAGGCCGGAACGCGCGCCGCCTCGGCCAGGGCGCGGCGCTTGGCCTTGAGCGCGGACAAGAGCGGCGCGTCCTCGTCGGAGACCAGCATCCGGGCGGCGGGGCGGCGGCTGGCGGATTTCGCGATGGTGTCGCGGCGCAGCGTGATCTCGGCCTCGCCCTTGAGGATCGGGCGCGCCGCCTCGGTCATGCGCAGCGCGCCGTGCCGTGCCGGATCGGGGCGCACCAGATCATGACCCATCATCTGGCGAAACACGGCCTGCCATCCCCGCCGGTTGAAATCCGTGCCCACGCCGAAGGTCGGCAAACGATCATGGCCACGGGCCTGCACCTTGTCGGTGGGGTTTCCCAGCAGAATGTCGATCAGGTGGCCGGTGCCGAAATACTCGCCCGTCCGCAGAATGGCGCTGAGCGCCTTGCGCACGGCGGTCGTGGCATCGAAGGTCTCGGGCGCTTGGGTGCACAGATCGCAGTTGCCGCAGGGCTGCGCCTCTTCGCCGAAATACCCCAGCAGCTTCTGACGGCGGCAGGTGATCGCCTCGGCCAGACCCAGAAGGGCGTTCAGGCGCGCGTGATCGGCGGCCTTGCGTTCCGGCGGGGCCAGGCCCTCGTCGATCTGCTGGCGGCGAAACCGGATATCGTCGGGCCCATAGAGCGTGAGCGTATCGGCCGGTGCGCCATCGCGGCCGGCGCGCCCGATCTCCTGGTAGTAGGCTTCGATGCTTTTGGGCAGATCGGCCTGCGCCACCCAGCGAATATCGGGCTTGTCCACCCCCATGCCGAAGGCGACGGTGGCGACCACGATCAGCCCGTCCTCGGTCGCGAAGCGGTGTTCCACATGGCGACGGTCCTGTGCCTCCATCCCGCCGTGATAGTGACAGGCCGAATGCCCCGCCTCGCGCAATGCGGCCGCCAACGCCTCGGTCTTGGCGCGGGTGCCGCAATAGACGATGCCGGACTGGCCCTTGCGGGCGGCGGCATAGCTGAGGATTTGCTGACGCGGCTGGTTCTTGACCTCGAAGGCCAGCGACAGGTTCGGGCGGTCAAAGCCGCGCAGAAAGGTTTCGGGCGGCGCACCGTCGAACAGGCGATTGACGATTTCGGCCCGCGTTTCAGCGTCGGCGGTGGCGGTAAAGGCGGCCAGCGGCACGCCCAGCGCCCGCCGCAGCGCCCCGATGCGCAGGTAGTCGGGGCGGAAATCATGGCCCCACTGGCTGACGCAATGGGCCTCGTCCACGGCGATCAGTGACACCCCCGCGCGGGTCAGCAGACGTTCGGCCCCCGACGAGGCAAGCCGCTCGGGCGCGATATAGAGAAGCTTCAGCCGCCCCTCATCAAGGGCTTGCCACACGGCATCGGTTTCTTCCGGTGTGTTGCCCGAGGTCAGCGCGCCGGCCTCGACCCCCAGTTCGCGCAAGCCGCGCACCTGATCGCGCATCAGCGCAATGAGGGGCGAAATGACCACGGTGACGCCCGTCCGCATCAGCGCGGGCAACTGAAAGCACAAGGATTTGCCGCCCCCCGTCGGCATGATGGCCAACACGTTATGGCCCGCGGCGACGGCGCCGACGATCTCTTCCTGGCCGGGGCGGAACCCCGGAAAGCCAAAGACCTGCGAGAGGAGGGCGGATGCGTCTGGGCGGGTCTCCAGCATGGATGTGCGGGGGCCTGTGTTTTTTTGGGGTCTGCTCGATTGCCGATAAGCGTCCCATATTGCGGTTTGGTTAACAAGCCCTGCCAGATGTGGTGCGCTGTTCGCTGTGTCGCATCTCGACAAATTCCCCTTAAGTTGGAAAACGTCTTTGGCTAAGACGTGATGCGAAAAATCCTGATATGGGAGGGTTGGCACGCATGCTGCCCCGTCTTACCGCCTTGATCCTTGCTTCGGCGCTTGCAGGCGTGCTGCCTTTGGCCGGACCCGTCGCCGCGCAGGACGCAGACCCCGAGGTTACCCTGCGGTTCCAGCATTTCGTCTCGCCGCTCTCGGCGAACCCCAGCCATTTCATGGAGCCTTGGGCGCAGGCGATCGAGGATCAGTCGGGCGGCCGCATCGCGGTCGAGATCTACCCGTTCATGCAATTGGGAGGCGCCGCCCCCAGCCAGTATGACCTGATCCGCGACGGGGCGATCGATGGTGGCTGGGTGATTCCCGGCTATCAGCCGGGCCGGTTCCCCGAGGCCGAGGCGCTGGAGCTGCCCTTCATGGTGACGAAATCCGGCGAAGAGGCCAGCCGTGCCGCCTGGCGCTTCACGCAGGAATACCTGATGGACGATTTCGCCGATGTGCACCTGATCGCGGCGCATATGCACGGGCGCGGCCTGATGCATGTGAACGGCCCCGCCATCGAGGACATCGCGGATCTTGACGGGCTGCGCCTGCGCGGGCCCTCGCGGCCGGCGACGCTATTGCTGGAGCGCCTTGGGGCGACGCCGGTGGGCATGCCCGTGCCCGCCTTCCCCGAGGCGCTGGCGCGCGGAGTTGTGGATGGCGGCGTGATCACGTGGGAGATGTCGCCGTCGCTGCGGCTGGACGAACTGGTGCAAAGCCATACCGACGTGGCCGGCGACCGGTCGCTCTACAACCTCTATTTCATCTGGGCTATGAACCGCGACGTCTACGAGGGGCTGCCCGAGGACCTGCGCGCGGTGATCGACGCCAATTCCGGCATGATGGCCAGCGCATGGGCCGGGCGCGCCCATGATATCGGCGATGCCGAAGGCCGCGCCGCGATGGAAGCGGCCGGCAACGAGATCGCGACTTTGTCCGAAGACGTGACCGCCCAGGATCCGCGCCCTCGGCGAAGAGGTGACGCAGGCCTGGATCGAAGAGGTCACGGCACGGGGCCTCGCGGGGCGGCGCTGGTCGACTCGGTTCGCCGCTACGTTGCAGAGGAAACCGGCACCGGCACGGTGCCCCTGGCGGAATAGTCCACTTTACGAGTGTTTTCGTAACGAGTGGGAAGGCCGTTCCTTTTGGGACGGCCTTCTTTATTTCGGCGCTGGTTCCACACGCGCGGCGGGAAGACCGAGCATGGCGGCAATCTCGGCCATATCCCGAATGATCCGCGCCCCCTGCGCCGACAGACGCGCCCCGTCACCCGTGGGCGCATAGCCAAGACAGGGCATGTTGGCGCGGCGGGCGGCCTCGGCCCCCGTAGCGCTGTCCTCGACCACAATGCAGCGCTCTGGCGCGACGCCACACGCGCGGGCCGCATGCTGGAACAGCGCCGGGTCCGGCTTGGCGGTGCCAAGCGTATGGGCCGAATACCGGCGCCCCTCAAAACGCGGTGCCAACCCGGTCGCGCCCAGCGTGATCGCCATCTTTTCCTCGCTGCCGTTGGACGCCACGCAATAGGGCAGACCGGCGGCGTCGAGCCTGTCGAGCAGCGCCGAAATACCCGGGATCGGGTCCACCCCCTCGCGCAGCCTGGCGTAGGTTTCGGCATAGATCCGGTCGACCCAGTCATCGGGCAGATCGGCCCCGAGGTCGCGGGCCTTGGCCCCCACCCCGGCCATCGTGCCGCCGACGAACAGGCCCATCGCCTGGTCCAGCGTCAGCGTCAGGCCGTGACGCGCGAGGTTGTCCACCAGCACCCGGTTGGACAGCGGCTCGCTATCGACCAGCACGCCGTCACAGTCGAAAATGACAAGATCGGGCGTCATGCGGTGCCCTCCGCGCGCAGCAGGGTCAGGGTGGTGCCGCCATAGCTGCGCTGATCGATCTGGCTCAGGCCCGCGGGCGGCAGGGGCGGGGCGTTTTCCTCCCACACGATCATGGCCCCCGGCGCGATCCAGCCACCGGCCAGCGCGCTGCGCACTGCAAGATCCCCAAGGCCCTGCGAGTAAGGCGGATCGAGAAAAACCAGATCGAAGGGCTTGCCCCGGTTCTCGCCAAGCGTCGTCGCATCGCGTCGAAACACCTTGGTCGTGCCCTGCGCGGCGCAAAGCCCGATATTTTCGCGCAGCAGTGCGCGGGCCGCCCCGCCATCATCGACAAAGGTGACATGGGCGGCACCACGGCTGAGCGCCTCGAGCCCCAGCGCCCCGGTGCCCGCGAACAGATCCAGCACGCGCGCGCCGGTCACCGGGTCGGCGTGCCTGCCGTTCATCAGCAGGTTGAACAGGCTTTCGCGCACACGGTCGGTGGTGGGGCGCAGGTGCGCGCCCGCGTCTCCCGCGCCAAGCTCGGCCAGTTTCTTGCCACGCCAACGCCCGGCCACGATCCGCATGGCGCTCAGCCTTTCAGCAACGGTTTCAGATCGGCCGCGGCGTCCGCGATGATCGCCGGATCGGGCGATTTGCCCGCCTCGATCAGACGCTTGCCGATCATGTAGCCGCGCGCATCGTTCATCGCATCGACGGCCAAGAGCCTCTCGCCCGCGTAATACCAATGCGACCGCGCCCCGTCCCCATCGCGCACCACAACACGGTCGTAGCCCCGGTTCAGGCCCGCGATCTGGAGTTTCACGTCATACTGGTCGGACCAGAACCACGGCTTCGGGTCATACGCCTCGCCCGCGCCGAGAATGTTCTTGGCCACCACCTCGGCCTGGTCGATGGCGTTCTGCACCGATTCCAGCCGGATACGGTCGCCGCGAAACGGCAGCGAGGCGCAATCCCCTGCGGCCCAGATCGCCGGATCGCTGGTGCGGCCCTGCACGTCGGTGGCGATGCCGTTGTCGATCTCGACGCCCGCCACCTCGGCCAATGTGGTCGCCGGTGTGATCCCGATGCCGACAATCACCAGATCCACCGGCACCTGGGTGCCGTCGCCAAGGATGGCGCCGGTGACGTGATCCTCGCCCACCAGACGCTCCAGCCCCACGCCCTCGCGGATCGTCACATCGTGGCGCGTATGAAGGTCGCGGAACCAATCACTGGTCTCGGGGGCGGCCACGCGTTGCAGGATGCGCTCGGCCATTTCGATCAGCGTGACCTCCATCCCCTTCTTGCGGCAGACGGCGGCGGCCTCCAGCCCGATATAACCGCCCCCCACGATCAGGGCGCGGCGGCCATCGACCACTTCTGGGGCCATCTCGTCCACATCGCGCAAGGTGCGCACGACATGCACGCCCGGCAATTCGCCCCCGATGGCGGCGGGCAGGCGGCGCGGCACCGACCCCGTGGCCAGCACCAACGCGTCGTAATCCAGCGGATGCCCCGCCGCGATCACCTTTCGGTCGGCGCGGTCGATGGCATCGACGCGGGTGTCCAGCATCAGGTCGATCCCGTTTTCGGCGTAATAGCTTTCCGGACGCAGGAACAGCCGCTCGAGGGCCATCTCGCCCAGCAGATAGGCCTTGGACAGCGGCGGGCGCTGGTAGGGCGGCACATGTTCCTCGCCGATCAGGGTGACCTGTCCCGCGAACCCCTCGGATCGCAGTTTGGCCACGCAGGCCGCCCCGGCCTGCCCGGCCCCCACGACAACGATCTTTTCCATGGTCCCTGCCCCTTTGCGACTGGCGTCCTGCGCGGCGGACCCTATATGCCGCTGGTGCGGATAGACAAGCGAAGGAGACGCGCCAAATGCCCATTTCCGTCGGAGATACCCTGCCCGATGCAACGCTGGTTCAGATGGGCGCGGACGGGCCCGAACAGGTTCAGCTGAGCGACAAGGTGAAGGGGCGCAAGGTGGTGATTTTTGCCGTGCCCGGTGCCTTTACCCCCACCTGCCATTCGGCCCATGTGCCCAGTTTTGTCCGCACCAAGGGCGATTTCGACGCCAAGGGCGTTGACGAGATCATCTGCATCTCGGTCAACGACCCCTTCGTGATGGGCGCCTGGGGCGAGGCCACAGGCGCAACCGCGGCCGGCATCACCATGCTGGGCGATGCCGAAAGCGCCTTTACCACCGCCATCGGTATGGATTTCACCGCGCCGCCCGCCGGGTTGATTGCGCGCTCGGGGCGGTATGCGATGTATGTCGAGGACGGGGTGGTCAAGGTCTTGCACGCCGAGGAAAACCCCGGCGTCTGCGAAACCTCGGGCGGCGAAGCGCTGCTGTCCGCGATCTGAGGCGCGGGATGGTCGCGATCGGCGATACACTGCCCGATGCGCGCTTCGTCCGCATGGGCGAGGCCGGACCGGAAGAGGTCTCGCTGACCGACAAGGCCAAGGGCCGGCGCATCGTGCTTGTCGCGGTGCCCGGTGCCTTCACGCCGACCTGCGATGCCAGGCATCTGCGCAGTTTCGTGCGCACCAAGATCCAGTTCGACGCCAAGGGCATCGACGAAATCCTGTGCATCTCGGTCAACGATGCGCATGTGATGCGGCTATGGGGCGAGACGACGGGCGCGACGGCTGCGGGGATCACCCTGCTGGCGGATGCCGACAGCAGCTTCACCCGCGCCATGGGGATGACCTACACCAAGCCCGAGGTCGGGTTCCACGACCGGTCCAGACGCTACGCGCTTGTGGCCGAGGATGGCGTCATAACGCACCTTCAGGTCGAGCAACCCGGCGAATGCGCGATCTCGACCGGCGAGGCTTTGCTTGCCGTGATCTGACCCGCGCCGGCCCTGCGGGCTGCGGGCCGGTTTTCATTGCCAAGCGATCCGGCGGCCCGCATCTTGATGCAATGACACCCATGCCCAAGCTGATCGCGACGCTTTTCCTTTTGGCGGCCGTCCCCGGATCGGCACAGCCTGTCGCTTGCCCGACCGGAACACTTACGGTGGATGCCGGGTCCGACGCCCTGCGCGGCAGCCTTTGCCAATCGGCAGAAACCCTGCTGGCACGGCTGGCCGACTGTGGCTTGCCCCAGCAGCGCCCGATCAACATCGTCGAGGTGGACACGGTCGCGCACCCCTTTGCCGACTGTCTTGCGGCATATGATTGCGCCTTCGACCGGATCAGGCTTGTTGTCCGCGACGACTATGGCGACCTGGTTGCAGCCGACGATCCATACATGTCTTTCCCGCCCGAGGTGCTGATCCACACGCTCCTGTCGCACGAGTTGACCCACGCGTTGATCGAGCAGAACAGCGCCGATCGTGAGGTTCCCCTGATCGATCACGAGTACATCGCCAACGCACTTGAGCTTGAATTGATGGACCCCGCATGGCGGCAGACGATCCTTGATCACGCGATGCTCGACCGGCCCAGCGACAGCCGGATCGACATCTGGATCTATCGGATGAGCCCGCGCCGCTTTGCCGCCAATGCCTGGCTGCACTTCCGACAGGCGGACAACGGGTGTGCCTTGATCGGTCGGCTGCTGTCGGGTGAGGTCAGCTTTGATGCGGCCAAACCATGAACCTGACACAAAGCCGGTGACCTATTCGGCCGCGCTTGGCGCTGCAACCCGGATTGGCGCGTTGTCATGCACCACGGTGCGCGTCGGGAACGGAATGCCGATGCCGCCGGCGTCGAACGCCTCTTTCATCGCACGCGTCATGTCGGCCTGATAGGCGAAATACTCGCCGGAATCGACCCAGGCGCGGACAAGGAAATCGACCGAACTGTCCCCCAGGCTGTTCACCTGCACGAAAGGTTCGGGGTCGGAATGGGTGCGGCGGTCCGCGATCAGGGTTTCGCGGATGATGCGTTCGGCTTCGGCCAAGTTCGAATCGTAGCTGACCCCGAATGTCCACTCGGCCCGGCGGGTGGGGTAGGCCGAGTAATTCTTGATCTCGTTGCCCCAGACCTCGGAATTGGGGATCAGGATCTGCACATTCCCCAGGGATGCAAGCTCGGTCATGTTCAGAGTGATGGATTTCACCGTGCCCATCTCGCCCGCCACCTCGACGAAATCACCCACCTTTATCGGGCGGAAGATGATGATCATGATCCCCGCCGCGAGGTTCGACAACGTCCCTTGCAGCGCCAGACCGATGGCGACGCCGGCGGCACCGATGGCGGCCACCAGCGACGTGGTGCGCACACCGAACGTGTTGAGAATGAACAGCACCGCAAAGGCCAGGATGACGTAACGTGCGATATTGGCCAGAAAGCCGAACAGCGTTTGGTCAAGCTGCCGGTGCGCCTCGGCCAGACGCGCGATCCGGCGACGCACCCAGCCCGCCACCACGAAGGCCGCGACCAGCAGCACGATGGCCAGCACCACGTCCCCCAACAGGGCTGCCAGAAACTCGACCGTGAACAGATCGCCGATGGTCACGCCATTGGCGATCTCGGTGGACAGGATGCTGTCGAAATCCATGCAAGCTCCTTCCCGTGCCACGCGCAGGTGGTACGGCCTTATCCGTTGTCTGTGCGAGGTGGGTCAGGTGCCGTCGGCGAAACGGTCCATCTTCGAGGCCATGGCCACGTCGAGATTCGACAACCCGCCCACGTCATGGGTGGTCAAGGTGACCTCGACGGTCTTGTAGACGTTGAACCATTCGGGGTGGTGCCCCATGTGCTCGGCCACCAGCGCGACGCGTGTCATCCAGCCGAAGGCGTCGTTGAAATCGTCAAATGTGAACCGCTTGGCGATGGCATCGCGGCCCTCGACCTCGGCCCACCCGTGATTGGCCAGCGCGCTCAGCGCATTGGCGCGGTCATCCCCGGTCAACTTGTGCGGCGTGGTCATTCCTGTTCCTCCACATGGGCTTTCTTGAACGGACCATAGGTGGTCAGCACTTCGATCTCTTCGTCTACCGCCGCGCGCTCGGCCTGCAGGTAGCGCGCGATGGCCTCGGCAAAGCCGGCGTCGCGCACCCAATGCAGCGAATGGGTGGTCACCGGCATGTAACCCCGGGCCAGCTTGTGGGTTCCCTGCGCGCCGGCCTCGACGGTTTTCAGCCCGTGTTCGATGGCGAAATCCATCGCCCTGTAATAGCACAGTTCGAAATGCAGGCAGGGGTGGTCTTCGATGCAGCCCCAGTAGCGGCCATACAGCGACTCGCGCCCGATGAAGTTCAGCGCCCCGGCCACGGGGCGGCCGCCGCGCACGGCCAGCACCAGCAGCATGTCGTCGCGCAGACTGTCCTGCGCGACGTCGAAAAAGCGGCGCGTCAGATACGGCGTGCCCCATTTCCGCGCGCCGGTATCCTGATAGAACCGCCAGAAGCTGTCCCAGTGTTCGGGGCGGATCTGATCCCCGGTCAGGGCGACGATCTCGCCGCCGAACGCCTGCGCCCGCTGGCGTTCCTTGCGGATGTTCTTGCGCTTGCGCGAACTCAGCGACCCGAGGAAATCGTCGAACGTGTCGTACCAGTGGTTTTCCCAGTGAAACTGCTGGCTCCAACGGCGCATTAGGCCCATGCGGTCGCCGTCCTGCGCCTCACCCTCGGTGCAAAAGGTGATGTGCAGCGAGCTCAGGTCATGATCGGCGGCCAGTTGCACCGCGCCTTGCACCAGGGCGGCGCGGCCGGTCTCTTCCCAGCCGGGCCTGGTCAGCAGGCGACGCCCGGTGGCGGGGGTAAAGGGCACGGCCATTTGCAGCTTGGGGTAATAGCGCCCACCGGCGCGCTCATAGGCGTGCGCCCAGTTGTGATCGAAGATGTACTCGCCCTGGCTGTGCCCCTTGGCATAGAGCGGGGCGGTGCCGATGACCTCGCCATTGGCGCGCGCGACGAGGTAGCGCGGCTCCCACCCGCTGCCGGGCCCGACCGAGCGCGAGGTTTCCAGCGCCGCAAGGAAGCGATGGGTGGTGAACGGATCGGCCGGACGCCCCCCGTCGGCGGCTTCGGGGCAGGCACAGGCATCCCATTCGGCCGGGTCGATCCCGGAGAGGGTCGAAAGGACCTCGATCTCGATGGTGGGGCTGCCGTCCACGGGCCGCAACCTCCGGTCTTGTCGCTGCAATACGCTTCAAGATGGGGCCGCGTGCGGGCGCGTCAATTCCCTTGGCGCCTCGCGCGCCGTCAACCGGGGATGGGCGGCACATACCCTTCGAAGGTGATGTTGTCGGCCACGCGCCGCGCCTCGGCTTCGACCTGGGGGCTGGTGACCGTCCAACACAGAACCGGGGTGCCCTGCCCCTTCAACTCGGCGACGCGGGGACTGCCCAGATCGGTCCAGTCGTGGCTGATGAACCCCGCACCAACCTGCCCGAAGGCCCGGATCGAGCGCAAGGCATGGCAGGTCTCGGCGGCGAGATGGGGCCATTTCGACGGAATGAACCCGCAGGTGACGAGGCCGCGGGGAACCGCTGGGGCGATCTCGCGCAGCACGCCGATCATGTAGGGGTTGAAACTCATGACCGCCGCCGGGCCGTCATAAGCCGCCAAATCCTGAGCCACGGCGCGTTCCAGCGCCCCGTCATCGGCGCCAATGCCGCCCGACTGGTCCTTGAGCTCGATCAGCAGCGGCACCTGCCCGCCCACGACCTCGAGCACATGGCGCAGGGTCGGAATGTGATCCTCGGACCCGGCAAGGCGCAGATCGCACAACTCGCGCGCCGGGCGGCCCCGCACGGGGCCCGAGGCATGAGTCATCCGGTCCAGCGTGTCGTCGTGAAAGACCATCGCCTGCCCGTCCGCCGAAAGCTGGACATCAATCTCGATGCCGTATCCCGCCCGCATCGCCCGGCGGATCGCCGCCAGGCTGTTTTCCGGGATACCCTGCGACATGTCGTGCAACGCACGATGTGCGATCGGGGCCTTGAGGAATTCGGGGGCGATGAGCATGGTCTCAACTCCGGATCTGGAAGATCCCCTCGATTTCGACCGCGACGCCAAAGGGCAGCGAGGCCGCGCTGACCGCCGAGCGGGCATGCCGCCCCTTGTCGCCCAGCGCCTCGACGAGGAAATCCGACGCCCCGTTCACCACCGCCGGCTGCTCGCCGAATTCGGGGGTCGAGTTGACGAAACCGGTCAGCTTCACCACGCGTTCCAGCCGGTCGATCTCGCCGCCGCAGGCGGCCTTGAGCTGTGCCAGAAGCGCGATGGCGCAGTGCCGGGCAGCGGCGGCGGCGGTGGCCGTATCCATATCGGCACCCAGCTTGCCCTTGATCATTTGGCCATCGGCCATCGAGATCTGGCCGGACACATAGACCATGTCGCCCGCAACCACGAACGGGACGTAATTGGCCGCGGGGGCCGGGGCATCGGGCAGGGTCACGCCCAGCTCTGCAAGGCGTGTTTCGATCTCACCGCTCATCGGGGTCTCTCCGTTTCTGAACCGGCCCGCGCCGTCGCGGCGCGGCCGGATTAGGTCGTCGCGCCGGAGGCTAGCGGGGACGCCACCAAAGGGAAAGGGCCGAAACGGCGCGCCCGCCGATCAGCTTTCGCGGAAGGCGCGGTTGAAATAGTCGGCAATCGGTTCCAGCAGGTATTCCAGCGGAGTCCGGTCGGCGGTGCGGATGAACGCCTGCACCGGCATGCCGGGAATCAGCCGTTTGTCCCCCAACAGCGCGATCTGGCTTTCATCCATGACGATCTCGGCGCGGTAGAAACTGCCGCCCGTGGCCTCGTCGACGAAGGCATCGGCCGAAACCAGCGTGACCTGCCCGGTCAGATCGGGCACTTCGCGCTGCGGAAAGGCCGGAAAGCGCAGCATCACATCCTGCCCGACAAACACCTGATCGACATCGATGGCGGGCACCTGCACGCCAAGGACCAGCGGCCGGCCGTCGGGCACGATATACCCGATCGGATCGGCGGGCCGTACGACGCCGCGGTCGCCGAACACCGTCAGGCCGAACACGATGCCCGACACCGGCGCCCGCAATTCGCGCTCGGTTAGGTTCCGCTCCAGAGCCGCGACCCGTTCGGCGGCTTCCTGTTCCGAGGCGCGGATCTCGCGCAGTTCCGCGATCGCCTCCTCGCGCCGCGAGATCGAGCGCTGCAAGATGGCCAGCTCGACCTCGACCGTTCGCTCGGCTGCCTCGGCCCGGCTTGCCTCGATCCCGGCCAGCTGCCCGCGCATCCGGGCCGCCTCGCGTTGCAGGTTCAGCACCGGCCCGCTCAATCCGACACCGCGCTCGAGGGCATCGCTCTGCCGCGCCAGATCCTCTTCGACGATGGCCAGCTGCTCCTGCAGCGCGGTTTCCTGGGCGTCGAACCCGTCGATCTGCAGGGCGATCTGACTGAGGCGGCGCGACAGTTGGCGCACCTCGCTCTGCAGCGTGTCGGCGCGGGCCTGAAACAGGTTGCGTTGCCCGTCGAGGAAATCGGCAACCTCCGGGTCCTCGGCCGCCTGCGCCAGCAGATCGGGGGCAAACTGCACGGCCTCATCGCCGTCGCGTTCCGCCTCCAGCCGGGCGCGGCGCGCCCGCAACTCGGCCAGCCTGTCACGCTGCACCGCAAGGTCGCTTTGCACATCCGCGCCATCAAATCGCAGGATCAGCGCGCCTTGCGCGATCCGGTCGCCCTCGTCGACGAACAATTCGGCCACCAGCCCGCCCTCGGGGTGTTGCAGCGGCTGACGGTTGCGATCGACCTCGATCTGTCCCGCGGCAATGACGGCCCCGGCCAGCCGCGATGTCATCGCCCAGCCGAAAAACCCGGCGATCAAAAGCAGCATCGCAAACAGCCCGATCAGCATGGGTCCCCGCACCGACCAGGCCGGTCGCGCGCGCTCTTTCTCGACCGGGTGGGGCATCTTGTCGGGCGACCCGCCGCGTTCGGGGCCGGTCGGCGCGGGGCCGCCGCTGTCGCGCGGGCTCATGTCACACCTCCGGGGCCGGCATCGGGCCGCTTGATGTCCTTGTAGTTGCGCAGCGCCTTTTCCAGCACCTCTCGGGTCGGGCCGAAGGCGGTGGGCACACCATCCTTGAGCACCATCAAGCGGTCGCATTCCTTGATCGCGCTGGGGCGGTGCGCCATGATCAACACGGCCCGACCGTCGGCCTTGAGGTCCTGCACGACGCGGTTCAGCGCCTCGGACCCGTCATTGTCCAGGGCCGAGTTCGGCTCGTCCAACACCAGGATCACCGGGTCGCTGTAAAGCGCCCGCGCCAGGCCGATCCGCTGGATCTGTCCACCCGACAGCCGCGCCGACATGCCGCTGACGCGCGTGTCGTAGCCGTTCGGCAAAGCCAGGATCAGGTCATGGGCCGCGGCGCGTTTCGCCGCCTCGACCACGCGCGCGCCATCGAATTGACCGTCGAGGCGCGCGATGTTCTCGGCGATGGTGCCGTTGAACAGGGTCACCGCCTGCGGCAGATAGCCGATCAGTTGCCCCAGAACATCGGGATCGTACTGGTCGAGGGACGCCCCATCGAGGCGGATTTGTCCGGCCGAGGGCTGCCAGACGCCCGTGACCGTCCGCGCCAGGGTGGATTTCCCCGACCCCGATGGGCCGATCACGCCAACGGCGCTGCCCGGCGTCACGACCAGGTTCACACCCCGCAGGGTCGGGCGCCCGCTGCCCGGCGGCACCACCGACAACTGCGACACCTCGAGTCGCGCGCGCGGGCGCGGCAAGGGCATGCGCGGCAACTCCTCGGGCTCCGCCTCCAGCAGATCGCCCAATCGGCGCCAACCCTGCCATGCCTCGGCGATCGCCTGCCATTGGCCGATGGCCAACTCGATCGGGGCCAGCGCGCGCCCCAGCAGGATCGACCCCGCGATCATGGCCCCGGCCGACAATTCGCCACGCAGGACCAGATAGGCCGCAAGGCCCAGGATCGCCGATTGCAGGAACAGGCGCAGCGTGCGGGTCGTCGTGGTGAACCCGCCCACGCGGTCGGCGGCCAGCATCGCGTCATCCAGCGCCTGCGCCCGCTGTGCGTGCCACCGGTCGAAGGCCGCCCGCGTCATGCCCAGCGAGCGGATCAATTCCGCCTCGCCCTGCATTTCGGCGGCCATCTGTTCGGCCTTCTGGTTGGCCATCGCCGCCTCGGCCAATGGGTCGCGCGAGACCCGCTGGTTGAGCAGCGTGATCGCGATCAGCACGCCGCCGCCGGCAAGCGCCAGCCAGCCCAACCACGGGTGAAACATGAAAATCGCCGCCACGAAAAGCGGCGTCCAGGGCAGGTCGAACACCGCCATGAACACGGGCGAGGCCGTCAGCCGCTGCACCGCAGCCAGATCGCGCAGCGCGGGCTGTGTCGCGCCGCTGCGCCGGGCATGGGCCAGCGACGCCCGGAAGATGCGGTTTTCCATGTCTTCCTGCAGACGTGCCCCGAACCGCGCCCCGACGCGCCCCCGCGCGAAATCCAGAAACCCCATCATCAGGAAAAGAAACGCCACCAGGATCGTCAGCGCCAAAAGCGTTTCTTCCGAGCCCGAGCCCAGAACCCGGTCATAGACCTGCAACATGTAGATCGGTCCGGTCAGCATCAGAACGTTCACGCCCATGCTGAACGCGCCGATCGACCACAACAGCCACCCGTTGCGCCGTCGGAATGCGCGCAACTCGGCGCTGCCCGTGCGCCCCTTGGCCCGTGCTGCCGCCGACCCTGCCGTTTTCGCGTTCTGGCGCGTCACCTGTCCTCCGATTTCTGCAACGCCGATCCGGCCGCAACTGTCTGTCACATGCCCGCTTCTGTCTGGCACGGCAAGGTTGACGCTTTTCTAATGGGCGCCGGTGTGGCCCGCCGACCGCGCGCACCCTTTCGCATGGCGGCGGTTAGGCATAAGCTTGGGACGTGATAGGTTGTCCGGGGATGCTGCCAAGTGCCTTGCAAGTCACATCTGCCGCGCCGTTCAGGGCGTGACGTCGCGTTGCGCCTCTGGTCGCTTGGCGCCCTTGCCGTGTTGACGGCCTGCGGGCCGGCGACCCTGCCACCCGGCGACATGATCGAAGACGCGCACGAGGCGCAGAATCGCTCGGCCCACGCGCTGAACCTGGCGCTGGACCGGGCATTGGTCGGGCCGGCCTCGGACGGGTACGGCGATGCCATCCCGCAACCCGTGCGGCGCGGCGTCAGCAATTTCGCCTCGAACCTGAGCCAGCCGGGCTATGTGCTGAACAACCTGTTGCAGCTGCGGCTGGACGATGCGGCGCGCAACACGTTGCGTTTCGCGATCAACACGACCGTCGGGATCGGGGGGCTGTTCGACCCCGCCGGCGAGATCGGCCTGACCGCCGAAGAGACCGATTTCGGCGAAACCATGCATGTCTATGGCCTGCCCGAGGGCGATTATGTCGTCCTGCCGGTCGTGGGCCCTTCGACCACGCGCGATACGGTCGGCATGGTCGTCGATTTCGCCCTGAACCCGCTGCGCCACGTTGTCGACCCGCCCGAAAGCGCCTACCTGACCCTCGCCCGGATCGGGGCCGGGGTGGATAGCCGGTACGAGTTCGGCAGCACCGTCGAGGATGTTCTCTACGGCTCTCAGGACAGCTATCTGCAGATGCGTTCGCTCTATCTGCAAAACCGCCGCTACGAGTTGCGCGGCGACGATCCGTCCGCCTATCTCGATCCCTATCTCGAGGGCGACACGGCCCAGGCCGGGCCCGCCCCCTCCGCCGATCCGCTGGCCGACCCCTATTACGATCCCTATTCGGACCCGTATTTCGACCCTTACGCCCAATGACCGCCCATCGCCCCAGACCCAGACCCAGACCCAGACCCAAGGATTGCCGAGAATGCCCCGCACTGCCCTGCGCCCAGATCGCCGCCGCGCCCTGACCCGATTGGGGGCGGCAAGCCTTGTCGCGGTCGTGCCGGCCCTCGGCGCGCCTCGTCCGGCCCTGGCCCAGTCGGGGCCGCAGGCCGAGGCCTTGGTAACGCGCGCGGTGGCCGATGTGATGCGCATCATCAATTCCGGCCGCAGCGAAGGGGCCATGCTGCGCGACTTTCGCACCATCTTTCGGAATTACGGGGACGTGCCCGTGATCGCGCGCTCGGTGCTCGGGCCGCCGGCGCGCACCGCCAGCAGCGCCCAGTTGCGCGCCTTTTCCGAAGCCTTCGAGATCTACATCTCGAACAAGTACGGCCGCCGTTTCCGCGAATTCATCGGCTCGCAGATCACCGTCACCGGCTCGCGCCCGGTGCGCAGTTTCATCGAGGTCATCTCGGTCGTGGATCAGCCCGGCTATGCCCCCTACGACCTGCGCTGGTTCGTTTCGGACGGGTCGGGCAGCCCGCGGTTCTTCAACCTGATCATCGAAGGCGTGAACCTGATGATCTCGGAACGGACGGAAATCGGCTCCATGCTCGAGGCCCGCCGCGGCGATATCGATGCGCTGACCCGCGACTTGCGCGCCATGTGACGGGGCGGGCCCCCGAGGCGCCCTTGCGCCGAGCGGCCCGACCGAGCGGCTTCCCCTTGCGGGAAGCCCGAGGAAGGGCCGATTGCCCTGCGGCGCCTGGCCGGGGCCTCAGTTTCGGCCCAACAGCCCGCCAAGCACCTCCATTAGGATCTGTTCGGCAAGGTCGGGGCGGCGGCCCTGCGGCTGCTCCTCGACGATCTGCGGGGCGGGGCGGGCCTCGGCCACGGGGTCGATCATCGGCAACGGGCGTGGCGGCAGATCGCGGTGGATCTCTTCCATCGTCTGCCGCCAGATCTCGGCCGGCAAGCCGCCGCCCGTGACGCCCGACAACGGGGTGTTGTCGTCATATCCCATCCAGACGCCCGCCACGTAATCGGCGGTAAATCCCAGGAACCACGCATCGCGCGCCGCCTGCGTGGTGCCCGTCTTGCCCGCGACCGGCCGGTCGGGCAGCGCCGCGCGGCGGCCCGTGCCGCTGGCGACGACCTCGGACATCATGTAGGTCAGTTGCCGCGCCGCGAATTCCGAGATCACGCGCTCGCGAATGCCGGTGCGTTGTTCGAACATCGGCGTGTCGTCGCCCAGCAGGCGCAATTCCTGCACCGCATAGGGGCGCACGGCGGACCCGCCGTTGAGGATGCCGGCAAAGGCGCCGGTCATTTCGATCAGGGTCGATTCCGAGGCCCCCAGCGCCAGCGCGGGGCCCGCCGCCAGATCGCTTTCGATGCCGAATTCCGAGGCGACGGTGCGCACCAGATCCAGGCCCACCTCATCGGCGATCCGCACCGCCGGCGTGTTCAGCGAGGTCCTCAGCGCGTCGGTCAGCGTCACTTCGCCGTAATACTCGCCCGTGTAATTGGTCGGCGAATACGGCCCCGAACCGGGCACGTTCAGGGTCAGCGGCGCATCCAGGATCATGTCGTCGAACCGCCAGCCCAGGTCCAGCGCCGTGGCATAGACGAAGGGCTTGAAGGCCGATCCCGTCTGCCGCATCGCCTGGCTTGCGCGGTTGAACAGGCCCGCCCCTTGTGTGTCGCGGCCCCCGACCATGGCCCGCACCGCGCCATCGGCGCTCATCACCACGATGGCGGCCTGCGCCTCGGACCCGGCGCGCACCTGGTTTTCGAACACGTTTTGCAGCGCACGCTCGGCGGCGGCCTGCATCTCGGGGTCGAAGGTGGTGCGGATGACCACATCCTCGGTGGTCTCGCGCGTCAGGAAATCCGGCCCCTCGGCCATGATCCAGTCGGCAAAGGACCCGCCGATATTCTGCTCGGCCGCCTGGGACAGACGCGCGGGGTTGGCGCGCGCGGCATCGGCCTCGGCCGCGCTCAGGTAGCCCTGCTCCTCCATCAGGTTGAGAATGACATTGGCGCGTTCCTGCGCCCGTTCCAGATTGCGCGTGGGCGCGTAATAGGACGGCGCGACCAGCAAGCCGGCCAGCATCGCGGCCTGCTGCGGGGTCACCTCGGCGGCCGAAACGCTGAAATAGCGTTGCGCGGCGGCCTCGAACCCCCGGGCCCCGGCGCCCAGATAGGCGCGGTTGAGGTAGATCGACAGGATCTCGTCCTTGGAATAGCGCAACTCCATCGCCAGCGAGAACGGGACCTCCTGGATCTTGCGCCACAGCGAGTTTTCGCGGCAGTCGGATTCATACTCGGCCTCGGTGGCCCAGATCTCGGGGTCATAGGCCACACCCAGACACATCAGCTTGGCCACCTGCTGCGTTATGGTCGACCCGCCGTGCCCTGACAGGGGGCCGCGCCCCTCGCTCAGGTTGATGCGGATGGCGCTGGCGATGCCGCGCGGCGAAATTCCCAGATGCCGGTAAAAGCGCCGATCCTCGGTCGCCACAACGGCGTTGACTAGATGCGGGCTGACGGTTTCGGCGTCAATCATCCCGCCGAACTGTTCGCCGCGCCAGGCAAAGACATTGCCGTCGCGATCCAGCATCGTGACGGATCCGCGCGCCCGGGCGTCGCGACGGCGCCGACCTCCTCGGGCAGTTGCATGTAGTAATAGCCCGTGGCGGCGGCCAGGATCAGCATCACCGCCACGGCCCCGCGCCAGATCAGCCCCCAGATGATGCGAAACACCAACCGGACGCCATAGGCGATCCAGCCGAACAGGCCGCGGGGCCGTGGCGCCGCGGCGCGACGACGGCGCGCCTTGCGGCTGCCGGCGGTACCGCCACCGCCCGACCCGGCCTTGCGGCGCGGGGCCTGCGCGCGCTTGGCCTGCGGCTGCGACCGGCGGTCGGCCACGAGTTTGCGCGGTCCGCGCGTGGATGGCCTGCGGCCTTGTCCCGAAGTGCTCATGTGAAAACTGCCTTTCGGCGGCTGCCTGCATTTTGCCCGAATGTAGTCAAAATCGAGTCGCATGTGGAGAGGCGACGCCGCGGCGCCGCATAATTGTGCTGCTCAAAACTTAGGCACTGCGCGCGATTTGCGCAAAAAATTTGCATAATCACCTCTGGGTTGTGCAAAATCTGCACCCCTTCGTTGCTCTACGCGTTGTCGCAGCCTGTCTTGAGGTCCGTGACGTCCCCACGCCGTGCCCTGCGGCCTTCGGGGGCGGGGACACCAGCAACCGGAAGGGTGACAGCAGTGAAACTCATCATCGCAGCGATCAAGCCGTTCAAGCTCGAGGAGGTGCGCGAAGCGCTCACCTCCATCGGTGTGCGCGGCATGATGGTGACCGAGATCAAGGGCTTCGGCTCTCAGTCGGGTCACACCGAAATCTACCGCGGCGCCGAATATGCCGTGAACTTCGTGCCGAAAGTGAAACTCGAGATCGTGGTGGCGGCCTCGATGGCCGACCAGGTGGTCGAGACCATCCAGACAACCGCCAAGACCGACAAGATCGGTGACGGCAAGATCTTCGTTCTCGATGTGGAAAGCGCCGTGCGCGTCCGCACCGGCGAGACCAATGACGACGCTCTCTGAGCGCCCCTTTTCACGAAAAGGACATGACTCGATGAATACCAAGTATTTCCTGCCTCTTGCCGCCGTCGCCACGGCTGCAATGCTGCCCACCATGGGCTTTGCCCAAGAGGCCGAGGCCGCCCCTGCCATCAGCGATGAGGTGGTCTGGATCTTCAACACCCTGCTGTTCCTGATCGGCGGGTTCCTCGTCTTCTTCATGGCCGCGGGTTTCGCCATGCTCGAAGGCGGGCTGGTGCGCTCGAAGAACGTCACCATGCAGATGACCAAGAATGTCGGCCTCTTCTCGCTGGCGGCCATCATGTATTGGCTGATCGGCTACAACCTGATGTACCCGCTGGGGGATTGGGCGATCGAAGGCTACTTCTCGGGTCTGTTCCCGTCCTGGGGCGTGCTCGAGCCGGTCTACCTCAACGACATGGGTCTCGAAGGCGCCGATGACGCCGCCTACGCCTCGACCGGGTCGGACTTCATCTTCCAGCTGATGTTCTGTGCCGCAACGGCCTCGATCGTCTCCGGTGCGCTGGCCGAACGGATCAAGCTGTGGCCCTTCCTGATCTTCACCATGATCCTGACCGGCTTCATCTACCCGCTCACGGCCTCGTGGCAGTGGGGCGGCGGCTGGCTGTCCGAAGCCGGTTTCTCGGACTTCGCCGGGTCGACCGTCGTGCACGCCTGCGGTGCCGCCGCCGCTCTGGCCGGTGCCATCGTGCTGGGCCCGCGTCTGGGCAAGTACGGCAAGGATGGCAAGATCCACCCGATGCCGGGCTCGAACCTGGCGCTGGCAACGCTTGGCATGTTCATCCTTTGGCTCGGCTGGTTCGGCTTCAACGGCGGCTCGCAGCTGGCGATGGGCTCGGTCGGTGACGTGGCCGACGTGTCGCGCATCTTCTCCAACACCAACATGGCCGCGGCCTCGGGTGCTGTCGCCGCACTGGTCCTGACGCAGCTGGTCTATGGCAAGGCCGACCTGACGATGGTGCTGAACGGCGCGCTGGCCGGCCTGGTCTCGATCACAGCCGAGCCGCTGGCCCCCACGCTCTTCGGCGCGCTGTGGATCGGGGCGATCGGTGGTGTCATCGTGGTCTTCACCGTCCCTTTCCTCGACAAGCTCAAGATCGACGATGTCGTCGGCGCCATCCCCGTGCACGGCTTTGCCGGGATCTGGGGCACCATCGCCGTCATCTTCTACGGCGACGCGGCGATCGGCACGCAGCTTCTGGGGATCGTCGCGATCTGCGGCACCACCTTCGTGCTGTCGCTGATCTTCTGGTTCATCCTCAAGGCCACCATGGGCATCCGTGTCTCGGAAGAGGCCGAGATGGCGGGCCTCGACGTGGCCGAGCTGGGCATGGAAGCCTACCCCGAGTTCGCCAAAGGCTGATCTCGCGCAGACATCAATCGGAAAGGGCGTCCCGCCGGGGCGCCCTTTTCGCATTGCGGCACAGGGTCGGCAGCCGCGACACGATCCTGGCGGGTGACAGGCACGCGCGACATCCCTAGCCTGCCCAAGGGGAAGGAGGAGGCCCCGTGCATGCCGAACCATCTGATCCGTGCAGCCTTTGCCCTGGCGCTCTCCGCCGCCCCGCTCTCGGCCCAGGGTCTCGAGGCCGAACAGATCGCCCCCGGCATCTGGGTCCTCGAAGGCCCGGCCGAACAGCGGAGCGCCGATAACCTTGGCAACAACGCCACCTTCGGCCTGATCGACACCGCCGACGGCGCGATCCTGATCGATCCGGGTGGAACATGGGCGGGGGCCGAGGCGCTGGACGCGGTCATCGGTCGCCTGACCGACCACCCCATCACGACGGTCATCAACACCGGCGGGCAAGACCACCGTTGGATGGGGAACGGCTATTGGCAGGCCCAGGGCGCCGAGGTCATCGCGTCCGAGGTCGCCGTGGCCGATCAACAGGCCCGCGCCTCGCTGCAACTGAGCATGCTGCGGGAACTGGTGGGCGAGGCGGGGCTGGCCCGAACGAACCCCGCCCCGGCCGATGTGACCTTTTCCGGGCACTATGCCTTCACCCAAGGTGGGGTGTCGGTCGAACTTTTTCACCAGGCCCCGGCCCACACGCCCGGCGACAGTTTCGTCTGGCTGCCCGAGGCCGGCATCGTCTTTGCCGGCGATATCGTCTTTGTGGGGCGCCTGCTGGGGATCCTCGAGGTGTCCGACAGCGCCGGCTGGATCGAAAGCTTCGACGCCATGGCAGCGCTTGAGCCGCGCATCGTCGTGCCCGGCCACGGGCCCGCGACATCGCTTGCGACCGCCCGCGCCGACACCCGCGACTACCTCGTCGCGATGCGGGCGGCGATGCGCGCCCATATCGACGCGGGCGGCGACATTCTGGGCGCGGTCGCCGTGGATCAATCCGCCTTTGAGCATCTCGACCAGTTCGAGGCCCTGGCCGGTCGCAACGCACAAACCCTGTTCCAGCAGATGGAATGGGAATGACGCGCGCGGTGCGCGCGCAGAATTTTCCGGAAAATTCTGCGGCCCGGAGGCTCAGACCTGTTTGCGCATCTTCTTGGGGGCGCCATCGGCGGGGTTGGTGCCCATGTAGTCCAGGCCACTTTCCTTCCAGCCGGTGAACCCGCTGCCCATATGGGCGACCTTGTCCACGCCCGAGGCCAGGATGCGTTCGGCGACCATCCTGGATCGGATCCCCGACCCGCAATGCAGCACCAGGGGGCGTTCGTCATGGGGCACGAAACTGGGCTCGAAATCCTGCATCGGCAGCAGCAGGGCGCCATAGATATGTTCGTGCACGTATTCGTTGGGCGTGCGCACATCCAGCAAAACGATCTCGCCGTGTTTCAAGGCGCGCTCGACCTCTTCGGGGGTCCATGTCTCCAGCGTTCCGCCGGCCAAGTCCTCGGTGTCCATTGCGTGTCCTTTCTCGTGCATGCTGTTGGGGACGCGGGATCAACTCGGGCAACGTCCCATCCGCCGGCAGGGTTTCACATTCCGGCGGAAAAACAATCCGTCTTCCCTGCAATCCGGCTATGTCACAACAAAAAAGGGCGCCCCGTGGGGACGCCCTTTTTCAACGTGATCCGTCGGACTGCCAGATTACACGGCCTCGTCGATCCACTTCTGCAGCGCGGCCTTGGGGGCGGCGCCGATCTTGTTCGAGACGACCTCGCCGTCCTTGAACATGAACAGGGCCGGAATGCCGCGCACGCCCATCTGCATCGGCGATTGCGGGTTCTCGTCCACATTCACCTTCACGATCTTGACCTTGCCGTCATATTCGTCCGACAGCTCTTCCAGCGCGGGGCCGATCTGCTTGCAGGGGCCGCACCACTCGGCCCAGAAATCGACGACCACGGGGATGTCGGACTGGCGCACTTCGGCATCGAAAGTGGCGTCGGTAACGGGAACGGTTGCCATTGACTTGGCCCTCCTGAGCGGGATCCTTGGGGGTGTCTGTTAACGCGGACGCAAGGTATGGACGGTCCTTGGCAAGGTCAAGCGCGCGCGGCACGGGCCAGGGCCGCACTCACCAGATCGTGCGGCAGCGGCATCAACGCGCGCGTCCGCGACCACAGGATCGCAACCTCGACGCGCCGGTCCGGATAGATCGCGCGCAGCATCTCGTCATACGCCCCCATTTGCCGCAAAAGGCCCTCGGGCGTGTCCTCGGGGCGGTCGGGGACCACGCGGTTGGTCTTGTAATCCACGGCCAGCACATGATCCGGCGTCACGATCAGCCGATCGATCACGCCCATCATCGGCGCCTGCAACACGGTGCTGCGGCCGACCAGTTCCACCTCGGCCAGGGCCTCGGGCGCAAAGACATGCGCCAAGGCCGGATCGGTCAGCACACCCGTGGCCTCGGCCAACAGCGGGGCGAGCGCGGCCGCGTCGACATCCGGCGCCTCGAGCGCGGCGATGCCCGGCGCGGCGGCGGCCCAGGACGGTTGCGGCAGACGCGGCAGATGTTCCAGCAAATGATGCACCAGACGCCCCCGGCGCAACGCATCGGCCGCGCCCGCCCCACCCTCGGCCGGAAGGGCCTTGTCCCCGCCGAGATCCGAGGGGGTGATCACCCGCTCGGCGCGCTGCACCACCGGGGCCGGCGCCGCAACCCAAGCCGGCAGTGACGGCCGCGTCGCCCGCTCGGCCCCCGCCCTGCCCCGCAGCGGAAAATCGCCCCGTTGCAGGCGCACCCCCTCGCCCTCGGCCCCCGGCACGGTCAGGGGGGTGGTGCCCATCCCCTCCATCGCGGCTTTGACGATGTTGTACCACGACCCGTCCGCGGCCGTCCCGACGGGCCCCGCCGCCGCCACGATCAGCCAGCTTTCGGCCCGTGTCAGCGCGACATAAAGCAGGCGGTTGGCCTCTTCGCGGTCACGCTCGGACTTGGCGATCTGGCCTGCGCGCACCGGGTCGGTCATGTCGCCGCGCACGCCCGCCCAGACCAGCGGGCCGCCGCCCTCGGGGGTGACCAGATGCACACCGGGCGGGCGCCCGCGCATCTGCGCGCAATCGGGCAGGATGACCACCGGTGCCTCCAGCCCCTTGGCCCCGTGCACCGTCATCACGCGGATCTGGCCCTTGGCCTGCGCGAGGTCACGCTTGACCATCACCTCACCCGACTCCAGCCAGCCGACGAACCCGGTCAGGCTGGGCACCTCCATCCGTTCGTAATTCAGTGCCTGCGACAGGATGGCGTCGATCGCATCCTCGGCCTCGGACCCCAGCCGCGCGATCAGACGCCGCCGCCCGTCATGGCGCACCAGCGCACGTTCCAGCAGGTCATAGGGCCGCAGGAAATCCGCCTGGTTGCGCAAATCGCGCAGCATCGCGACGGTCTCGGGCCAATCGGCCTCCCGCGCACGCAGCGCGCCCCAAAGGTAGCCCTTGCGCCCATGCGCCAGCCGGAAAAGCGCATCTTCGTCCCACCCGGCCAGGGGCGAGCGCAGCACGGCGGCCAGCGACAGGTCATCCTCGGGGGTGGCCAGAAACCGCATCAGCGCGATCAGGTCCTTGACCGCAATGGGCGCGGTCAGTTGCGCCCGATCCACCCCGGCGATGGGCAAATCGCGTTTCTTGATTTCCGAGATGATCTTGCGAAACAGGGCGGAGCGGCGCTGCACGAGGATCAGGATATCGCCCGCCTGAACCGGGCGGCGCGTGCCGTCGACCTCGATCTCGGGTCCCTCGGCCAGCATCGCGTCGATCCGGTCGGCCAGCAGGCGGGCCAGACGCGCGCTGTGGTGGTCTTCGGCCACGATGTCGCGCGGATCGTCCCAATCGGGGTCTTCGGGGTCGTCGGCCTTGGGGATCACCGGCCACAGATCGACCCGTCCCGGTTTGTCGGCCTTGAACGCCCTGTGCAGAATGCCCTCGCCCACCCCCGGCGCGGCCCCGCCTGCGCAGACCGCGTCGACCAGATCGAGGATCGGCGCGGCCGAGCGGAAGGACCAGACCAGTTCGCGGTCGGCCAGCGTCTGACCGATGCCGCGCAACCGGTCCGAAAACAGATCGCGCATCCGGTCGAAGCCTGCCGGGTCCGCCCCCTGAAAGGAATAGATCGACTGTTTCTTGTCGCCCACAACGAAAATGGTGCGCGTCACGTCGGCTCGCGCGCCTTCGCCTGCCGCGAAATCCTCGGCCAGGCGGGCGACGATATCCCATTGCTCGGGGCTGGTATCCTGCGCTTCGTCTACAAGAATGTGATCGATCCCGCCGTCCAGACGGAACAGCACCCATTGCGCCACCCCCGGCGCATTCAACAGCGCGCGCGTCTTGCCGATCAGGTCGTCGAAATCCAGCCAGCCGCGCGCCTGCTTGGCCCGCCCGTAGGCCGGCAGGAATGCGGCGGCGAACAGGTGCAGCGCATGGATGCGCCGCGCCGTGATCAGGCCCACGCGCAAGGGGCGCGTTGCCTCCATCCGCTCGGTCAGCGCGACCCACCCGGCCAGCGCGTCCGGGTCCATCTGTTTGCGCATGGCGGCATTGCCGATCTTGTCGCCCTTGGCGTTAAAGGGCGTTTTCGTCTTTTCCCCCGACAGGCAGAGGTCTTCGAGCGCGGCAAGCGTGGACAGGGTCATCTCTTCCCACGGCATGTCGCGCAATTCACGGTGCAAGCGGCCGGTATTGCGCGCCTCGGGGTCCAGATGCGGCCAGATCGAGTCGCAAATGTCCCGTTCTTCGCCGGTCAGGGCATGGGCGATCACACCCTCGTCCGTCAGGCCCGCATCGATGCCCACCCAGGCGCAGATGTCTTCCCAACCCATCGGGTCCGACAGCGCCTCGGCCTTGCTGGCCGCGGCACGCGCCAGGGCGACGATCCCGGCCTCGTCCGACAGGTAGGGCACCACCGCGTCGATGGCGTGCTGTGCCGCCGGGTCATCGGCCATCTGGTCCAGGATCTCGGCGATCAGACGGGCCTGCACGCGTTCGTCGATCTCGGTAAACCCGGGCGAGACCTGCGCCTCGAGCGGGAAGCGCCGCAGCACCGAGGAACAGAAGGAATGGATCGTCTGGATCTTGAGACCGCCCGGCGCCTCGATCGCGCGGGCAAAGAGCGTGCGTGCCTCGGACAGCAGGTCGGGCGTCAGCCGATCCGCGCCCACGCCCACCTGCATCAGCACGTCGCGCAAGGCGTCATCCTGCGCCATCGCCCAGGCACCAAGACGTTTGAACAGGCGGTTCTGCATCTCCATCGCGGCGGCCTTGGTGTATGTCAGGCACAGGATGCGCTCGGGCTCGACCCCATCCAGCAAGAGCCGCGCCACACGGTCTGTCAGCACCCGCGTCTTGCCCGAACCCGCATTGGCCGACAGCCAGGTCGAGGCATCAGGCCGTGCCGCAATCACCTGTGCCTCGGTCGCGGCGGTCATCTGCCCCGTCTCAGTCATCGGTCCGCCCCACCGGCAGCACCTGCGCCGCCTCGGTTTCATCCCATTCGCCATAGCGCGCCAGATGGTCGAAATCGCGCGTATAGCGCGCCTCGAACACCGCGCGCCGCGCGCTATAGCCCGTGCGCGGGTCGTTGAAATGCCCCAACAGGCGCTGCAGGCCGGCCCGAATCTCGGCCAGATCCTGCGGCGTCGGATCATGGGCCACCGTCGCCGGGGTCGCGCCCAGCCCCAGATAGGCGATATGCGCCGCCAGATCGGGGCCGTCCTGCCCGTCAAAGGCGCCATCCTCGGCCATCAGCGCCTCGATCCACAATTGCTTGGTAAAGGCGCGCTCCTGATCCTCGCTGGGCACCTGTCCGGTCTTGTAGTCGTAGATGGCCACGCCCCCGTCGCTCAGGCGGTCCAACCGGTCGGCGGTGCCGGTCAGGGTCACCGCCATCCCCGGCACGCCCCAACTGGCAGGGCTTTCCAGCAACCATGGCGCGCCACAGCTGCGCCGCTCGGCCTCGGTCTTGAGGAAATGCGGCGCGACACGGTCCAGCCTTGCGCGCCAGACCCGGCGCGCGGCCGGCCATGGGGCACGCGCGGCCAGAACATCGTCGGCGATCTCCATCAAGCGGGCCGCCGCATGCGCGGGCAGGCCGGCGCGCGTTTCCTCGACAAAGACCCGCAGGATATCGTGCAGCACGGTGCCCCGCTCGCCCGCGTCGGGGTCCTGGCGCAACGGCTCCAACGGCTTCAGGCGCAAGACTTTGCGCGCGTAGATCTCGTAGGGGTCGCGGATCAGCGTCTCGACCTGCGTGACCGACAATTGCCGGGGCCGAGCCGCAAGCGGCGGGGCCGGGGCCGGACGCGAGGCCGGGCGCGCCGCGGCGAGTTGCGCCTCGGTCGGGCTGGCCAGCGCCTCGGCCATCGCGATCCAGGCATCGCCACGGTGGCGCATCCCGTCCAGAACCGCCTTGGAGGTCTCGCTCGCCCCGTCCAGCAGGTTCGTCAGACGGTTCAGCCAGCGCGCCGGCACCGTGTCGGTTTCGGCATCGCGTCTGGCCCGCGACAGCCAGACCTCGGGCGCGGCGATGGCCTGCTGGAAATCATGCGCCGACAGGCCGATCACCCGGTCCGGCAGGCGCAGGCCCGCCGCCGCCCGCAAGGGGCGGTTCATCCACGGGTCGGCCTCGGGCGCGGCGGGCCAGGTGCCCTCGTTCAACCCCGCCAGTATCACCAGATCGGCGCCCTGAACGCGGGCTTCCTGCGTGCCCCAGATCAGGACCTGGGCATGCGGGCGCAGCCCGTCGCGCACCTGCCGGTCGGCGATCAGCCCGCCGAACATGTCGGCGTAGTCGCGCGCACTCATCGCGCCGCCCGCGCCCCCCTCGGCCCGCAATTCGGCCAGAAGCCGCGCCAGATCTTCGCCCGCCGCCTCGCGGTACAGCTCGCCCGTATCGGCCCCCGCCTGCCCCGTCGCCAACGCCTCGGCCAGCACCACATGGCGGGCGACATGATCGGCAAAGGGCAGATCGCCATTGGCCTGCGGCGGCAACAGGACGCGACCCACCCAATCCGCCCACTCTTGCGCGGCCGGATCCTCCTGGCGCGCGGCCCAGGCGTTCAACGTCGCAGGGTCGGGAAACCCCGTCTTGCCGCGCAACCCGCGCAACTCGAATTCGCGCAGCAGGCGCAGATGCGGGCCGCGATCCGTTCCCGAATGGCACATCGGGTTCGACAGGATGGCCACGAAGACCTCGGCCGTGACCGGCCCGCAAAAGACCTCGGCCACCAAGCGCAGAAAACGCCCCGCCACGGTCTGATCCAAGGGCGTGCCCGCGCTGTCATCGGGCGTGATGCGCCAGCGATCCAGCGCGGCGGCCACCTGCCGCGTCAGGATCCGGTCGGGCGACACCAGCGCGCCGCGCCGCCCCTTATCCACCGCCTGTCGCAGGCGCAGCGCGATGGCCCCGGCCTCGATCTGCGGGCTGGGCGCCTCGAGCAGGGTCACGCCCTCGAACGCGCCGCCAAGATCGGGCAGGTGCGGCCCCTCCTTGCGCCATTGATCGGTCACCGGGGCCGGGCGCAGGGCCAGTGATACGGCGGCGTTGCGCGCGCGGTTGACCGGGGTCATGGCCGGCGCCCAATCGGGCAGGGTCGCAGGATCCAGCCCCAGCATCTCGGCAATCCGCGCCAGCCGGAATTGCGGATGATCCTCGCCCGCAAGGCCCTGCCCCTGACGGTCCTGCAACAGGCGCGCCCAGATCGCGGCCGGCATCTCGCGGTCGAGGCCGGGCAGGATCACCGCCCCCTGCGGCAGGCGCGCAACCGCCGCCATCAGCCGTGCGGTCGCCCCCCGCGACCCGGTCGATCCGGCCACGATCACCGGGTGGCCGGGCGGGGCGACCTCCCACTGGCGGATCAGGTGGTCGGTGACACGCGCCGCGCGCGCCTCGGGCGTCAGCGACGCCTCTTCGGCGAAATACGCGGTGATCGCGGTGACAAAGGTCTGCGCCCGCGCCCAGTGGTCCGAATGGCTGCCCACGTCCAGATCATGGATCATCTCGGGCGTCACGCGTTCCTCGAACATCTCGGCCATCAGGTCGGCCAGACTGTCCGACAGGTCATAAAGCGCGGTGCGCGGGGCCAGATCGGGCGCGGCATCGATCAGCCGCCCGATCTGCTCGGCCAGCATCAAGCGCAACCGCAGGGGCGAGATCGCCGGGGGCAGGCCCGCCAGATCGGCCAGATCGCCCAGCGCCGTGACCGGCCGGATGCGGGGCAAGAACCCCGGCCCGCGTTCGGCATAGAGCGTCTGGATCCGGCGCTGCAGACGGGCGTTCGCCACATGGATCTCGACCCGCGCGATCGCCTCGGGCGGCTGTGTGGCCAGGCGCGCATCCAGTCCCACGATCAGGGCGGCGCAGAAATCGACGCCGATCGGGGTGGCGAACAGCCGCGGCGCGGCCTCGTGGTCAAACAGCATGGTCACCGTCCAGCATCCGTTCCGCCGCCGCGATCCCGTCGGGATGGCCCACATCGGCCCAATGCCCGGCATGGACCACCCCGAACAGGCGGCCTTCGTCCATCATCTCCTGCCAGATGTCGCGCAGCGAGAACACGCGCTCCCTCCGCGCAGCCACCGGTGCGGGGTCGAGGATTTGCGCCCCGGTATAGACAAACCCGTCCGGTCCCTTGTCCCAGTGCAGCCGCCCCTCAGCCCCCAATCCGAAATCGCCGCCGCCCGTGCGCCCCACCGCCCGTGCGCGCGGTACCAGCAGCAAAAGCGCCCCCATGCGCCCCCCGTCCCAAGCGGCCTCGAGCGTCGGCAACGCGTCGGGGCCGGACCAGACCGCATCGGCGTTCAGCGTGAAAAGCGGGGCCTGCCCCAGCACGGACAGCGCATTCTTCACACCGCCCCCCGAATCCAGGATATCCGGCGTTTCCTGCAGGAAATGCAGGTCATCGCCGCGGCGGGTGACGGCGTCGCGCATCTGCGCGGCCCGGTAATGGCCATTGACCGCGATCGGGGCCGCCGCCCCGGCGCGGGCCGCCGCCAGCGCATGATCGATCAGGGCCTGCCCCCCGACCTCGATCAGGGGTTTGGGCCGGTCCTGCGTCAGGCTGCCCATGCGCGTGCCGAACCCGGCGGCCAGGATCATGCAGGCGCGCGTCATGGCAGGCTCCAATGCGCCGTGCGCTGCAACAGCTCCTCGACCGGCGCGCGTAGCGGCGCAAGTTCGGGCGAGGCTAGCGCGCGACGGATCAGGCTGCGCGTGCGCGGCAGAAACCGGGCATACCCGGCCTTGCCATGCAGCGTCGCAAGGCGCCGAAAAACCCCAAGGATGCGGATGTTGCGCTGCAACGACAGGGTGTCGATGCGCGCCTGGGCCTCTTGGCGGGGCATCGCGGTCTGGGCCGAAAAATCTTCTACAAGATTTTTTCGCCAACCCGCGGGGATGTCACGCCGCACATCATCGAGCAGCGAGGCCAGATCATACCCCAACGGCAGACGCAGCGCGTCCTGATAATCCAGCAGGCCGATCCGGGCCGCGCCCGCGCGGTCGGGCAGCCAGATCAGGTTGTCGCCATGAACATCGCGCAGCGCAAGGCCCGGCGCGCCCCCGGAATGTTGCCGCAGCGCCTGGGTCAGGGCCGCGCGCAGCCGGGCGCGCAAGGCGCCGACATCACCGCCCTCAGCCTTCAGCAGGGCACAAGGCAGATCGGCCATCTCGGCCATTTCCCCGGCATCGGGCGCACGCAAGCCCGCCGGCGGTGCCTCGGCCGCCAGCCGCGCCAACACCCGCGCCGTTGTGCCATAGGCGTCCGCGGCGACAGCCGGGCTCTCTTGCAGCAGGCGCGACAGGGTCATGTCGCCCAGATCTTCCATAAGGATCAGGCCCGCGTCGGGCTCGGCGGCGAATTCCTCGGGGGCGGACAGGCCCAGGTGACGCAGATGCCCCCCGATGCGCCGAAATGCATCGAGGCTGGCGCGCTCGGCGGGCGTCGCACAGGGCGCGACCATCAGGATCGCGCGCGCCCCGTCGGCGGCTGTCAGCCGCAAATAGAACCGCTGTGAGGCATCGCCGGCCAGACGCACCGCCTGCGCGCCGCCCCAGCCTGACCGCTCCAGAAACGCCTCTTGCCGGTCGCTCATGGCGCGGCCCCGATACAGGCCGCAAGGCGCGCGGCCAGATCCCCCGCACCCGACAGATCCAGCATACGCGCGTCCTCTCCGCTCACCGTCAGCCGAGCCAGCGCCGCCCCGGTGGGCCAGTCCGGGGCCATGCGTTCGGGCCATTCGATCAGGCAGATCGCGCCCTCCATCGCCTCGTCGAGGCCCAGTTCGAAGATCTCGTCGGGATGCGACAGGCGATAAAGATCGGCGTGCCAGATCTCGGCCCTCGGGGCCTCATAGGTCTGCACGAGGGTGAAACTCGGCGAGGGGATGTCCTCTTGCGCCCCGTCAGGCCCCAGTGCCGCCCGGATCAGCGCCCGCGCCAGATGCGTCTTTCCGCTGCCCAACTCGCCCGACAAGAGCAGCGCGTCGCCCTTGCGCAACACGCCCGCCCAGCGCCGCGCCAAGGCGTCGGTTGCCTCGGGCGCGGGCAAGGCGACACGGGCCAGCACGGGCCAGTCGGGCAGATCGTCGGATCGGGGGGCGGTCGTCATCGGCGGCAGTGTAGCCATCCGACAACGCCCCGCAAGCACGACCGTTCAGCGGTCGTCCGGGACCGGCGGCGCATAGGGCGGGATTGCCGCTTCGGCCATGCCGGCGACGGCGCGGGGCCGGGGCGGCGGGGCATAGGTCGCCTGACTGTCCGAGGCGATGGCCGGCCAGGCCAGCGGGTCCGTCCAATCGCTTTCGAGGGACTGGAACCGCACAAGCGTGGCCCCGCCGCGCAAGGGGGCGACACGGCAGGCGATGCGCTCGTCCTCTTGCGTGGTGACCACGTCGACCCAGGGCGCGCGGTCGATCTGGAACGCGGCGAACTGACGGATATCGCTCCACAGGCCGGTGGGCTGGCATCGCGCCTGCCACAGGCGGGTCGCATCGATCAGGCGCGGCGGGATGTCGGCCGTGCGCGGGTCATCCCCCCACGAGCTTGGCATAGGCGGCATTCGACAGCATCATCTGCCCGTCGCGCCCAAAGACCGCCAGGGCCGCGGCATCGTCCTCGAGCACGGACCGGTAGAGGTCCAGATCGGCCCGGAACTGCCGCGTCAACGTCACCTCCTGGCTGATATCCTCGAACAGCAGCGCAACCGCGCCGTCGGGGTGGGGCCGGCCCGTCACCCGCAAACTGTCGCCGTCGGGCAGGGTCCACAATTCCTGATAGGTGCCATCGGCCGCCCCCTCTTCCAAGCGGGCGATCTGGTCACGCCAGCTGCGGTAATCGCGCGGCTCGGGCATGCGCCGCCGCTCGCGCAGATGGTCGAGAAACTCGACCAGGCTGGGCCGCGCCGACAGAAAGTCGATCCCGAGGGTCGATTGGGTCACCAGTGCCGGGTTGAACATCACAAGGTTCCGGCGCTTGTCGAAGACGGCCAGCCCGGTGGGCAGGCTGGCAAAGGTCTTGGACAGGGTCTGCACGAAACTGCGCAGAGAGGTTTCGGCCGCAACCAGCCGGTCGATCGGGCGCGCCATGCAGATCGCCGCGCCACCCGGCTGCGGCTCGGCCGAGACCTCGAACCACGCGGCGGCGTCGGGGTCGGCCGCCGCGAGGCTGCATCGGCGCACGGTGCCTTGTGCCGGCAGGGGGGTCACCTGGTCGCCGAACACCTGCGGCAACGGCCAGCCCAGCGATGCGCGCCCATGCTCGCCGGCCAGAAAACGCTCGGCCAGCGCCAGATAGGCGGCGTTGGCCCAGACAATGCGCCGCTCGTCGTCCTGTTTCCAGGTCGGGATCGCCGTCGCGTCCAGGATCGCGCGCATGTCGCCGACCTCTTCCTGCAACTTGGCAAAGGTCTGGCCATCGACCACGGCGCGGCCATCGCCCGGCTCGGCCGGCCCGACCGACAGGACCAGCCGCCCCTCTTCCTGCCGGCCGGAAACCGATAGCCGGTCATCCCCCATCTGTCCTGTCAGGGCAAAGGCCTCGCCGCGTTTGCGCAGCGCGCGCATGCATCCGGGCACGTCCGGGTGCAGCCCGCCCAGGACCTCGCCAAGCATGTCATAGGCCCCGGTGCGGTCGGCGTTCTCCGGCAGAAAGGCGTCCCCCTCGGCGACCGGCGACAACAGGTAGCCTTCGCGGAACTCGTAACGGTGCAGCAGGTCGAGTTGCGGCCGCAAGGCGGCGGGCCGCAGCGCATCCGGCGCGGCCCGCCCCGGCGCCAGCTTTGCGGTCATGATCAGCGCCAGAACCGCGGTCAGCAGGCTGATCGCCGCGAATGCGAGATATGCCACCCCGTCCGGAAAGATCATGCTTCAGCCTCGCGCCAGGTTGCCCCCGACGCTCAGCGTGACGCAGAACGGTTAACAGGCGGTTAAGCGCAGGCGCGCGCATCAACGGTACGTCATCCCTCAGGCCGTGATCGGCTGGTTCTGCCCCAGCGGCGCATTGGCCTCGTCCTGGTGCAGGGCGATGGCGTCGCGCGGCCAGACCAGTTCGACCATGGCGCCATTGCGCGGCGGCGTATCCTCGTCCAGCAGGAACGGGTCCGAGGCATTGTGAAAGGTCACCTTGGCCCCGGATCGTTCGAGCAACGTCTTGGCGATGAACAGGCCCAGGCCCATCCCCTCGTAGCCGGGCCTCTGGCTGTCGCTGTCGCGCGAGCGGCGGCGCAGGAACGGGTCGCCCAGACGCCCCAGCAGGTCGGGCGGAAAACCCGGCCCGTCATCGACGATCTTCACCTTGATCTCGCCATTGATCCACTGCCCGTCGATCCAGACGCGGGTTTCGGCGAAATCGACGGCATTCTGCACGAAATTGCGCAGACCGTGGATGATCTCGGGCTTGCGCCAGACGATCGGCTGGGGCCCGGTGCAGCCGCCCGCCGGGCCGAAGGCGGTCACGATCTCGATCCCGCGGTCGGAATGGGGTTCGGCCGCCTCGCGCACGATTTCTTCCAACGGGGCCGAACGCATGTGCAGATCGTCCTTCCCGGCCCGGCCCATCGAGCGCATGATATCGCGGCAGCGATCGGCCTGATCGCGGATCAGGCGCGCATCCTCGGCCAGTTCGGGGTAGTTCTCCAACTCTTCGGCCAGTTCGGTCGACACCAGCTTGATCGTGGCCAGCGGTGTCCCCAACTCGTGCGCGGCGGCGGCCACCACGCCGCCCAGGTCGGTCAGCTTCTGCTCGCGCGCCAACGCCATCTGCGTCGCCAGCAGGGCCTGGCTCATCGAATGCGATTCCGAGCTGATGCGCCGGGCATAGGCCGACAGGAAGACGATGCCGATCACGATCGCCATCCAGAACCCCAGGATGTAGAGATCGGGCAATTCCATGATCTCGCCCGTCGACAGGGTCAGCGGCACGTGGAAATACGCCAGGAGCGAGATCAACCCGATGGCCAGGGCCCCCAGAATCGCCGTCGAGCGCATGGTCAGCGCCGTCGCCGAGATCGTCACCGGCCCCAGGATCAGCAGGGCAAAGGGGTTGTTCAGCCCGCCGGTCAGAAACAGCAGGAAACTCAACTGCGCCAGGTCGAACAGCAGCGTCAGCATCGCGTCGCGATCACTCAGGCGCTGGTTCTCGGGGAAAATCGTCATCGCGATGAGGTTCGACACGACGCTGGCCCCGATCGCCAGGAAACACAGGCCCAGTTCGACCCGCAGGCCGAAATAGAAACTGGCCAGCACCACCGTCATCGTCTGCCCCAGGATCGCCAGCCAGCGCAGAACCAGCAGCGTGCGCAGGCGCACCCAGTCGCTGCGCGTGTCCTGGCGCACCAGGTCGAGGGCGGGATCGGTCGTGAGGCTCATCAGGGGCGTTCCGTCGCAGGGACAACGAGATGAATTGATAGGCCGGCCCACTTAGGTATTCAACGACGCCCTGACTGCAAACGACCGGATCACCGCCATGTCCCGCATCTATGCCATTGCCTCTGTCATCCTGATCGCCCTGCTTCTGGCCGGCGCCGGGATCGCCGTTCTGATGGGCCGCATGAGCGGCGCGGAGGACCAGTTTGCCCAATGCCGCGGCAGCGCCATCGCCGGCGGCGGCGCCCAGTTGGGCGGCCCCTTCACGCTGGTGTCGGAAACCGGCGATACCGTTACCGATGCCGATGTCGTCACCGGGCCCACGATCCTGTATTTCGGGTATACGTTTTGCCCCGATGTCTGCCCTCTGGATACGGTGCGCAACGCCGAGGCGGTCGATATCCTCGACACGATGGGGCACGAGGTTCTGCCCGTCATGATCTCGGTCGATCCCGAGCGCGACACGCCCGAGGTGATGGCCGCCTTCACCGACAACGTGCATCCCCGCATGCTGGGCCTGACCGGCACGCTCGATCAAACCGATGCCGCGGCCGATGCCTATCGCGTCTATTACCGCGTGAACCGCGAAGGCGACGATCCCTATTACCTCGTCGATCACTCGGCCTTTTCCTACCTCGTGCTGCCCGAGCATGGCTTTGTCGAGTTCTTCAATCGCGAGACCACCCCGCGGCAGATGGCCGACACCACCGCCTGCTTCATCGAGGCCGCCGCAGGCGGCAGTTGAGCCCGGCGGCTCGTGCAGAAAACCGGGGCGGAAAAACCGACAGAGCGGATATCACAATCGATGCGCGACAAATTGACCCCGCGTCGCACTGCTCTATAAGGAAGCTCTAGCAAGACCGAAGGACATCAGCGCATGACGCAAGACCGCAACCTGAGAGACATCGGGGCAGACAAGTCCCTGCTGATCGTCGATGACGACGAACCGTTTCTGCGCAGGCTGCAACGCGCGATGGAAAAGCGCGGCTTCGAGGTCGAGGCCGCCGGGTCGGTCGCCGGCGGCAAGGCGATCTGCACGGCGCGGCCGCCCGCCTATGCGGTGGTCGATCTGCGGCTCGAGGATGGCAACGGCCTCGACGTGGTCGAAACCCTGCGTGAAAAACGCCCGGACAGCCGCATTGTCGTGCTCACGGGCTATGGCGCCATCGCCACCGCCGTGGCCGCGGTCAAGATCGGCGCGACCGACTACCTGTCGAAACCGGCCGATGCCAATGACATCACCGCGGCCCTGCTGGCCGAGGAAGAAGAGATGCCCGCCCCCGCCCGAGAACCCGATGTCGGCGGATCGCGTGCGGTGGGAGCATATCCAGCGCGTCTACGAGCTTTGCGACCGCAACGTGTCGGAAACCGCGCGCCGTCTGAACATGCATCGCCGCACGCTTCAGCGCATCCTTGCCAAGCGCAGCCCGCGCTGACACCACCCATCTTTGCGTCGCGCGCGCCTTGCGCTATAGCGCGCGGGGCCCTTGGCCCGTTGCCTGACCCGAGCGAAAGACTTGCCCATGCGCCGCCCCGTCGCCCTGATTGCCCTGTGTGCCGTTCTGCTGTCGGCCTGCGTCGGCACCCGCGAACCCGAGATCCCGCCCCTCACGCTGGATGGCCAGGGGATCGAACCCACCGTCTCCGGCCTGCGCATCGATTTCGGCCGCGCACAGGTGGGCGTGATCGAAACCGTGTCGCGCCTGCTGGATGAGCGTCCGGCCCAGGTCGTCACCCAGACCGAATGCGGCGCAGGCCCCATCACCGCAGCAAGCTGGGAGGATGGCCTGACGCTGAATTTCGTCGAGGGCAGCTTCCTCGGCTGGACCAGCAGCGACCCTGATCTGCCGGTCGCAGGCGGCTTCCGTCCCGGCCAGTTGCGGGTGCAGATGCCGCAGGTCAGCTTTCAGGTGACGACCCTGGGCGACGAGTTCTCGCGCGGCGGGGTGGCCGGCCTGCTGGACCCGACGGGCGAACAGATCGCGCTGCTCTGGTCCGGCGTCACCTGTTTCTTCCGATAACCGGTTTCAGGGCGTCATCGATCGCCTGAGCCACGTGACGAAGGTCTTGACCCGGGGCGGCATCGGCCCCGGCAGATGCACGAGGTGATAGGCCAGCGGGCTGTCGGATTGCTCGGCCAGCACCACCAACCGCCCCTCGGCCAGATCGCCCTCGACCACCGCGCGCGGTTGCACCGACACGCCGGCCCCGCTGCGGCAGGCGGCCAGCACCATCGGGTTGGTTTCCAGCCGCGTGGCCTGCAAGGCATCGGGGTCGATACCGCCCGCGCGCAGCCAGGCGTAGAACTCCGCATCCTGCGGATCGACCAGCCAGCGCAGCCTGTCCAGGCGTTTCAACGCGCCCTCCGCCTCGGGGTCGGGCCAGGCCCCGGCCAGCCGCTGCGCCACCTGCGGCGCGGCGACGGCCACGATGCCGGGGTCGGTCAGGCGCAGGGACTCGAGCCCCGGCCAGTCGCCGCGCCCATAGCGGATCGCCAGGTCATAGCCGTCGCGCCGCAGGTCCGACACGCGCGCCTCGGCCGACACGCTCAGCGGCACCTCGGGATGCGCCGACCAGAACTGCGCCAGGCGCGGCATCAGCCAGGCTTCGGCAAAACTGGGCGTCGTGGTGACCGTCACCGGCCGGTCGGCGCGCCCCTGCATCAACGCCCGCACGCCGCCCGCGATTTCCCCGAACCCCGCCGACAGGTCCCGCGCCAGGCGTGCGCCGGCCTCGGTCGGGGCCACGCCCCGCCCCGCCCGCGCCATCAGGGCCTGGCCAAAATGCGCCTCGAGCGTGCGCACATGCTGGGCAATGGCGGCATGGGTGACGTTCAGCGCGCGCGCCGCCTCGGAATACGAGCCCAGCCGCGCCGCCGCCTCGAACGCCCGGAGCGCCGAAAGCGAGGGGATATCACGCCAGTCCATCTGAAAGTTCTGCTAACATGTTGGCAGTATTGCTGACTCGGCCCGTCGGCACAATACGGCTAGGGTCAAACCCATCACAAGCCGCAGGAGACCCGCCATGTTCACGATTTTCGCAAACAGCTTCATGACCGCCTCGCGCCAGAAAGACTGGGGCGCACCCGATCCGCACCCGATCCCTGAGCGTCGCGTGCGCCACAAGCCCCGGACCGAACGCCGTGAACTGAACGGCCCGCGCCGCTGGCTGTAAGCCGTCGGCCCACAGGCATGGAACTTACAGGTTCGGGCGGCGGTCAGACCAGGTCATAACGCTTCAGCACCTTGTCCACGATCTGCCCGTCGCCCAGCCGCACGCCCTTTTGCCGCCCCCAATCCTCGAACCCGCAGGATTGGTAATAGGTCAGCCCGCTGGCGTTATCGGCACGGATATTGGCGTTGATCCACGCATATCCGAGGGTTCTGGCCGCCGCCTTGGTCGCCTCCATCAGCCGCGACCCGATGCCAACCCCCTGCCAGCCCGGTTTGGCGAAGGTGGCGATCTCGGCGGCCTCGGGCGGCAGATAGGCACCGCCGCGCGTGATCCATTGAAAGCCCACGATTTCCCCATCGGGCGTTTCGGCCACCAGCCACGACGCGGCGTCGCGCTCGGCCCTCATCCGGTCCACGAAATAGGACGCGTCGATGCGCCCGGTCATTGCGGTCGTCCCGCCGATCGCGATCACGTCGTTCAGAATGGCCGCCATTTCGCGCGCGTCCAGATCATGGGCGGGGCGGACGTGCAATTGCGTCATGGCTCAAGCTCCAACAGGTGATGAATGATACGGCCCTCCTGCCGCGCGGGGCGAAAGCCCATGGCGCGGTAATAGCCAAGGGCCTGCGCGGATGTGGCAGAGATCGAGGCGACGATAATGCGCAGCCCGGCCGCCCGCGCGGCCTGTCGCGACTGCGCGAACAGGCGCCGCCCGGCGCCTCGCCCTTGCATTTCGGGCGCAAGATGCGTCCCGATGATGCCCCACCCCGCAGGCACCCCCCAACGGGTGTCGCCGGTTGACCGCCTGAGCGATTGCACCCCGCCAAGGCCGCCATCCGCTTCGACCACATGAACGGCGATCCGGTCGGGATGGGCGATATAGTCGGCCAGCACCGCATCGGCATCCTTGGTCCAGGACCGGATGCCCGAGGCAAGGATCGCGTCGAAAACCGGGGCCAGCGCGGCCGCATCCTCGGGCCGAGCCGGGCGGATCCGCAGCAGACCCTCGCTCACAGCGCCGCCATCAGCGCCGCGTGGCGCGCGGTGAACTCGGCGCGGACCTCGGCCGGCGGGCGCAGGCGCAGGGTCAGGCCCTCGACCAACGCCGCATCCGGCCGGCCAAAGAACCGGTCGGCCTCGGCCTCGGCGAACCCGGCCAGTTGCACCGCCTCCAGCCAGGCCGAGATGCGATCGGCCCGCTTGATCGCCGCCTTCACCGTCTTGGGCAGGATGGCCGGCAACCCGAACCTCAGGTGGATCGCGGCGGTCAGGCGCGTATCCAGCTCGCCATAGCCCGGCCCGACCGCGGCCTTGACCGGGCTTATCATGTCGCCGATCACGTACTCGGGCGCGTCATGCAGCAGCGCGGCCAGACGCCATTTCACCGGCGCCTGCGGCTGCAGGCGGGTGTGGATTTCCTCGACCAGGATGGAATGCTCGGCCACCGAATAGGCGAAATCGCCCCGCGTCTGCCCGTTCCAGCGCGCAACAAAGGCAAGGCCATGGGCGATATCCTCGATCTCGATATCCATCGGCGTCGGGTCCAGCAGGTCCAGACGGCGGCCGGACAACATGCGTTGCCACGCGCGCGGGGGGGCTTTGGGCATGGGCGGGTCCCGTTGGCAGTTTCGCGCCGGGTTTAGCAAGGCCCGGCCGGCACGAAAAGCGCATACGCCCCCGCATTGATTGCGCCCACATGCCGCCGCGTTGCCGTTGCCCATGTCCGGTGCTATGTGCCCGCCCAACGCATTCGCTGTAAATGGAGCCTCGGACATGGGCACGGACTATATCGTCAAGGACATCACGCTCGCCGACTATGGCCGCAAGGAACTGGACATCGCCGAAACCGAAATGCCGGGCCTGATGGCCCTGCGCGAGGAATACGGCGCCTCCAAGCCGCTCAAGGGCGCGCGCATCGCCGGGTCGCTGCACATGACGATCCAGACGGCTGTCCTGATCGAGACGCTGGTCGAGCTGGGCGCCGATGTGCGCTGGGCCTCGTGCAACATCTTCTCGACACAGGATCACGCCGCCGCCGCGATCGCCGCGGGCGGCACGCCGGTTTTTGCCGTCAAGGGCGAAACGCTCGAGGAATACTGGGACTATTGCGACCGCATCTTCCATTTCGAGGAAGGCGGCGCGAACATGATCCTGGACGATGGCGGTGACGCGACCCTGTATGTTCTGCTGGGCGCCCGTGTCGAAGAGGGCGAGACCGACCTGATCGAGGTGCCGACCAGCGAGGAAGAGGTCGCGCTGTTTGCCCAGATCAAGAAGCGCCTGGCCGAAAGCCCCGGCTGGTTCACCAAGCAGCGCCACATGATCCAGGGCGTGACCGAGGAAACCACCACCGGCGTGCATCGCCTGTATCAGATGATGGAGAAAGGCCACCTGCCCTTCCCCGCCATCAACGTGAACGACAGCGTCACCAAGTCGAAATTCGACAACAAGTACGGCTGCAAGGAAAGCCTTGTCGACGGCATCCGCCGCGCCACCGACACGATGATGGCCGGCAAGGTCGCCGTCGTCTGCGGCTATGGCGATGTGGGCAAGGGCTCGGCCGCGTCGCTCAGCGGGGCGGGCGCGCGCGTCAAGGTAACCGAAGCCGACCCGATCTGCGCGCTGCAGGCCGCGATGGACGGCTACGAGGTCGTCCTGCTGGAAGACGTGCTGCACGACGCCGACATCTTCATCACCACCACCGGCAACAAGGATGTCATCCGCATCGAGCACATGCGCGAGATGAAGGACATGGCGATCGTCGGGAATATCGGCCATTTCGACAACGAAATTCAGGTCGCCGCGCTGAAGAACCACAAGTGGACCAACATCAAGGATCAGGTGGACATGATCGAAATGCCCTCGGGCAGCCGCATCATCCTGCTGTCCGAGGGGCGTCTGTTGAACCTTGGCAACGCCACAGGCCACCCGTCCTTCGTGATGTCGGCCAGCTTCACCAACCAGGTGCTGGCCCAGATCGAGCTGTTCACCCGCGGCGAGGACTACGAGAACCGCGTCTATATCCTGCCCAAACTGCTGGATGAAAAGGTGGCGCGCCTGCATCTGAAGAAGATCGGCGTGAAACTGACCGAACTGGCCAAGGAACAGGCCGACTATATCGGCGTGCCGGTCGAGGGCCCGTACAAGCCCGAACACTACCGCTACTGAGGCCAAAAAGCTTGCACCGGGCGGCAGGGTCGCGTTCATGGTTGGCATGAACCGACCTGTCGCCCGGTGCATCCTACTGCCGGCATGGATGTCGCCCCGCTGCAGGGCCCATCGGCGGGACGGGCCGCGCTACGACGGGCGCTGAACAGTCACAGGGCATCGGGGGCGGCGCAATGCGCATCATCATCTATGGCATGGGCGCGGTCGGGGGCGTTGTGGCGGCGGCGCTGGCGCGGTCGGGCCAGTCGGTGATCGGCATCGCGCGCGGCGCGATGGCACAGGCGGTTGCGGCGCGGGGCCTGCGCCTGCGCGCGCCGGGTCTGGACGCGTGGGTCCCGGTTCCGGTGGTGTGCCACCCCTCCGAGATCGACTGGCGCGATGACGACCTGATCCTGCTTTGCATGAAAAGCCAGGACACGCAGGCCGCGCTCGAGGATCTGCGTAGCGCCGGCGTCACGCGGCAGGCCCTTTTTTGCGCCCAGAACGGCGTGGCCAACGAAAGCGCGGCGCTGCGGCTGTTTCCCAATGTGCATGGCGTCACGGTGATGATGCCCGCGCTTTACCTTGTGCCGGGCGAGGTCGCGGTGTTCACCGAGCCGAAATTCGGAATCTTCGATCTGGGCCGCTACCCCGGTGGCGTCGACGCGGACGACCGGCGCATGGCCACCGCGCTCGAGGCGGCGATGATCGCCACCAATCTGCTGCCGGACGTGATGGCCAGCAAGCGCGGCAAGCTGCTGCTGAACCTTGGGAATATCCTGAAGGCGGCCCTCGGGCATCAGGCCGAGACCGGCACGTTGGGCCAGCGGGTGCGCGCCGAGGCCGAAGCGGTCTTTCGCGCGGCGGGGCTGGACTGGCAGCCACCGGAAGAAACCGACGCCCAGCGCGATGCCCTGATGCGGCCGGTCGACTCGTTGCCCGGGGTCGCACGGGTCGGCGGCTCGACGAATCAGAGCCTGCTGCGAGGGGCGATCCGGTTGGAAACGGATTACCTGAACGGGGAGATCGCGCTGTTGGGTCGGTTGCATGGCCTGGACACGCCGCTGAACGCGGGGCTATGCCGCGTGGCGGCGCATCTGGCGGTCAAGCGTCTGCGCCCCGGCGACATGACCCTGCCCGAGGTGGAGGCCATGCTGGCCATGGATCAGACCGAACCGATCTGAACGCAGACTCGGGGGGGCAGGCATCCCGCGGCGATACGGAACACGCGTCGGAGCGGCGCCGCCCCTTTTGCGGGGCACGGCCTCGGCCCGCCGAAAGACCGGACGGGTCGGAGAGAGTGCGCATATCCGATCCCGCTGAACCTGGGCCCTTCGGGGGCTGTCTTCGGCCAGGGGCGAGACCATGCTTGAGAGAGATCGCGATCACGGGCCACGTTAGCCCGAAAGGGTAAAGATCTCGCTAACGGCACCGCGAAACGGGGCGGCGCGCCCCGTGGGGCAAAGTTTTTCTTCGCAGACCTGCGGGTTGCGGGTAACGTCCACGCCGCGCCGGTGCGCCAGACGAAGGGCTGGCCGGAAAAGCCCGATGCGCAAAACGACACTTGAAGGGGGAACCAAAGATGGGCAAGCGCGACGACCTGATCGCTCACTACGCCGAGGACCTGCGCAACAAATGCGGGATCGAGCCGGATATGGACCTGTTGACCAAGGTCACGATCGGCTGCGGCCCGGCGATCTACGATGCCGATGCCTCGACCGTGGCCGGCAGCCAGGAGCACGAGCTGGAAACGGTGAAGAACAACTTCCTGGTCAAGAAGCTGGGCCTGTCCGACGGCCCCGAGCTGATGGACGCCATCAACAGCGTGATCGAGACCTACGGCAAATCCGAGCGCAACAAGTATCGCGCCGTGGTCTATTACATGCTGACCAAGCATTTCGGCAAAGAGAGCGTTTACGGCTGATCGCGCGCGTTGCGACGGCAATGGGTCCGCCGGAAGGCGGGCCTTTTTCGTAGGGTTTGAAGACAAATCGCCTCGAATGCTGCGGGCATTTCCTTTGATCCCCGGCACCCGGTTGCGGTAAACAGGGATCAGCCCGGCAGGATGACGGGCCCGACATTCGAACACACGTGGAGCGAGCAAATCGTGTGTGGGTGATGGAGGGTCCCGCCGATCGGGGCCCTCCATTTTTTCAGATGCCAGGCGGTGTCAGATCACAGGCCGCCCATCGCGCAGATGGTCTGGAACTCGGCCTCGGTCACGGGCTGGACGGACAGGCGCGAATTGGTCACCAGCACCATCTGGGCCAGATCCTCGCGCGCCTTGATCTGTTCGAGCATCACGGGATCGGGCAGGCTTTCCAGCGCCTTGATGTCCACGCACTCCCAGCGGTCGTCATCGGTGGTGCTGTCGGGATGGGCTTCGGCGATCACCTCGACCAGGCCAACCACCGCCTTTTCCTTTTGCGAATGGTAGAAGAACCCCCTGTCGCCCACCGCCATCTCGCGCATGAAATTGCGCGCCTGGTAGTTGCGGACGCCATCCCATTCCTCGCCTGCGTCGCCCTTGGCGATCTGATCGTCCCACGACCATGTGGACGGTTCGGATTTGAACAGCCAGTAGCGCATCGGGCTCACTCCGGTTTCAGGGGGCGTGACAGCAGGGTTTCCAATACCGTCGCCAAGTCAACCCGCCCATCGGCCAGGGCGGCGACCGCATCGGCCAGGGGCGTCTCCAGCGTGGCATCGGCCGCGATCTGGCGCGCGGTGTGCAGCCCTTCGACGGTCACGTCCTCGGGCAGGGTTTCGCCATGGGCCAGCGCCACGCCAAAACGGAAATTGCGCGATTTCTCGGACCCGCAGGTCAGGATCAGGTCACCCAGTCCGGACAGGCCCGTCAAGGTCTCTTCCCGGGCGCCGGCGGCGCGGGCGACGCGCGCCATCTCGGCGAAACCGCGCGCGATCAGCGCGGCGCGGGCCGAGTCGCCCAGCCCCGCGCCGATGACCGCGCCCGCGGCAATGGCGATGACATTCTTCAGCGCCCCGCCCAGTTCGGCGCCGACCACATCGGTACTGCGATAAAGCCGCAGCGCTGGGGTGGACAGCGCGTGCTGCAGCGTTTCGCCCACGGCATCATCGGCGCAGGCGATGGTCAGCGCCGTGGGCAGACCGGCGGCGATATCCACCGCGAAACTCGGGCCGGTCAATTGTGCCGGCACCGCACCGGGTGCGGCATCGGCGATCAGCGCGGTCGGAAACCGGCCCGTCGCCCGGTCGATCCCCTTGGCGCAGGAAACGAGGTAGCGGGCGGTCGGCCGCGTGTCGCGCAGGAACGCCCCGAGCGATTGGGTCGGCACCGCCAAAAGGGCGATCGGGGCCTCGGTCGCGGGGTCGTCGGTGACGCGCACCCCGTCGGGAAAGCGCACACCGGGCAGGCGACGGGTGTTTCGCGGGCGGCCTGCATCCGGGATGCGCCTTCGCGCGCCCAGAGCGTCACCGGGTGACCCGCGCGCGCATAGGTGATGGCCAGGGCCGTACCAAAGGCGCCCGCGCCGTAGACCATCAAGGGCGTGCTCATGCCTTGGCCCCTTTCCTGCCCGATCCGATCAAGGGTTTCGCCGCGCGATCCAGTGGCCAGCGCGGCCGCGCCGACAAGGTCATGTCATCCCGGCGCCCGGCCTCGAAGGCCAGCAATCCGGCATAGGCGATCATCGCCGCGTTGTCGGTGCACAGGCTGAGTGGCGGGGCGAGGAACGGCACACTTGCCGCCTCGGCCACCGTTGTCAGGCGCGCGCGCAGGCTCTGGTTGGCGGCCACGCCCCCGGCGACGGCAAAGGCGGTCAGCCCCTGGCAGGCGGCCAGCGCGCGGGCGGATTTGCCCGCCAGCACATCGGCCGCCGCCGCCTGGAACGCGGCGCAAAGGTCGGCGCGGTCCTGCGGGGTAAGCCCGCCCTGCGCCTCGGTCAATTGATCGCGGGTGCGGATCACGGCGGTTTTCAGGCCCGAGAAACTGAGGTCGCATCCGGGGCGATCCATCAGGGGGCGCGGCAGCGCGAAGCGGGTCGCGTCGCCCGCCCGCGCCTCGGCCTGGACCGAAGGGCCACCGGGTTGCGGCAGGCCGAGGATGCGTGCGACCTTGTCGAAGGCCTCGCCCGGGGCGTCGTCGATCGTGCCGCCGAGACGGCGGAACGTCTCGGGGCCGTCGACGCGCAAGAATTGGCAATGCCCGCCCGAAACCAGCAGCATCAGGTAGGGAAAGGCCGCCCCGTCGGTCAGGCGCGGGGTCAGGGCATGGCCAGCGAGGTGGTTCACCCCGATCAGCGGTTTGCCCGCCCCCATGGCCAGCCCCTTGGCGGCCATGACCCCGGCCAGCACCCCCCCGATCAGGCCGGGCCCACTTGTAACCGCTATCGCGTCAATATCGGTTAATGCAGCGCCTGCCTCGGCCAGGGCCTGCTCGACCATCAGATCCAGCTTTTCGGTATGGGCGCGCGCGGCGATCTCGGGCACCACGCCGCCGAAGGCCGCGTGCAGATCGGTCTGGCTGGACACGACCGAGGACAGGATCGCGGGCGCATCGCCCGGCCCGCGCAGCACGGCGGCGGCGGTGTCGTCGCAACTGGATTCCAGGCCGAGGATCAGGGGCGCGCGGGGCATGTGGCAAAGACGGCCGAACCCGGCCTTGGCATTTGTGTCGTTGGAGCAAGGCAGGTAACACTCTGCCCGATGTCTGACAATCCACCCCCCCTTGTCCTGCTGACGCGCCCCAGGGCGCAATCCGAGCGGTTCGCCCGCGCGCTGGACACACGCCTGCCGGGGGTCGCGGTGGCCATCGCCCCCCTGATGGAGGTGGTGCCCCTGCCCGCCCCGCCCGAGGCGCGGACGGCACCGACCATGATCTTCACGTCGGAAAACGCGGTCCCGCAGGCCGGGGCCGGACAGGGCCGGCTGGCCTGGTGCGTCGGGACCCGGACCCAGGCGGCCGCCCGCGCGGCGGGGTTCAGGGCGCATTCGGTGGACGGCACGGCCAATGACCTCGTGGCACGGCTGGCCCAGGACCCGCCCCCCGGCCCGATCTGGCACCTGCATGGCGTGCATGTGCGCGGCGACGTAGCCAAACGGTTGTGCCGCGCCGGGCTGGATGTCCGCGAGGCGGCCGTCTACGATCAGCGCGAAATGCCGCCGGACGCGACCCTTGACGCGGCCCTGGCGCGGGACGGGGTGATCGCGCCGGTCTTTTCGCCGCGCTCGGCCAAGCTGCTGGCGCAGGCCGCCGAGGGCGCGGACGCCGCGCGACTCACCCTTGTCGCGATCAGTGCGGCGGCGCGCGATGCCCTGCCGGCGGCCTGGCAAGACCGGACGATCTTGGCCGAAACCCCGGACGCGGCGGCCATTCTGGAGGCGATCGCGCGACGGATTGGCACCTAGCGGCCGGTTGAGCCGCATGAAACGGTAATTTAGGCTGACTCTCGCCCGGTGTCAGGTTAATTAGACAGTCGGGCGCGCAAGATAGAAGGACTCAGGTGGTGGCGAGACGATCCTCGAAAGGCTCTGACGGGGCCAGCGATACGCGCGACGAAACCCAGATCCCCGAAACGACCCCGCCCGAGGGGGACATCGGACAGGATAGCATCCCCCCCGAAACCGGGAGCGGGGCCGACGAGGCGATGATGCCCCCCGATGACGGGGCCGAGACCGTCACGGTGGCAGATGCCGAAACGGTCGCCCCGGATGCGGATATGGCCGACACCCCCGAAACGACGTCAGACCCGGTGCCCGACGCGACGGGTATCTTCGCGGATGTTCCTGCAGATCCCGCCGAGGACAGCATGTCGCCCGAGGGCGAGGACACCATCGACGCCGAAGCCGCTGAGACGGCCGACGCGGACGGCGACGCATCTGAGCGGGACGACGAGACGCCCGGCACCGAGGGTGAAGACACTCTTGCCGCCGTCGAGGCCGACAGCGATGCCGCGCCCGAGGCACCCGAGGCACCCGAGGCTAAAACACCCGAAACCGAGAAACCGAACACCCCGCCGCCGGCGACCGTCGTCGAAAAGCGTGGGCCGGGTTTTGTGCCGCTGCTCCTGGGGGGTGTGGTCGCCGCCGGGTTGGGCTATGGCGCGACCTACATGGGCTATCTGCCGATGCCGGCCGATGATGCCGCCGCCAGCCGCCTGGAAAGCGTGATCGCGCAGCAATCCGAAACCCTCAGCGCCCTGCAGGCGCAGGTGACGGCCCTGGGTGAGGCCCCCGCCACCGCCGGGGTCGATCTTGCGCCGCTGAGCGAGCAGATCGGCGCGCTCGAGACACGCCTGAGCGAAACCACCGATACGATCGCGGACCTGGCGACGCGGATCACCACGCTGGAGGATCGGCCACTGTTTTCGGGCGATGTCGACGCCGATCTTGCGGCCGCGGCCGAAACCGTGACCGAGTTGGAAGGCCAGTTGCGCGCCCAGGAGGAAGAAGCCGCCCGGATCGAGGCCGAGGCCACCGCCGCGCAAGACGCCGCCGCCGAGGCGGCCGCCCAGGCCGAGGCCGCCATCGCCGAGGCCGAGGCCCAGGCGCAGGCCGCGCTGGAAGAGGCCGCCGCCGAGGCCGCGCTGGGCGAATTGCGCATCGCGGTCACGACCGGTGCCCCCTTTGCCGAGGCCGTCGCCACCATCTCCGCCGCGACCGAGGTGCCCCAGGCCCTGACCGCCGCCGCCGAAAACGGTGTCGCCACCGTCGAAGAGTTGCAGGATGGCTTTCCGGCCGCCGCCCGCGCGGCCCTGCCGGTCGCCTTGCGCGAAACCGCCGGCGAAGACCCGGTGGAGCGGTTCACGGCCTTCCTTCAGGGGCAGGTCGGCGGACGCTCGATCGAGCCGCGCGAAGGCGATGACCCCGACGCGGTGCTGTCGCGGGCCCAGGCCGCCGTCGATCGCGCCGATTTCGCCGCCGCGCTGACCGAGATCGCGGCCCTGCCCGAAACGGCACAGGCCGAAATGGCCGACTGGATGGCCCAGGCCGAAACACGCGCCGCTGTAGATGCGGCCCTGGTGACCGTCGCCGACGCGCTCGCCGGCAGCAACTGAGAAGGGACGCCGCAAAATGCTCTGGTCTCTGCTGAAAGTACTGATCTTCATCGCCATCGTGGGTTTGCTGACGCTGGGCGTCGGCTACCTGACCGAGATGCAGGATGCCGCCGTCCTGACGGTGGCCGGGCGCGAGTTCGTCCTGACGCCCTTGATCGCGATCCTCGGGGCGCTGGCGCTGCTGATCTCGGTCTGGGTGTTGTTCAAACTCGTGGGGCTGCTGATCGCCACCTTGCGGTTCCTCAACGGGGACGAAACCGCCATCAGCCGCTATTTTGACCGCCGCTCCGAGCGCAAGGGCTATGAGGCCCTGAGCGAGGGCATGATGGCACTGGCCGCCGGCGAAGGGCGACTGGCCATCCGCAAGGCCGAGCGGGCCGAGAAATACCTCGGGCGGCCCGAACTGACCAAGCTGGTCGTGGCCCAGGGCGCCGAGATGGTCGGCGATCGCAAGCTTGCCACCGACACCTACAAGGCGCTGGTCACCGACGACCGCACCCGCTTCGTGGGCGTGCGTGGCCTGATGAAGCAAAAGCTCGAGGATGGCGACACCGACACCGCGCTCGAGCTGGGCAAACGCGCCCTGGTCCTGCGGCCCAAGAACGAGGAGGTGCAGACCAAACTGCTGGATCTTCAGGCCCGGTCCGAGGATTGGCAGGGTGCGCGTCAGACGCTGGCCGCGGCGCTCAAGTCCGGCAACATACCGCGCGACATGCACAAGCGCCGAGATGCCGTTCTGGCTCTGGCCCATGCGCGCGAGGCCATGGCCGAGGGCAAGGTGGCCGAGGCCACGCGCGAAGCGAACGCGGCCAATGCCATGGCGCCGGGGCTGGTGCCTGCCGCCGTCATGGCCGCACGCCTGGCGATTGCCGATGGCAAGCCGCGCGTCGCCACCAAGATCCTCAAGACAGCCTGGGACAGCACACCGCACCCCGATCTGGCCGCCGCCTTTGCCGCCATCGCGCCAGACGAGTCGCCGTCCGATCGCCTCAAGCGCTTTCGTCCGTTGCTGGCCAAGCATGCCAGCGATCCCGAATCCAAGATGCTCGAGGCGGAGTTGCACATCGCGGCCGAGGATTTCCCCGCCGCCCGTCGGGCCCTTGGCGATCTGGCCGAAACCCTTCCGACCGCACGGTCGCTGACCATCATGGCGGCGATCGAACGCGGCCAGGGTGCCGAGGACCGTGTCGTGCGGGCGTGGCTGGCCAAGGCCGTGACCGCCTCGCGCGGGCCGCAGTGGATCTGCGAGGTTGACGGCAAGGCCTATCCCGAATGGCAACCGGTCACCGATGGCGGCTTTGACACGCTGACCTGGAAGACGGCCCCGCAATCCGAGGCGGCGCTGGCCGGCCCGGCGCAGATGCTGCCCCTGATCGTTGGCGCGCTGGAGGATCAGACACCGGGATCGGCAGCGGCGCAGGAGGCCGAGATCGTCGAGGACGCCGCCCCGGCCCAGGCCGCGGATACCGCAACCCCCGGCGATGCGCAGCCCGCCGAGGCGCCAGCCGAAGAAAGGCCGACGCCGGAACGGGCCTGAGCCTGATATCGACAGCAAAAGGGGGCGGCCTGCCGGGTCGCCCCCTTTTCTTTTCGCTTGCGTCATTTGATGCGGAATTGGGTCGCAGCATGTGATTGACGCCGCAAGACCATCTGATAAAAGCAGGCCGTTCTCGACAGACGGCCCCTGGCCGTCACGGTGAACGCCGCTGTAGCTCAGCTGGTAGAGCACGTCATTCGTAATGATGGGGTCGGGGGTTCGAGTCCCTTCAGCGGCACCAGACCTCCTGAACAGTCAAGGCACGTCAAGAACCTGCGATCGGCCGCGCTGAAGCAGGCCGACGGGTGGCCTCGCGCCCCCTGACGCTTCGTGAGTCACGGGACACGCAGGCGGGACGGTCGGCCGGGCGACGCAGTCCGACCCGGTTGTGCCGTGCTGCGCGCCCTTGCGCCATTCGGCCCGGAGAAGACGCGTGAAAGGGAAAGGCGCGCCATGCGCTCACCCCCCCGCCTGAGGCGGGGAAAGCCCCTGTCAGCCACGCGAGGCGCCGGGACGGTACGGCGGAACCAGACCTGCGCCCGTTTCGGGAAACCCGAGGGCGCGCGGCCGGCGGTGCCCACGCCGCAACGGCGAACGGGTGGCTATGGGGCCGACTGTCAGGGCCCGACCAGTTGCTTCAACGGAGCGACAGGATCACTTTTCGCGATCCATGCCTTATCGCTCCAGAGCAGATCGTGGATGGTGCTGGACGGAATATACCCTGTCGGCGCATCCGAGATCAGCCGCAGGATCCGCGGGATGTCATGCTTGGAACATGCCTTGTCCAATTGCTCCAGCAGGACGGTCAAATTCTCGAATGACAGGCAATCCTCGGAGGCACACATGATTCGCGGGTGGCTTGTCGGCTGCGGATTGTCGCCAATCAACAGCTCTTCATAGAGCTTTTCGGCCGGTCGCAAGCCGGCGATCACGATTTCGATGTCGCCATCTTGCTCGTTTCCGGCATCGGTGCGCCGATAGGGTTTGAGGCCGTGCAGCCGCACCATCTGCTCCGCGAGGTCGAGAATTCGGACGGGCTGCCCCATATCGAGCACGAAGACCTCGCCCCCCCGCGCCATGGCGCCGGCCTGAATCACCAGTTCGGCGGCCTCGGGGATGGTCATGAAGTAGCGCGTCATCTCGGGATGGGTCACCGTCACGGGCCCGCCCTTGCGGATCTGGTCGTGAAACCGCGGAATCACCGACCCGGAGGACCCGAGAACATTGCCGAAGCGCACCATCGAGATCGTCATCCCGACCTCGTCGAGCGCCAGGGCCTGACAGATCAACTCGGCCAACCGCTTGGACGCCCCCATGGCGTTGGTCGGGCGCACGGCCTTGTCCGTCGAAACGAGGGTGAAGTCGCGCACGCCATGATCTCGCGCCGCCTTGATCAGCGAGAAGGTCCCGAAAACGTTGTTGCGGATGCCTTCGATGACATTCTGTTCGACCAGCGGCACATGCTTGTACGCGGCGGCGTGAAAGACGGTATTCACATTGTAGCGGATCATGATCTTGGCCATCCGATCCGCGTTCTGCACCGACCCCATCAAGGGAACGATATTGGTGGTATAGTCGCCCTCGAGCTTCGCGATCTGCAATTCCTCGTGGATCGTGTAGAGCGCAAACTCGGAAATATCCAACAGGATCAGGGTCTCGGGGCGACTGGTCAGGATCTTGCGGCACAGTTCACTGCCGATCGAGCCGCCCGCGCCCGTCACAAGCACCGTCCGGCTTTCGATCTTGCGGTGCATCAGATCCGCGCGCGGCGGAACGGGGTCGCGCCCGAGAAGGTCTTCGGGGGCCACGGAGCGCAGCTCGTTGATGGCATGCTTGCCCGACACCAGGTCGGCCAGCCCCGGCACCGTCATCACCTGCACCGAGAGCGGCTCGAGTCGGGAGACGATCCTGTTTCGCTCGGCGCGACCGAGTTTCGGCATGGCGAGCAGAACGACTCCGGCCTGATAGCGGTCCAGCAGATGCTGAAGCATGTGGGGGGCATAGACCTTGCACCCGCCGATCTGGCTTTTGTGCAGGCTGGCGTCGTCATCGACAAAAGCCACCGGGTTGAATTCGATCCCCTGGCGCAGCCCATGCATCAGCTGACGCCCCGACGATCCGGCCCCGTATATGATGACATTCCGCGACTTGTTCGCGCGCCGCGCGATACTGAGCAACCGCACGACCATGCGCGCGCCGCCGACCAGCAGGAAGAGCACGATCGCATAGATGCCCGGCACCGACCGCGGCACCGGCAGATCCATCTGCAACGCGGCCGCGAACATCACGATGGCAGACGCGATCGCGCCTATCCCGATGGTCCGGATCATCGAACTGGCGATGTAGCGCACCACGGCCTGGTACAGACCCAGGGCCCAGAATGCCGCGATCGTGAGCGGAATGACGGGCAGCAGGACGCTCCAACTCGCCGTGTTGGAAGCGAAGCGCAGACCATCGAGCCGAAGCAGCATGGCGAGGGCAAAGGCGACGCAGATGATCGCGACATCGATGAAGGCCTGAACCAGGCGCTTCTGCCGACGGCTCAGTGCAAAGATGAAATCCAGAAATCGTTCCATTGTTCCATTGTTCCACCACCGCGAAAACTACATGTGCGCGCCGTGGTCGCGCCGTCGTGAACAAACGTCGTAACGTTCCCTGAGGTTATCGAAGGTCCGGAGTCATTGCCGCCTCATATGCTGCACTCGCAGCATTTCGTGGGGGCCGTGGCATAAATGCGCTGACCTTGTCGGGTTTTCCCTTGCGCGGCATGGTCATCACCACGGTGTCGGCCAAGGTCGGCACCCCTCGACAGAGTGGCAGATCACAAGGACCGCGCCGGACAGCGCGCCCCCTGGCCACCCGTGTGCTGCGGCTACGTCAACTTTGCGTGCTGTAGTACTTCGAGGAATAACTGTCATAGCCGTACTGGCCGGCGTAGCCGTAGGTCTTGAGCTTTTTCAGATCCACCTGCGACATGACGATCCCGTCTGCCGGATGACCGACCGTTTCGAGCATCTGGAGCCCCTGGCGCAGTTGCGTTTTCGACGTGCTCGACCAACGGGCTGCGAAGACGGTGACATCGGCATAGGCGGCCAGAACGCGCGCATCGGGCACGGCCAGCACGGGCGGTGCGTCGATCACGATGTAATCGTAGCGGTGGCGCAGGGCCTCCATCAGATCGCCAAAGCGGCGTGACGAGAACAGGTCCACGGCGTTGACCTTTGCCTCGCCGCCGCTCAGCACGTCGACGCCAAGATCGGGGTCGAGCAAATCCGCGGCATCGAGATCGAGACGCCCCAGAAGAACATCCGCAAGCGATGCGCCGGGGTCATGATCGACATAGGCGCGCAGTGTCTGCCGCCGGATGTCGGCCTCGAGCAGCAGGGCGCGTTTCCCCTCCATGGCACCCAGCAGCCGGCTCAAGGCGATGGCAAGCGTGGTTTTGCCCTCGGACGGTATCGAAGATGTCATGAGGATGACCTGCGGCTGGCGGTCGATGCTGGCCATCAGGATGGATGTGCGCAGGTTCCGCACGGCCTCGGAAAAGACGGAATTGGGCTGCGAGTTGAGCAGCGCCAGAACCTCGCGCCGGTCGGTGGTCGGCAGGGCCGGCACCGTGCCCAGCACCGGCATGCCCGTCAGGTCCCGCAACTCGTCGGTGGTGCGGAAACCGGCAAACCGCCATTCGCGGACGAGGACAATCGCGATGCCGAGCAACGCCCCGAGCATCAGGCCAAGCATGACATAGAGGGATTTCCTCGGGCTCGACGCGCCGCGTGGCACCGCCTCGGACAGGACGCGCGCGTCGGCGGTTTCCAGACCCTGCTGGACGCTGGCCTCCTGCAGGCGGGTCAGAAACGTCTCGTACAAAAGGCGGGCGGCGTTCACTTCACGCTCGAGCTGCTGCAAGGCGATCAGTTCCGCGGATTGTGCCGCGATACGGCTTGCCAGATCGCTTTCGGATTGCCGCAATGTCTCAAGCTGCTGGGCCGCGCGCTCGCTGTTGGCGATAAGGGTTGCGATCACGTCTTCGACGGCTGCATTCGCTTCGACCCTGTCCAGACGCCCCATGCGGAAGCGCTGGGTGATGGACAAAAGGCGCGACTCGCCACTGGCCTCTGCGGCGGAGATCAAGGCGTCGAAATCGCCCCGCGCCGAAACCAGGTTGGCAAGAATGGATTGCTCATCGGCAAGGCGCTGTGCCTGATCCTCGATCCGCTCGCGCAATTCGCGCAACTGGATGTTCTGCGCCTGCACGAGGTCGGCCGACACGACGTTGGATTCCTCGGTCTGCGCGGCCAGTTGCCGTTCCAGTTCGGCCACATTGGCCTGCAATTCGGTCGTGCGGTCGCTGAGAAAGCTGATGGCGCGCGTCGTGGCGTCCAGTTTGCGGCGAATCTGGCTGTCGATATAGATCCCGGCCAGGCGGTTCACGATCATGGCCGATTTCTGCGGATCCGTGGTTTCGATCTCGATGTTGAACACGCGCGTGGAGCGGAGGTTTTCGACATTGACGCGATTGATGACCGAGTCGATCACCGAGGCGCGCATCCGCGCATCGCTGGGCAAGGCCCGCTCGATCCCGCGCACCCAGTTCAAAGCCCTCGTTCGAAACGGCAGATCCCGGAGCGCACCGTTGAATTCCGGGTCGGCGACAAGGTCGAGGTCATCCACCAACTGCCCGATCAGATCGCGTGACAGGATCACCTCGATCTCGGTATTCAACGCCACCGAGTCCGTGCCGGCGCCGGAAAAGACGCTGTCGATTTCCGAGATCACCATCTGCGTGTCGCCGCTTTCGACGGCGACGGTCGCACGCGCCGGGTACAGCGGCACGGCCACGACGAAGGCCTGATAGACCGCAAACAAGATGCCCAGAACGGTGGTGAGGACGATAACCCACTTGCCGCGCCAGATCGTTCTCAGCAGTTCGACCAGATCGATCTCGTCCTGCGAGTCCTGTTCAGGTCCATTGCTTGGGAACGAGGTCATGTCTTGCATTTTGTCCGCCACCATCCGCACCGAGTATTCCCGACCCCTGCCGGGCTGCATTGGCCGTAGCGGCAATACACACCCATGCCAAGTCTAGACGACCCGTCCGTTACTGCACAGCGCGCGTCCGACGGGATGCGCGCCGGCTCCACGCTGTACGACATTCAGTTGTTCAAACGATTACCCAGGTTCAGGGTCGGAAGCGCCAGGGAAATGAAGCGGTTCCAGCGGGCAATCGGTTGCGCTGCGACAAAGACCACATCGCCCGGCCGCATTTCAAAGCGCGTTGCCAGCACCATGTTCGCCGCGTTGCGGCCATCCAGTCGATAGGCGGTCACACGGCGCAGCGTCGTTCCATCTTCGTAGGGCGCGCGCATCACGTAGATCTGACCGGGGTTGCCGGTGCTTTGCTGCACGCCGCCGGCATCCAGCAACACATCCGCAAGCACGGCGACATTCTCGTAAGGAAGAGCGAACCGGCCCGGATTCGGCACCTCGCCCATGATGTAGACATGCTCGCGGCTTTCCGCGCCAAGATCGAGACGCGCCTGGAAGTTGCTGCGCGTTTCCTGCAGCGCCCCGCGACGAATCGAGATCTCGGCCTGCAATTCCGAAATCGCGGCCGCACGCACCGAGCGGTTGTAGTTCGCGCGCGCGATCTGTTCCTGGAAAAAGGCCTGCGCCAGGTCGAGGTCGTAGTCGGTATCGACAAAGACACTGTCCCCGCTCAACATCCGCAGGCGGCGCAAGGAGTTTTCGGCATAAAAATCGTTGAGCGGGATCTGGTACAGCGTGCCATCACGATAGATACGGATCACGGTGTAATCGGCATCCCGCGCGTTCACGCCGCCCCGCTGCGCCAAGACCTCGTCCAGGGTGACGGACTGGATCGTGATCGGCACGACGCCGGGGCTGCCGACGGCGCCGCCGACCGACACCCGCTGCGAGTTGAACTCGGCAATCTCGAGGCTGAAGGTCGGATCGATCCGGGCGTCGATCAGCCTTTGGAAAATCGCATCTTCGGCCGCATCCAGCGTCATGCCGCCAACCATGATGCGCCCGATCGACGGCACCGAAATCATGCCATCGTCCTGAACGGTGTATCCTTGGCGCTGGTTCTGAGCCGCGACGAGGCCGGCAAGTTCCTCGACGGTGGATTGGCCGCGCGGCGTGGCCAGGATCAGCACGTCGCCCACGCCGATGCGATACGGCTCGGGGTTCACGACGGGCGGCGCGCGCAGGACGGTTGCGCCGGGGCGGGCCTCGGGATCGAAAACCTGGTCCGGCAGGCGCGGCGCCCGGGGCGGTGTCGATCCACTTGCGATCAAGGAAAACGCATCCGGCAAATCCTGCGGTGCGTAGGGCGCATTGTTTGCCTGACGCACGACAAAGGCCGAGATGTCGACGACCTCGATCTCCTCCACGCCGGCCACATCGTTGATATCGCTGGCAACATAGGCGGAGCCGCATCCCGACACCAGAAACGCAATTGCCACGGCAACCAAGGATTTAAGATACATGTTCGACAGCCGTCTTGTTGTGTACGCCCCTGCAAAGCGACAAATTGCGGGACGTCTTGGCAGCAACACCGCGGGTGTTGCTATGCGTCCGCCCACCTGCTTCGCAGTTGTTCTTTTGATCGCGGTTTTACCGGCCTTGCTTGCGCGGTACGAGGCGTGAGGATATGGCCCTCGGGATTGAGGCCCAACCGATGCATTTTCGGCACACCAATTGGCGGCCACAAGTTGAGACAGGGAACACATGACGAAACGGGACAACTGGGCATCGCCATCTCCAACCCGGACGACCTTTCTGGTGGGCGACATCCATGGGTGCGCCGCCGAACTCGAACATCTCATGCAACTGGTCGAAGCCGAGTTCGACTATGCGATATCGGGGGATCCGGCCCTTGTCTTTGTTGGCGACTACATCGATCGCGGGCCGGACTCTGCCGTGGTTCTTGAGTTCCTGCACGGGGCGCAGACCGAAGCGCCGGATCTGATCACCTGCCTTCTGGGCAATCACGAGCGCATGATGCTCGACTTTCTCGACGATCCGACCGGCCCGGCAAAACGATGGCTGCGTCATGGCGGGCTGGAAACGGTGGCCAGCATGGGGTTGCGTGCGCAGGTCACCAGCGAAGGCGGCGATGCGGCCGCGCTTGTCGATCTTGCCTTCGACATCCGCGCAGCCTTGGGCGCCGACAGGATCGCATGGTTGCAAGCGCTGCCGCTGTCCTGGAACTCGGGCACGTTGTGGGCCGTTCATGCCGCCGCGGATCCGGCCCTGCCGATGCCTGCGCAAGAGGCAAACACGTTGCTCTGGGGCACCAGCAGCTTTGGCCGCATCGACCGCACCGACGCCCAATGGGTCGCTTACGGGCATGTCCCGGTCGAGGACCCGAAGGCGGAGCGCGGCCGCGTGCCCCTGGACACCGGGGCCGTTTACGGCGGGCCGTTGACCGCCGCACGGATCGACCCGGACGGGTTGGTGCGCTTCATCCAGACCAGATAGCCCGCTGTCTCCGTTACCGCCGTCAGAGCGAGAGGGTGACACCCGACCGGAGGGCCAGATACGCCTCGGTCTGCGCGATCTCGGACGGTGTGAAGGACGCGCCGCGAATGACGAGCCCATGCAGACAGATCGTCGCGAACGATCCGTTGCGTGCGCCGATCACGACCGGATCATTGCGAAAACCCGGCCCCGTCGCATCGTCCCCCGCAAGGGCAACTGTCGGCGGTGGTGCGCCATTGATCCGCAAGCCGATCTTGGCGACTTGCCCCGTCGCCGACATGTCGAAATACACGCCATGCACATCGTCGCGCTGACCGGAAAAGGGGCGGCCGACAACCGTATTGAAATCGGACATCTGCCGATACCCGCCGCGATAGGTGTCGCGCAGGACCGGGGTGCTGCCGGGAAAAGACGCGCCAACGGCCAGATCCCACGCCCCGAGATCGCCCGCGGTCCAATCGCCTTGTCCGACATAGGGCCCGAAGATGTCTGCCGGCTTTCGCACCCCGGCGAAAGCGCCCAGCTGCGGTGTCTGCGTCAGATCGATGCCCGGGGTCGAAAGCATGTCGTCCAGACCGTCGAACTCGAGCGAATGGATATCCCCGAACCTGCGATACATGGGGCGTGCGGCGGGATCGTCCTGTGTCGCGTGACAGCCCCGGCCCGACAGATCGAGCATGCAACCCACCGGCTGATCGGGCCCCGTGACCGGAATGGTGGCCGCTGCGTCCTGAAACAGCGCCCCGGGCGCGGATGGATCGAACCATGCGCCCGGCTCACCCGCCGCGAACAGGGCGGCGGGTGTCCACCCCACCGCCACCGCCGCAGGTCGGGATGTCAGCGAAACATCGGTGACCAGTTTCATGCCAGCACCATGGCGTGGATGCCGCTGGCCGTCGTGCCCGTGGCCCTGACACGCCGCACGCCAAGCGGCAGGATCGAGAAATCGGCCACGGACAGGGACCGCGTCTGACCATTCACGGTCACGACCGAAAGGCTGCCGCCGGTTTCGACATACAGCCCGATGGCGACGCGCGACAGGTCGGCCCCATCGTCGGGGGTGACGGGCAAGGCATCGGTGGCGGGGCCGGACAGTTGCGGGGCGCGGTTCTGAAAGGGATTCATGCGGGCAGGCTCCTGAACAAGAAAAGGCCGCCTGCGCGAAATGCGGGGCGGCCTCGGTGAGTGACGGAGCTACCTTGCCCTTAAAGGGTTGAGGAATGATTAACGCCCGGTGATTTTCCGCGACGCCGACGGGTTTCCCGTCAGCGAAGGCGTTTGAACACCGTCTTGAGCATCACCATCATGTCCATGCAGACAGTGCGGTTTTCCTGATAAATCAGGTCCAGATGCGCCTTGCGCGGGATACAGGCGCGGGAATAGACCGCGTCGGTTTCCTCGCGGCTGGAGGTGCGGGCCAGCAGGTGTTCCTCGTGCGCATGAAAGTAGATCGAGGCCAGCCCGGTGATGCCGGGGCGCGATTGCAACACGCGCCCGTAGAGGTCGGGGAAGCGGTCGACATACTGGCGCAAGGGCGGTCGCGGCCCGACGAAGCTGATGTCGCCGCGGAGCACGTTCCACAATTGCGGCACCTCGTCGAGTCGCGTCCGCCGCAGGAAGGCGCCGGTCCTGGTGATGCGGTCCGACTTGTCGCCACCCGAAACGCCGCTGTCGCCCGCGACCGGTTTCATGGTGCGGAACTTGACCAGATCGAACCCCTGGGTCGAGGATCTCATCCGCTCGGAGATGTAGAATATTGGCCGGCCATCGAGCACGAGGATCAGCATCGCGACAAGGACGATCACCGGCGCGAGCAGGATCGACAGGAGGATGGCGCAGACAAGGTCGAACAGGCGTTTTGCGGGGGTCATCGGGGCAGTGTTTCTTTCCATTGCGTCACCAGCGCGGCGGGATCGGCGGCGTCGGGCGCAAAGTCATGCAGCGCGGCAAGGCGGGCACACGCGAGCGTGATGGACTGATACGCGGTCGGCGGCGCATCGCGAAAGTCGAACGGGTGCCCGGCGGCCCTGGCCAGATCCTCCATCCAGACATGGCCGGGGGCGGCGACATTCAGCACCTCGGGCAAGTCACGCGGCGTCGTGGCGAGGGTCAAAAGCACATCGGCCATGCTGCGCGCGCCGATATAGGACCGCACCGGCCCGCGGCCATCGGCGAAGCGGTCGATCACCAGGGGCTGATCGGGCGCGCTGCGCGCCACGTTCAGCAACAGCGCATCGGCGCCCGCCACGTTGCCGATCCTGAGGCAGCAGACCTCGACGCCCTTGTCCCGCCAGGGGGCGCAGGCGCGTTCCATGTCCAGTTTGGCGGCGCCGTAGGCATTGACGGGATCGGTGCGGGCGGTTTCGGAAAACGGTGTCCCATCCCCCGCCCCGTAGACCGCCGAGGACGAGGCCACCAGCACGCGGCCGATCCCGGCGCGATGGGCGGCGGTCAAGGCCGCTTCGGCCAGGCCTGTGTTCAGGGACAGGTCCGCCCCCGGCCCCGGCGTCACACCCGCAAGGCAGATGGTCGCGTCAAACGCGCCGGGCTGCGGGCCCTTGGCCGAGGGGTCGAGCAGGGGCCAGAACAGGCCGTCGGCACGATCGGGATCGCGGTGTTGCGCCGTGATGACGGCACCATTGGGCGGCGCACGTCGCCAGTGATGCGTCACCATGCGCCCGACACGGCCCGAGGCCCCGAGCAGCAGCAGACGCGAAGGCTCAGCCACGGGCGTAGACGTCGTCGTAGCGGATGATGTCGTCTTCGCCCAGGTAGCTGCCGGTCTGCACCTCGATCAGCACCATCGGAACCTTGCCGGGGTTTTCCATGCGATGCACGGCGCCGAGCGGGATGTAGACGGACTGGTTCTCGGTCACGAGTTGTACCCTGTCGTCCACGGTGACCTTGGCCGTCCCCTCGACGACGATCCAGTGCTCGGCGCGGTGATGGTGGCTTTGCAGGCTCAGCGCCGCGCCGGGATGCACGACGATGCGCTTGACCTGGAACCGCGCACCGACCACCAGGCTTTCGTACCAGCCCCAGGGCCGGTAGTCGCGCGGCAGGGTATCGGCCTGCGACACGCCCTGGGCCTTGAGCGTTGTGACGGCGCGCTTGACCTCTTGCGCGCGGTCCTTGTGGGCGACCAGCACGGCGTCGGGCGATGGCGATGGCCACGATATCCTGCAGGCCGATGCCCACCAGCTGCTGATCCTCGGATTCGGCGCGCAGCAAGACGTTGTGACACTCGATCGCCGTGGCCGGCCCGTTGGTGACGATGCCGGCCTCGTCCGGGCCAGCCTCGCGCCAGACGGCTTCCCAGCCGCCCAGGTCGGACCAGCCCCCCTCGTAGGGCATGACCGACAGGTTGTCGGCCTTTTCCATCACGGCATAGTCGATCGACAGATCCGCGAGACCGGCCCAAGGGGCGGGCGCCAGCCGGGTGAAGCCAAGGTCCTGGCTGCCCTCGGCGACGGCCTGGCGCACGCCGGCCAACATGTCGGGGGCATAGGCCTCGAAAGCGGCAAGGATGGCCTCGGTGGAGAACAGGAAGATCCCGGCATTCCAAAGGTGCTTGCGGCCATCGAGCATGGCCTGCGCCGTGGCGGCATCGGGCTTTTCGACGAAAGCCTTGAGCGGTTGCAACCCATCGGGTTCGGCGACGGGTTCCAGCCAGCCATAGCCGGTTTCGGCCCGGTCGGGGCGGATGCCGAAGGTGACGATGCGCCCCGACCGGGCGGCGGCGACCGCGGCGGCCACCGTGTCGCGGAATGCGTCGGCATCGGGGATCACGTGATCGGAGGGCGCCACCAGCATCAAGGCCCCCGGCGCGCGGTCATGCAAGGCCACCGCGGCCGCACAGATCGCCGGCGCGGTGTTGCGCGCCTCGGGTTCGATCAGGATGCCGGCGGGCGCGATTTCCACTGCGGCCAATTGCTCGGTGACGATGAAGCGATAATCCGACCCGGTAATGACCGTCGGCGCGGCGAAACCGGGCCCTGACAGGCGCAGCGCCGAGGCCTGAAACAGGCTGCGTTCGCCGGTGAGGGGCGCGAATTGCTTGGGGTAGCTCTTGCGCGACAGCGGCCACAGCCGCGTGCCGGAACCGCCGCAAAGGAGAAGGGGATGAATGTCTTGCGTCATGGAAGGCTCCGTGGGCGAATGCGGCAGTGGCGTCAGAGACGGGCGGTATCACGATGGTCGAGGAACCAGCGATAGGCATCCTCGATGCCGTCGCGCAGGCCGATCCGCGCCGTCCACCCCATCGCGGCCAGGCGCGACACGTCCATCAGCTTGCGCATGGTGCCGTCGGGCTTGCTGGTGTCGGTGCCGATGCGGCCTTTGAAGCCGGTCACCTCGGCGACCATCTGCGCCAGTTCGAGGATCGACACATCGGTGCCGGAGCCCACATTGATGTGGCTCAGCATCGGCTCGGTATTGGCGGCGTAGTCTTCGTGCGGCAGGTCCAACACGAACAGGCTGGCCTCGGCCATGTCGTCGACATGCAGGAACTCGCGGCGCGGGATGCCGCTGCCCCAGATCACGACCTCGTCGCGGCCCTCTTCCGTCGCCTCGTGAAAGCGGCGGATCAGGGCGGGCAGAACATGGCTGTTTTCGGGATGAAAATTGTCGCCCGGCCCGTAAAGGTTGGTGGGCATCACGCTGCGGTAATCGGTGCCGTGCTGGCGGTTGTAACTCTCGCACAGCTTGATGCCCGCGATCTTGGCGATGGCGTAGGGTTCGTTCGTGGGTTCCAGCACGCCGGTCAGCAACGCGTGCTCGCGCATCGGCTGCGGCACGGCGCGCGGGTAGATGCAGGACGAGCCCAGTTGCAGCAGGCGCGTCACCCCGGCGGCAAAGGCCTGATGGATGACGTTGCACTCGATCATCAGGTTTTCGTAGATGAAATCCGCCGGATAGGTGTTGTTGGCCATGATCCCGCCGACCTTGGCCGCGGCCAGGATGACGACATCGGGCGCCTCGGCCTGCATGAAATCGCGCACGGCCGCCTGATCGGTCAGATCGACCTCGGCATGGGTGCGGGTGACGAGCCTCAGATCCTCGCCCGCCGCCTGCCGCGCCTGCAACAGGCGCAGGATCGCGCCGCCCACCATGCCCCGATGGCCGGCGATGTAGATCTTGGTCATGCGTCTTACCCCTCGAGCGCCACGGGAAGCTCGTACCCGTGTTCTTTCAACAGCGCGTGACGCCGGGCGGTTTTCAGATCGTCGGCGACCATTTCCGCGCACATCTCCTGCGCCGTGATTTCCGGAACCCAACCCAGTTTCTGCTTGGCCTTGCTCGGGTCGCCCAACAGGGTTTCGACCTCGGCGGGCCGGAAATAGCGCGGGTCGATGCGCATGACGACATCGCCGGGTTTGACGCGTGGGGGCCATGTCACTGGTGACCGAGGCCACCGTGGCAATCTCGTCCACGCCCTCGCCGCTGAACGCCAGTTCGATCCCCAATTCGCGCGCGGTCCAGGTGATGAACTCGCGCACCGAATACTGCACCCCGGTGGCGATCACGAAATCCTCGGGGGTATCCTGTTGCAGCATCATCCACTGCATGCGCACGTAATCCTTTGCATGGCCCCAGTCGCGCAGCGCGTCGATATTGCCCATGTAAAGGCAATCCTCGAGGCCCTGCGCGATGTTGGCCATGCCGCGCGTGATCTTGCGGGTCACGAAGGTCTCGCCGCGGCGCGGGCTTTCGTGATTGAACAGGATTCCGTTGCAGGCATAGACGCCATAGGCCTCGCGGTAATTCACGCAGATCCAGTAGGCATAGAGTTTCGCCACCGCATAAGGGCTGCGCGGGTAGAAGGGCGTCGTCTCGGTTTGCGGGATCTCGACCACCTTGCCGTAAAGCTCCGAGGTGGACGCCTGATAGAACCGCGTCTTTTTCTCGAGGCCGAGAAAGCGGATCGCCTCGAGCAGGCGCATGGTGCCCATCGCATCGACATCGGCGGTGTATTCCGGCGCCTCGAAGCTGACGGCGACATGGCTCTGGGCCCCGAGGTTGTAAACCTCGTCGGGTTCGACCTGTGACAGGATTCGGGTCAGGTTCGAACTGTCCGTCAGATCGCCGTAATGCAGCTTGATCTTGGGGTCGGGCGTGTGCGGATCCTGGTAGATGTGATCGATCCGCTGCGTGTTGAAGGACGAGGCACGGCGCTTGATGCCGTGCACCTCGTAGCCCTTTTCAAGCAGGAACTCGGCCAGATAACTGCCGTCCTGGCCGGTAATGCCCGTGATGAGTGCTTTTTTCATGGGGATCCTCTCGTTCGCCGTCGCACAAGCGGTCGCTCAGCGCAGCAAGACCTGTTTGAACTTGATGAAAAGGTTGAGAAACAGGGCGGCGTCGACCACGCCACTGCCGAGCCGCCGGCGCCGGATTTCCAGCATTTCGCGGCTGTTCTTGAGAATGGCCTTCGCGCCACCCGTGCTTTCGCCGCCGATGCGCATGTCGACGATCACATCCTCGATCACGGAATGGGAAAACCCCTCGACCTCGAGCGCGCGCATCAACCAATCATAGTCGCCGGCGCTGCGGAAATCGGTGCTGAAGTCCCCGACGCGCTCCAGCACCGCGCGGCGGGCATAGGTGGCCGGGTGCGGCAGGGTGAACCCGCGCGCATAGGCACCGGGGCGATGGCGATCCGCCTGCCAGACCCGGACCGGCGCACTGCCATGCTCGCGCACGAAATGCAGACGCCCGCTGACCAGGTCCGCCCCTTGCAACGCGCGGGCCAGTTTGCCCAGCACGCCCGCATCGTGGTACCGGTCGTCGGAATTGAGGCACCCGAAGGCCTCGCCCGAGACGCGCCGCAAGCCCTTGTTCATCGCATCGTAGATCCCCTTGTCCGGGCCGGAATGCAGTTGGATCAGGGGACTGTCAAAGCCGCGCACGATTTCACAGGTGCGATCCGTGGAGGCCCCGTCGATCACGATCAGTTCCTTGTCGGGATGATCCTGCGCAAGGAACGACTCGATCGCCGTGCCGATCGTGGCCTCGGAGTTGTAGGCGGCCATCACGACAGAGGTTTTCATGGTATGCAGGGCCGTCCTTTATGGTTTTCCGAGAGCGATGTCGCCGCCTGCGGGGGCAGCAGCAAGCGCGGCCTCGACCTCGCCGGTGGCGACGACATGGGCCGTGCCCTTCGGGACGCGGCAAATCGCATCCAGGGCGTCTATGGTCTCGGGGGCGAAGTCATTGCCGTATTGTCGTGCGATCGGGGCGATCAGGGTGCTCTTGTCGGATTGCCACCGGCAATGCTTGTGGCGCGGGTCATTTCGGGCCGGGTCGCGATAATTGAGAACCGGCGTGCCCAGACGCAACAGGGACAAAAGCAGATAATTCGTACCCGATCGCTGCAAGCCGTGATGCATCGCCATCCGCCCCCCACGAAATCCGGGCCCGGGTTAGAAGGACCTCGGCACGGGCCGTAAGGCGTGCTGATAAAAGAGCCGTTCTGAGACTTTGCTTGCTCATATGTCTATTACTTCATGATCTCTGACTACCCGAGCACACTCATTTAGGGTGATCTCAAGATCTTCGTTATTCTCGCATCAAATGAACTGGGTGAGAATCTGATTTCTGCTTCGGCTCTGTGCGCTTCCGTCACATCTGTTTTTGCCGAACTGGACTCGATCAGCTGTAGCAAACCCTGCGCGATAGAGTCTGCCGTTCGATCCACAAATACCGCAGGATAATTGCCCAGCGTTGCGCAAAGAGCCGGTGTATCCGCAACAAGTATCTTTCGGCCAACCGTCATCGCATGGATGATCGACAGAGGTTGGCACTCACTTGGATAGGTTGACGGTAGTGCGACCGCATCGCAGGCCTCCAGGTATTGCGTGACCGCCTCGGGCGGCACGGCCCCAACCAGATGCACCCAATCATGCAAACCAAGCTCATCGAGTGCAGATTTTATCTCTTGTTCCGTTTTCTCCGCGTCGGCATGCGGCCGCCCTAGAACAACGAGGCACAGTTTCGGATGGGATTTCCGAGCCAGTTTCATCCCGTCCACAAGATCGAAGAAGCCCTTCGAGGACATGATATTGGAACTCCAGAGCACTTGGAATTCAGCGTCCTTTCGCAACGGCGCAACGTCAGATTGAGGGCAGCCTTCAGTGACCTTGCCGAAATTCTCGCACACGACCAGTCTCTTGAAATCCTTTTCTACGAGTTGCGGAACCAAGTGCGCCGATGGAAGGATGATTTCGCAATTACTATATATCCACTTTGCAATCCTTCCGACAAATGGCTTTGCGAAGAGCTCTGGGAAATCTGATCCATGGATATGGACGACCGCCCGAATCGAAGACCGACTTATGAGGAGTGCTGGAATATCTCTCACGAAACCAAGTGTTGAGCGCGCACAGACTAGATACGCGACATAGGGGCGCCTGACTATTGATGCGGAGAGAAAACGAAAACCCGCCCAAAAGGCACTTGGAATTGAAAGGCCCCCACCGGCGGGATATTCGAAGACTGAAATGTCAAAATCATTCTGATGTTTCACGACACGGCGAGTGACGATATTCTGCCCATTCACAACGGTGGTGTCCGGGGTCCATACAAAGACTGCTGGGCGATCGTCGGGAAGACTTGTCATTCAACCGGCTCTGCCTTCATCAGACGATCTGCAAAAGCCAGAAACCGCTCGGCCATTCGGGCGGTCGTGTACGCATCCTCCACTATCTGGATACAGCGGGCCGCCATGGCCTCACGTTCGGCGGGCGTCTCGAGCAAGGCGACAGCCGCCTGCGCCAGGGACTCGACCGACCCTCTCTCGAACATGCGCCCCGTTTTGCCGTCTTCAAACGCCGCGATTTCCGGCATCTGTTGTGCCGAGTCGCCATGGACGAGGCACGGCAGCCCATACCCCATAGCATGGATCAGAGACAGGCCGACTTGTCCGGGATAGATGAAGGCCGCGCATCGATTGGCCACCTCGCCGATGCGGCGCTCGTCCGTTGTGCCGCCATGCCAGACGATGCGGTCGGCCACGTTGAGGGCCTCGGCCTGCGCCCGAAGTTGCACGCGTTGATCGCCGTCGCCGATGACATGCAGGGTCACGTCGGACAATTCGGGGCGGGCCAGGGCATGGATGGCCAGCCCAAGGTCGGCCTTCGCCGTGAGCCGTCCAATGAACAGCAGGCTCCGTCCGCGCGCACTCGCTTGGTATGGCTGTCGGGTTCGCACCACATCGGTCAGGTCCAACCCGTTGTTGAGCGACCCGACCGGCCCGCGATGGCGCCAACCCTCAGCGTGGAAGCGTGCGACCTCGGCATCAGTGTAGAACAGGATGGCATCGGCCAGATGAACAAGGCGCATGGTCATGCGCTGCCGCCGGGGCGAAGCGCCAGCGGTCCAGTACTGGCCCCACCAGATGCTGCGCGCGCCTTTGAGCCGTGCCTTGAGCAAGACCAAAAGCGTGCTTAAGGTGCGCGGCGCGCCGCAGACCACCACCAGATCGCCGCGGTTGATGCGCACGGATAACGCGCCGACCTGCCATTCCACACCGCGCACGGGATGCCGCATGACACCTATGGGGCGCTCCCACGGCTGAACGTCATGTGCCGAGGTAAGGGCACCCATATCCACAGGCGAATAGTATAGAGCAAAGCAAGATCCGTAGGCCTGCGCGAGCCTCCGAAAGAAATCCACCCGATAGGCCGGCAGAGCGGGCTGGAACACGGCGACCTTCATCTTACCCGACTTATGCGAAAGCGCATCCGCGACCCGTCGCTCAACAAGAGGACAAGCCAGATCGCCACCAGGGTGCCCACCATGTAGGAAAACGCACTGATCAAGGCGCCGCGGAACACAAACACCGCCCCTCCAAGAAAAAACAGGTAATAAGCTTGAAACGTGTAGGAGAAGCGACGGTCACGCCAAAACGCCCGGTCCAACTGGCCACAGAAGAACCCGAAGGCCAGAGCAAACAAGATGACGCCTAGCACCCCGAAATTCATGTAGCCTTCGCCAAGAATATTCATTCCAATATTTTCATGCACGAGATTAGACTCTATTGCAATCTGCGCCCCCGAGCCAATTGGTTTATCTGGCCAAAAGCGCCTTGGGACGAAAAAGAATAGCACGCCCAAAATTTGCTGGCCGTATGAGATATATTCGTATTCCAACGCCCGCGCGAAATTCTGGAAGGAATCGAGGTGGCCATGCTCCATCCAGGCCAATGACCAACGTAGGCTTACATCTTCGGTGAAACGACGAAACACATTGAGAAGCGGAAAAATGAAGAATAGCCCGAAAAACAGAGATCCAGCTACGAAATGAGGTGTTTTCAGAAGTGGGCGAAAGGTCGCTAGAATCGCAGCAAGGTACAACATCGCGCCTTGCCAACGAGCAAATCCAGTGATCGGATTACCAACGAGCATGAGTATAAACAGGATAATGGCTACCTGAGGGCGTCGCGCGCCAAATAGCATATAGACAACAAATATAATGGACGGCATGGAACGGATGGCGGTACTGTAGATCAGATGAAAGTGTTGCGGCAAACGAAAAATATTATTCGCATCCGAGGTGTCACGAAAAAGTATATTGACTACAGAAAAGCCATTTAGAAAGTATATCAATAAAACCACTAATAGACTCATGAAAATCAGTCGATGCCCAGATAGAGCTACTTCGTGCAATTGGGCGCTTTTCCTTAGACCGAAGCTTAGGCGACTTCGCATGCCTAGCGAGAAGCCAGCCATATAGACCCACATTCCAATCAATGCATATAGCGCAGCGATTTCATAATAGGAGAAAACAGATGAGCTCCCCAAGTAATACGGGATACGCTCGCTGAACTCTATCCTTGGCGAGATCGCATAGAAAATCAGACTGCTTATCGCAAACACATGCCGCAAAGAGGTGGGCGCACGATCGAACAAGAAGAGCCACGAGAGTGCCGTCAACGCAATTAGAGCATTCAGGACTGAAAAGAGAAACGGCACTTCGAAGCTAGAAGCGAAAATCAGGTAAGCTGCGCAGGATAGAACAAAAAGGAGAAAATTCGTAGAATATCGCGCCTTTCGAACCGGCCCGATATCATGAAGATTTTTTTGAGAAGCCGTCGTCATGCGGCCTCGACACAACTCAAAAGGGTCTCCGAAGATAGCCGGAATTGATGTGCGCCGGCGTTCTCGCCTGCTGGATCGCACGGTGTACAGAGCTCGCGCAGCAACGCGTTATCGGGGTCGATCGTTAATGCAGGGCCAAGCCTGAACGGGGCTTGAGTCATGCGGGCGAGGTATGAGCCACCTCGCACCAAGGATGTCCGCTCCAACTGCACAGCGCGTCCGAAAATGCCGGACGCCTGATCATAGTCAGGATGATAGCAGCACCATATGAAATCCGAAATGAGATAGAGGCTTTCCAACTCCTCATCGGAGATGAATCGATTGACGATCTGCGCTCCATCCGCTTCCAAGCGCTTGGCATCCTCATCGCATTCTTCTGTGACGCGTCCGGCGACGATCAACAGGATCTCTTCGGACCAATTCGGGCTACTGGCCAGCATATCGGCCAGAATTCCGAACCCTTTGCTATTCCGGACGAGGCCCAGAAATGCAATGATCCTTCGCCCATTGGCTCTTTGAATCAGATGCTTGGACAGTGGCGTCTGCTCGATCCGGCCAAGGCGCCCCGTCGCATGCAGGTCCCACAATTGGGGGTCATAGATCCACCCCGTGGCAACCTTTTCGTACTCGGGGGCGATCTCGAACGGCACGATGGTCAGGACGGACGTCCTCGGCAGGCGGCGCAATGCGGCGTAGAGGGCGTGTTTCACCCGGCTTTTCCATCCGCTGCCAAAGCAGGATTGGGGTCGGAGGAAAATTCCGGTCGTTTTTCGACCCAAGAGGCTCCGCACAAGACTGATCGCGGCGAAGGCAAGATCTTCACCATCTATCGTCGCAAACAAGAGCTTTCGGCTGCGCACCAATGCCGGGAAGGCACGCCATGCCGATCCCGTGCTGGGGGCGAGGCCGAGGAGCTGGCAAAACAGGTCCTGATACGACCGCCGGTGTCCGGAATGACTCCGGACATGGACAAGATCGGTTGGAGCGCTTTCATCGCGTTTGGTCATAGGGCGACCCTGATGCCTTGATGATGACGCAAGAGCCGGACCAAGCCCATGACCGACCGACGAGCCCGCCCTGCTCGCGACGCCACGCGGTGCGGCACCGTATCATGGCAGCCCACTGTGCGGCGGGCCTTTTCCTTCCACTCCGCGTGCCGCGCGCGGTCGGCCGAGGACAAGCCCTTGTCATGCTGCATGTAGATCGTGCCGAGGCCGCCGCTATGCACCCAATCGGCGCCGGTTTGCGCAAGGCGCATCTTGAACTCCCAATCCTCGTAAAGCGGCATACCGTGGGTGAACCCGCCCGCCTCTTCGAACAGCGCCTTCGACAGCAGCATGTCACGCGGGATCGCGCCCGCCCGCGCCACGAGGCGGTCAAAGGCCGTCGTTGCGTCGCCGACGGTTTCGGCGGGGTCCAGCACGCGGGTGCGCCAGAATTTTCCAGGCCAGACGCGCGCCACCAGGGAATAGGCGACCGCGTCGTGGCGTCCGTTCAAGGCGCGCCATTCCGTGGCGATCTTGTCGCGGGCAAACAGGTCGTCGCCGTCGAGATGCGTCACAAAGGGCTGGGCCGCGGCGCGGATGGCCAGATCGCGGTTCGCCGCGACGCCGAGGTTGCGGTCGCGCAGAACGGGCGTGATTGTGTCGGAGTCCCGCGCCAAGGCGGCGATCAGGTCACGGGTGCCATCGGTCGACCCGTCATCGGCGAGAATGATCTCGGATACCGGCAGAGACTGGCGCAGCACCGATCCGACGGTCGCCTCGAGCGTCTCGGCGTCATTGTAACAGGTGATGACGCAGGTGACGGGCGCGCTCATTCGGCGGCATCCTGTTGCGGCTGGCTGACGGGGCCGAAGGCGTGATCGAACCAATGCGCGACGCGGGCGGCAAGCGCGTCGCCCATACACAGACGCTTTTGCGTCGCGCGCCGTTGCAGGCCGAGTTGCGCCCAGACGAGGCCGGGCGTCAGGACCCGGTGCATCGCCCGCGAGTGGCAGGCCGAGGCGCAGCCGAACTCGCGCATGATCAGCCATGTCTTGCTGCGCTTACGCTCGAGCGGTGTGCGGTGATAGATGTCGATGGCCACCGCGGGCACACCGGCGGTGAGGGCCACGACCACCGGGTGAAAGCGGCCGCCGACATACCCCTCGGAGCGGGCGATCAGCGCGGCCCAGTCCAACGGGTCAAGCGGCAGATCGATGCGCCGGGTGGTGCCGTCGTCGCAGATGCCCTCGGGGTTTGGCACCGCGACAGTCTCGACGCCTCTGCCCTCGGCCCGCGCCGTCAGCGCCTTGACCCAGGCGGCATCGCGCCGCCCTTGGGAGCAGATGACGATATAGGGCCGGCCCTCGGGGCGTGTCGCCCGCATCTCGCGGATCTGAGGCAAGAGCGAAAAGACCGGGTCGGGCACCAGGGTCGGATCGCCGCCAAGGCCCTTGATCTGTTCGGCGGTCCACGGGTCCCGGACCGAAAGCGCGTCGAACTGCGCCAGCGCTGCGGCAAGGCCCGCCCGCGTTTCGGCTGGCAGTGCCGACAGATCACAGCCCATGGCACTGGGCGCCACCGAAACGCGCCGCGGCGGCGCCCCGTTCGGTCCGGTTGCACCCACCAGCCAATAAGGGTTGGGAAAGCACAGGTCCGCCCGGCCGCTATCCGGCTGCAAGCGGAACACCGCATCCGAGCCGCTCACGTAGAGGTCGGCCGGCTCGGCCCGACACAGCGCTTCGAAATCGGCCAGCGTTTCCACCGGCGATGTCAGACGCAGATGCTGCGAACAGAACGCGGCATGGGCGGCCCGCTGTGCCTGGGACACGCCGGCCCGGTATTTCGCGTCCAGCTCGGGCGGGCGGAAATCGACGTATCGCGCGTCGATCCCCCGGGCCGCCAGCGCGCGCGAAGTGGCATAGGCCTGCAGGTTCGCACCGAAATTCGGCACGGAATGGTGCGTCAGGACGTAGGCCGAGGTCATCCGTCGTCCCCAGCGAAAAGCCGCTTGGTCAGGCGATGCACCAGCCGCAGATCCGGTGCCTCGGCCCCGTCATGCAGCGCCGCAAGGGCGGGATCGGCCATCAACATCGGGTGGCGACCCTTTTGGCCGGAATGCATGCCGCCGACCCCCTGCACGCTGCGCACGGGCCCGAAATTGGGGTTGCGGGCGTACCAGCCCCCCACCGTGGCCGAAGGGAAGGCGTGGCCGGATTGCAGGATGGTGATGTCGGGCAAGATCGCCTCTTGCGGGGCGTCGCCGAAGGTTCTGCGATAGGGGGCCGCGCGCATGTCGATGCCATTGCGCATCGCTTCCCAATTGAAGGCGTCGATGATGGCGTCGGTTTCACCGGTGACATCAGCGCCGGGCACAGGCCCGCCAAAGCGGTCGCCATCGTTAACGTAGATCCCGTAGACATAGGTTCCCGAGAACGCTCGCGGCGCGCCGGCAAGGCCCGCATTGGCCGTTCTCATCGTTTGCGCCAGCCGCGACACAGGCACCTGGCCCAGTTGCTTGCGGAATTTCGGCCGCAGCGCGGCCCGCGCCCCATTGCGCAGCAAGGTTTTGGCCGAGCCGGCTGCGCGGGCAAAGCCGGATTGCGTCAGGAACCCGTTGAAATCCACGTTATGGGTCCAGGGCACCATGGAATGATCCGAGGCGACGATGTGATGCTCGGGCTGCAGACGATCAAAAAGTCGTGCGAGTGCGTCGTCCATCGCCTTCATATGTCTGTTGACCAGGGCCAACCAAGGCGACGACCAGGCCCTTCGGTCAGGATGATCCAACGGCAGCCGCATGATATGGGCGATCTCCGACATCGCCAGATACATGAGTACGGTTGGCGCTCGAAACGTAAGGAACCCGAAATCGATCTGTTGTTGCAGCGCAATCTCGCTGAAACAGCGGGCGCGCGCGTCGAGCATGCTATCCAGCCGTTCGAAAAGCTGCTGATGGGTCTTAAAGCTCTGCGCGCCAAGGCGCGTGTCGAACACGTAGCCCAAGTCATTCAACTGCTGTGCCAGCTCTGGCGGATAGGCGGCGTTTTCGGGCAGACCGCCCTGCATGATGCCGCCCCCGCCGCCGCTGATATAGAACCCGTTCACGGGCTGCGCGGGCGAAGTGGTGGGGACATTCATCATGCCAACTCTGGCACCGGCTGCTTCGGCCAGCTTCCAGATCGGCGTGAATCCGGGTGTCTTGGCCAGATCCTTGTAGCCATAGGAAATGGAGAACTTGCGAGACGCATCCATTGCAGGCCGCATATACAGCCCGCCGGTTTCCTCGGCGCCCTTGCCCGACAACATCCGCGCCCACCCGCGCTGGTTCAGGTCCTCGGTCACATCGAAGGTGACATCCGACTTTCTGAGCGACGCCCAGAACGGCATGTCGAACGCGTCGAATACGTCCGCCGTGCCGCCATCAATCCCGACTACAAGCAGTTTCATGCCATACACCCTATTTAAGTGATGGAGGTTTGCGAGCAACTACAGTAAATCTCTTGCGTAGATGTGGGAATAATTTTGCAATTATGCCTTTTTTACCAGAGTACTCGCCACGCCAAATGATCCCCTCAGTTTGGAAGCCAATTCGAGCCAAGAAATCGATTGTCTCAGTTGCGGTGTATTCACGCATGTGCCCCATGTGTCCAAGAGAATTAAGTTTCTCAAATTGATCGTATACCGACGGGGTGCTTGAATAGCAAAGGTCGCGCACAAGCAAATTGTAAATTCCACCCACTGAACGAATGTTGGGCGTTGAAAGGAACAGAACGCCACCGGGCTTGAGGACGCGAAACAACTCCGACATCGTAAAGATTAGATTGATCCTCATGTGTTCAAATACCTCATTAAAGAGTATCGCATCGAAGTAAAAATCTTCGAATGGAATACTGTCGGTTTCGATGTTGCATGTGGTGGGGGCGATATCGATTTGGGAAATGATATCGCCCAATCGCGACGCATCTGCATCTAAGGCAAACATTTGGTAGCCCAGCTTGGCGTGAGCGAGTGTAGAGAAAAAGGGCCAGGCTCCACAATCCAGAACCTTGGCGCCGCTATCCAGATAATTCTTGGAGTAATCTAGATCGTACGCAAACCTTACCCTATGGTTGTCTCCATACTTTTTAATTCTCTCATTTTCTATCCCATAGCTCAAAATCTCCTCAATTGATTCATCAACTATGGATTGAGAAGACTTCGTTGGCGTCGCTTTTTCAACTTGACACCTCATTGAGGCACTCCTTCGGTTTTTATGGATGCGGTCAGCATAAGCCTTTACCTAGATAGCTACTTTGACAATTGTTAAATCCCTATAGCCGCTCTGGAAGCCCGCTAAACAATAGCCATAAACTCACTTTCACCTAAAGTTTTTCCAATCCATTGCGCCTTAATTTGGCAGAGATGATGCTGGATAATTCAAGCCTTAGTAGATGGTCGCCTACCCACGCCATGACAATGTATACCATCAAGCCGATACCTGCCGGAGCGACGGCGCCAAAAGAAACACCATATTGACGGAATAGCTGGCTTGTGAAAATAGAAAATATCGCGAACGCAATTGCCGCGAACATTATATATCTTAACGAGAGAAGGGTATTGATAGTATTAAAATTCAACTTTCGCCCAAGGACCAGAAAAGATAGTGGTTCTACAATAATACTCCTAGCAAGAAGGGCAATTGCTACAGCTATGAGACTTTGGCCGCTCGCCATCGAGAGCAATGCTGTTCCCAGCAGCGCCCGGACAAGCGAGAACCAAAAGCGCCATTCTGGATATCCAATTGACACGAGCGCAGCGCCGTTGACAAAATTAAATACAGTCAATAATCCCGCCCAGCACAAGAATGAAAAAATAACCGCGACTTCCGCCCAATTTGGCCCAAGGATCAAATCAACGATTTCATTTCGCAGCAGAAACATGAGAAGAAACGCAGGTAGAATTAGAGAGGTGACCATTCTTATTAGACGAAGGTAGATCTCCTTAGTTCGCTCCGGCGAGGTCCGGTTGACTTGCGACATGACGGGCAGTGTCACCTTGGTCAGCGTGACGCCCACCACTTCCAGCATCAGGTTCATCACCCGCATCGCCATGGCGAAAATGCCGAGCGCCTCGACCCCGAGGAACAGGCCGACAAACAGTTTGGGGCTTTCGCGGTTGTAATAGGTCAGCAGGTCCGCCCCCGTCACCGGGGCTCCGAACCGCAACATCTCGCGCGCAACGCGGATATCGAAGGTGAACTTGACCGGCCACCCCACAAGCAGGACGGTCAGGACAAGGGTCAGGATGGCACCGCCCACCGACTGGATCACCAGGCCCCAGGCGCCAAATCCCGACAGGACAAAGGGCGTTGCGATCGCACCGGAGACGGCGTTGGCCAAAAGCGTGCGCCGCGCGATGGCCTTCATGTTCAGGTCCCGCCGCAACAAGGCCGTCACAAGCGCCGCCGCCGCACCGGCGACCATGCCGACCCCGAGGACGGGAATCAAAGCGGCGATCGCGGGGTTGCCGAACACCCTCGCAACCACGGGGGCAAAGGCGCTCACCCCGACGGCCAGCAGCACCGAGGCCCCCAGCGCAATCCAGAACGCCGTGCTGAGCGCGCGGGCGATCCAGATCGGGACGTTGCACGACCACGGTGTTCAGCCCGAACACGGCAAGCCTGGAGGCGAACCCGGTCGCCAGCGTCGCCGCCGCGAACAGCCCGAAATCCTCGGGCGTCAGGTAGCGCGCGAACACGATCATGAAGATCGTCGCCAGTCCCTTGGCCCCGATCTGCTCGACCGCCGACCAGAGCGTTGCCGACACTGCGCGCGACTTGAGCGTGGTCATCGTGGCTGAGCCTCGATGGATGGCGCTGCTACAGCCGGTTTCGCCGGTCTGGACGTGCCCCGCTGCCACCCCGACAGATCCCGCCCGATCCGTTGCTCAAGCGCGCGGATATTGTCGGCGTAGTAATGGGTCAGGCGGGCCTTGAGATCCGCGGACAAAACGGGTTTTCCGTTCGGCAGAACCCGAGCGATGGCTGGGTCGTCAATCACGCGCCCCGTCTCGAAAAGCGCCCTCCGCGCCCTGATGACGACGAAATCGGGCGTGTCGCGGCTCATGACAACACCTGACAACGGGGCAAGGCCGCAATCCGTGCGTCCAACTCGGCATAGCTGGCGGCGAAGCGGGCGCGGGTTTCGGCATCGGCTGCGGTGGCCCCGCTTCGGGCGCGGCGGGCGGGCAGGGTGACGGGCACACCGACGAAACGCGACAGCGCCTCTTCGGTGTCCCAAAGCGCATCGTAATGCAGGATCATGCGCGGCGTTCCCGTTTTTCCGATCCAGCCATCGAGCTGATCGCCAAAGCGCAGCACGTCGCGGTCGCCCAGTTCCTCGAACGGGCCCGAGGCACGCAGATGTGCGAAATGATCGCGGATCCAGCGGTCGCCATAGTGGTCCCGGCAGGCCAGAACCGACAGCGCGGCATCGGTCGCCGAGCCGAACAGGAACACGACCTTTGCGCCGCTGTGGTCTGGCAGTTCCTCGGCCAGGCCATGCGTCTTGTAGACGATGCCGGGCGCGAAGGGCCGGGCGTCGAGGTCCCACGCCTGATCGGTGACGATCCGCAACCCCTGCCCCTGCAAGGCTGCGGGAAAACGGGCGCGGGTCACGGCCTGGCACAGGGCATCATGCACCAGTGTCGAGCCGGATCGGCCCATCGACGCCACGATCACCGGCGGCAGCGACGTGGGCAACGTGCGTTGCAGCACGTGTTTCACACGCGTTTTGAATGCGATCGGCTGCGGCTGTTCGGTCATTTGCGTCCTTCGGCTTGTGCGCACCGGGCCGGAGAAGCCGTTACTGGCCGGTGTTGCGGGCCCGCACGATGCGACCGTCCGGGCCCAGATGGATGCCGCACTCGACCTTGTCGGGCATTTGCGGCCAGCGGCCCGCGCGCGGGTCCTCGCCCTTGCGCACGCGGCGCGTGCAGGGCGCACAGCCGATCGAGGGGTAGCCCTTTTGCGTCAGCGGATGATGCGGCAGGTCATGGGCGCGGAAATACGCAGCGATGTCCGCGCTGCTCCAATGGGCAAGCGGGTTGATCTTGATCCGCGCGCCGTCGCGCTCGATCACCGGCAGCGCGGCCCGCGCGCCGCCCTGCGCCCGTTTGCGCCCGGTGATCCAGGCGTCGAACGGAACCAGCGCATCTTGCAAGGGAAAGGTCTTGCGCAGGCGGCAACACGCATCGGGATCGCGCAAATGCAGCGATCCGTCAGGGTCATCCCCGGCGACGGCCGCCGTATCGGGGCGCACGTCGATGACATCGATATCGAGACGCGACTCGAGCTCCTTGCGGTAGGCGAGCGTTTCGTCGAAATGCATTCCGGTGTCGAGGAAAATGACCGAGATGCCCGGCAGCGCGCTGGAGACATAATGCATCAGAACCGCGCTTTCCGCCCCGAAGGACGCGACCACACCGCGCCGCCCAAGCGCGGGATCGCGCAACAACCCCAGGATATCCATGCTCGAGAGGCTTGGCAGATACCGCTGTTGCAGCCGGCTGAGCGCCGCATCGACGCCGCCGGGGGGCCAGCTGTCGGGGATGCTCGGGGGGGGATAGCCTTCTGCGCTCATGTCCTCATCTCCTTTGAGAAAGAGTGTCGGTCTTCGGGCAATCGGTGTCTCGTGTGATCGACCGGGCGCGGGCCCGGCCGTGGAAGGGGATCATTCGCCCATGGCAAACAGGGAGGCGGTCGCGTCAGCGCCTTTGCGTCCGACGCTTTCGTAGGCGTCGAAGCCTGCGCGCTTGGCGTCGCGGGGGGAATAGACATTGCGCAGGTCGGCCATGCGGGGCGTGGACATCTTGCGCGCCAGCTTTTTGAGATCCAGCGCGCGGAACTCGTTCCACTCGGTCAGGACGACGACCAGATCGGCGTTCTGCGCGGCCTTGTAGGGGTCATCGAGCCAATGCACCCCCGGCAGCAGCGCCTCGCCCTCGCGCTGGCCTTGCGGGTCGACCACGCGCAGCTTGGCCCCGCCGCCGACCAGCGCCGGCACGATCGTCAGGCTGGGCGCATCGCGCATGTCATCGGTGTTGGGCTTGAACGTCACCCCCAGCACCGCGATCGTCTTGCCGTTGAAGGAGCCGTCGCACATGTCGCGCAGCTTTTCGATCATGCGCAGCTTGACCGCATCGTTGACGCGGATGACCGTCTCGACGATCTGCTGCGGCACCGCGTGATCCTGGCCGATCCGGGCCAGCGCGCTGGTATCCTTGGGAAAGCACGAACCGCCATAGCCCGGCCCGGCATGCAGGAACTTGTTGCCGATCCGGTTGTCCAGGCCGATGCCCTTGGACACCTCCTTGACGTCGGCGCCCACACGCTCGCACAGCGCCGCGATCTCGTTGATGAAGGTGATCTTGGTCGCCAGGAACGCGTTGGCGGCGTATTTGATCATCTCGGCCGATTCCAGGTCGGTGGTGATGATCGGGAAATCACGCAGGAAAAGCGGGCGGTAGATCTCGGCCATCACATCGCCGGCGCGGTCGGTCTGCACGCCCACGACAACGCGGTCGGGACGCATGAAATCGTCGATGGCGGCGCCTTCGCGCAGGAATTCCGGGTTCGAGGCGACGTCGAACTCGGCGGCCGGGTTGGCCTTGGCCACGACCTGCTTGACCTTGCGGTTGGTGCCGACCGGCACGGTCGATTTCGTGACGATCACGGCATAGCCCGTCAGCGCCTGCGCCACCTCTTCGGCGGCGGCCATCACATAGGTCAGGTCCGCATGCCCGTCGCCGCGCCGCGTGGGCGTGCCCACCGCGATGAACACCGCCTCGGCCCCGTCGACCGCGCTGGCCAGATCGGTGGTGAAGGACAGCCGCCCCGCCTCGACGTTCTTTTCCATCAGCGTGTCGAGACCGGGCTCGTAGATCGGCACCTCGCCCGCGTTCAGCATCTCGATCTTGCGCGGATCCTTGTCCACGCAAATCACGTCATGCCCGAAATCGCTAAAACACACCCCCGAAACGAGCCCAACATAGCCCGTGCCAATCATCGTGATCTTCATGTCCTACCTGCCTTGGCTGATTTCGCCGGCGCCGTGCGCTCTGGCGGCGTCTCGATCGATGCCCTTTCGGCATCGGATTGCGCGTCCACTTCCTGCTGAAGGGCCTCGATCTCGGCCTTCAAGGCCTCGTATTCTTCCAGCTTGCGGCGCAGGAACCGCGAGGTCAGAGCGGCCTTGGCCGACAGTCCCTTGGGCGTCAGGATATAGGCATAACGGCGGCGGTCGTCGGAGGCGGTGAAATTCCCCAGCTTGACCAGACCCTTTTGGACCAGTGCGTTCAGCACGTAATGCATGCCGCCGACACTGACCCCGACACGAGCTGCCAATTCCCTTTGCGAAAGTTCGGGGTTCTCCTCGAGCAGGCGCAACACGCGAAACCGCACCTCTTCGCGCATCTTTTCGCGCTGACCGCTCACCGCGTGCCCCGCAGCCCCACGGCTACCGCATGAACGCTGCCTTGGGTGGCGCGCCTGACAGAAGTCAGAAAATGATCGCACATGCGGGTCATATTCGTTCAGTTTTGAGCGATATCCCGGTTGGCGACGGTTTTAAACCCGGATTTTCGGAAAGATGAAGGCGGCGATGCACCAGAGTCGCACCTGAGCAGGCAGCGCATGACGATCTTCGGGATCCGGGGTCATGCTGCACCCGCAAACTGAATGTCGGCACCTTGGACGCGGTGCCTTTAGCCAACAAATCAATGTCGTTTTCATGACAGCCCATCGCAGGACAGGATCATGCATACACGACTTCGCAGGTGCAGCATCCGCTGTGCGGCAGACACGACGTCCATTTGCGGGATTTCGCCCGATGCCGTGGCCACCGCGCAATACCCAAGTCGAGGTCTGGCGATTGATCTGCGCAACCGCCAGCTTGCATCCGGTGGCAATTCCGCTTTCCATGCCGCCCGAGTCCCTGGAGCGTCAGATGACAGCGATTGACCGCGATACATCCTGGTTTCTTGCGCAACTGAAGCCAAACAGCGCCAAGATCGCGGAAAGGAACCTGCACAGGCAGGGCTTCCGCACCTTCCTGCCGCTCGGCGAAGAGACGCAACGAAAGGGGGGCCGCTTCATCCCGATCAAACGGCCGCTCTTTCCCGGCTATATTTTCGTGGCGCTTGATGTGACCCACGGGCGCTGGCGCGCCGTCAACTCGACACAAGGCGTTGCGCGCCTCGTCAGTTTCGGGCGCGATCCGGCCGTGGTTCCACCCGCGCTTGTCGAGGCGTTGATGTTGCGCTGCACCGAAGATGGCGCGATGCAGCTGCTCGATGACCTGGCGCCCGGCGACAGGGTAAAGCTGACCAAAGGGCCGTTTTCCGATTTCGTGGCCGATGTCGCAACGATAGATCCCCAACGGCGTGTTTGGGTGCTTTTGGATATCATGGGCGCGCCGACACGTGTCGCGGTCCCCCCGGATGGTGTGCGGCCCTTCTGATGCGTCACGACACACGCGGCCGCCATGCGCACCCTGCCTTGTTCCGTGACCGCGGAACGCGCTAGGCATGAACGCGCATGCGAGGCTGTCCAGCCCGCCACGATCCGAAAGGCACGCCGACATGAAGACACGCAAAGGCATCATCCTGGCCGGCGGCTCGGGAACGCGGCTCTACCCGATCACTCTGGGTGTCTCCAAGCAGCTCTTGCCGATCTATGACAAGCCGATGATCTACTATCCCCTGTCGGTGCTGATGCTGGCGGGCATTCGCGACATCGCGATCATCACCACACCCGAGGATCAGGCGCAATTCCAGCGCAGCTGGGCGAGTGGGGGGGCAATGGGGGCTGATGCTCAGCTATATCAGCCAGCCCTCGCCGGACGGGCTGGCCCAGGCCTATCTGCTGGCGCACGATTTTCTGGCCGGGGCGCCCTCGGCGATGGTTTTGGGCGACAACATCTTTTTCGGGCAGGGTCTGTCGGCCCTGCTGGCCGAGGCCGATGTCGCGACGACGGGTGGCACGGTCTTCGGGTATCGCGTGGCAGACCCGGAACGCTACGGCGTGCTCGATTTCGCCGACGACGGATCCGTCCGGGCGATCATCGAAAAGCCGCAGACACCCCCCTCGCAATATGCTGTGACGGGGCTTTATTTTCTGGATGAAACCGCATCGGACCGGGCGGCCGAGGTGACACCCTCGGCCCGGGGCGAACTTGAGATCACCACCTTGTTGGAGAGCTATCTGGCGGAGGGCGCCCTGGCGGTGCAGACCATGGGGCGCGGATATGCCTGGCTTGATACGGGCACCCATGGCAGCCTGCTGGATGCCGGAAATTTCGTGCGGACGCTGGAACAGCGCCAAGGCATGCAAACCGGCTGCCCTGACGAGATCGCCTTTCTCAAGGGCTGGATCGACGGTGACGCCCTGAGCGCACGCATCGCACTCTTTCACAAGAACGCCTATGGACGCTACCTGCAGTCGCTGCTTTAGCGCGGGCTGGCGCAAGGCAGGCCCTCGGTCTACGCTGACAGGCGGCATGAGCCAGAGGCGCAAGGAGGGTGGACACGGCGGCCGCTGCCATAGGCAGCGCGTCAACTCGTCCCGTCTTAATGTGCAATATGGCATGGACCGACGACGCACGGTGTACTATGGCATACCGTTAGGAAGGGACGGGAGCAGCCCCCGCCCGTATTGTAGTGGGACACGGATCCGATGAGCGCAGAGAACACCCCCGACATCATCTACACCAAGGTCGACGAGGCGCCTGAACTGGCCTCGGCCTCCCTCCTCCCGATCATCCAGCGCTTCGCCGATGCGGCAGGTGTCAGCGTCGGCACCAGGGATATCAGCCTCGCGGGCCGGATCATCGCCGCTTTCCCGGAGACCCTGACCGAGGAACAGCGCCAGTCCGACGACCTCGCCGACCTGGGCGAGCTGGTGAAAACGCCCGAGGCGAATGTCATCAAGCTGCCCAACATCTCGGCCTCGGTGCCGCAGCTGGTCGCCGCCATCAAGGAATTGCAATCGCAGGGCTATGCCCTGCCCGACTATCCCGAAACGCCACAGACCGACGCCGAGAAAGAGACCCGCGCGCGCTATGACGCGATCAAGGGCTCGGCCGTGAACCCGGTCCTGCGCGAAGGCAACTCCGACCGCCGCGCCGCCGCCGCCGTGAAGTCGTTCGCCCAGGCCAACCCGCACCGCATGGGCGCGTGGTCCTCGGGCAGCAAGACGCGCGTCGCCTCGATGTCGGGCGGCGACTTCTTCTCGAACGAGGTGTCGGCGACGCTGGACAAACCCGCGACCGCCAGGATCGTGCTGGAAACCGCCGCGGGCGAGACCGTTTTGAAAGAGGGCGTCTCCTACCCCGAGGGCACCGTGGTCGACGCCACCTACATGAGCGCCGCCGCGCTGGACGCGTTCCTGGCCGAGGAAATTGCAAAGACCAAGGACGAGGGCACGCTGTTCTCTCTGCACATGAAGGCCACGATGATGAAGGTGTCCGACCCGATCATCTTTGGCCACGCGGTCAAGGCATGGCTGGCCCCGGTCTTCGAGCAGTTCGGCGACGAGATGGCCGCACTTGGGGTGAACCCCAACTCGGGCCTCGGCGACCTGCTGGACCGGGTCAAGGGCAACGCCGAGATCATGGCCGCGATCGAGGCCGTCACCGCCGACCGCCCGCCGATGTACATGGTCGACAGCGACCGCGGCATCACCAACCTGCACGTCCCCTCGGACGTCATCATCGACGCCTCGATGCCCGCCCTGATCCGCGCCGGCGGCAAGGGCTGGGGCCCCGATGGAAACGAGGCCGACGCCAACTGCGTCATCCCCGACAATTCCTATGCCCCGGTCTATGACGAGGCGATCGCGTTCTTCAAGGAAAACGGCGCGCTGAACCCGGCCACCGCCGGCACCGTGCAGAACCTTGGCCTTATGGCGCAGAAGGCCGAGGAATACGGCAGCCACCCCACCACCTTCGAGATCCCCGAGGACGGCACCGTCAAGATGATCCTCGAGGACGGCACGGTCCTGCACCAGCATGCCGTCCAGGCAGGCGACATCTGGCGCTCGGCCAGCGCGCGCAAGGCCCCGATCGAGGATTGGGTGAACCTTGCCATCGAGCGGCAGGCGGCCACCGGCTACCGCGCGATCTTCTGGCTGGATGAGACCCGCGCCCACGACGCCGAGCTGATCAAATACGTCAAGCCCATCCTCGAGGCCAAGGGCGTGTCCGACCGCTTCGAGATCATGGCCCCGCGCGAGGCAACCCGTGCCTCGCTGGAGACCATCACCAAGGGCGAGAACACGATCGCCATCACCGGCAACGTGCTGCGCGATTACCTGACCGACCTGTTCCCGATCCTCGAGCTGGCCACCTCGGCCAAGATGCTGTCGATCGTCAAACTGATGCAGGGCGGCGGCCTTTTCGAAACCGGCGCCGGCGGCTCGGCCCCCAAGCACGTGCAGCAGTTGCAGGCCGAGAACCACCTGCGCTGGGACAGTCTTGGCGAATTCTGCGCCCTTGGAGAAAGCTTCAAGTTTCTCGCCGACGCCAAGGGCAATGCCAAGGCCCGCGTTCTGGGCGAGGCGGTCGAGGTCGCCACGCAGGGCATTCTCGACCATGGCCGGTCGCCCGGGCGCAAGGTCGGGCAGACCGACAACCGCGACAGCCACTACTGGTTCGCCCGCTACTGGGCCGAGGCGCTGGCCGCGCAAGGCGACGATGCCGATCTGGCCGCGCATTTCGCCCCCATCGCCAAGGCCCTTGCCGAGGGCGAAGAGGCCATCGTGGGCGAGCTGGCCGCGGCACAAGGCAGCCCGGCGGACCTTGGCGGCTACTATCACACCGACCCGGCCAAGACCGCCGCGGTGATGCGCCCCTCGGCCACGCTGAACGCGATCATCGGCTGACGCGACCCGACAAGGGGGGGCGCGGGCAGACCGGCCCCTCCCGAAAGACCGGCGGCGCTTCCTGATCGGGGGGCGTCGCTTTTTCGTGACAGTCGGTCTTAACGCCGTTTTCACGACTCCGCGCTAGGCAGGTTCGAACCAAGGCGGAGGTTCAGGATGGCCGAGGGCACAAACCAGCGCCCCATCATCATCAAGCGCAAGAAGGTCGTTTCGGGCGATGGCCACCACGGCGGCGCGTGGAAGGTCGCCTATGCCGATTTCGTCACCGCGATGATGGCGTTCTTCATGCTCATGTGGCTGCTCAACGCCACGACCGAGCAACAGCGCAAGGGCATTGCCGACTATTTCAGCCCCACCATTCCCATCAGCCGCATCTCGGGCGGCGGCGACGGCAGTTTCGGCGGCGACAGCGTGTTTTCGGAAACCACGATCGCGCAGAACGGCACCGGGGCCACCAACCGTCGCCCGACCGAGGGGCGGCAGGCCTTGGGGCTTCAGGGCACCGACCATTCGGCCGAGCGTGAGATCGCCACGCTCGAGGCCCTGGAGGATGCGCTGATGGGGCGCGGCGGCGACAGCATGGTCAGCGACCTCGCCCTGCCCCATGTCAACTCGCGCCTGACCGACGAGGGGTTGGTGATCGAGGTCTTTTCGCGTCCCGGTGCGCCCCTTTTCGACCCGGTCACGGGCGAACCCGCCCCGTGGCTGCCCGGTCTGGCCGCTGTCATGGCGCAGCTGTTTTCCACCGTCACCAACCGGGTGGGCATTGCCGGGCATGTCGCGGCCGAGCCCCTTGTCGTGGCCTCCGAAAGCCGATGGCAGACATCGACCGACCGGGCCCAGGTCATGCGCCTTCTGCTCGAGGCGGGGGGGCTGCCCGCGCGCCGTATCGCCCGTGTCACCGGCCACGCCGATCGCGCCCCGGTCGCCGCCGACCCGATGGCCCCTCGCAATGACCGACTCGCGGTCGTGCTGATCCGAAACGACGTGTGACCCCGCAAAATTCCTAAAATTCGATCTGTTAGGCTGGCCTTAACACACACAAGGGCAGACTGGCGAAAACCCGAGTGCAGCAGAAAGGCGCATGAGATGACGATTTCCTCCTCGCTCAATTCCGGGGTGGCGGGCCTGACCGTGAACGCCAGCCGCCTGGCCACGATTGCCGACAACATCGCCAATGCCGGATCCTACGGCTACAAACGGGCGGTGGCCGATTTCCACTCGATGGTCGTGATGCAATCGGATGGCAGCTATTCGGCCGGCGGTGTGCGCGCGACCGTCTCGCGCATGATCGACCAGCGCGGCACGCTGGTCTCCACCGACAACCCCACCGATATCGCTATCGGCGGCCGGGGCCTTTTGCCGGTCACCTCGGCCGCGGCCCTGAACGATGGCGGCGAGGATCTGCCGGTGATGCTGGCCTCGACCGGGTCGTTTCGCCCCGATGCCGACGGCATCCTGCGCACCCAGACCGGTGAGGTCCTGATGGGCTGGCCGGCCAATGCCGATGGCTCGATCCCGGCCTATCCACGCGACACCTTCGCGGGGCTCGAGCCGATCATGCTCAACACAAACCAGTTCATCGGTGACCCGACCACGCGGATGGAATTGTCGGTGAACCTGCCCGCCACCTCGACCGAGGCCGGCGGCGATGGCGACAGCATGATCATGTCGGCGGAATATTACGACAATCTCGGCACATCGCAGTATCTCGAGATCGAGTTCTCGCCCAGCGTCCCCGCCACCGGCAGCTCGAACGAATGGACGATGACGATCCGCGATTCCGCCAGCGATGGCGCCGTGATCGGGGAATATACCGTCACCTTCGACGATGCCCGCGGCAATGGCGGCAACCTGCAGACGGTGGCACCCATCACCGGCGGCCCGTTCGACCCGGCCACCGGCACCCTGTCGCTGACGGTCGATGGGGGGCCGCTCGATCTCGATATCGGCATTCCGGGCGAACCGGGCGGGCTGACCCAGCTCTCCGATACCTTCGCCCGCGCGCCCGTCGTCAAGGATGGCTCGCCCGTCGGGGACCTGAGCACGGTCGAGGTCGATGCCAATGGCCTGCTGCATGCGATCTACGACAATGGCATGACCCGCGTCATCTACCAGATCCCGGTGGTGGATGTGCCGAACATGAACGGGCTGATGGCCCATGACAATCAGACCTATTCGATCACCGCCAACAGTGGTGGCGCCTTTCTGTGGGATGCCGGTGACGGGCCGACGGGGGAAATGGTCGGCTATGCCCGCGAGGAGTCAGCCACCGATGTCGCCGCCGAACTGACGCAGTTGATCCAGACCCAGCGGGCCTATTCCTCCAACGCCAAGATCATCCAGACCGTGGATGAGATGTTGCAGGAAACCACGAACATGAAGCGCTGAGATCGCTGGCCTGTCTGCCGGGGTCCGCCCATGAGCATCTCGAGCACCCTTTCCAACGCCCTGTCCGGCCTGACCGTGGCCGGACGCGCGGCCGACGTGGTGTCTTCGAATATCGCCAACGCGATGACCGAAGGCTACGGCGTCCGCAGGCTGGAGGTCAGCGCCCGCATCACGGGCAATGCCGGGGCGGGCGCGCAGATCGGCGGCATTCTGCGCCAGGAAGACCTGATCCTGCTGGGGCAGCGCCGCCTCGCGGATGCCGACCTTGCGGCGCTGAGCACCGAGGCCGGGTTCATGACCCGGCTCGAAAACCTGATCGGGACGCCGGATGCCCCGGGCAGCCTGTCGTCCCGACTGGCCGAATTCGAGGCCACGCTGGTCGGGGCCGCCAATGCCCCGCACAGCCAGACGCAGCTTGCCGCCGCAGTCGAGGCCGCGGGCGCCCTGGCCACGCAGATCAACGACATATCGGACGGCATCCAGGCCGAACGCTTGCAGGCCGACACCGCCATCGCGCGGAGCGTCGACAGGATCAACGGGGCGCTTCGCCAGATCGCGGACCTCAACACCCAGATCCGCAGCGCCATCGACAACGGCGGAGAGGCCGCCGCCCTGATGGATGCCCAGGCCGCTTTGGTCGAAGAGATCGCCCCCCAGATCCCCCTTCAGGCCCGTCGCGACGCCTCCGGCGCCCTCTATCTCTACAGCCGCGATGGCGAGGCGCTGGTCGATGGACAGCCCGCGACCCTCGGCTTCACGCCTGTCTCGGTCATGGCCGCCGACATGACCCGCACCTCGGGGACGCTCTCGGGCCTGACGCTGAACGGGCGCGACCTGCGGCTGGATGGCGCGACCCCGGCCCTCGCGGGCGGCGAATTGGCGGCGCTGTTCGAACTGCGCGACGGATGGGGCGTGGCCGCACAGGGCCGGATCGACGCGGTCGCGCGCGATCTGGCCGAACGCCTGCAGGCACCGGGTCTCGACCCGACGGGGACCGCCGGCGGGGCCGGCCTGTTCACCGATACCGGCGCCCGTGTCGACCCCGCGACCGAGGTCGGGCTGGCCGGGCGCCTGCGCCTCAACGCGGCACTCGACCCGGCCGCGGGCGGGGCCGTCTGGCGCTTGCGCGACGGTCTCGGCGCCGCGTCCGAGGGCGCGCCGGGCAATGCCGCGTTTCTGACGGCCCAACTCGATGCGCTGAGTGCGCTGCGCCCGACGCAATCGGGCGGCTTTTCGACGGCCAGCCGGTCCATGGCGGGCCTTGTTTCGGATCATCTGTCGCTGACCGGGCTGGCGCGCCAGACGGCCGAAACCGATGCCGCCCATGCCGGGGCGCGGCAATCGGCCCTGAAACAGGAGGAACTGGCCCGCGGCGTCGACACGGATGCCGAAATGCAGCGATTGCTTCAGATCGAACAGATGTTCGCGGCCAATGCCCGCGTCATGCAGGCCGCCGAAGAGATGATCGACGAATTGATGAGGATCGGCGCATGAGCCTGAGCACCCTTGGCGACGCGGCCCGCTACGCGCTGTTCCGACGCGACTCGGGGCAGTTGAAAACCGATCTGGCGCGGCTGACCTCCGAGCTGTCCACAGGACAACGCTCGGATCTCGGGCGTGCCACAGGCGGCGATTTCTCGGCCCTGTCCGACATCACGCGGCGGCTGCGCCTGAGCGACAGTTTCGCAACCGGCCTCGCCCAGGCGGCCCTGACCGCCGAGGCGCGGCAAAGCGCGCTGGGACGGGTCGCCGCCGAGATCGAGGGCCTGGGGCCATCGCTGCTGGCCGTCAGCAGTTCCGGGGCGGATGGCGAGTTGCAGCTGCGCCTTGCCGATGCGCCCGACAGGTTTGCCGCGGCCATTTCCAGCTTGAACACCCGCGTGGCCGGACAGGGCCTGTTTTCCGGCGATCGGCCCGATCAGCCGGCGCTGCGGTCGGCCGAGGACATCCTCGACGCCCTGCGCCCGATTGCGGCGGCGGCACCGGACAGCGCCAGCCTGATCGCCGATCTCGATGCCTGGTTTCACGATGCCGGCGCGGGCTATGACGGTTTCGCCGTCACCGCCGGGGCCGGCCCTACCCCCAAGGTGTTGGTCGACGAGGGGCAAGCCATCGACATCGGTGTCGATGTGCGGGACACGGCGATCCGTACCGCGCTGGCGGGGTTGGCCCTGGCCGCGCTGACCGCCGAGGGCGCGGGCCCGGCCGAACCGGCAGCTCGCCGCGCCTTGACCGAGGCCGCGGCCGACCGTTTGCAGAGCGGCGAGGCGGGTCTGATCGCGTTGCGCGCCGGTCTCGGCACCGCCGAGGGGCAGCTCGAGGCCGCGCGCGTCCAGAACGAGGCGATGCGCAGCGCCATGCAAATCGAACAGGGCCGCATCACCAGCGCCGATCCCTATACCACCGCCACAGAGCTCGAAGAGCTGAGCCAGCGCCTCGAAAGCCTTTATGTCGTCACGGCCCGTCTGTCGCGCCTGTCTTTGTCGGAGTATCTCTAGATGTCCCGTTTTCTGTCTGCGCTTCTCGCCCTCTGGCTGTCGCTGTCGATGGCCATGGCCATGCCCGTCCGGATCAAGGATCTGGTCGAGTTCGACGGCGTGCGTGGCAACGATCTGGTGGGCTACGGCCTTGTGGTCGGGTTGAACGGCACAGGCGACGGCCTGCGCAATGCACCCTTCACCGAAGAGATCATGGTCAACATTCTCGAAAGGCTCGGGGTGAACGTGACGGGCGAACAATTCCGGCCACAAAATGTCGCGGCGGTGATCGTGACGGCCGAACTGCCGCCCTTTGCGCGCCAGGGCGGTCAGATCGACGTGACGGTCTCGGCGATCGGCGATGCCGACAGCCTTTTGGGCGGCACATTGGTCATGACCCCGCTGACGGCCGCCGATGGCGAGATCTACGCCGTGGCCCAGGGTGCCGTGATTGCCGGCGGCGCCTCGGTCGAGGGCGACGGGGCCAGTGTGGTGCAAGGCGTCCCGACGGCCGGCGTGATCCCGAATGGCGCGCGGGTCGAACGCGAAATCGATTTCGAGCTTGCGTCGCTCAGCCAGGTGCGCCTGGCGCTCAACAGCCCGGATTTCACCACCGCCGCCCGGATCGAAGCGGCCATCAACCATGCCTTCGACCGGGGCGTCGCGGTCATGCTGGATGCCGGCACCGTACTGCTTGATATCGGCGCCACGCGCGCGCCATCGCCCGCCCATGCACTGACGCGTGTCGAAAACATCCTGGTCGAGCCCGAGGCGCGCGCGCGGGTCGTGGTCGATCAACGCTCGGGCACCATCGTGATGGGCGAGGACGTGCGCATCAGCCGGGTCGCCGTGGCCCAGGGCAACCTGACCCTGCGGATCCAGGAACAGCCCCTGGCCGTTCAACCCAACCCCTTCGCAGACGGGGAAACCGTCATTCTGCCGCGCACGGATGCCGATATCGTCGAGGAGCCCGGCACCGGCCTGGCCGAAATCAGCGGTGGCACCTCCCTGTCCGAGGTCGTGGCCGCCCTGAATGCGCTCGGGGTGTCGCCGCGCGAGATGATCGACATCCTGTCGAGCATCGAGGCCGCCGGCGCCCTGCACGCCGACTTCATCGTCCGGTAGGGCGCGATCGTCCAAGTCCAATCCGCGACCGACCGTATGGCTCAGGTTGTGAAGAAGACCGGCCAATCTGGCCGTTTTTCTTATACTAGAATTATCCCGGCCGTTGTCGGGTTACACCGTCACCGGACGGGCAGGCCATTGCGCAGACGCTGGATCGCGGCGCGTGCGACCGATCCCGGCAGCGCATGCAGGGTCGCCACACGCGACGACCTGTCCATGCCGCGCAGGATATGGGCCAGGACGGCAGGGTGCTCGTCGGCCAGGCGCATGGGATCAAGCGCAGATGCGATGCGCGCATCAATCCCGCCTTGCGGCCGCGGTGCGGCCGCGGCGGCGATGGGCGCATCACCCGGCGCCTCGGCGACCGGGTCCGGGTCCGGGGTCGGGCGGTCCGGGGACGGCCCCGGTGGCGCGGGCGGCGCCTGGTCGAGACGATCCCGCAGGCGCTGCAACAGGCGGTTCTGATGCCAGGCCAGACGATCCGGCGCCACGCTGGCCGGGGCCGCCTGATCCGGCACATGCGCCGGCAGGCCACGCGCCCGCAACCGCGCCAGCGTCTCGGGGCCGAGCAGGGCCGCAATGGCCCCGAGTTTTTCATCCCGCGACGATGCGGGGGTTTGGGGACGGGCATCCATGATCGGCATCTCCTTGCAGGGACCTAGAAGTAACTGCGCACCAGCGCGCCCGTGATCAGTGCCCACCCATCGGCGACAACGAAAAACGCCAGTTTGAACGGCAGCGACACGATGGCCGGAGGCACCATCATCATGCCCATCGACATGAGGATCGCGGCGGCCACGAGGTCGATCACGAGAAAGGGCAGAAAGATCAGGAAACCGATCTGAAAGGCGCGCTCGACCTCGCTGAGCATGAAGGCGGGGATCAGCACAGAGGCCTCGGGCGCGTCCCCGGCCGTCGCCTCGAGGTCGATCTCGCGCAGCAGGGCGAGGCTGCCGAGCGTTTCGGGATCCACCCGCGCCATCATGAACCCGCGAAAGGGGGCGTAAGCCGCGGACAAGGCCTCGACCGGGGGCGTCTCGCCGGCGATCAAGGGCGCGATGCCAACCGCGTAGGCCTCCTGAAACACGGGGGCCATCACGAAATAGGTCAAGAACAGCGCCAGACTGACGATCAGCATGTTCGGCGGCGACTGTTGCAGACCCAGCGCCTGGCGCAGGATCGACAGCACGGTGACGACAAAGGGAAAACAGGTGATCATCACCGCGATCCCGGGGGCGAGGCTGAGGATCGTGATCAGGGCGATGAGCTGCAGCGCCCGGGCCGTCAACTCGCCGCCCTCGCCAAAGGCCAGGGTGATCTCCTGCGCGGCAAGCCCGGTCGGCCAGAGGACAACCGCCAGGGCAACCGCCAGGCCAAGCGCGGGCAGCTCACGCGCCCGCATCGGCCCGGTCCGCCATATCCGTGATGCGCACCGCCAATTGCCCGGCGCGCGCGCCGTCCAGTTCCACAAGCTCGCCCTCGGCGATCAGGCGATCGCCAACAAAAAGCCCCACCTTGTCGTCGACGCGACTGTCCAGCGGCAAGACCGTGTCGGGCTCCATCGACATCATCTCGCCCAACCGCGGACGCGCGCGGCCCACGTAGACACGGATCTCGATGGGCAGCCCATGCAGGGAATGGGACCGCAGGGCAGCGGCTTTGGGCATGTCGGGCATCAGGCGGCTCCTTTCTGGGTCAGGTCGGGCGGCTGCGGCGCGGCGCCCTGCTGATCGGCGATGTCTCTGGTAAAGGCGCGAATGGCCTCGGCCATCTGCTCGGCCGCGGCCCCGAGGTCGATATCGCGCTGCTCGGATGCGAACCGGATCGACACTTGCGCATCGGCATAGGCCGGCTCTGGCTGCAGGCGGATGTCATGCTCGGGCATGGTTTCGACGAGTCTTTCGAGCACGGGGATCGCGGATGGCGCCGCGACCAGTTCGGCCCGGCCGCCCGACAGCTCGGTTGCGATACGGGACAGTTCCGCCTGGACGACGGGAATGACCGCCGCCGCCGCGAGATCGGGCAAAAGCCGGGCGATCACGGCCTCGAAGAGCGGGTCCAGTGCCATGAGCACCTCGCGTCGCGTGGCCTCGTAGCCATGCGACATGTCCCTGAGATTGGCGGCCAGATCCGCGCCGACGCGGCCACGCTCTTCGGCCTCGGCGGCGGCGCAATCATCCCAGCCGCTGCGATACCCCTGTTCAAACGCGGCGAGGCGCGCCTCCTCCTGATCGGACTCGGTCGCGGCCTCCGGGGTGGCAGGGGCGGACGCGTCGGCGACGGCGGGGCCCTGCGGCACGGCGAAATCGGTCAGAGACAAAGGCCGGCTCATTGGCGCAGATCCTCCTCATCCTCTTCCATCCAGCTGCGCAGAATCTCGACGGTTTCCTCTTCGCGTTCCTCGATCAGGCGCCGCAGCCGCTCGACGGGATCGAGAGGCAGCGGTTCGGCGCCCGACGCCCCGGTTTGCGGCAGGCCGGGGTCGGGCGCGGGCAGTCCCGGCATCGTGTCTGCGGGCAGACCCATCGCCGACATACCCGCGGCCAGCGGCGGGGGCGTGGCGGGGGCGTCGGGGGCCGCGGGCGCGGTGAGGGTCGGCTGGAGCGCCGCATCGCCGCGGGACCCGTCGCTCTCGATCCGCGCCATGTCGCCCGAGACGGCCGGATCGGCGCGCAGGAGCGGACGCAGCAGGCCGAACGCAATCGCCAGGGCCACCGCGCCCAGCACGACGCTCTGCACGACCCGCCCCATATCGAGGTTCATCCGGTCGGTGAACCCCGCCTCCTGAAGGCCTGTCACGGCCGAAGCGTCGAAGGCCATCGACTCGATCGTCACCGTATCCCCGCGCGCGGCGTCGTAGCCGACCGCGGACCGCACCAGAGCCTCGAGCGCGGCGATTTCTTCGGCGGGGCGTGGCACAAGCCGAACCGCCCCATCCGTGCCCGCGTCGGGAATGCCGTTGAGCAGGACCGCCACCGAGATCCGCCGCACCGCCCCTGGGGCGCGTTCGACCTCGCGCTGGGTTTCCGACAGGTCATAGCTGACACGTTCGCGCGTTTCGGTGGATTGCGCCGTCGATCCGTCGCCCTCCTGCGCGTCGCCATCAGGCAGGTTCGAGGCAACCGTCACATCGCCGCGGGCCCCGCCGCCATCGCGCGAGGCATCCTCACGCTCTTCGGTTTCGGTGGCGATGACCACGCGACTGTCGGGGTCGATCACGCGCTCCAGAATCGTTTCTCGGGCGGTGTCCAACTCGACCGAGACCTGTACCACGGCATTGCCCGGGCCGACGCGCGCGGCCAGCAGACGTTCGATGCTGAGGCGCAGGGAATCGGCCCGTCCGGCCGCATCCGCGGCCGGTGTCAGGCGATCCTCTCCGCCCAGAACATGGCCCGAATCCGCGTCGATCACGGTCACGTTCTCGGGGCTGAGCCCCGGCACCGAGGACGCCACGAGATACCGCAGCGCCTGGGCGTGGCCGGGCGCTAGGCCGCCGGCCGCAGGGCGCAGCGCGACCGAGGCCGTGACCGCGCGCTCGGGCTGGAACGGATCGGAGGACGGATTCGCGATATGCACCCGCGCCGCGCGGATTCGCGGGCTGGCCAAAATGGTGCGCGACAGCTCCCCCTCCTTCGCGCGCCAATAGGCGGCATCGAACATCTGCGAGGTCGTGCCGAACCCCGAAAGGGAATCGAGCAGCTCGTATCCCTGCGGGCCGTTCGCCGGCAGGCCGTCGCCCGCAAGCGCCATGCGCAGGCTGTCGCGCTGGCTGGCCTCGACCTCGATCGCCGTGCCGCTGACCCGGAACGGCACGCCGCGCGCCTCGAGCGCCGTGACGACCTCGCCCGCCGCGGCGGGGTCCAGCCCGGAATACAGCAATGCATAGGACGGCGCCGTGGCCACACGGGCCAGAATCACCACCACGACCAACAGGGCCGCGCCACCCCCCACGAGAAAGGCGCGGCGGCGCGTGTCGAGACCGCCCCAGAACTTGGTCAACGTGTTTTCCACGACCGCAAACTCCTCAAGACCCTTCTGGTCTGTTCGGGATCGGTCATAGCGCGGGGCCGATTAACAAACGGTTAGGGCTGACGCGGTATCACGGGGCAGAACGGAACGTGATCATCGGAATCGACATGGCGGAAGAAACCCCTGACACAGTCGCCCCGCGCAAACCTGGCCTGCTGGTCCCAATTCTTGTCGGCGCCCTCTTGGCGGCGGCGGCGGGGGGCGGCGGTTTTTGGGCCGTGACCACCGGGCCTTTCGCCCCCGAATCGCCCACGACCGCCCCCCCCTCTGCCGCGGCCGCGGATGACGCCGACGCCCAGGCCCAGGCCCCCGCCGCCCATCGCTCGGGTGCATCCGCGGCCGATGTGGCCTTTGTGCCGCTGGATACCATCGTCATCACGCTCGGGTCCGAGATCGGAAATCGCGACCTGATTTTCACCGCCGCGCTCGAGGTCGCCCCCGAGCATGAGGGGGCGGTGACCCATCTGACCCCGCGCGTTCTGGACGTGCTCAACGGCTATCTGCGGGTGATCAGCCTCGATGAGGTGAACGACCCCACCAGCCTTGCGCGGATCCGCGCGCAGCTTTTGCGCCGCATTCAGGTCGTGACCGGCGACGACCGGGTGAGCGACCTTCTCGTGACACAATTCGTGGTGAACTGAATGACGAGCCTTTTTTCATACGCCGCCGATATCCTGCTGTTCCTCGCCAGTTTCGGCGCAGCGGCCTATTGCATGATCCTGTCGCGGCGCCTCGCGCGGCTCAGCAGCTTCGACAAGGGAATCGGGGGCGCCATCGCCGTGATGTCCGCCCAGGTCGACGACATGCAACGCGCCCTGGCCGAGGCCCGGACAGGATCGGACGGGGCGGGGCAGCATCTGAACGATCTCGTGCGGCAGGCCAGGGACATCTCGGCGGAACTCGAGATGATGATCGCCGCCTGTCACGACTTCGCCGAAACCGCCATCGAGGTGCAGTCGGCCGCCGCGCCCGCAGCCTCGGACCCGGCCGATCCCCCCGCCGACATGCCGATCTTCGGGTCGCGGCGCAACGGTGCGACGGATACGGAGGCCACGGCACAGGGCGCGACGCCGCTGTTCCGGCATCGCCCGCAAAGCGCGGAGGCCTGAGATGGGGACCGTGCCGATCCCGCGAAAACGCCGGCCGCGCCGCGGATGGTTGCTCGTGTGCCTGGGGCTGATGTTCGCCGCCTCGGGCGTCCTGCGCCTCGGCGCCCTCGATGGGGCATGGGCAACGGAGCCCGCCGCCCCCGCGACCGAAACGGCGGGGCTCGGCCCGACCGGGCCGCTGCGCACCGCGCTCGAAGAAGCGACCGCCCTGCGCGCGCGCCTGACGGAACGCGAAGCCGAACTGGATGTACGCGAGGCCGCCGTCGAGGCCGCCCAGGCCCTGGTCGAAGAACGCCTAGCGGCGCTTGAACAGGCCGAGGCGCGGCTCGCCCGTCTTGTCGCGCTCTCCGACAGCGCGGCCGAAACCGATCTGGGGCAACTGACCCGCGTCTACGAGACGATGCCGCCCGAGGCTGCCGCCCCCCTGTTCGAACGCATGGAACCCAGTTTCGCTGCCGGCTTCCTGTCGCGAATGGCCCCGGCCACAAGCGCGGCCCTGCTGGCCGAGCTTGACCCGGCGGCGGCCTATGCGATCTCGGTCGTCCTGGCCACACGCAATGCCACCGCACCGACGCGACGGCCCCCCGCGGGCGCGGAGGCCCCAGTGGCAGAAGATACGGAAAATTAAGCAATTCCGGAGATGACAGGCATGCAACCGCAGGAGGCTCGTCCATGATCGGCATCATCGGTATTGTCGTCATCTTCGTGATGGTGTTCGGTGGCTATATCGCCGCCGGCGGCAAGATCGGGATCATCCTGAAATCGCTGCCCTATGAGATGACGATGATCCTGGGCGCCGCAGTCGGTGCTTTTCTGATTTCCAACGACATGAGCGGCGTGAAACACACCCTTGGCGCCATGGGAAAGGTGTTCAAGGGGCCCCGCTGGACGCCGACGGATTATCGCGACCTGTTGTGCCTGTTGTTCGAACTGATCCGGCTGGGTCGCCAGAATGCCGTCACGCTTGAAGAACATATCGAGAACCCCTCCGGCTCGGAGATTTTCGGCCGCTACCCGCGCATTCAGGCCGATCCCGAGGCGGTCGAGTTGATCTGCGACACGCTGCGCTCGGCATCCATGAACTACAACGACCCCCACCAGGTCGAGGAGGTGCTGGACAAACGGCTCGAGCAGAACCTCCACCATGCCGAACACCCCGCGCACGCCTTGCAGACAGTGGCCGACGCCCTTCCGGCCCTGGGCATCGTGGCGGCCGTTCTGGGTGTCATCAAGACGATGGCCTCCATCGACCAACCCCCCGAAATCCTCGGGGCTTTGATCGGCGGCGCTCTGGTCGGCACTTTCCTCGGGGTCTTTCTGGCCTACGGGTTCGTTGGCCCTTTCGCGGCGCGGGTGAAAGCCGTGGTCGCCGAAGACCACCAGTTCTACCTGCTGATCCGCGAAGTGCTGGTGGCGAATCTGCACAACCACGCGACGAATATCTGCATCGAGGTGGGCCGTCAGAACACCCCGCACCACATTCGCCCGAATTTCAACGAGCTTGAGGATGCGTTGCGCGGCCTCAAACAGGCGGCGGCATGAGACTTGCCCGGAACATACGGTCGGGCGCGCTGGCGATCGCGGTCGGTCTTTGCGTGCTGGCCGGTTCCGTCAAACCGGCCGAGGCCCAAATGCTGCCGGTCCGATCGGGCGAGCATGACGGGTTCACGCGGCTGGTCGTGACGCTTGGCCCTGACCGGAGTTGGGCCCTCGAGGGCGCGGCGCGACGCTGGCAGCTGACGGTCGACCCGGCGCCCGACGGCTTCGAGACTGGCACGGTTTTCGATCTCATTCGCCGCGACCGTCTGGCAGAATTGAGCGCGGACGGCGCACTGACCCTCACGCTTGCCTGCGACTGCACCCTGGATGCCTATCGCTTTCGTGACCGCTATCTCGTCATCGACATCGCCGATCCGGCCGAGGATGCCGCAAATCCGCGCGCCGCGGAGGACGCCCAGCGTCGTGCCACTGCCGCCGCGGCCCTGCCCGATCTTGCCCGCCTGCTCACGCGCGGGCTTGATACCGCCGCCCCTGCGGTGCCCGCCGCCCGCGCACTGACCCCCGCTGCGGCGGCCGAGATCGACCTCGGCGAAGCCGCGGCCATCATGGCCGAACAACTGGCCCGGGCGGCCGCGTCCGGCTTGCTCGAGGCGACGCCCGGACGCCCCATGCGCGACGCGGATCCGGCCATCGCAACGCCGGCCGACCCCGATACGCCCGGTGCCGCACGGCCCGACCCGCAGCCGCCGCTGCCCCCGACGGCACCCGGTTCGGGTACACCGGCTCTCGGGCCGGAGGCGGGCGCGGAGTCCGGCCAAAGGCAGGCACCTCCGATCCGGGCCGAAACGGCGTTCGATGCCGCCCATCATGCCGACGCCGCCGCCGAGCCGCGTCGGCCGCCTCTGGCCTGCGCGGGCCGGAGCCTCGGGGTTGCAGACTGGGCCGATGGGGCCGGGGTCGACCGGGGGCTTGGCGCGCTGCGTCGCAGCCTCTTCGACGACCGCGACCAGCTCGTCCGCGATGGGGCGATCGCCCTGGCCCGGCATTATCTCTACTATGGGTTCGGGGCCGAAGCGGCCTTCTGGCTGCACCAGGTCGATGCCGACCCCAGCCCGCTTCTGGTGATTGCCGCCCTATCTGGACGGACAGGACGCCCCCGATTTCCCGCGCCGACGGAGACCGTCGCCTGCAGCCCCGACGAACTCTTCTGGCGCTACGTGACGGGCAGCGACACACAGCCGCTCTCCGACGAGCAGATGGGCCAGATCCAGCGCTATCACGCCGGACTTCCGCACATCCTGCGCGATCATCTCGGCCCGGATCTTGCCCGAAGGCTGCAGGCCGACGGGCACATCGCGGCCGCGCGCAACGTGGCCGACGCCCTGGCGCGCGGCGGTCGACAACGCCCCGTGGCGGTGGCCCTGCTCGACCTCGATCTCGGTATTGCCCCCCCGTCTGAGGGGCTGCGGCCCATTCTCGACCGGGCCCTGGAACAGGATGGCGCCAATCCGGCGGAAACGATGGCGCATGCGTTGGCCCTCAATCGCGGCAATGGGCGGCCGCCTGAGGACCGAACGCTGACCGCCGCCGAGGCGCTGTTACGCGAAACGCCGCCCGGTCCCACCCGCGCCCGGCTTTGGCACGAGGTCGTGATGGCCCATGCCGCCGCGGGCGACATGGATCGGGCGATCGCCATGGTGTCGGACGCCGAGGTCCAGTCGCCCGATATCCGACAGCCGGTGATTACGTCGCTTCTGGAAAACCGCCTCGAGCATGGGGATACGGCCGCGCTGTCGGTGTTGGCCCATTTTTTTGGGCGCGATTGGGCGGCCACGGGGTCCGAGGCCGGGCGCATTCGGGTGGCCGTGATCGACCACCTCCAGGCGGCGGGCTTGTGGCGCGCGGCCGCCGCCATGCGCGATCGCGACCGTATCGTGATCCTGCCGGCCCGCCCGGATCGCGACGCAGGGCCCGAACCGAGCCTGCCGGCCGCCTGGGCGCGCCGGGATTGGGCCGTCCTGGCCGACCAAGCGGAGGGCGCAGGCCAAGGCCTGGCTCAACGTATGCTGCGCGCGCGCCAGGACATCGGCGCGCCGAGCCCGGCCCAGACGCCCGCCGCGGCGACCGCGCCAGACCTGTCCAAGCTTTCGCAGCTCGTCGAGGACAGCCGAGCCTTGCGCGCGACGATCACATCGCTGTTTGCAGGACCGATGCCATGAGGGCCAGCGTCGTCAGAGTCCATCACGCCCATGCCGGCACAAGACGGCGCATGGCGACGCGCGGCCGTTGGCGTGCAGACCTTCGGCGCGCCTGCGCCGCCGTCCTCGCAGCCTTGGCAATGGTGGCCGGGGTGTCGGCCCAGGGCACCCCACCGGCGGCTCTCGGCGCCGCAGGGGTCACCGATTGCGACGCGGCGGCCCGGATCGCCGCACGCGAAACCGGCGTGCCGCGTGATATCCTGTTTCTCATCGCCCGACTCGAGTCAGGGCGCGGGCGCGATGGCCAGTTGGCGCCATGGCCCTGGACGTTGAACATCGCCGGCCGGGGATACTGGATCGACACGCACCACGAGGCCCTGGCACGCTTGCAAGCCTACCTGTCCACAGGGCGGCGCAATGTCGATGTCGGTTGTTTCCAGGTGAACCACAGGTGGCACGCGGAGGGCTTCGCTTCGGCTGCCGCGATGCTCGATCCTTTGGCCAATGCACGCTACGCGGCCCGGTTTCTTGCCCGGCTCCATCGCGAATTGGGCGATTGGACGGCGGCAGTTGCAGCCTATCACTCGCGCACACCGGACCATGCCGCGCGATACCTTGACCGCTACCGGGCGCTGCGCGCGCGCTTCACACCCCCCGTCGGCGCCGAGCCGTCCGGGGAACGCGAACCGGCGCAACCGCGCCGTGGCCCTCGGCCCGCCGCGCCCCTTTCCATGGCGCGCCGCCCGCCCCTGTCGGTGCTGGCAGGGCGCAGTGCGGCCCCCTTCCTGATCGCGCCCAATGCGTCGCCCTTGCCAAGGATGCTGCCATGAAACGGATCGAGGTGCTTTTCCAGCCCACCATCCTGTTCGCCCTGGCCCTGATGACGGTCATCGTGATGATGATCCTGCCGGTGCCCAGCTTCGTGCTCGACATCGGGCTGGCGGCCTCGTTCGGCCTCGCCATCCTGATCTTCACCGTGACGCTGTTCATCGAACGCCCCTTGGATTTTTCATCCTTCCCGACGGTCTTGCTGGCCTCGCTGATGCTGCGCCTGTCGCTGAACGTGTCCTCCACGAAACTCATCATCGGGCAGGGGCATACCGGGACGGGGGCGGCGGGCGGCGTCATCGAGGGGTTCGCAATGTTCGTGATCGGCGGCTCGGTGGTGATGGGCCTGGTGATTTTCTGCGTCTTGCTGATCGTGAATTTCATCGTGATCAACAAAGGCGCCGCGCGCATGGCCGAGGTGGGCGCGCGGTTCGCCCTCGACGGGATGCCGGGAAAACAACTGGCCATCGACAGCGACATGGCCGCCGGGGCGATCGACCATGCCGAGGCCAAGCGCCGGCGCGAAACCGAACAGGCCGAAACCACCTTTTTCGGGTCGCTCGACGGGGCCTCGAAATTCGTCAAGGGCGATGCCATCGCGGGCCTTCTGATCACGATGCTGAACCTTGTCGTGGGGCTGATCATCGGGACGACCATGCATGGCATGCCCTTGGCGCAGGCGTTCGAAACCTACTCGATCCTGACGGTGGGCGACGGGCTGGTCAGCCAGATTCCCGCCGTCATCATCGCCATCGCCTCGGCCCTGCTGCTGGCGCGGGGCGGGGCTACGGGCGCCACCGACAGCGCCCTGCTCAGCCAGTTGGGCAAACACCCCTCTGCGCTGGCGACCGTGGGCATTCTGATGGGGGTCTTCGCGCTTGTCCCCGGCCTTCCGTTTCTGCCCTTCGTCCTTGGCGCCCTGGCCCTGGGCGGGGCCGCCTATCTGCGTCACCGGGCGCTCACCGCCGAGGGGGAAGGCGCCGCCGACGCTGCGCCACCCCCCGCCCCGCCCGAAGAGAAGATCGGCGATCTCCTCGATGTCGACGACATCCACGTGGAATTCGCCCCCGACCTCGTGGCGCTGGCGCTCGACCCGGCCACGGGCCTTGACGCCCGCATTCGCAACATGCGCGAGCATGTGGCCCGCGGCTTTGGCCTGATCCTGCCCGAGGTGCGCCTGACCGACCGGGGTGACCTGCCATCCGGCACTTATGCCATTCGCCTTCTCGGGGTCGAACATGCCTCGGCGCGGTTGCAGCCGGACCGTGTGCTGGTCCTGGCCGGGGACGACGCACAGGACCTTCCGCAGGGCGAAGATGTCGAAGAACCTGTCTACGGCGCCCCGGCCCGCTGGATCCTGCCCGAAGATCGCGAACGCGCGGCGCTGATGGGCCTGACGGTGGTGTCCCCGTCCGAGGTTCTGGCGACCCATCTGCTTGAGGTCATCAAGCGCAATCTCGACCGGCTCCTCACCTTTAAGACGCTGCAGCGGCAGCTCGATGCCGTCGTGGCGCTTTCCGACGGCACCCGATCCGAGGAAAACCGCCGCCTCCTCGACGAGATGGTGCCCGACAAGGTGCCGCTCGACCTGCTGCATGCGATCCTGCGTCTGCTGCTGGCCGAGCAGGTCTCGATCCGGAACCTGCCACTGATCCTCGAGGCCATCGCCGAGGCGCGCAGCGGCGCGGCCCAGCCCGAGTTGATCTGTGAACATGTGCGCCAACGCCTGGGGTTCCAGTTGATTAACGATCTCAAGCGGGCCGATGGCACCCTGCCTCTCGTGCAACTCGCCAATGAATGGGAGGATGTCTTCCTGCGCCACCAGGTCGGCGGCGAGACCACCCTGCCCGAGGTCGCCCTGCCCCCGGATCAGTTCAACGCGCTGGCGAAATCGGTCGGCGAAAAGGTGGCGCAGGCCACGGCCAAGGGCAGCTATCCCGCGGTCGTGACCTCGTCCCTGCGGCGCCGGTTCCTGCATACCGTTCTGACGGCGCGGGGCATTTCGAACCCGGTCTTGTCCTTCGAGGAGATCGGGCTCGAGGCCAAACCCGCCCTTGTCGGGCTGGCGGCCCCATGATCGAGCTGCTGCAACAACTGCTGGGCCTGACCCAGCTGTGGCTGGCCACCGCATTCGCGGTATTTCTCAGGGTGGGGGCGGCGTTTCTGGTCCTGCCGGCATTGGGGGACCAGATGATCCCGGTGCGGATCCGCCTGGGCGCGGCGCTGGCGCTGAGCGTTTTCCTGACACCGCTGATGATCGGGGAGCTGGGCGGCCTCGGGCCGGGCGCGCCGCCGATCCGGGCCTTTTTCAGCGAGGCCGTGGCCGGCCTGATCCTCGGGCTGTCACTCCGGCTGACGGTCCATGCCTTGCAGATCGCCGGCAGCATCGCCGCGCAATCCACGTCGCTCAGCCAGATCATGGGTGGGGCCTCGCCCGATCCGCAACCGGCGATGGGGGCGATCCTGATGCTGGCCGGCGTCACCCTGGCGCTGATCTCGGGGCTCCATGTCCACCTGGTGGAGAGCTTTCTGCGCTCTTACGCGCTGCTGCCCTTCGGCGATCTGCCCGGCGCGCGCGATCTGGGCGGATGGGGCGTCGCCAAGGTGGCGGACAGTTTTGCCCTCGCCTTTTCGCTGGCCGCGCCGTTCATGGTCGCGTCGCTGCTCTACAATGTGGCGCTTGGCGTCATCAACAAGGCCATGCCGCAGTTGATGGTGGCCTTTGTCGGGGCGCCGGCCATCACCTGGGGCGGGTTGGCCCTGCTGCTTGTGTCCATGCCCTTCATCCTGCCGATCTGGCTGGCGAGCTTCGAGGGCGCGCTGTCAAACCCGTTGGGGGCCCCCTGATGAGCGAGGCGGAAAAACCGGCGGACAAGCCACACGAGCCGACGCCGCGCAAACTCGAGGACGCCCGCAAAAAGGGCGAGATCCCGCGATCGGCCGACCTGAACACCGCGGTGACCTATGGCGGGTTCCTTCTGGCGGGGGCCATGCTTGCCCCGTGGCTTGTTCAGACACTGGGCGATCTGATGCGCGCAAGCCTGGGCCAGGCCGACCGTATGGCCGCGGTGATCCTGGCACCCGGCGGCACCACGACGGCGGCCGCGGTCATCGGCCCGGTAATCCTTGCGCTTGGCGCGCTGATCACCGTGCCCGCCGGGGTGTTGCTGGTCACCCTCTTCGGGCAACGGGGCCTTCTGTTCAGCCCGGCCAAGCTCGAGCCGAAACTGTCGCGGATCTCGCCGATCTCGAACGCGCAGCAAAAATACGGCGCGCAGGGCCTGTTCCAGTTTGCCAAATCGGCGGTCAAGCTGTCGGTCGTCTCGCTCCTGCTGGCGCTGTATCTCTGGGCCCGGGCCGAACCGATCATGACCTCGATCTATGCCGCCCCGGGACAGGTCATGCTGTTGCTGGGTCGCCTCGTGCTGGATTTCCTGATCGCGGTGACCGGGATGTCCGCCGTGATCGGCGGGATCGACTGGCTTTGGGAATGGCAGCAGCATCAGACGAAGAACCGCATGTCGCGACAGGAACTGATGGACGAGGCGAAAACCGCCGAGGGCGACCCGCACATGAAGCAGGAGCGTCGCCAGAGGGGCCAGGCCATCGCCATGAACCGCATGCTGGGCGATGTGCCAAAGGCCGATGTCGTGATCGTGAACCCGACCCATTACGCCGTCGCGCTGCAATGGGATCGTGCCAGGGGCGGCGTTCCGATCTGTCTCGCCAAGGGCGTGGACAGCATCGCGGCCCGGATCCGGGAACGCGCGGCCGAGGCCGGTGTGCCCATCTTTTCGGACTCCCCCGACGGCCCGCGCCCTTTATGCCGGGATCGAGATCGGGGCGGCGATCGAACCGGACCATTACCGGGCGGTGGCGGCGGCGATCCGCTTTGCGGATCTGATGCGTCAGAAGGCGCGGCGGAGGGCGCGTCCGTGAAACGGCCCGATCCGCGCCTCGAACAGCTCTGCGCCGTTTCGCGCCTCTTGGCGGATTGCGCCCAGGCCCCGGTGACCGCGGCGCGGACCGCGCGCGACATCATCAAGGGCAGGATCGAGGCGATGGCCGCGCACCGGCGGCAATTGATGCAATCCGCCACCGACCCGGTGCTGGCCGCGACCATGCTGGCACAGGCGGAACGTTTGCGGCAGGCGCAAGCCCGGGAAATGATGGCGCTGGCCCGTGCCGAGGCCCGGCTGGCCACGGCCCAAAAGGCCGCGGCCCGCGCCGTCGGGCGCAAACATGCCCTGGCCGAGTTGCAGCGGAAGGACGTGGCCCGGCACAAACGCCACGCGGCGCGGCGACGAAATTACGGGTAGCGCGCTCAGGCGTCCTGCCGCGTGATATCCACGATCAGCACATCATGGACCGAGTCGCCCAGCACCTGCATCGCCGCCTCGCGCAGGCCGATGCGCAACGGCTCCATCGCCGCGGCCTCGGTGAAACTGCCGTCGAACCCGCCGGCGTTTGCATGCGCGAACATCACCCGCAGGAACGAATCCCGCAGGCGCGGCTCGTGTTCGAACACCAGTTCATTGTCGCCGGTGAACACCTCGAGCGTCAGGGCCATGACAACGAGCGAGCGCACCATGCCGTGCCGGATGATCGGAACGATGAACTGGTTGTTCAGCCGCACATATTCCGTATCGGCGCCGGCGGGCGTGACCCGGATCGTGCTTGTGCCCTGCGCCGGGCCGGCGGCGGCATCCGTGGGGGGCGCGGGCGGCGCGACGGGATCGGGCGCGCCATCGGCGGCTGCCTCGGGCGGGGCGCCACCAAGGATCATGCCCGCGCCGATGCCCCCGGCCAGGCCAACGAGCAAGAGCAGAATCGGGATCAGGATACGCAGCATGGGGCCCCTCAGAACGGCAGCAGGATATCGGTGATCTGCTGGCCGTAGCGCGGCTGCTGCACATCGCTGATCTGACCGCGGCCGCCATAGGAAATGCGCGCCGCCGCGATCCGGTCATAGGCAACCTCGTTCTGGCGCGAGATGTCCTCGGGCCGCACGTAGCCAGAGACCAGAAGCTCCCGCAGCTCGTGGTTGACGCGCACCTCCTGGCTGCCCTCAAGGCGCAGAACGCCGTTCTGCAGCACATCGGTAATCGTGGCGGCAATGCGCAGGGTCAGTTCCTCGTTGCGGCGCACCGCGCCGTCACCGGCATATCGACTGCTCGAGCCGGTATCGACCGCCCCCGACATCGAAGCGCCATCGGGCAATTCCACGTCGGCCAGCTCCGGCAAGCCGAACAATCCGGTGACGCCCATCTGTTCGGATCCCGATCGCCCGCGTTCGGAACTGTTCGATATCTCGGCGCTGTCATCGATTTCGATCACGACCGTCAGAATATCGCCGCGCTGACCTGCGCGGCGGTCGCCGAGCAGGGATTGTCGCCCCGACGCCCAGAGCGACGCGCCCCGATGCCGGGCCGGGTGCTCGACCGCCTCGGGCATGGGGGTCACGCTCATGGCGAACACCTCGTTGCCGGATATGGGCGTGCTGAGATCGGGCACCTGCCCGACCTCGGCGATGCGGCCGCAGGCGGCGGCCAGGCACAAGAGCGAAACGAGGAGGGCACGGGAGGGGAAACGGGTCATGGCAAAGGTCCGACAATGGCAAGGCCGGGCGCGGCGGCCACGGCGGTCACGGTGTTTCGGGAAGACAGGTTCAGCACGCGCAGCGCTTCACCCCGGGCGGCGCGATCCAGGGCGCGGCCCTCGGTCACGATCAACAGGCCGCCCGCGTCGTAGCGCAGCGTGATGATCGCGTTGCGTTCGACGATGGCCGGTGGCCGCAGGTCCCCGGCGCGGATCGGGCGGCCCGGATAAAGATTGACCCGCGCCTCCATGCCGATGGCCTGCGACAATTCGGAAAGCGCGCCGGGCGTCGTCCCCTCGGCCAGGGCCACATCCATCGGGCCGATCAACTGCTGACCGCGGATCGTGCCCGCGGCGATCACGGTCTCGGCGGCGGCGGGCTGCATCGCGAGCAGCAGGAAAACCAGCCAGCGCATCACCGCACCTGCGTGGTGGCGCCGAGCATCTGGTCGGCGGCGGTGATGACCTTGGCGTTCAACTCGTATCCGCGCTGTGCCTCGATCAGTTCGGTGATCTCGCGCACGGCATCGACCGACGAGTTTTCGACATAGCCCTGTCGCAGCGTGCCCAGGCCGTCCTCGCCCGGTTGTGCCTGCAGCGGCGGGCCCGAGGCCGCGGTTTCCAGAAACAGGTTCGAACCGATCGCCTCGAGCCCCTGATCGTTCGAGAATCCGACGAGGGTGAACTGGCCCAGAAGCTCGGGCTCGACCTGGCCCGCGAAATAGGCATAGACCTCGCCATCGGCGTTGATGGCGATCTGACGGGCGTCATCGGGAATGGTGATGCCGGGGGTCACCTCGTAGCCATCGGCCGTCACGATCAGGCCGTCGCCGGTGCGCCTGAGCGCGCCATCCCGCGTATACCCCGAGGCCCCCGACGGCAACGTCACCTCAAGATACCCGCGCCCTTCGATGGCGATGTCCAGATCGCCGCCCGTCTGGGCAAGGCTGCCTTGTTCGAAGGTCACGGTCACGGCGGCCGGCCGCACCCCGAGGCCCAGTTGCACCCCGGCGGGCACCACGGTGCCGTCGGCGGCATTGATCGCGCCGGCCCGCGTCATCTGCTGGTAATGCAGGTCGGCGAAATCGGCGCGGCGCGGGCTGTAGCCGGTGGTGGACATGTTGGCGAGGTTGTTGGAGATGACCTCCACCCGCATTTGCTGAGCGCTCATGCCGGTGGCGGCGATATCAAGGGCGCGCATCGATATGACTCCTTTCTGGCGTCAGCCGCGGCTGCCTGCGGTTCTGAGGAATTCACGCAGGCGGTTGTCCTCGGCATCGAGGAAGCTCTGGCCCAGCTCATAGGCGCGCTGGACCTCGATCATGCGGGCGATCTGACCCACGGGATCGACATTGGATTGCTCGAGCACGCCTTGCAGAAGGCGCGCGGGCGGGGCGGGCGCGACGCCCGAGGGCGCCTCGAACAGGACCCCGGCGCGCCGGCTGAGCTCGGTGGGATCGACCGGCTGCCAGAGACCGATCTGCGTCAGGGGCTGGCCGTCGGCCGACAAGGTCCCGTCATCGGCCAACATCACCGAGGCGGCGGTTGCGGGCACGAAGACGGGCGCGCCGCCGGCGTCGAGCAGGCGGTGGCCATCGGGCGTGACAAGCTCGCCCTGGTCGGAGCGGATGAAGCTGCCCGCGCGTGTCAGCGCCTCGCCCTGCGGGGTTTGCACCAGGAAAAACCCGTCGCCCTCGATCGCGAAATCGAAGGTGCCGCCGGTCGCGCGAAGGGTCCCTTGCGCGGGCGATACGGAATGCCCGGCCGCCGTGGCCATGGACAGGCTGTCTTCGCCCCGGCCCGTGGCGCGGACATGTTCGGCAAAGATCACCCCCTCGGCCCGAAACCCCGTGGTCGAGAGATTGGCGATGTTGTGGGCGACCACCTGCATTTCGCGCATCAGGCCCGATTGGCGCGTCAGGGTGACATATCCGGCGTTTTCCATGAGCGTCCCCCGTCACATGCCCGCGATCATGGGGATCAGCGTGTCGGTGAAATACGAGGTGAGCGTCTGGCTCATGAACCCCATCGACACCCAGAAGACCGCGACGATCGCCAAGAGTTTCGGCACGAAGGTCAGCGTCATTTCCTGAATCGAGGTCAGCGCCTGGAACAACCCCACCACAACCCCCGAGATCAGCGCGGCCGCCAGGATCGGGGTCGAGGTGATGACCGCGACCCACAGGCCCTGGCGCAGCGTGTCGAAGAACAGCATTTCATCCATCACGCCGCCCCGCTCACACCGGCATCCGCAGGATTTCCTGATATGCCTCGACCACGCGGTCGCGGATCGTCACGGCGGTCTCGACCGCCAGTTCCGTCTGCGCCAGTGCCGTGACGAGGGCATGGGGATCTGCGCCGGTCGTCATCGCGGCGCGGGCCTGCGCCTCGCCGTTCTGGACGGTCTGGGCGAAATCCTCGACCGCCCGGGCAAAGGCCGGTCCGGCCGCGGGGTCCGCCGCCTCGGGGCGCAGCGCCGGGCGGGCCTGGCCATAGGCCTGGGCGGCGAGTGTGTTGCGGATATCCATTCTGGATCCTCCTTTTCACCGCGCCTAACGGCGCAACAAGTCGTTCAGGGACGATGACATCTGGCGCACCTGGTCGAAGACCCGCAGATTGGCCTCGTAGCTGCGCTGCGCCTCGCGCGCGTCGGCCAGTTCCACCACCAGATCGACATTCGAGCCCGCGTAATGCCCGCTGTCATCGGCCAGCGGATGCGCCGGATCGTGGATCAGGGGCAAACTGGCCTGCGACAGGCGCACCGGGCCGGGCCGCACCGTGCCATGGGGTGCGTCCGGGCTGCGGTCGGCCTCGAAGCTGACCAGTTTGCGCCGGTAGCCCGGGGTGTCGGCATTCGCGATGTTTTCCGAGACGTGCTGCAGGCGCTGCGCCTGTGCGCGCATCCCGCTTGCCGCGACAGAAAGGGCCGAGCTGAAATCCGTCATCACAATCCTCTACAAGATCTACCTGCGCCCGAGGCTGGAGCGCAGGATGTTCAAGGCACTGTCATAGACACGAACGGCCCGGTCATGGTCGCGCTGCGCGTCGATGCCGCGCAGCATCTCCAGCTCGAGCGAGACGGTGTTACCGTTCGGCGATGCGGGCGTGTTGGCATCCATGGTGCGGATGGGCAGCGGCCCGGCTGCATTGCCCGCATCCATGCGGCGCCACATCTCGGCGAAATCGCTGACTTCACGCGCGCGATAGCCGGGCGTATCCGCGTTGGCGATATTCTGGGCCACCACGGCCTGGCGCGCTGCGGCGTGGCGGGCGCGGGCGGTGGCGAGCTGAAAAATCTCGAGCCTGTCGAACATTGGGGCTTCTCCCTCATCGGCTATACGGATGCTTAACGGTGATTCCTTTAAAAACGGTTTCAGCGGGCCAAACGCCCCGCCGACCGCCGAAAGGACCTGCCGATGACCGCCGCCGCCGCGCCACATGCCCCCCGCCAGGATGTCTTCGAGACGTTGCTGGCCCGTCTGGGCACGATCCGCCCCTGCCACAGTGTCGGGCGCGTGACCGCCCTTGGCAGGACGCATGTGAGCGTCGAGGGCCTCGATCGCGTCGCGGCCCTGGGCGACCGGGTGCGCCTGGACGACGGGATCGAGGGCGAGATCCTGGGCCTGACGCAAGGGGCGGCGCGCGTGATGCCCGAAGGCACGCCCGAGGGGCTGCGCCTTGGCCAACCGGTCCGACATCTGGGCCCGCAAACCATCGCCCCTGACGACAGTTGGCTGGGCCGTGTCGTCGACCCCAACGGCCAGCCGATGGATGGGCGACCCTTGGCACATGGGGCGCGGGCCTGCCCGCTGCTGGCCGCGCCGCCGCCGCCTGCCGCCCGTCGCGGGTTGGGCGCGCGGTTGGAGACGGGCCTGGCCGTTTTCGACACCTTCCTGCCGCTGGTGCGCGGGCAGCGCATCGGGTTGTTCGCCGGCTCGGGCGTCGGCAAATCGCGCCTGATCGGGACGCTGGCGCAGAACATGAGCGCGGATGTCGTGGTCATCGGCCTGATCGGAGAGCGCGGACGCGAAGTGCGCGATTTCGTGACCGATGTGCTGGGCGAGGAGGGGCTGAAACGCGCCGTCGTGATCGCCGCCACGTCGGACCGGCCGGCGCTGCTGCGTGCGCGGGCGGCGTGGACGATGATGGCGGTCGCCGAATACTTCCGCGACAAGGGTCAGCAGGTGCTGGTGCTTGCCGATTCGATCACCCGCTTTGCCGAAGCCCAGCGCGAGGTGGCCGCCGCTGCCGGCGAACCCTTTGGCCCCGGCGGCTTTCCGGCCTCGATGGCGCAGATGGTCATGGCGCTGGCGGAACGCGCCGGACCCGGCTGCGCGGGACAGGGCGACATCACCGCCGTCCTGTCGGTGCTGGTGGCCGGGTCCGACATGGAGGGGCCGGTGGCCGATGTGATGCGCGGCGTCCTGGACGGGCATGTGGTGCTGGACCGCGAGATCGCTGAACGGGGCCGCTACCCGGCCATCGATCTGTTGACCTCGGTGTCGCGCGCGTTGCCGGCAGCCGCCGCGCCGGCGGAAAACGCCCTGATCGCGCGCGCCAGGCACCTGCTGGCCGCCTATGCCAAGGCGGAATTGATGCTGCGGGCCGGTTTGTACACACCCGGTTCCGACCCGCTGACGGATGCCGCGATTTCGGTCTGGGAGGATCTGGACAGCTTCATCGGGGCAAGCGCGCCCGGTGGGATTGCCGAGAGCTTTTCCCGGCTGGAATCGCTCTTGGCGGGCGCGGCGCCACTGGGGGCAACGGCGGCCGCGCCGGGCAGCGGCTGATCGACCGCTCACGTCATGTTCGACAGCAAGGTAATGGCGGCGTAGCCGGGCGTCGTGAGCGGCGGCCCCGCCGAGATCTGGGCGCGCAGCGTGAAATTGCGCATCAGGTCCTCGACCTTGTCGGGGTCGGTGAATTGCGCGAAATCGGGGCTGCCAAAGACACGTGCGGCCGCCGTGCGGAAACTGTCGACCTGCCGATCGAGATCGAGGGTCGCGATCGACGCCGGTAGCCCGAGCGCGGTTTCAAACACGCTGCGCAAGGGCGGTGTGCCCAGAACGGTCAGCCAGGCCGTCGTGTCGCCGAGCGCACTCTGGGCCAGCTCGGGCACCTCGCGCGATGCGTTGAGCGCAAGGCGCATGTCCTCATCCTGCGCGCCGACCGCGGTTTCGAATTCCTGTCGGTCGAAGCGCGACAGAATCCGGTCGGCAAAACCGGGCGATTGCGTTCGCGGCGGCAAGGGCGATCCGAACCCGAACGCTTCGGAAAACTTTCGATACCGGGTGTCGGCCAGTTTGTTGGCCAGCGCGTCATCATCCACCGTGCCCTCGGACAGGACACGCTCGACAAAGGCCCGGTTCGGCATGTCATCGGACAGACCGAAAGCCGAAAGCGCCACGCGCCGCAGTCGGTAATCGGCCACAAGCGCCTCGGCCGAGGTGACAGTGCCGATCGTCTCGCGGAAATAGGCGCGATCGCGCGCCTGCACCGGGGACGCGGCGTAGCGTTCGACCTGGGTGTCGAGGCTGGCGGAGATGAACCGCCAGCCTGCATACCCGGACAGGGGCACGATCGGGGTCATCGGCCCTATCCAGCCGCCGCGGCCAGAAGACGCTCTTCGCGCGGCAGCAGGGTGCGCAGGGCCTTCAGGGCCTGATACACCTGCCCTTCGACCATGAACTCGGTGGCCCGGCCGAGTTGGGCGCGGCTGTCGGGATCGGTAAAAACCTGGCTCAGCTGTTCCATGCCGCGCAGGATCTGCGGCTTCGCCTCGTCCAAGTCGGCGTCGCCCGACAGCACCAGCTGGGCAATGTAGCAGACGCGGCGCACCGGCGTCGTGACCTCCTCGGGGTGGATGGCATCGCGCAAGCGCAGGATATGCGCATTTGGCGTGACGATGGACAAGCGGGCCCGGCGGTCGCCATTCTCGATCACCGCGCCGTTGACGAGGACCCGTTCCTTTGGCCCGAGTTTCAGAACAAGACCGCTCATGCTGCCTCCGCCATGCCGGAGAGCCCGCGCATGACCGCGGTGTTGATGTCGATCAGCGCGCGCAAAGCCTCGGCCTCGCGCAGGGCCTGACTGCTTTGAATGAGCGAGAATTCGGCGAGATAGAACAATTGTGCCCGCAATTGCTGTGGCAGGCCGTTTTCGGCCCCGGCAAGATCCGTGGCCAGCAAGGTCCACAGACGGCGGTTGTCATGCAGGGCCGCCGCCCGCGTGGGCATGTCGGTCGGGGCCTGCAGCGCGCGCGACAGGCGCGCGGTGACGGATTGAAAGGCGGCATATTCCGTGCCGCGGTCGGTTCGTACCGGCTGTGACGCGGCGGCATAGGCGGTTTGAGCGAGCGATGTGGCGATCACGTGAGAACTCCTTGGGCGGTAGGAACCGCGGGACCCGGATCACCGCCGGATGCTTTTCGTCCCGGCGATGGGATGGGGCGCGGTCCCCTGTCGGGTCAGGGACATCAGCATGCGGCGGGGCGTTGCGACGCCCCGCCGTCAGCGACGGATCAGCGGAAGAGCGACAGAATGTTCTGCGGCGCCTGGTTCGCGATGGACAGGGACTGCGTCGCCAGCTGCTGCTGGACCTGCAATGCCTGCAACCGCGCCGAGGCCTCTTCCATGTTCGCATCGACAAGGGTCCCGATGCCCGATTTCAGCGAATCGACCAGTTTCGAGACGAAGTCGGATTGCGTTTCGATCCGCCCCTCGACCGAGCCGAAGGACGCCGCCGCATCGATCGAGTTCTGGATCAGCGTTTCGACATTGTCGAGCGCAGCGTCCGCCCCGGCGTTCGTCGTGACGTCGATATTGTCCAGACCGAAGAGGCCGCCCGAGGCCTCGCCCCCGGTCGATGCGCTCAAGGAAATCGTGGTGGTCGAGGCATTGTCGTAGTCGACGGCCAGTGACCATTGACCGGTATCGGCGTCCTGCTGGACCTTGGTCGTCACGTCGGCGGGCGGATTGGAGTCGATGGCGGTCTTCAGGCCGCGGGCGACATCCTCCATCGTTTCGCCCTGCCCGGCGACATAGCGGAAGGCCGCGCCCGCCACGGTTACCTCGAACCCGTCGCCTTCGGTCACCTTGGCGGTGGTCGAGAAATCGACGGTTTCGGCCCGCTGCCCGATGGTGCCCGAGCTTTGCGTCAGGCCGTTGTTGCCGTTCAATCCCTCGATATTGGCACCAGCGCCACCGGCAGTGTCATCCAGATTCGCCGCGACCGCGACATCGACCTCCTCGAAGGCGTTCGTGTTCGAGATCACCAGCTCTCCGGGATTGGCGCCATCGGTTGCGGTGATGCCTTCGATATCGCGTGCGTTGATCTCGCCCTTGATCAGGTCGCGCACGCCATCGGCATCCTCGGTGCCATCGAGGGTCACGGTGATAACCGATCCGCCGACCGTCACGCTGAAGGTGTCGTCGGCGGCGAACCCCGTCCCGGTCCCCTCGGTGATCTGGACCTGGGCATTGAGGCCGGCCTGCGCCGTGCTGCTGCCCGACGGCCCGCCATCGACCGAGACCAGGGCCGTCAGGTCGGACCCCGTCACGGCGGTGCTGCCGTATTTCCCGGAATCGGTGGTCAGGTCCTGCCGTGCCACGGTGATGTTGCTGGCCGTCACGTCGCCATTGGCCGAGCGGTCGAGCGAGGCCAGAACATTCACGTCGTCGGTGCCCTGCACAAGGTTGAGGCCGTTGAACTGGGCCGCGCCGACGACCGATCCGATCTGATCGCGCAGCGCGTCGATGTCGGCCTGGATCTTGGCCCGGTCCACGTTCTCTTCCTGGGCGGCGACGATCTTGCCCTTCACTTCGGTCAAAAGCTCGGTGACGGTTTCCGCCGCGTTCCGTGCGACGGCGACGGTCGACTCGCCAAGGCTGAGGCTCTCGGAAATGCCCTTGAAGCCCTTCACATCCGATTCCATCACCTTCGAAATCGACCAGACGGCCGAGTTGTCGCGCGCCGAGGCCACGGATTTGCCCGTCGAGATTTCAGCCTGCGTCTGGTTCAGGTTCGAATTCACCGATTTCAGGGTCTGCAGCGCGACCATTGCGCTGTTGTTCGTCAGAATGCTGGACATGACGTCCCTTTCCTAGATTGGTTCGAGGCGCCTGTTTCGCGCCATGCGGATCACAGCCCGTTCGGGCCACTCACGTCGTTCTGACGGCTGCGCCCCACCTGACGCGGGCCACGCCACCCGTTTCCGGGTGCACGGCCACGATGCGTCGAAAACCTTGACCGAAGCTTGATACACGCCCGGAAACGACGGCGATTTGCATCGAGTTTTAAGGGTTCGAATCGGCCTGGCGCTTAACCGCGGGCAAGGGTGCGCCCCCCCCCGGCGGAGGGGCCCTTGCGCTGCCCGTAGGCGTCATAGGTTGTCAGAACCGTGGATTGTGCCGATCGCATTTCGCCGCGCGCCCGTGCCACGCCGTCGCGCGCGGCACGCAACAGGTTGGCCGTATGCCGCGCCTCGTCCTTCAGCGCCGCCAGAGCCGCCCGGTCGCGCACCGGGTCGAGGGCCGAGATGGCGGCCATGACCCTCTCCGACACCAAGGCCGGATCCGAGAACTGCCCCGCGCGCAAGGCGGCACGTTGTGCGGCAAACAGTGCGCGCACCGCCTGTACGGCGCCGTCAGGCCGAGCCGTCATGGGGCGCCTTGCCCGTCTTCGCTGCGCGCGACCAGTGCCTGGAACAGCGATTCGGCCAGGCCAAGGCCGCCCCGTTCCGCGATGGCGCGCGCCTGCTCGGCCCTGAGCAGCGAACTGAACTGATCCTCGCCCGCGCCGCCGCCGAAACTGCCGCGGGTCGCGCCCATGCCTGCGTGTTTCAGCATTTCTGCCAGGAATGCGGCCTCAAGCTCTTGCGCGGCCTCGCGCAGCGCGGCGTGCCGGTGATCGCCCGCGGCGCGGGGCGGCGGTGCTGACAGGGCGGTCGCATCGGTCAAGACGGTCATCGAATCCCTCGATTGGATGGGCAGGGGCAGAATGACCGCGGGACGTAAAGAATTCGTAAGGGGATTTGTGAGATGGTCGGATCATGACAGGCGATTGGATTTCCAGAATGGATGACCTGATGACGGGCCTTTTCGGGGGAACAGCCCCGGCGCACAGCGGCCCGACCGGAAAGGGCGGAGCCGTGCACATGCCCGATTCGGCCCCGGACTTTGCCGCGTTGGTGTCCGTATCGCGAGACGAGGCACCCCCACCACATGGGCCGTCGGGAATTGCATCGGCGTCACAAGGTGCAGCCGCGCCGATCACCGCCGAGGCCGCTGCGGCGGTCTCCGACCGGCCGTCTGCCCGTGCGGCGGGGCCGATCGCTGCATCCATGGACCAAAACGCATGCGACGGGCCGGCTTGTGCCCCCGCCCCCACACTGGTGGACGGCACGGGCGGCATGGGTGGCGCGGTCGCGCCCCAAATTGCCAGCCCGCCCCCAGCACAAGGACCCGAGGGGAGCGATCCAACACACGCCGACGAACCCGACAGCGCTTTGGGCCTGTCCGGGCCGAGCGACCTTGCTCTTGTGCAGGGCCACCTCCATGCCGCACCCGTGACGGCGGGCGCGACGCCCGGCACGATCCCGCTGTCCCATATGGCGGACCCCGACACGGTGGCTGTGGTGGGCAAGGGGCGCGCCGCACGACAGGGCGGCGACACCGCTTTACCAAGCGGCCATGCCGGCATGTCACCGGCCGCAGGGGGCGGCGTGCCGGTGGTGTTGGGCCCCTCCGGCCACATGACACCGCCGGCGCAGACCACCGCCCCCGCTGCGGGCATTCCGGCAGACCGCGCGCGTGACGCTGCGCCTGCGCAGGGTGCAGCCTCGCCAAGGCGCGCGGAGGGGCTCGGCCCAACGGGGACCGGGCCAACCCCGCCCGTCGCCATGGCGACAGGCGGGGTGTCGGTCGAGGGCGCCGCCCTGGCGACCACCCGCGCTGCGACGCCGCCCAACACCGCGTCGCAGCCGGTGCCCATGGGACCCTCCGGGATGCCTTTTCCACTGGGGCGGGCGACGGAACTTCCCCTCCAGCCGGCTGCCGGCAATGGCCTCGCCATCCCTGGCCTCGCGCTTGGCTCCCACCCCACGCCGCGGGCTGAAATGGCCCAGTCTGCACAGGGGGGCAGGCCGGCAGAGCTATCGGCCACACCCGCGCCGCCCCTGCCCGGCCAGCCGCCCGACACGCCGCAGCCGGTTCAGGCGCACCCGCCAACCCTCGCCCCGGGCGGAACCGGGACCTCGCCGGTGGGCGGGCGCACCGATCCGGCGCGTCCCGCGAACGTGTCATCCGCATCGCGGATTGCACAGGGGCCCACACCAGCCGCAAGTCCCGGCGCGCCCCCCGCAGCATCGCAGCCGACCCCGGTCGACAAGACCGCCGCTGATCGGTTTTCGACGGCGCGCGCCGACAGGGGCGCAGCTTACGGCGCGGACAAGGTCGCCGGCGTGCCCCCCCAAGGTCAGCCACCGCGCGCCCAGGCATCGCAAGCGGCGCCCCAGCTTCGGGCACCGCCGAGGCCAAGACCGACACCGGCCGGGGCCCCGCCGCGCAACGCGCCGCCGGGAAGGCCGACATGGCCCAGACCCCGGCGATCCAGATCCGAGGGCCTGACCGACCCAATCCCCCGGCCCACGGTGTTGCGCCCGCAATCGCCGCGGCCCCCCCGCGCCACGAGCCGACGGCCCCGGACGAGGCCGGCCCCTTGGGCGGCGCGTCGATCCAGCCGTCGACGGCGGGGCCGGTCTCGGCCGGTGTGCCCGTCGGCACAGGCGCCGGGTTGGGGCCGGGCCTGGGGGCCCACCCCTGCAGACAGCCGTCGCACAGCAGATCACGACAGCCCTGCAAATGACCGAGACCGGGCGCGAGGGCGTGATCGAAATCGCGCTGGATCCGCCCGAGCTGGGGCGTGTACGGCTCAGCCTCGCCGAAGCGGGCGGCGGCCTGACCCTGTCGATTTCCGCCGAGCGACCGGACACGGCCGAGCTGATGCGGCGGCATCTCGACCTGCTGCAACAGGAACTTGCGCGTGCAGGGTTCGACGGGCCGTCATTGCGCCTTGCCCTCGATCAAGACGGGCGAAGCACCCCGCCCACAACCCGACCTGACGCCGCCGAGGCCGAGCCCGCCGACAGCGGACCGGCGCCCGTGCCCCCCCAAGCGGGCCGCGCCGCCCCCCTGTCGGCGCTGGATCTGCGCATCTGACCGAAAACGGAGAGACGTGATGGAGATTTTTCCAACCACAGCACGCCAGTCGCCCACGGGGCTGAGCGCGGCACAGACCAATCAGACCGTGCTGAGTGCCGATTTCCAGACCTTCCTTCAACTGCTGACGACGCAGATGCAGAATCAGGATCCGTTGAACCCGATGGAATCCACAGAATACGCCACACAACTGGCCACGTTTTCAGGGGTCGAACAGCAGGTTCTGACCAACGATCTGCTGGCCGAGTTGCAGGCCGGCCTCGGCACCTTGGGCATGGGCGAGCTGGGCGGCTGGATCGGCATGGAGGCCCGCGCCGAAATGCCCGTCTATTTCGAGGGCCAGACCGTCACCCTGCAGGCCGTTCCGAACCAGTTGGCCGACCGGGCCGAGTTGCTGGTACGCAACGAGGCCGGCGAGGTCGTGCAGCGCCTGCCCATCCCGCTCAGCGATCAACCCTTTGAGTGGACGGGGGAAGATCTGGATGGCGCGACCCTGGAGGAGGGCATCTACAGCTTTTCCATCGAAAGCTGGCAAGGCGAGGACCTGCTCGATGAGCGCAACGTCATGGTGCGCGCCGAGATCGAGGAAGCCCAACTGGTGAATGGCGCGGTCTGGCTGACGGTCGAGGGGGGGCTGTCGATCCCGGCCGAGGCGGTTCTGGGCCTGAGGAACCCGTCGATCTGAGCGAAACCTACAGCAGCGCGACCAAGGCCATTATCCCCGCGCCCGCCGCCGTCCCGGCCAAGGCATAGCCGGCCCGCTCGGGCCACGGGTTGCGGCGCGGCGGCGTCTGCGGGTTGGCTTGCGCCAGCAAGGCGGCCTCGGCCAGGTTGGGCAGACGGGGCCCGAACCGCGCCAGCACGCGGGCGGTGTGAAACAGGTCGCGCGCGACGGCCTTGGGGCCGACATTGTCGCGGATATACTCTTCGACAACGGGTTGGGCGACCGTCCAGATATTGATCTCGGGGTCCAGCGAGCGCGACACGCCCTCGACCACCACCATGGTCCGTTGCAGCAGGATCAGTTCGGTCCGGGTTTCCATGCCGAAGCGTTCGGTCACCTCGAAGAGATAGGCCAGAAGCCGCCCCATCGAGATTTTCGACGCTTCCATGCCAAAGATCGGCTCGCCGACGGAGCGCAGGGCCTGCGCAAACTCGCCCACGTCGCGGTCGGCGGGCACATAGCCGGCCTCGAAATGCACCTCGGCGACACGGCGATAATCCTTGCGGATGAACCCCATCAGGATCTCGGCATAGACGCGGCGGGTGTATTCGTCGATGCGGCCCATGATGCCGAAATCCAGCGCCACGATATCGCCGTTCGGCGCGACCTTGAGGTTGCCGTGATGCATGTCGGCGTGAAAGAACCCGTCGCGCAGTGCATGGCGCAGGAACATCTGCAAGACGCGCGTGCCCAACTCGCGCCGGTCATGGCCGGCGGCGTCGATCGCGTCGATATCCGACAGGGTGATCCCGTTCGCCCAGGACAGGGTCATCATGCGGCGCGAGGACAGGAACCATTCCACGGACGGCACCACGAAACCGTCGTCCTTGGCGGTGTTGGCGGCGAACTCGCCGGCAGCCGATGCCTCGATCCGCAGGTCAAGCTCCTGCATCACGACGCCCTCGAAATGCCGGATCACGTCGCGCGGTTTCAACCGCCGCGATGCGGGCGAGAGCGTTTCGACAAACCACGCGATCAGGTAGAAGGCGTCGATATCCTTGCGAAAGGCCCGCTCGATGCCTGGACGCAGCACCTTGACCGCGACATCCTGGCCGGTTTCGAGCAACCGCGCGCGATGCACCTGTGCGATCGAGGCGGCGGCGACCGGTTCGGAAAAATCGGAAAAGAGGGTGTCGACGGGGCGCTCCATCTCGTGCGCGATGACCTGCTTGGCCGCGTGGCGCGAAAACGGCGGCAGCTTGTCCTGCAAGACCTGCAACTGCTTGGCCAGGGCGGTGCCCACCACGTCGGGACGGGTCGACAGGATCTGCCCGAACTTGATGTAGGCCGGCCCCAACGCGTTCAACGCGCGCGGCACGGGCGGCAGCGACGGGTCGCCGCGCAAGCCCAGAAAGGCGAAGGGCCAGCCGAGGATGCGCGCGGCGACGCGCACGGATCGGGGCGCATCCATTGCCTCGAGAACGGCCCCCATGGCCCCGGTTCGTTCGAAGGTGGCGCCGGTGCGGATCAGACGCCAGATGTTGTGCGGGCCCTTCACGTCAGATCTTCCACCCCGAATGCAGTGCCGCGATCCCCATCGACAGGTTGCGGTAGGTGACCTGCTCGAACCCGGCGTCGCGGATCATCGTGGCAAAGGTTTCCTGATCGGGGAATTTGCGGATCGACTCGACCAGGTACTGGTAACTGTCGCGGTCATTCGCGATCAGCCGCCCCATGCGCGGGATCACATTGAAGGAATAAAGGTCATAGAGCTTTTGCAGCCCGTCATTGGGCAATTGGCTGAACTCCAGCACCATCAGCCGCCCACCGGGCTTGAGCACGCGGTAAGCCTCGGACAAGGCGTCGGGAATGCGGGTGACGTTGCGGATGCCGAAACTGATCGTGTAGCGGTCGAAGCTGTTGTCGTCGAACGGCAACGCCATGGCATCGCCGACGATCCAGTCGAGCTTGTCTGACTGGCGCTGCGCCTCGGCGCGCTTTTGCCCTTCGATCAACATCGACTCGGTCATGTCGAGCACGGTGCAATGCGCCCCGGGCGCGCGGTCGAGAAACCGGAAGGACACATCGCCCGTGCCCCCGGCCACATCCAGCAGGCGCTGCCCGTCGCGCGGCGCCAGCCAATCCATGAGGGCGTCTTTCCAGATGCGGTGAATGCCGACGCTCATCACGTCGTTCATGATGTCGTATTTCGACGCCACATTGGTGAACACGCCGTGGACCAGGCCCGCCTTTTCCTTTTCGTCAACGGTCTGAAAGCCGAAATGCGTGGTGGTGTCGGCGGGCGCTTGGGTGTCGTCGGTCATGGGGTCTTGTGCTCCGGCTGAGTCGCGCCAGTTATACGCTTGGGTCGGGGGGCTGCAACGCGGCGTTACATCCCGGTCGAGCCACAAGGAAAGCCCGTTTTGCCCGAACTTCCAGAAGTCGAGACAGTCCGTCGCGGGCTGGCCCCCGTGCTCGAGGGGGCACGTCTGACCGAGGCGCTGGTGCGGCGGCCCGATCTGCGCTGGCCCTTTCCCGACCGGATGGCCGCCCGTCTGACCGGCGCGCGGGTGCTCCGGTTGCGGCGGCGCTCGAAATACATCCTGGCCGATCTCGACACCGGCGAGACGCTGATCATCCATCTGGGCATGTCGGGGCGGATGCTGATTTCCGGCGACGGCGCGGCGCAGATGCCCGGTGCCTTTGCCCATGATCACGGCCAGATGGACAAACATGACCATGTGATCCTGACAACCGACGCGGGCGTGCGCATCACCTTCAACGATGCCCGACGCTTCGGTGCGATGGATCTGGCACCGACCGAGCGTGTCGAGGATCACTGGCTGCTGTCGGGTCTCGGCCCCGAGCCCTTGGGCAACCACTTCGATGCGCCCTATCTGGCGGGTCGGTTCGCGGGCAAACGCAGCCCGGTGAAATCGGCGCTGCTGGATCAGCGCATTGTGGCCGGGCTGGGCAATATCTACGTCTGCGAGGCGCTGTGGCGGTCCGGAATCTCGCCCCTGCGCCATGCCGGGCGCATTTCGGAGGCGCGTATCGCGCGACTCGTTCCCGCCATCCGCGATGTCCTGTCCGAAGCGATCGAGGCCGGCGGATCCTCGCTGCGCGACTATCGGCAGGCCGATGGCGATCTGGGATATTTTCAACACAGGTTCGCGGTCTATGGACGCGAGGGCGAACCATGCCAAACGCCTGACTGCCAAGGCGAAATCCGGCGCAAGGTGCAATCTGGTCGCTCCAGCTTCTACTGTGCGGCCTGCCAAAGATAGCTTGAACCTGTCGGCGGCGGTGCTAACCCTGCGCTCTTGAGTCAACAGGTGGGGACCCCGACGCATGGCCTACGAAACCCTGATCGTCGAGATCGAAGACCACATCGCGCTGATCAAGCTGAACCGGCCCGATGCGATGAATGCGCTGAACACGCAACTGCTCGAGGAATTGTCGAAGGCCCTGCGCGCCTGTGAAAGCAACGACAAGGTGCGTTGCGTCGTGCTGACCGGGTCGGACAAGGCCTTTGCCGCCGGCGCAGACATCAAGGAAATGTCCGACAAGAGCTTTGTCGAGGCGTTCACCAACGATCTGTTCGGGCGCGAAACGCAGGAAATGCTGCGCTGTCGCAAACCGATCATCGCCGCGGTCGCGGGCTATGCCCTGGGCGGCGGATGCGAATTGGCCATGATGTGCGATTTCATCATCGCCGCCGATACCGCGAAATTCGGCCAGCCCGAGATCAATCTGGGCGTCGTGGCCGGCATCGGCGGCACGCAGCGCCTGACCCGCTTTGCCGGCAAGTCCAAATCGATGGACATGCACCTGACCGGCCGGTTCATGACCGCCGAAGAGGCCGAGCGGTCCGGCCTGGTCAGCCGTGTCGTCCCCGCCAAGAAACTGATGGAAGAGGCCATGGGCGCCGCGGCCAAGATCACCGAGAAATCGGCCCTGACCGCCATGGCCGTCAAAGAGGCCGTCAACCGCGCCTACGAGGTGCCCTTGAACGAGGGGCTGCTGTTCGAGCGTCGGCTGTTCCACGCCTTGTTCGCGACCGACGACCAGAAAGAAGGCATGGCGGCCTTCCTTGAAAAACGCGAGGCGCAGTTTCGCGACAAGTGAGCGGAACGCCCCCACATCTGGGGGCTTTCCTTTCTCGGTCGCGGCCGTTATACGCCGCGCCAGACACGCGTGTGAGGCCCGCTATGGCCAGAGTCGCTCGGTAGTGAACCCGAGGTCCGGGGTTTCCCGCGCAGAACCATTTGCATTCGGTCTGCCACAGACCCCAGAGACGAGAGAGACACCACCATGGCAAATTCGCCCCAAGCCAAGAAGCGCGCCCGTCAGAACGAACGCCGCTTTGCCGTGAACAAGGCCCGCCGGTCGCGCATCCGCACCTACCTGCGCCGCGTCGAAGAGGCGATCGCCTCCGGCGATCAGGCTGCCGCCCAGGCCGCCCTGCGCGCCGCCCAGCCCGAGATCATGCGCGGGGTCACCAAAGGGGTGTTGCACAAGAACACCGCCGCCCGGAAAATTTCGCGTCTGTCGGCGCGCGTGAAGGCGCTGTCTGCCTGAATTTCATTCCGCAGACCCCTTGTTTTGAAGGCGCTCCGGCTTGGGGCGTCTTTTTTTTCGCGTGAAAATCCGTTGCGCCACAGGGCGCTAAATCGTGGAATCGGATTCGGCTTCTGACGACATCCAAGTCAAGCGCGAAGATATGTTGCGGGCCGTCCGCGACTCCCGCTAGCTTCACGGTGCGATTCAGACGCCTGGGGGGCGGATGGAGCGACGAAGGGATCTACGCCTTGGGTGAGACCCGCCATCGTGGGACAGTTCGTTGGCAGGTCGGTTGGTGCTTGGCATCAAAGCCCGAGACGCCCTGGAAAGAGGGGCCTGACCAAAAACGGTTGGATCGAAACGGCCGATTGGCCGGGGTTCCCTTGTCGTCGTTCGGATCCGTCGCCGGTACATGAAATGATCACGAGGGAGCTTGCCTGGCGTCGGTGCTGTCCGTTGCCATCGGGGTGACCTTTTGATGCCGTTTTCATGTGCCATACCGCCGCCTGGCGGGGCCCGGATGGAGCGCACGAGGCCGCCCGGAACGGCGCGGCGGGGTTGGGTGAAAAAATGGCCGGCTGGCAGGCGGGCAACGAAAAAAGACGAGGGTAGACAGAGAAATGACCAATGAAACCTGGGGCATGGTGCGCGGCGAGCTGCTCAAGTCGATCGGCAAGAACAACTTTTCGGCCTGGATCGAACCGATCACCTTTGACCGCCTCGAAGACCGCACAGCCAGGTTTCATGCGCCCACCAGCTTCATCGGTTCATGGGTGTCGCAGAATTTCGGCGACCTGATTCTGCGCCATCTCGCGTCGGCCGGCGTCGGGGTAGATCGTGTCGAGATCGCCGTCGGCAAGCCCACGCGCGCCCCGGCCCCCGCCACTAACGGCGCACCCGCCGCCGAGCCGGTGGCCGCGACCGCCACGGCCGAGATCGCGCCTGTGCCCAGCCCGGCCCAATTGCGCAGCCCGGCCGCCCCCGTCACGACGGCCGCGCCCGCCGCCCAACCGCGCGCTGGCAAGGCCGACGACCTGCCCGGCGCGCAACTGAACCCGAATTTCACCTTCGACGCCTTCGTCGTCGGCAAGCCCAACGAACTGGCCCATGCCGCCGCGCGGCGCGTGGCCGAAGGGGGCGAGGTCACCTTCAACCCGCTCTTCCTCTACGGTGGCGTGGGCCTGGGCAAAACGCATCTGATGCATGCCATCGCTTGGGAATTGCGCGCCAACATGCCCGAGGCCCGCATCCTTTATCTCTCGGCCGAGCAGTTCATGTACCGTTTCGTTCGGGCCCTGCGCGAGCAGGACACCCTGGGGTTCAAGCAGATGTTCCGCTCGGTCGATGTGCTCATGGTCGATGATGTCCAGTTCATCGCCGGCAAGACATCGACCCAGGAAGAGTTCTTTCACACCTTCAACGCGCTGGTCGAAATGGGCAAACAGATCGTCATTTCCGGCGACCGCGCGCCCGTCGACATGGACGAGTTGGACGCACGCATCGCCTCGCGCCTGCAATGCGGCCTGGTCGTCGATCTGCACCCCACCGATTACGAGCTGCGCCTGGGCGTCTTGCAACACAAGGCCGAGACGATGCGCCAGCGCAACCCGTCGCTCAACATCGCCCCCGGCGTTCTGGAATTCATCGCGCAAAAGGTCTCGTCGAACATCCGCGTTCTCGAAGGGGCACTGACCCGACTGTTCGCCTTTGCGGATCTGGTCCGCAAGGACATCTCGATGGAGATGACGCAGGACTGTCTGTCGGACATCCTGCGCGCCACGGACCGAAAGGTCACCATGGACGAGATCATCAAGAAAACCTGCGAATACTACAACATCCGCCAGGCCGACATGATGAGCGCCAATCGCGCCCGCGCCATTGCGCGCCCCCGTCAGGTGGCCATGTTTCTATGCAAGAAGCTGACGACCCGCTCGTTGCCCGAGATCGGGCGCAAGTTCGGGGGCCGCGATCACACCACGATCCTTTACGGCGTGCGCAAGATCGAGGAATTGATGCAGGTCGACAGCCAGATCGCCGAGGATGCCGAGATCCTGCGCCGCGCGTTGGAGGCCTGATCGCACCCTTGCCGTGCGTTTTCTACGCTTCGGGGATTGACGCGCGCCGCGCTGTCGCGAAACTCCGTGAAAACACTTGTGCTTGCGGGGCGTGAGAGTAGTCTCACAGCCCCGCGATCTGTCGGAGCCAGGGCATGAAACTCTCCATCGAGCGCGCCACGCTGCTGCGCGCTGTCTCTCAGGCGCAATCGGTCGTCGAGCGTCGTAACACCATCCCGATCCTCGCCAACGTGCTGATCGAGGCCGAGGGCGATACGGTCAGCTTTCGCGCGACCGACCTCGACATTGAGGTGGTCGACCGTGCCCCGGCGCAGGTCGAACGGGCGGGGGCCACGACGGTTTCGGCCGTGACCTTGCACGAGATCGTGCGCAAACTGCCCGATGGCGCGCTGGTCAGCCTGACCGAGGATGGCGCGGCGGGCCGCCTGACGGTGCAGGCCGGGCGCTCGACCTTCCAGCTGGCGACGCTGCCGCGCGAGGATTTCCCGGTGATGACGGCAACCGAGTATGCGGCGAATTTCTCGTGCCCCGCACCGGTGCTGCGCCGCCTGTTCGACAAGTCGAAATTCGCGATCTCGACCGAAGAGACCCGCTATTACCTGAACGGGGTCTATTTCCATGTGTCCGAGGGTGAAACCGGCCCGGTGCTGCGGGCCGTGGCCACCGATGGGCACCGCTTGGCGCGGATCGACGCCGCCCTGCCCGAGGGCGCGCAAGACATGCCGGGCGTGATCGTACCCCGCAAGACCGTGGGCGAGTTGCGCAAGCTGCTGGATGATGACGAGGCGCAGATCGCCGTATCGGTCTCGGAAACCAAGATCCGCTTCGCGACACCCGAGATCACCCTGACCTCGAAGGTGATCGACGGCACCTTCCCCGATTACACGCGCGTCATTCCCATGGGCAACTCGCGCCAGATGGAGGTCGATGCCAGCGATTTCGCCAAGGCCGTCGACCGCGTGGCGACCGTGTCCTCGGAACGCTCGCGCGCGGTAAAGATGCAACTCGACGAGGATCGGCTGGTCTTGTCGGTGAATGCCCCCGACGCGGGCAATGCCGAGGAAGAACTGGCCGTGGCCTATGGCGACGAAAAGCTCGAGATCGGGTTCAACGCGAAATATCTGCTGGAAATCGCCAGCCAGGTCGATCGCGAGAACGCGGTTTTCCTGTTCTCCTCGCCCGCCGAGCCGACGCTGATGCGCGAAGGGACAGACACCTCGGCGATCTATGTCGTGATGCCGATGCGGGTGTGACCGGGGAACGGAGATCTCGAGATTTCCGGCCCGGAAAACTCGAGTTTTCCGCATCGTTTTCCTGCAGGAAAACGCGCCCATGACGCCTTACATCGCCCAGCTTGCCCTATCGCATTTCCGCAGCCACCGGCGCACGCGGCTGCAGTTCGATGGCCGCCCCGTGGCGCTTTATGGGCCGAACGGCGCGGGCAAGACGAACCTGATCGAGGCGGTGTCGCTGCTCTCGCCCGGTCGTGGTCTGCGCCGCGCCGCGGCCGAAGAGATCATTCGCCGCCCCGAAGCCATCGGCTGGAAGATCACGGCGTCGATCGAGGGGCCGGGCCTGGGCCACGAGATCGAGATCACGGCCGAACCCGGCCAACCCCGCAGCCTTTCTCTGGATGGCAAATCCGCGCCGCAACTGGCCTTGGCCCGCCTGATCCGCATCGTCTGGCTGGTGCCTGCGCAGGATCGGCTGTGGATCGAGGGGGCCGAGGGGCGGCGCCGGTTCCTTGACCGCATGACGCTCAGCTTTCTGCCCGATCATGGTGAGGCGGTGCTGACCTACGAGAAATCCATGCGCGAGCGAAACCGCCTGCTGAAGGATGACGTGCGTGACCCCGGCTGGTACCGCGCGCTGGAACACCAGATGGCCGAGGCCGGCAGCCGCATCATGGAAAACCGGGCCGAGGCGCTGTCTCGCCTCTCCGCCGCGCAGGATGACACGGCCACCGCCTTTCCGGCTGCCGACCTGTCCTTGATCGAGGTCGAGGGCACGCCCGCGCCCGGCCGCGATGCCCTGACCGAGGCATTGGCCGCCAACCGTCCGCGCGATCTGGCTGCGGGGCGCACCCTGATCGGGCCGCATCGCAGCGATCTGGCCGCCACCTACCGCGCCAAGGACATGGCCGCCGCGCAATGCTCGACCGGCGAGCAGAAGGCCCTTCTGATCTCGCTTATCCTCGCCAATGCGCGCGCCCTCAAGGCCGAGACCGGCGCCGCGCCGCTGGTCCTGCTGGACGAGGTCGCCGCCCATCTCGACGCGGGCCGCCGCGCCGCGCTGTTCGACGAGATCTGCGCCCTGGGCGCACAGGCCTGGATGACGGGAACGGGGCCGGACCTGTTTGCGGACCTAGACGACCGCGCCCAGCATGTCGCGGTCGAGGACCGGGACGGCGAAAGCGTTGCCCGGATCGAGGAGGCATCCCCATGACCGACCTGCCCGTCAACCGTGTCACCATGATCACGCTCGGCGTCCATGATATCGGGCGGTCGCGTGGGTTTTACGGCGCCTTGGGGTGGACGGAAGCGCGCGCCATGGATGGCGTCGTCTTCTACCAGATGGACGGGATGCTGCTGTCCTTGTTCCGCCTTGGGCCGCTGGCCGCCGATCAGGGACGGCCGGGGGCCGAGCTTGGCGCAGGCGCCATGACACTGGCGCAGAATTTCCGCGACACGGCCGCGGTCGATGCCGCATTCGCCCGCGCGCTGGATGCCGGGGCGACCGTGTTGAAGGCCCCAGCCAAAACCCTTTGGGGCGGATACTCGGGCTATTTCGCCGACCCGGACGGTCATGTCTGGGAACTGGCCTACAACCCGCATTGGCCGCTGGACGAGGCCGGGCGCACGGCGATCCCCGAATGACGCTGACCCTTTCGCAACTGGTCCTCTATGCCAGCGCGCTTTTCATTCTGTTCCTGATCCCCGGCCCGGTGTGGCTGGCCACGGCGGCGCGGACGCTGGCCCATGGCTGGCTGGCCGCGATCCCGCTGATCCTCGGTGTGGCGCTGGGCGATATGCTGTGGTCGCTCCTGGCCGTGCTGGGCCTGTCATGGATCGTCGCCGCCTATCCCTGGATCATGGAGGCATTGCGCTGGGTGGCGGTGGGGGTTTTCGCGCTGATGGGCTGGCTGCTCATCCGGCATGCCGAGGCGCCCGTCGCGGGCGACAGCCGCCTCAATCGGCCCGGTGCGTTGGCGGGGTTCCTTGCCGGCCTGGTCGCGATCCTGGCCAATCCCAAGGCGATCCTGTTTTATGCCGGGATGCTGCCCGGGTTCTTTGACCTGACCGCCGTCACCCGCGCCGACATCGTCGTGATCGCCGCGATTTCAATGGGCGTGCCCATGGTCGGCAACACCGGTTTCGCCCTTCTGGTCGATGTCGCGCGGCGCCGGTTTTCCAGCCCGGAGCGCCTCGCGCGGATCAATCGCGTGGCCGGCGCGCTCCTGATCCTCGTGGCTGTGGTGATCGCCCTGCCCAGCCCCTAAATATTGGGGTCAAAGGCGTGACAATCCCCCGCCCGACCGGTATAAAATCGGCAAACAGACAGGCAGAAGAACACATGGCAGACAACGCCCCCGCGCCAGAGGAATACGGCGCCGATTCCATCAAGGTTCTCAAAGGCTTGGAGGCGGTTCGCAAACGCCCCGGCATGTATATCGGTGACACCGACGATGGCTCGGGCCTGCATCACATGGTCTACGAGGTCGTCGATAACGGCATCGACGAGGCCCTGGCCGGCCATGCCGACGCCGTGACGGTCACGCTTCACCCCGATGACAGCGTCTCGGTCAGCGACAATGGCCGCGGGATTCCCGTGGGCATCCACGAGGAAGAGGGCGTCAGCGCGGCCGAGGTCATCATGACCCAGCTGCATGCGGGCGGGAAATTCGACAGCAATTCCTACAAGGTGTCGGGCGGTCTGCACGGCGTGGGCGTTTCGGTGGTGAACGCCCTGTCGGATTGGCTGGATCTGCGCATCTGGCGCGACGGCAAGGAGCATCACGCGCGCTTCGAACGCGGCGAAACGGTCCAGCATCTGGAGGTGGTCGGCGATGCCAATGGCAAGACCGGGACCGAGGTGCGCTTTCTCGCCTCGACCACGACCTTCTCGAACCTCGATTACTCGTTCAAAACGCTGGAAAACCGTCTGCGCGAACTGGCCTTTCTGAACTCGGGCGTGAAGATCGTGCTCGAGGATCTGCGCCATGCCGAACCGCAGCGCGTCGAATTGATCTACGAGGGCGGCGTGCGGGAATTCGTGAAATATCTCGACCGCTCCAAGACCCCGATGATCGAGGACCCGATCTATGTCGAGGGCGAGCGCGACGGCATCGGCATCGAGGTCGCGATGTGGTGGAACGACAGCTACCACGAGACCGTGCTGCCCTTTACCAACAATATCCCGCAGCGCGACGGCGGCACCCATATGGCGGGCTTTCGCGGTGCGCTGACTCGCACGATGAACCATTACGCCAACTCCACCGGGTTGGCGAAGAAGGAAAAGGTCAACTTCACCGGCGACGATGCGCGCGAGGGGCTGACCTGCGTCTTGTCGGTCAAGGTGCCCGATCCGAAATTCTCCAGCCAGACCAAGGACAAACTGGTCAGCTCCGAGGTGCGCCCCGCTGTCGAGGGGCTGATGAACGAGAAACTGGCCGAATGGTTCGAAGAGCACCCGCAAGAGGCGCGCCAGATCGTCGGCAAGATCGTCGAGGCCGCACTGGCGCGCGAGGCCGCACGCAAGGCCCGCGAACTGACGCGGCGCAAGACGGCGATGGATGTGGCCAGCCTGCCCGGCAAGCTGGCCGATTGCCAGGAAAAGGACCCGGCGAAATCGGAACTTTTCCTTGTCGAGGGCGACAGCGCCGGCGGCTCGGCCAAGCAGGGCCGCTCGCGCCACAACCAGGCGATCCTACCGCTCAAGGGCAAGATCCTGAACGTGGAACGCGCGCGGTTCGACCGGATGCTCTCCAGCCAGGAGATCGGGACGCTGATCACCGCGCTTGGCACAGGCATCGGGCGGGACGAGTTCAACATCGACAAGCTGCGCTACCACAAGATCGTCATCATGACCGACGCGGACGTGGACGGCGCGCATATCCGCACGCTTCTGCTGACGTTCTTTTTCCGGCAGATGCCCGAATTGATCGAACGCGGGCATCTCTATATCGCGCAGCCGCCGCTCTACAAAGTCAGCCGGGGCCGCTCCGAAGTGTATCTCAAGGACGAGGCGGCGTTCGAGGACTACCTGATCGCCCAAGGGATCGAAGGCGCCGTCCTGCGCCTGCCGAATGGAGAGGAACTGGCCGGGCAGGACCTGGCCCGCGTGGTCGAGGGCGCGCGCAACTTCAAGCGCATCCTCGATGCCTTTCCCACCCATTACCCGCGCCACATCGTCGAACAGGCGGCCATCGCCGGCGCTTTCGACCCGGGCCGCGCCGATGCCGACCTTCAAGGGGTGGCCGACGAGGTCGCCAAGCGGCTGGACCTCGTGGCCGTGGAATACGAACGCGGCTGGCAGGGGCGCATCACCCAGGATCACGGCATCCGCCTGAGCCGCGTGCTGCGCGGGGTCGAGGAGATCCGCACGCTCGATGGCGCGGTCCTGCGCTCGGGCGAGGCGCGCAAGCTGTCCTCGGTCAGCCAGGAAACCCGCGAGGTCTATCGCGACCCGGCCACCCTGCAACGAAAGGAGCGCGCGCAATTGATCCACGGCCCCAGCGAGTTGCTGCAAGCCATCCTCGACGAAGGGGCCAAGGGCCAGCAGATGCAGCGCTACAAGGGCCTGGGCGAGATGAACCCCGATCAGTTGTGGGAAACCACGCTGGACCCGGACGCGCGGACGCTTTTGCAGGTCAAGATCGACGATCTGGCCGAAGCAGATGACATCTTTACCAAGCTGATGGGCGACGTGGTGGAACCGCGCCGCGAGTTCATTCAGGCCAACGCGCTGAGCGTCGAGAACCTGGATTTCTGAGGCGCTGTAGGTGCGCTCATTTTTTTTCGCGGTGCGCATATTTTTTCGCGCCGCGAGGGTATCGAGCTCGGCCTCATACGCTTAAAATCAACAGCTTAGGGCAAACCGACCGATTTGAAGGGATTGTCACCCACGACGGTCGATCGTTCGCGGAGAACCGATGACGAGCATGCGAATTCTCACATGACGATCGATGAAAACCACCATTGCCCATAAACGCAAATGCGGGGGGCCTCTGATCGGCCTTGTTGCACAAATCGGGTGAGGGACTCACTGCATGAATCCAGCGTGATAGCTGGGAGGCATGAGCAGTTGGGCCACGACGAAGTACAAGACCACGAACTGGTCGGCTTACAATGAGGCACTGAGGCGGCGCGGTTCGCTGACAGTGTGGTTTGATCCCGATATGGTGTGGAGGCCGCCTCCGACGGGCAAGCGCGGTCGGCAACAGGCTTTAAGCGATGAGGCCATACAAACCTGCCTGACGATGAAGGTCCTCTTTGGCATGCCGCTTCGACAGACGACCGGGTTCGTACAGAGCCTTCTGCGCCTGGTCGGGCTGGACTGGACGGTGCCGGACTTCAGCACCCTGTGCCGACGTCAGCGGACGCTGAATGTGAGCATCCCCTATCGCGGCGGCAACGGGCCGCTGCACCTGCTGATCGACAGCACCGGCCTCAAGGCCGAGGGTGAAGGCGAGTGGAACGCCCGCTAGCATGGCGGCCTCAAGCGGCGCATCTGGCGCAAGATACACATCGGGATCGACGAGGAAACGCTGGAGGTTCGGGCTCTCGAGGTCACCGGCAGCAACATAGGTGATGCACCCATCTTGCCTGATCTGCTCGACCAGATCCCGACAGTTGAGCAGACCGGTTCCGTGACCGCCGATGGTGCCTACGACACCCGCAAATGCCATGAGGCGATTGCCGCCCGCGGTGCCGCGGCCGTCATCCCGCCCCGTAGGAACGCCAAGCCGTGGAAGCCGACGAGCCCAGGCGCCGTCGCTCGCAATGAAGCACTGCGCGCCTCGAAGTACCTGGGCCGTGCCATCTGGCGGCGTTGGAGCGGCTACCACCGCCGGAGCCGGGTCGAGACAAAGATGAACTGCATCAAGCTGCTCGGCCAATCCCTCATGGCGCGCGACTTCGATCGCCAGGTTGCAGAGCTGCAGGTCCGCATCTCAGTGCTCAATGGCTATACCGCGGTCGGCATACCTGTCACGCAGCCCGTGGAATAAGTCCGTCTGGGGAAAGGGGCGCTGCGATCAGACCTCGATTTGTGCAACAACGCCATACCCATATCCATTTAACCTTGTTCGGCGGGTTCTTCGGGTGATATTGCCACATCGATGTTTGTTGAGGTTCTAACTGACAACAAAACTCCAGATGCGATTGAGTTGGCGGACGCCGTTCGCGCCTGGCGCCTTGGCCTCAATCTGTCCCAAGACGATCTCGCGAAGACGAGCGACGGTCCGCTATCTACTCTCAAGAAATTCGAGCAAACTGGTCAGATTTCCCTGCCATCCTTTCTCTCGCTCTGCGATGCCCTTGATGTTGGACACAAGCTCAAAGGCATTGTCCCACCTGCGCCCCCGTCTTCTCTGGACGAGGTCGAGGGCAAGGCACGGCGGAGGCCGCGAGAGCGCGCCTCGCCGCGAGAGCGCGCCTCGCCGCGAAGGGGTAAAGCATGAGACTTCGCGCCTCTCTCGATTTCCACGACGATCAGACTCCGATCACTGTTGGAACATTGGCCCGGAATGATGCAGGGCGCCGCGCCTACGTGGAATGGAGTGACGATGCACGCGAGCTTGACCTGAAGATATCCCCATTTCTCGTCAGGGATTGGACGCGCCTGCAAACGTCGGACAACTACCGCGCATTTCATGGCTTGCCAGCGGTTTTCGGGGACAGTGTTCCGGACGGCTGGCCGCGTAACTAAATGAAATCAGGCTCAGGCAAACCCGGCGCAGTCCATAAGACCGCACACCGGAACAGGTCACGAGGCCTGTGATTTCTGGCGACGGTGCATGTCCAGCATGTCTTGGTTGTCGACGGCATACCGCCCCGCACCGGGCTGCCACACGAGTTCTTTCTCGACGAGGGACTTCATTGCCTGCTGGACCGCGCTCTTACTCACGCTCTTAGCGCGGGCCCGTCGTGCAACATCCTCGAGCGCTGGCTTCGAGAAGGGCGAGAACCCCTCCCCGCCGTCCATCAGCGCCTCGAAGAGGGCGCGCTGTATCCCGGAGAGGCCGTCCAGTTCCGCCTCGAGATTGCCCCACAGCGCGGCGCGCACCGCCTCCGCCCGGGCCCGCAGGTCGAGCTTCTCCCCCGAGAGCGCGGCCTCGAATATCTCGTCGCGCACCGCCTGCATGAAAGCCTCCGGCCGGTGCATCAGGATCTCGAAGGCCGCGACCCCCTCATCGATCGGGATCGAGACATTCTGCGCGGCGGCGAGCTGTTCGAGGACGGTCCGGACGAAGCTTTCGCCGAGCACCGGAAAATCTTGCACCGAGCCGCCATAGAACGGCGCCCGCGCGCTGATCACCAGTTCGGCAAGCTTGCTGCGATGCGAGCCGGTCATGATCAGGAAGAGCCTCGGCCCGTCCGCCCTTATATTCATCACGTCACGCGCAGCCTTGAGTGCGAACATCGCATCCATGCCACCTTCGGAGACAAGCGCCTGCTGGGCCTCGTCGACCACCAAGACGACGTCCCGGCCGACCCCGGCACCGATGCGCTCCAGCCCCTCCGGGATGGTCCCCGAGAAAGGCTCGAGATCTGCCAGAGCAACCGAAAAGCCAGGCGCCGAGATCCGCCGCAGGCGTGAGCGGTCAATCGCCTTCTCCGCCGAGCCCTTGAGGTCTTCGATCGCCTGACCGATGCGGCGCCTGAGGATGTCGGACGGGTCCCTGCTTCGGTCTTCCCAGAGATCGACCACGATAGGGAACTTGTCGGCCTCCAGGACTGCGGGCACGAGATCACGGCGCAGGAAGGTGGATTTACCCGTGCGCCGCGGGGCGGCGAGATGTAATCCCGATAGCGCTCCGAAAATCGGATCCGGTGTCATCTGCTTGACTATAGAGGCGGCCAACTCGGGGCGCGGGAAATGAAAGACGTCCAAGTACACCTCCGATATTGCTACGACAATACCAGTATATAAGGTAAAATACCACTCCATACCGCGATGTCAACGCACGCGGTCTACTCCTGTCTTCCTTGCTGTGGCTCCACCCACAAGAAGGCATGCACGACCCTGCGTGCACGTGAGATGAGGTAGACACCGGGTGCGAAAAAATCTGCGCACATTCCGCGAAAAAAAAATCCCGCACGAACTGATGGCTAAACCGTTGTTCTGAAGGCTCGCAGACGAAGAAATACGCGCGCGCCTACAGGCGCTGTAGGCGCGCGCCTCAGCCACGCTGTGTTTCGTGCATTTTTCGAAGGCTTACCCCAATACCAGCGGGGGTGTGATCACACTCCGCCGCCCTTGGGCCTCGGCGTGACGGGGCCTTTGTGCCTGGGCAATGCTGGCAACCGTGGCAATCCGCCTTTGCTGGACGGCCTTGGGCAAGACCCCGGCGGGGCAGTTCAGGCCAAAACCTCAGCAGCGGATCTGCCCGACGCGACAAGCCGCGCCATGTCACTCAGGCGCTGCCCAGCGTGGTGAAAGAACATCGTGTAGCTTTCACAGAAGTAATTGTGCCCACCCTCGCCGCTGCGCGATGTGGCAAAGCGGTGTTTGGGGCAGCCGCCGTTGCAGGCCGCCCGGAACGCGCAGCCCCGGCATTGCGCGGTCAGGCTGTCGCGCTTGTGCTGGCCAAAGGCCGTCTGCCGATCCGTCCACAGCATCTGGTCAAGCGGTGTGTCGGTGATCCGCCCCAGCCGGTATTCTGGAAAGACGTAGTGGTCGCAGCTGTAGAGGCTGCCGTCATGTTCCAGCGCCAGCCCATCGCCACAGGTTTCCGCGAACACGCACAGCCCGCCGGGGCGGCCCAGCCATTTGCCCAACATGGCGTCGAAATGCTGAACAAAGATCCGCCCGACATCGCGCTTGATCCAGGTGTCGAAGACATCGCACAGGAACTTTCCATAGGCGCGGGGCCGGACGCTCCAGTCAGTGACGGGAGGACCGGGGTCGCTGTCGACCTGCGGCACCGCGGCCAACCCATCTGGCCCGCCCCGTTCGGCGATCGGGATGAACTGCATGTGCTCGATGCCCAGACCCTTGAGAAACCGATAGACCTCGCGCCCTTTTCCGCCATTGGCGCGATGCACCGTGGTCAGCGCGTTATGCGCAACGCCATGGCGCTGAAGCAGGTCGAGCCCACGCATCACCGCGTCAAAGCTGGGCCGCCCGGCACGGTCGAGCCGATACCGGTCATGCACCTGTTTCGGCCCGTCGATGCTGATCCCCACCAGGACCCCGTTATCGTGCAGGAACCGCCCCCAATCGTCATCCAGCAACATCCCGTTGGTCTGGAGCACGTTGGTCACCGTGACCCCGGCAGGGGCATGTTTGCGTTGCAATGCCAACGCCTTGGCGTAGAAATCGAGCCCCAGCATCGTCGGCTCGCCCCCCTGCCAGGCGAACGTGACCTCGCCCATGCCGGCGGCCAGTGAGGCATGGATCAGGTGGCGGGTGTAAGCCTCCAACACCTCGTCGGACATGCGGAATTTCTTCTCTTCGGGGAAGAGCTTTTCCTTGCCGAGGTAATAGCAATAGCGGCACGCGATATTGCACCGCGGCCCGATGGGCTTGGCCATTATGTTGAATGGGCGTGGGGTCATGGGCATGTGTCCCCGAGCAGGACCTGTCGGCTGAACCGGTGTCATCCGTCGATACCCCACGACAAAAGCGGGACGCAGCGCCTCTGTGCAAAGCGGGTCATTGTCACAGGCGCGGTTGCATCGCCGTGGGTCGGCCTGCGCCCCGTGCGACGGCACGGCGGGGACGCCGGGCCATGTTCGCGCGATGCCCATGGCCCGCCCGCGCGCGACGCGCAGCGTCGACGCGGCGCGGAGGCCGGTCGCGGCACGGAAAGGGCCCCACCCTCACTCGTCGGGCGTACGCCGGGGCTGACGCAGGCGCCAGGCGTTGGCACCGACCGGGTAAAGGTTTCGACGCTCGGTCGCGTGCAGCCCCTCATTGAGCAATTGGTCCAGATCGTCGCCAACGGCAGGGCTGTAGATATGGTAAAGGTGCCCGGTCGGGCTGTTGGCGGGCAGATCGCTGACGTCGATGACCTCGACGCCCTCCAACGTCTCGATATCATTTCCCGCTTCGCCCAGCCGGGGGTAGCCATGAAGCTGCGCCGAAAGGGCCAGCGGCCGATCGCCTGTCGTGACATAGACGGTGATATTCTCCGCGATCGGCCGAATACGCGGCAGCATGCGCTGGAAAATCCCGAAATCCATGTCGGGCGCCAGCAGCACCACCTCGTCAATGCGTGTCTCGGGCGCGCGACTGGCCACATCGTATAGCGCCAATACGACCCCCCGCGCCCCAAGGCTGTGACCCAGCACGTCCACCACTCCGCCGCCGAACCGATCCTCGAGGTCGATGATTGCGTCGGCGATATCCGGCACGCTCCAGTACAGGTCCGCCTCGTCATGGGTGTAGGAGGCCAATGACCCGTCCGACGGCCAACTGAACCACAGGAAACGGCCCTCAAGGCGCGCGTTCTCCATCAGCAGGGAGGCGCGGCGACATCCTTTTTCGAAACCGATATAGTAGCCATGGACATAGAGCGCGGGGGCGACCAGGGCCTTCGCCGCTTTGCAGACTGGCGATCACGTCGGCGGGATCAGACAAGGTGACATCTTCGACAGTCAGAAACTCTTCTCTCAGAAAGGTCGGGGCCGCCTCGGCCAGCGGCGCAAGACCCTGAAAATCAAGCTCGCGCACCTGGCAGCGGCCGGCGCTCAACCCGCTGCGTTCTTCCCCGAAAAGATCGCCCGGATGGTCCCCCCCGGTCTGGTTACGCAGCGTCAGGAAGGGCACCTCACCGAAAGTGACATCGCTTTGCGCGCTTGACGGCTGCGCCATGGCCATCGTCAATGCAACAGTGGCCGCACGTGCGCTGAACTTCGGACAATAGCTTGAAAAAGGCAGACGCATCCCATGCTCCTTGACCCGCGGACCGAGATCACCCTGCTGTTATGCGGCGATTGCGCGGCCAAGGAAACCGCGAACCGGCCTGCGCATGGCAGGGCGTCATGACCAGGGCGATCCTGTCCCGCGTGATCGGCCCGTTCTCGGTGCCCTGTTTTCTGCTTGGACTTGTCTTTTTCGCCGCGTCGCTGACGCCATCGCTGATCCCGCGCGGGCCGGAGATGCAGGGCGTTCTGGGGGGCCTCGTCACGGCGCTGGGGTATCTTGTGGCCAGGGTCGTGGCGCTGCTGTGGCGCGCGGCCGATCTGCCCGAGCTTTCGGGACGCCCCGCGCGCATCGCGACCTGGGTCGTGTCGGCCGGTATTCTGGTCCTGTTTGCCTGGGTGCTTGGGTCCAGCCTGACCTGGCAGAACGACCTGCGGCAAAAGATGGGGATGGCCCCGGCCGACGCCCTGAACCTTGCACGGATCGTTCTGATCGCCGGCCTCGTTTTCGCCGCTGCCTTCCTGGTTGGCCGGCTGGTTGCCGCGCTGTTTCGGCTGATCCGGCAATGGTTCTATCGCGTCATGCCGCCCAGGCGCGCCAACGTGCTGGGCGTCGTGACGGTCGTGCTGCTGCTGGGGGTCGTGACCCGAGACGGCATCCTCGACCATGTGGTGCTGGCCCTTGACGAAAGCTACGAGGCCGCCCAGGCGCTGTTCGATCAGGCGCCCCCGGCGCCGACCGACCCCGCGATGGTGGGCAGCCCCGCGTCCCTAATCGATTGGGCGGCCATCGGCACCCCCGGGCGCGACTTCATCCAGTCCGGCCCAGATGCCGAGGCGATTTCGGCATTCACCGGGCGCGAGGCGATGGACCCGATCCGTGTCTATGTCGGGCGCGCCAATGGCGACACACCGCGCCGGCGGGCCGAGCTGGCACTGGCCGAATTGCAGCGGTTGAACGCCTTCGAGCGCGAGCTGCTGATCATCACCAGCCCTACCGGAACCGGCTGGATGGACCCCGGCTCTCATGATCCGGTCGAGTACATGCATAACGGCGATATCGCCACCGTCGCGGCACAGTATTCCTATCTGCAATCACCGCTGGCGCTGATCCTTGAAACGAATACCGGCCTGGAACAGGCCACGGCGCTGCAAGAGGTGATACACGGCTACTGGCAAACGCTGCCCGCCGACGACCGCCCGCGGCTCTACGTTCATGGTCTCAGCCTCGGGGCGTGGTCGTCGATGCATGCCACAAACCTTTTCCGTTTGCTCGACGATCCGATCGACGGCGCCTTCTGGGCCGGGCCGCCCTTTCCCTCGGCTTTCTGGACCTATGTCCAGAACCAGCGCAACCCGGGCAGCCCGTGGGTTCTGCCCGAGGTCGGGGATGGCTCGCTTGTGCGCTATGCCTCGCACACGACCGACGGCGCGCAGGCACGGGCCGATTGGGGCCGCATGCGGATCATGTTTCTGCAATATTCCAGCGACCCGGTCGTGTTCTACGAACCCGCCTCGCTATGGCGGGCACCGCAATGGATGCGCGATCCGCCGGCCGCGGACATGTCGGAGCATTTCGTTTTCATGCCGATCGTCACGCAGTTCCAGCTCGCGCTGGACATGGCCCTGTCCTTTGGGTCACCGCCGGGCCATGGGCATGCCTATTACGGGCCGGATTACGTGGGTCCCTGGGTGCAAGTGACCAACCCCGCGAATTGGACCGAGGCCGACACGCAACGCCTGATCGCGCATTGCGACAACGGGGTGCAGGCCGGCTGCTCCAACGATCGGCGATAGGCCCCGGTCGCGTACCAATTCATCAACGATATGTGCGCCGCTCGATCGGGGTGGTCTCGATCCTGGTCTTCAGGTCCTCCAACATGATCTGCTCGGCACGGTTCAGTTTCGAGCGCGGGTTCCATACCAGATGCACGTCGATGGCGGGCAGATCGTCATAGGGCGGCACCTGCCAGATCTCGCCCGCCGCCACGTCGCGTGCCGCCACATGCAGCGGCAGCGGGCCGACGCCCAGGCCCGCGATGATCATGCGCCGCACTTCCTCGAGATGGCTGGAGGTGCCGACGATATGATCCTCGAGGTCCGAGGCCGCGCGCATCAGGGCCACGGGTTTGAGCACATCCTGCAGACGATCGGTCTGAAAACTGACCGAGGCCAGCCCCTTGAGGTCCGCGCGGGTCAGGTCACGACGCCCGAACAGCGGATGCGGTGGGCCGCAGAACAGGCCGAAAAACTCGCGATAGAGCCGACGGTATTCCAGTTTCGGGTTCTTCGCGCGCACGAGACAGATGGCAAAGGACGCCGCACGCGCCTCGACCGCCGCGATGGCGTCGCTGCTGGTCATCACGTCGATCTGGCACGTGGCCGAGGGGTGGGCGGCGTGAAATTCGGCCAGGGCGGAATCCAGCAAGGGGCAGACCACATGCGAGGCGACGGTCATCCGAACATGGCCGCGCACCTCGTCGGTGGTTTCGCGCAACACCGTCGCCAGGCGCAGCACGGCGCCCTGGATGTCCAGCGCCTCGGCATAGAGCAGCTCGCCCGCCTCGGTCAGATCGAAACGCCCCGGCGCACGGTCGATCAGGCGGCGACCGATCTGATCCTCCAGCCGCTTGAGCGCCGACGAGACCGAAGGCTGCTGCAAACGCAGCTTGCGCGCGCCATCGGTGATGGATCTCGACTGCGCCAGCACGACGAAGGTGTGCAGCAGGTTCCAGTCGAGATCGCGCAAGACGCGGTGGGCGGATCGTGTATCGGGACGCATCGGGTATTGATAGCATCAATAGTCGGAATACCAATTAACTATTTGAGGAATGGTTCAGACATTCTCATCCTTTGGCGCGAACGCCACGGGGGAAATGGATGTCGATCGAGGCCCGCGAAGCACGTCAGCCTTGGATCCTGCTGTCGCCAAGCCTGACGGCGATCACGCTGCTGTTGTTCGTGCCGCTTCTGTTCATCCTCGTCTATTCCTTCTGGCTGCGCACGGCCGTGGGCGATGTCGAACCCGCCTTCTCGCTGGAGAACTGGCGCGATGCGGTCACCGACCCGTTCTATCGCGACATCCTGTTGAACACGCTCAAGATCGCGGCCATCACCACGGTGGTCTGCGCCCTGATGGGCTATCCGGCGGCCTATTTCATCGCGCGGGCGCGCGGCAACAAGGCGTTCCTGCTGCTGTTGCTGATGCTGCCCTTCTGGATCAGCTACATCATCCGCACGATGAGCTGGATCTACATCCTCGGCACGTCCGGGGCGCTGAACACCACGCTGATGTGGCTGGGTCTGATCGATGAGCCGATCCAGATGCTCTATAACGAGACGACCGTGATCCTGGGCCTCGTGCATTTCCTGCTGCCGTTCATGGTGCTCAACGTCTATGTCAGCCTCGAAGGGATTGATCGCACGCTCGAGGATGCGGCCGGATCGCTGGGTGCCACCAAGTGGCAGGCGTTCCTGCAGGTCGTGCTGCCGCTGTCGCTGCCCGGCCTCGCCGCCGGGGCGCTTTTGTGCTTTGTCCTCGGGGCGGGCACCTACATCACCCCCGCCGTTCTGGGCGGGCCGCGCGATGCGATGTTCGCCAATCTCGTGTTCGAGGCGATCATTACGCAACTCAACTGGCCGCTCGGGGGCGACGCTGTCGCTGCTCCTGCTGGCGGTGCTGGGTACGCTGGTGATGGTCTACAACCATTTCCTCGGCCTCGGTCAGTTGATGAAGGGGCTCAGTTGATGGGGTGGCGCGCAATCCAGATCTGGACCGTCCTGGTCTACCTGTTCATGTTCCTGCCCATCGTCGTGGTGGTCATGCTCAGCTTCAACGACAGCCAGTTCGGCAGCTTTCCCATGACCGGCCTGTCGCTGCGCTGGTTCGAGGAACTGTTCCAGAACGAGGCGATCCTGCGTGCGCTGCGCACCTCGCTGATCCTCGGGCTGCTGACCGCGTTGATCTCGACCACGCTGGGTGTTTTGGCCAGCCTCGCGCTGGTGCGCTACAACGTGCCCTTCCGCAACGCGATCTCGACCGTGCTGATCGCGCCGATCCTGGTGCCCGAGGTGGTTCTGGCCGTCGCGCTGTTGCTGTTCTTGCAGTTTCTCGGCGTCCACAAAAGCTTCACCCTGCTTCTGCTGGGCCATGTCATCTTTACCCTGCCCTTCGTCATCCTTGTCGTGCAGGCGCGCCTGATGGGCATTCGCCGCGACGTGGAAGAGGCCGCGATGAGCCTTGGCGCCTCGCCGATCCAGACCTTCTTCACCATCACCTTGCCGCTGCTGACGCCGGCGGTGGCGGCCGGGGCGCTGTTCGCCTTCACCATCAGCTTCGATGACATCACCGGCACGCTGTTCTGGAAACCGGGGGGCGTCGAAACGGTGCCCACCCAGATTTTCGCCATGCTCCGCAACTCGATCTCGCCCGAGATCAACGCACTGGGCTCTCTCATGATCATGATCACCGCAGGGTTGCCCATTCTCGGCATGGCGATTTCGCGCTGGCTGTCCGTCCGCAAGAGCCGGCAGCAGGCCAAGTAACCACAAGACCAAGGACCCAAACCCAGGGAGTTTGACGACATGGACAACACCACTCGCTATCAGCGCCTGCTCGAGCGCTATCGCAACGGGGATCTGGATCGCCGGAGTTTCCTCGGCCTGATCGGGGCCGCGGGCCTTGCCTACGGCGTGCAGACCCCCTTTGCCCGCTACGCCCGCGCCCAAGAGGTGACGCAGGTGCGGTTCGACGGCTGGGGCGGCATCGTCTCTGAGGCCTTCCGCGAGCACGCCTTTGCGCCCTACACCGCGGCGACCGGCATCGACGTGGTCGATGGCACCTTCGGCGGCGGCGACGAATACCTCGCCCGCGTGCGTACCAGCCAACCCGGCGAATTCAACATCGCCCACCTGTCGGGCGTGTTCGATTATGCGCGCTATCACAACCTCGGGCTTTCGGTCGAACTGAACGAGGACAATATTCCGAACCTCGGCCTCGTCATGCCCGCGCTCAGCGAGGCATTCCGCTCGATCAGTGGCGGGCCGCTCTCCTGCGTGCCCTACAATTACGGCACGACGGGCATCGCCTATAACCGTGCCTACATCTCGGACGAAGAGGCGCAGGAACAGGGCGCCAACCTGCTGACCAATGCCGCCTACGAGGGCAAGATCGGCGGTTGGAACGACTGGCGCACCCGCGTCTGGTACGGGGCGCTGCAAACCGGGCAGGACCCCAACAACATCGAGGATATGGAGGCCGTCTGGAACGCCGTGCGCGAACACCGCGACCTCGCGCTGCGCTACTGGACCTCGGGCGCCGAATTGATGAGCCTTCTGGCCGAGGAAGAGATCTACGTGACCGAGGGCTGGTCCGGCCGCATCTATGCGCTGCAGGAGCAGGGCCACGATATCGGCTATATCGATCCGCCCAACGGGTTCGGCTGGCAGGAATGTCTCTTCGTCATCGCAGGCTCGCCGGTCGAGGCCTGCGAGGAATTGCTGAACTTCATGCTGGAGCCCGAAACCTCGATCGCCGTGGCCGAAGGGCAGAACTATCCGCCCGCGCTCGACCCGACGCAGGTGGATCTGGGCGACAAGATCCCGACGCTGCCCGCCTTCGATCCGACCGGCACGCTGGATGGCCTGACCTTTGCCGTGCCGGGCTACTGGAACGGCAACGAGCAGGATTGGTCCGAAACCTTCAGCCGCGTCGCGCGCGGGTACTGAAGACACAGACGCGAAACAGGGCGGCCCCACCCACGGGGCCGCCCCCGTCCCGCCAGCCGGAGATCGCCCCCGTGAGCGCCGTCACCCTGACCAATATCGAAAAGAAATTCGGCACATTTACCGCCGTCCACCCGATGTCGCTGGAGATCCCGGAAGGCGAATTCGTGACCCTGCTGGGGCCATCCGGCTGCGGCAAGACGACGACGCTGCGCATGATCGCGGGGCTGCTCGACCCGACGGCGGGCGAGATCACCATCAAGGGCCGGCAGGTGAACCGCCTGCCGATTCACAAGCGCAACCTCGGGATCGTTTTCCAGAACTACGCGCTGTTTCCGCACAAGACGATCGCCGACAACGTGGGGTTCGGCCTGCGCTATCGCAACGTGTCCAAGGCCGACGCCGCCCGCCGCGTGCAAGAGGCGCTGGACCTGGTGCAACTGCCCGATGTGGGTGGCCGCTACCCCTCGGCGCTGTCGGGCGGGCAACAGCAACGTATCGCCCTGGCCCGCGCCATCGTCATCGAACCCGACGTGCTGCTTCTGGACGAACCGCTGTCGGCGCTCGACGCCAACCTGCGCGAGGATATGCGGGTGGAGCTGAAACGCATCCAGCACCGCATCGGCGTGACCTCGATCTTCGTCACCCATGACCAGGCCGAGGCCCTGGCCATGTCCGACCAGATCGTCGTGATGTCGGATGGCCGCGTCGAACAGGTCGGCCCCCCGGAAGCGGTCTACAACGCCCCGGCCAGCGAGTTCGTGGCCAATTTCCTGGGCGCGTCGAACATCTTGCCCGCCGAATGCACCGCACGCGCAGACGGGACGGCCCTGCTGGACGCCGAGGTGTTCGGCCCCGTCCCCGTCCCGGCCGAGAAGGCGCCCAATATCGGCGGGGCCGGGCCGGCCAAGCTGGTCTTGCGCGCCGAAAAGCTGTACCTCGCGCCCCCCGGCCCCACGCCCGAGGGCCATATCGGTGGCGAAGCTACGGTCGAGACCGTCGATTACCAGGGCCAGGCTGTGCGCTATTTCGTGCGCACCCCCGATGGCCGCCAGTTGCAGGCGATCAACATGATCGACGAGCATCCATTCAACGAAGGCGACAACGTGCAGATCCGGTTCCGCCCCCGCGACTGCGCCGCCTTGCCGGGGGCATGACGCCATGACCGAACGACCAAGTTACCTGTTTTACCAGGGCCGTGGCCGCAAACCCGTGCTGGACCAGGCGCGCGGCATCTACATGTGGGACACCGACGGCAAGCGCTATATCGACGGCTCTTCGGGTGCGATGGTCTGCAATATCGGCCATGGCAACGAGAACGTGCTGGCCGCCATGCGCGACCAGATGGAGCGCGCGACCTTTGGCTACCGGCTCCATTTCGAGACCGAAGCGTCCGAGCGCCTGGCCGCGCGCACGGCCGATCTGACGCCCGAGGGGCTGGATCGCGTGTTCTTCGTCTCGGGCGGGTCCGAGGCGGTGGAAAGCGCGATGAAACTGGCGCGTCAGCATGCGCTGGCCACCGGGCAGGCGCAGCGCTGGAAGGTCATCAGCCGGTCCCCCTCGTACCACGGTTGCACGCTGGGGGCGCTGGCCATCACCAGCTATGCGCCCCTGACCGCGCCCTTCGACCCGATGATGCGCGCCATGCCCAAGGTGCCCGCGCCGCGCGCCTATCTCGACGGGCTCGACCCCGAGGACGAGGCGACGGGCCTGCACTATGCCAACATGCTTGAGGACCGGATCATCGAGGAAGGTCCGGAAACCGTGCTTGCCTTTTTCGTCGAACCGGTTGGCGGCGCCTCGACCGGGGCCCTCGTGCCGCCCAGGGGCTATATGGAGCGGGTGCGCGAGATCTGCGACCATTACGGCGTCCTGATGATCCTGGACGAGGTGATGACGGGGGCGGGCCGCACGGGCCGTTTCCTCGCCTCGGAACATTGGGGCATCAGCCCCGACATCATCGTCCTGTCCAAGGGCTATGCCGCGGGCTATGTACCCCTTGGCGCGATGGTGGCCCATACCCGCCTGGTCGAACCTGTTCTGGACGAGGGCGGGTTCCAGCACGGGTTCACCTATGCGGGCAACCCGCTGGCCTGTGCCGCCGGCGCCGCCGTTCTGGAAGAGATCGAACGCCTCGGCCTCGTGCAGAACGCCGCGACCATGGGCGACGCGCTGAAATCCCGGCTTGAAACCCTGATGGACCGCTACCCGATCATCGGGGACGTGCGGGGCAAGGGGTTGCTTCTGGCCTTTGAATTCATGGCCGACCGCCGCAGCAAGGCCCCGCTGCCCGCCCATCTGCGCGCTTTCGACCGGTTCGTGCAGATCGCCTATGACCACGGGCTGATCGTCTATTCCCGGCGCACGCGGGGCGGGGTCGATGGCGATCACGTGCTGGTCTGCCCGCCCATGATCGTGTCCGAGGCGCAGTTGGACGAGATTACCGATCTTCTCGACCGTGCGCTCGCCCAGTTCATGGACGAAATCCGCCCGACCCTTCCCCGCAGCGCCTGACAGGTTCCATGTCCAAGATCCTCATCACCTGCGCGGTCACCGGCTCGATCCACACACCGTCCATGTCGCCGCATCTACCGGTCACGCCCGACGAGATCACCGAACAGGCCCTTGCGGCGGCCGAGGCCGGGGCGGCGGTTCTGCACCTGCACGCGCGCAATCCGCGCACCGGCCAACCCTCGGCCGGGGTCGACGATTTCATGGCGTTTCTGCCACGCCTGAAACAGGGGACGGACGCGGTTCTGAACATCTCGACCGGCGGCAGCGCCGTGATGACGCTGGACCAGCGTCTTGCCGCGCCCAAACGCGCCGAACCCGAGATGTGCAGCCTGAACATGGGCACGATGAATTTCGCACTCTATCCCGCTGCCGACCGGATCACCGAGTGGAAACACGACTGGGAAGAGCCGTTCCTGCGCAACTCCGACGACCTCGTGTTCAAGAACACCCCGCGCGACATCGCCCGCATCCTGACCGAGATGGGAGAAGACCGCGGCGCACGGTTCGAATTCGAATGCTACGATGTCAGCCATCTCTACATGCTGCGCCATTTCGTGGATCGCGGTTTGGTCAAGGCGCCGTTCTTCATCCAGTTCGTCTTTGGCGTTTTGGGCGGCATCGGGCCGGACCCCGAGAACCTGAGCCACATGAAGCTGATTGCCGACAAGCTGTTCGGGGCGGATTACGCCTTTTCCGTGCTGGCCGCCGGACGTCACCAGATCCCGCTTGTCACCATGTCGGCGGCGATGGGGGGGCATGTGCGCGTGGGCCTTGAGGACAGCCTGATGATCGCGCGCGGCGAACTGGCCCGCAGCAATGCCCAGCAGGTCGCCAAGATCCGACGCATCGTCGAGGAGCTGGGCCGCGAGGTCGCCACCCCGGCCGAGGCGCGGGCGATGCTGGGCCTCAAGGGCGCCGAGCGGACTGCGATCTGAGCCATGCCCGACCCGATCACGATCCGCACCGCGCAGAAAGACGACCTGTCCCATCTCGACGGTGCGTTGCGGACGCTGGCCGAAGACCTCGGCGATCCGTATCCCACCGACATCGCGACGCTGGAGCGCGCCGCCTTCGGCGCCTGCCCCTCGATCCGCGCGCAATTGGCCCTGGCCGTGGCCGGGCCCTGTGTCGGCATCGCGCTGGCCTCGCCGCTCTTCTCGACGATGAAGGGCGGCACCGGCGTCTTCGTGTCGGATCTCTGGGTATCCTCCGGGGCGCGGGGGCGCGGCCTTGGCCCGCGCCTTCTGTCCGCCGCCCTGCGCGACGCCACCCGGTCCTGGGGCCGGCCCTTGTTCCTGCGCCTCATGGTCCATGACAGCAACGCCGATGCCCGCCGGTTCTATGGCCGGATGGGGTTCGACGCCTTTCGGGGCATGGACCTCGTGACCCTCGAAGGGGAGGCCCTGACCAATCTGGAGGATTTGCCGTGAGAGCGTTTCTGGACCCCCGCCAGGCCCGCCACGAGCCGCGCCATTTCATGGCCAATGGCGAACGCCTGCCAAACCCCGAAGTGTCCCAGCGGATCGAGATCCTGCGCGCCGGGGCCGAGGCTGCGGGGTGTCGCTTCGAGGCCCCGTCAGATGCCGGTCTCGGCCCCATCGCGGCCGTGCATGGCGCGGATTACATCCAGTTCCTGCGCAACATCTACACCCGCTGGCGGCGCATCGACGGCGCGGGGGACGAGGTCATCCCCAACATCCACCCCGCCACCCGCACCGATGGCTACCCGAAATCCGCCGTCGGTCAGGCCGGGTTTCACCAGGCCGACACGGCCTGCCCCATCGCCGAAGGCACGTGGGAGGCCGCCTATTGGTCGGCGCAATCGGCCATCGCCGGGGCCGACGCGCTGTTGGAGGGCACCCGCACCGCCTATGTCCTCAGCCGCCCGCCGGGGCACCACGCCTTTGCGGATCTTGCCGGGGGGTTCTGCTTTCTCAACAACTCCGCCATCGCGGCCCAGCGCCTGACGGCGGCGGGACGGCGCGTCGCGATCCTCGATGTCGATGTGCATCACGGCAATGGAACGCAAGGCATCTTCTACGCGCGCGGCGACGTTCTGACCGTCTCGATCCATGCCGATCCCGAACGCTTCTACCCGTTCTTCTGGGGCTATGCGCAGGAACGCGGCCAGGGGCCCGGCCTCGGCCAGAACCTGAACCTGCCCTTACCGCGCGGCACCGATGACCAAGCCTATCTCGCCAGCCTCGAGATCGCGTTGGAACGGGTCGCGGCGTTCGGGGCAGATGCGCTGGTCGTGGCGCTGGGTCTCGACATCCATATCGACGACCCGTTCCAGGGTTTCGCGGTGACGACAGAGGGCTTGCGCGCGATCGGTCGCCGGATCGCGCAAACCGGGCTGGACTGCCTGATGGTTCAGGAGGGCGGCTATGTCTCTGACGCGCTGGGGCGTAACCTGACGGCGTTCTTGTTGGGACATGGGGACAACGCCTGAGCCGGCGCGGTCAGGCGGTCTTGGCACCGGGGGTGACGGCGCGCGGCCGGCCCGCCGCGGCCGAGGGGCGATTGGCGCGCTGGCCCACCCAGACCGAGCCCAGCACGACCACCGCGCCCAGCGCCTGCAGGGGCGACAGCGCTTGGCCCAGCACCACCCAGCCCAGCGCCACGGCGGTAACGGGGCTCATCATGCCCAGCATGGCGACCGCACCGGGCTCGATCCGGGCCACCCCCCGGAACCACAGCGCATAGGTCGCCGCCGCCCCCACAAGGCCAAGCCAGACCAGCCCCGCAAGGTTCGTGCCCGTCAGCGGCGGCAGCGCAGGCTCGAGGATCAGCGCAAGGGGCAAAAGGATCAGACCGCCCGCCGTCAACTGCCATGCGGTGAAGCTGAGGGCCGAGACAGGCGGCTGCCATTTCCGGCTAAGGACCGTGCCCGCCGCCATGGACGCCGCCCCGCCAAGGCCCGCCGCAACCCCCACGGGGTCCAGCGCCGCGTCGGGGCCGACCAGCAGCAACGCAACGCCCGCGACGCCCGTCGCGGCGGCCGCCACGGCCCCTGCGCGGATCGGGGTGCCCAGCCAGCCGCGCGCCATGAAAAGGACCATCATGGCCTGCAACGAGCCCAACGTGGCCGCGACACCGCCCGGCAGCCGGTAGGCCGCCACGAACAGCAGCACCCAGAACAGGGCGAAATTGAAACTGCCCAGCAGAAAGGCCCGCCCCAGCCAGGCACGGGGCGGCAGACAGCGCGTCACCGCCAGCAGCAGCAGCCCCGCCGGCAAGGCGCGCAGCGCGGCCATCGTGACGGGATAGCCCTGGGGCAGTGCCTCGGTCGTGACCAGATAGGTGCTGCCCCACACCGACGGGGCCAGCGCCGTCAAAAGGATGTCGGTCGTGCGTGACATGGCGCGGTTCCTTTCCGGGCTTACCAATAGAGATGCGATCGCAGGCTGGGCGGGGCCGGCCAGGGGTCGAGGCCGATGTCCCGCATCAGATGCGGGGACAGGTGGCGTGGCACCCCGCGAGGAACGCGGCGACGGTGCAGGGTTTCGCGGCGGAAGAACGGGAAGGTCATGGGGGATCCTTTCATGCGGCAAGGCGCAGCGCGGCGCGGATCTGCGCGGCAAGATCGGCGCGCGGACCGTTGACAAGGCGGCTGCCGGTTTCGCGGATGATGAGGGTGGGGACCGAGCGGACCTGAAGCGCGCGGGCCAATTGCCGGTCCGTTTCGACCGCCTGCGCGGTGGCCGGGTCGTCGAACAGCGTGGCGAAGGCGGCGGCCTCGAACCCGAGGTCGCGCGCGACCTCAAGCACGACCTCGGGCTCCGCGATATTGCGCGCCGCGCTCAGATGCGCGCGCTGCGAGCGGTCGAACATGTCCCAATGGGCGCCCTGACCTGCCAGCCGTTCGGCGGCCTTGCACCCGCGCGCCGCCGTCATGCCGTGCGGATAGTCGAACGGGGCGGCCCGCATCGCATCGATATCGACAAGATCGGGCCGGTCGCTGACGGATCGGCAGGCCGCCCAGTGGTCCAGAATGGTGGCGCGGGCCTGTGCCGGGGTGCCCCAGCGCGCGGCCATCTCGGCGCGACTGGCCTGCAGAACAAAGCTGCGATGCCGGATGTCGAGGTCGAATTCGACCGCCAGGTCGCGCATCCGCGACGAGACTTTGAAGCACCAGCAGCACACGACGTCGTGAAAGAAATCGATGGTCAGCGACGGCATCACGCGGCCTCCTGCGACAGGTCGGCCCCGGCCAGCCGCGCGGCGATGCGCGCGACATGCGCGCCCTGGAACCGCGCGCCGGCAAGGTCGGTCTCGGTGGGGGCGCGCGACCCGTCGGCCCCGGCGATGGTTCCCGCCCCGTAGGGCGCACCGCCGATGATCCCCTCGGCTGTCGTCTGCCCGGCAAAGCTGTAGGGCATGCCGGCGATCAGCATGCCGAAATGCTGGAGCGGGATCTGGCTGGACAGCAGCGTCGCCTCGTGCCCGCCATGCTGCGACCCGGTCGAGGCAAAGACGGCGGCGACCTTGCCGACCAGCGCATTGCGCGCCCAAAGGCCACCGGCCTGGTCGAGAAAGGATTTCATCTGCCCGGCCATCATCCCGAACAGGGTCGGCGTGCCGAGGATGAGGCCGTCATACCCCTCCAGATCGGCGGGGCTGGCGACGGGCGTGTCGTCGGCGGCGAACCCGGCCTTGTGCCGGATCTGCTCGGGGACGGTTTCGGGCACGCGCCGCAACTCGACATGGGTGCCTGGCACGCTGCGCGCGCCCTCGGCCTCGGCCTGCGCCAGGGCGCGGACATGGCCGTAGCTGGAATAGTAGAGAACGAGAATGCGGGTCATGGGATCCTCTCGGGGCAAGGGGTGTCACTGCCCGAAAAGATCGGCGATGCGGCCGGCCGGAATAACCGGTGCGGTCTCACATCAGTCTTAACGCTGGTTGAAGAATGTCAGGCCCGCAGCACCGCACCCAGATGGTCGAGAAAGGCCGTGACCTTGGCGTCCATCCCCAGGCGCGAGGCCGTCACGGCGAAGACCTCGGGGGCGGGCAACGCCCACTCCGGCAGCACGCGGACAAGGGCACCTTCGGCTTCGGGCGCAGCCGAAACGAAATCCGGCAAGGTGCCGATGCCCTGCCCGGCCATCAGCAGGTCCCGCAACACAAGGCTGTTGCCGACCCGCACCGGGGGATCGAGCTCGACCGGGGTGGTTCCATCCGGCCCGCGCAGGGCCCATGACGTCAGATGGTCGGCCAGCAGAAACCCGATCACACGGTGTTGCTGCAACTCTTCGGGGGTCGATGGCACCCCGACGCGCCGCAGATAGGCGGGCGCGGCAAAGATCCGTTGCCGGACCGTGCCGATCTTGCGCGCCACCAGCGCCGAATCGGGCATAGACGGCCGGATACGGATCGACAGGTCGAAGCCACCCTCGACCATGTCGACCACCCGGTCATCCATCGACAGGGTCAGGCGCAGGTCGGGATACGCGTCCAGAAAGGCGGGCAGCATGGGCGCGATGACCATCTGCCCGAACGAACTGGGCGCGTTGACCTTCAGGTCGCCCCCGCACCGCCCCCGCCCCGTCGCGAATGCGCGTCTCGGCCTGCGTCACCGCGTCGAGGATGCCCGCCGCCGCGTCATAATAGAGCCGCCCCGCATCGGTCAGGGACATGGACCGCGTCGTCCGCGTCAGCAGCGTCGTGCCCAGGCTTTCCTCCAACAGCTTGATCTCGCGGCTCAGCAAGGCGGGCGACACGCCCAGATCCTCGGCCGCGCGCCCAAAGCTGCCGCGGTCGACGATGCGGCGAAAGGCATGCATGACGGAAAGCTTGTCCATATCGGGTCCGGGTCAGTCGGTGCAGGGTCGCCGCGTGGCCGCCGGCGACAGACAGAGCCTAGCACGGACGGGGCCGGCGCGCATGGCGGCGATCGACGGCGCCTGTCGGGGCGGCCGCGCGCCCCCGGCCCATCGCGCCACGAACGCCCCGGCGATCGGCGCGGGGCGCTTGATACAGAACAAAGAAACCGGGGCCGAAACCGGCGACGGTGCGCGCGCTCCCTGTTATGGCTACCTATGGGATTCATCATGTCCGTTTCACTGGATCACCGCGCCCCCCGCGTTCCGGCGGCCGCCCTGCTGGCCTTTCTGGTTCTGGCATTCGCGATCACATGGGGTGTGATCGGCAGCTACATCTACTGGCCCGATGTCATGACCGCGCGTTTCGGCGCGATCAGCGGCGCGCACCCGTTCTTCTTTCTGGCCACCTGGGCCCCCGCCATCGCGGCTTTTGCGGTGGTCCTGCTGTTCGGCGGCCTGTCCGGCCTGCGCGGGTTCCTGTCACGGCTGCTCATGTGGCGCTGTCCGGCGCCCTGGTGGGGGATGATCCTGGTTGTGATCCCGCTTGTGTTCATGGCCGGCTCGCTGATCAAGGGCGGGCCGCTGCTTGCGCCGATCCCGCCCGAAGGCGTGGGCGCGGTGGTGGCGTTGATGTTCATGATGCTGCTGCTCGGCCCGATCGAGGAGTTCGGCTGGCGCGGTGTCGCGCAACCGTTGTTGCAGCGCTTCATGGCCCCCGTCTGGGCCGGGGCGCTGATCGGGGCGATCTGGGGCATCTGGCATCTGCCGGCCTTTTACCTGGCCGGGGTGGTCTTTGCGGAATGGAGCTTTCTGCCCTTCTTCATCGGCAACGTCACGCTGGCCATATTGGTCACGCCGATCTTCAACGCCGCGCGGGGCAGCCTGCTGTTGCCGATGCTGTTTCACTGGCAATTGATCAACCCGTTCTGGCCCGACGCCCAGCCCTGGGACACGTGGCTGCTGGTGGGCGTCGCGGCGGTGGTCGTCTGGTGGAAGCGGGACATGATGTTCACGCGCATGGGCGCCGTGACCGAGGTCATCCCCGGCGAGGCGCGGACATGATCCGGCGCGCTTGCGCCACGCTTGCGGCCACATGGGTCGCGCTTTGTGGGCCGGCCTGGTCCGACACGCTGGCGGATCGGATGCAGGGGGTGCTGGACGAAGTCCGGCAAGACTACGGCTTTCCCGGCGCGACGGCGGCGATCGCGCTGCCCGACGGTCAGGTCGTCACCGTCGCCTCGGGTCTGGCGGATATCGAGGCGGCCATCCCGATGACGCCGCAAACCCGGATGCTGGCCGCCAGCATCGGCAAGAGCTTCGTCGCCATGACCGCCCTGTCGCTGGAGGCCGAGGGCCTTCTGGACCGGGCCGACCTCGTCTCGGATCATCTGGGGCATCACGACTGGTATTCCGACCTGCCCAACCACGCCACCATGACCGTGGGCGACCTGATGCGCCACGAGGCCGGCTTGCCCGACCACGTCCACCTTGCCCTGTTTCAGGCCGAGATGGCGGCGCGCATGGCGGCTGGCGCGGCCGCAATCCCGCCCGAGGAGGCCATCGCCTTCCTTGCCGGGGCCGACCCGCTGTTCCCCGCGGGGCAGGGGTGGGCCTATTCCGATACCGGCTACCTGCTGCTGGGTCTGGTGATCGAGGCGGCAAGCGACAGCGCCTATTACGATCTGGTGGCCGCGCGTCTGCTGCGGCCCCTGGGCCTGACCGCGACCACCCCGTCGGACAGGCCCCGGTTGCCGGATCTCGCCGTGGGATATGTGGCCGAGGGCAATCCCTTCGGCCTGCCCACGCGCACGATGGACGCGGATGGCGCGCTGCTCTGGGACCCCGGCATGGAATGGACCGGCGGCGGCCTCGTCTCGACCTCGCGCGATCTGGCGTCCTGGGGCCATGCGCTGTTCGGCGGCAACGCGCTCGACACCCCCTATCTCGACCAGTTGCTCGACGGCATTCCCGTTGCGCCCGAGGCCCCCGATATCCGCTATGGCGCGGGCGTGGCGATCTATGCCGACACGCCGCGCGGCGCGGTCTATGGCCATGGCGGCTGGATCCCCGGCTATGTGTCCAGCCTGCGCCATTATGCCGATCCCGGCGTGACCGTCGCGTTTCAGATCAACACCGATATCGGCATCGCCGATGACGGCACCGATCTGGTGCCGACACTCGAGGCGGCGCTTGCCGATCTGGCCCTGTCCTTGGTCGGCGCAGCAGACCGTTAGCCCCCGCGGCGGCCTGACGGGGTGCCTTTCGCCCCCGAAACAGGAACCTTCCGGCGTTCCGCGTGTTCCTTCCCAAATTCCAAAGGAAGCGACATGCCAACCATCACGACGATCAATCCCGCCACCGAAGAGGAGATCCAGACCTATACCCTCATGACCGAGGAGGAGGCGACAGACCGGGTCGCGGCCTGTCACAAGGCCTTTCTGGATTGGCGCAGGCTGTCGCATGCGGACAGGGCCCCGTACCTGACCCGGATCGCGAAGAAACTGCGCGACAATGCCCAAGACCTTGCCGCCCTGATGACCCGCGAAACCGGCAAGCTATTGAAGGACGGGTTGACCGAGGTCGAGATCTGCGCCGCAATTTTCGACTACACCGCCAAGACCGGCCCCGATGCGCTGGCCGATGAAAACCGCACCCACGGCCCCGAGGGCAAACGCGGGATCGTCACCTATCAGCCCATCGGCGTGATCTACTCGATCCAGCCGTGGAACTTTCCGTTGTACCAGCCGGTGCGGGTTCTGGCGGCCAACCTGATGGCGGGCAATGGCTGTGTTCTGAAACATGCCAGTATCTGCACCGGCAGCGGCCTGCGTCTGCGCGAGTTGTGCATCGAGGCCGGTCTGCCCGAAGACCTGTTTCAGGTCATCCTGATCGACCATGACACCAGCGACAAGGTGATCGAACATTCCCTTGTGCGGGGCGTCACCATGACCGGCAGCGACGCTGCTGGGCGCCATATCGGCGCCACCGCCGCCAAAGCGCTGAAAAAGTCGGTGCTCGAGCTTGGGTCGAACGACGCCTATCTCGTGCTCGGGGATGCCGATATCGAAACGGCGGTCAAATACTCGGTCGTCGGGCGGCTCTACAACAACGGGGAAACCTGCGTGTCGGCCAAGCGCTTCATCGTCACCGACACGGTCTATGATGCCTTTGTCGGGGCGTATGTCGATGCGATGAAGGACGTGGTCATGGGCGACCCCACGGACGAGGCGACACAGCTTGGGCCGCTGTCCAGCGCCGACCAGTTGGACACCGTCAAGGATCAGGTCGCGCGCAGCGTCGAACAGGGGGCCACCGTCCTGTGCGGCGGCACCGCGCCCGATCGCACCGGGGCCTATTACCCCGCGACCGTTCTGGCCGATCTGGCCCCCGGCATGCCCGCCCATGACGACGAGATCTTTGGCCCCGTCGCATCGATCATCCGCGCCCGAGATGATGCCGACGCCATGCGTCTGGCCAACAGCAGCCGCTATGGCCTGGGTGGCGGCATCTTCTCGCAGGACGAAGACCGCGCAATCGCGCTGGCCCGCACCGAGTTCGACACCGGTATGGTGCGCATCAACTCTTTCGGGGCGGCCGACCCGAACATGCCGTTCGGCGGGGTCAAGGACTCGGGGTATGGGCGCGAACATGGCGGCTTTGGCATGAAGGAATTCGTCAACGCCAAAGCCGTGTTCTTGCCCTAGGGCGCGCCCCGTCCTCCGACAAACCGGTCGCCCGGCCCCGTGGGCGGCCGGGTGCCTGGCCCGCCCCGGCCGCGCAGCATACACGACCGCGCCCGCGTGCAATCGCGGGGCGTTGGCCTATGCCAATCGCTTTGCGTCCTGTAACCAGCCCAAGCTGCCCTCGACCGGACCGGCAGGCCGATACTCGGCCCCGATGGGGCGCGTCCACCCCGCCTGCGCCAGCATCGCGAACACCTCGGCATAATCCACCGCGCCGTGATCGGGCGGGCCACGGTCGGGCACGGCGGCGATCTGGATATGCCCGATCAGCGGCAGCAGCGCCGTCAACCGCCGGGTCACATCGCCCTCGGTCCGGCCCACATGGTAACAGTCGAACATCAGCTTCAGGTTTGGGGCATCCATGGCCGCAATGATCTCGGCCGCCTGCGCCGTGTCGCACAGGAAATACCCCGGTGCATCATGGGCGTTCAGCGGTTCGATCAGCACCGTGATGCCATAGGGTTCGGCCAGATCGCAGGCAAAGCGAAGGTTCGACCGAAAGATGCCATCGGCCTCGCGCCCCGTGGCAAAGCCGGCCATCACATGCACCGCCTCGGCCCCGGTGGCGACGGCATAGGCCATCGCATCCTCGATGGCCCTGCGCGCTTCGGGCTCGCGGTCGCATAGGGCCGACAGCCCGAAACACCCGTCGCCGTCCCCGCGCGCGGTATTCAGCCCCAAGAGCGGCAGGCCCGTTTCTTCCAACGCGGCGCGGACCGCCCCGGCATCCTGCTTATGGGGCCAATGGCATTCGACCGCGTCGAACCCCGCCGCCGCCGCCCGGCGGATCGCGTCCGGCAGGGGCAACTCGGCCCACAGAAACCCCAGATTCGCAGAAAAGCGCATGCCGCCCCCCATTTTACCCCGTGCGCGCGCCGCCGTGCCCGCCGATACACGCCCTTAAGCCATGCTTAATCCCCGCACCCGCCGCCAATGCGCCCGGCCATTCGGCCCGTCAGGCGATAACGCCGCGGCACGCCCAAAAAACACAAGGATATCACCAATGGTATCGCATCGGACGCCGGGCGAACAGAGATGCATCAAACATCTGTTTTAAAATATATTTCTGGACTGTCATTGGATAACCGGCCGCTGTCATCGCCTTTCCCGGCGGTGAAATTGCCTGACATCGGGGGCTTGGGCAAATGTTTGGTCATCGGCTCACGGGGCGCACCCCAACCGGCCGATAACCGAACACGACACCGCAACCACCTGAAGCAAACCTTCAATTAAAGGACCTTCCGACATGACCTTCTCGATCCTCAAGACCGCCACCGCCTCGCTGGTTCTGGCAGCCGCATTTTCGGCCCCCGCCATGGCGAACTGCAACAGCGCCTACCTGGAACAGTGGGGCGGCGGCAACGGCGTCGCCATCGAGCAGTACGGGTTCTGCAACGGAACCAGCGTCATCCAGAACGGCTGGGGCAACACGACCATGACCTTCACCGACGGTGCCTTCAACACCACCGCCATCGGCCAGCAGGGGTACGGGAACGAGGCCTATACCGCCCAGGGCGGGGTGGGCAACGCCACCGGCATCGCGCAATTCGGGCGCAACAATCGCGCCGACACCACCGTGGGCGGCCGCAACAACGCCGTCGGCGTGATCCAGGTGGGCAACGGCAACAGCGCCGAAACCCGGCAATACGGTTCGGGCAATGTCGCGCTGATCATCCAGGACTGACCGGATCATCGGGTGCGCGGCCCGCCGCCGCGCGCCCGCCACCTTCCCACCCCGATCGAAAGGACCGGCCCATGACCCTCAACGCATTCCCCCGCACCGCGACGACCCGTATCGCCCTCGGCACCGCATTGGTCGCGGCCGTCCTTGGCTGCACGGCCATCGCCGGCTCTGGCCCCGAGGCCGCGCCCTCGGCCCCGCTCACCTGTTCCGTGGCGGTCACCGAATCCGGCCCCAGCCTGGTGATCGAGGGCGTCGTCGAAGCCCGCCGCGCCCTGTCGGGCAGCTACAGCCTGATCGTCACCGGCCCCGGTACCCACATGACTCAGGGCGGCCCGATCTCGGCCATGGCCGGTGAAACCCTGCGCCTGGGCCGGGTGCAGATGGGCGGCACCGCGACCCGTGGCCTGCAGGCCGATCTGACCGTCGAGGTCGGCGGCGACACCTACCACTGCCCGACCGACCTTTGAGATCCCGGCGGCGCGCGCGCCCTGTGCCGCCGCCCCCCACCACCCCCTTCTGCCAAAGGACCAAACCCATGTTCAAGAAAGCCACCCTCGCCCTTGCCCTCGTTGCGTCGACCACGCTTGCCGCGGTGCCGGCTGCGGCCAACGGCACGCTCAGCTTCACGCTGAACGCCAACACCCAGCAGGAGGCCGACGCCATCCGCGCCGGGTTGACGCTCTACCAGATCGTGCAAGGCGTCGAATCCGGGGCCTTCGTTCACCAGAACGGCCGGTTGAACGGCGCGGCCATCGCGCAGGTCGCCGGTGCCGGATCGGTCGGGGTCATCCATCAGGACGGCAACGGCCATAATGCCACGCTGCGCCAGCAGGGCCATGGACAGGCCCACGGCATCTTTCAGTTCGGCAACGGCGCACAGGCCAATGTCGTTCAAAGGGCCCATGGTCAGACCGGTCTGACCTTTCAGTTCGGCCTGGACTGAGGTCCAGCCGATGCCGGGCGTCTGGCCCTTTTCCTGGTCCCGTTTCCCCGGCCAGGCGCCCGGCACCCCACATGCGTGGTCACCAACCAGACTGCCCCCTCGCGCCACGCCGGGGGGCTTTTTTCTGCGCGTTCCGGGCGCAACAGGCTAGGCTGGGCGAAACACGACGCAGGGGGACATATGGAAATCGACCTCGAAAGCCTGAAGGATCACGGCGATCTGCGCGTGGCGATCAACACCGGCAACCGCGCCCTCGTCCAGCAGGTGGACGGCGGTCTGCGCGGGGTCAGCCCGGCACTTGCCCGCCGTCTGGCCGATCACCTGAAGGCCCGGATGATCCCGGTGCTCTATTCCGGCGCGGGTCCTGTCTTTGCCGATGCCGACAAGGATGTCTGGGATGTCGCCTTTCTGGCCATTGACCCGATCCGCGCCCGCAAGGTCAGCTTCACGCGCCCCTATCACCGGATCGAGGCCACCTTCGCCACCCGTCGCGGCAGCCCGTTTTCCACGCCGGGTGAGGTTGATCGCCCCGGCGTCACGATCCTCAGTTCCGTCGGCTCGGCCTATGACCTCTGGCTCAAGGCCAACCTGCAGCACGCCACGCTCGACCATGCCGCCACGCCGGGCGAAAGCTTCGCGGCGTTCCGCGCCGGTCAGGGCGACGTGGTCGCGGGCATCCGCGCGTCGCTGCACCGGGCCTTTTCCGAAGACGACGAGATCGAGGTAATGGACGGAACACTGACGTCGGTCGATCAGGCCATGGTCCTGCCCCGCCCCAAGGACCCGCGCATTGCTGCCCTCGACATGTTCGTCGAACATTCCATCGCGGATGGCTTCGTTGCGGATGAACTTGAAAAATCCGCGAGGTAGAGGGACGTATCAGCCCAATCCAGCCGCGCCGTATTTAAGGATAACGGGCACGATCAGGTCTTCCTCATCCTCAAGGTGCCGCCCGATCAGCCGGTCAAGCTCGATCAACCCGGCGTGCAGCGCCCCGGCCGGTGTGCGCGCATCGGCCCCGCCGACGCCTCGGATCGCGCCGTTCGCCTGTTCGACGAACCGGTTCAGGATCCCGTCGAGCGCATGATGATCCGCGTCCAGCAGGTCGAACCCCGCCTCGATCCGCGCATCCTTTTCGCGCAGAACCGGGAAATAGTGGTGATCCTCGATATGGTGATGCCCGTGCAATTGCTGCACGAAGACGCCGCCATAGCGCCCGATGCCCCGTGCGAAATCCTGCGGGTCACGTGCGCCGGTCAGAAACCCCTCGGTCTCGGCCCGCATATGCGCCATCAACTGGCGGAACATCATGTGCCGCTCCAGCCAGAAACTGACCAGACCGTGGAAATTCGGGTCCGCATCCCACGCTTCGCGCGGGACCTCCTGCAGCAGGACCTGAAGGGCATCAGGCAGCCCTAAACGGGTATCGAGGGACAGATCACGCATGCGCCTGAGCTAGACGGCCACGGGGCGACCGCAACGCACACATCCTGTGCGCGCGTTCACTCGGGCCGCGCATCCGCCCCGATATGCGCCGCGCCGCGCGCCTCGGCCAGTTGCATCTGGCGCTGACGCTCGCGGAACCGGGCGCGGTCGGCCTCGGAATACGCGTCCACGCATTGGTGGCACTGCACGCCCTCTTCATACTCGGGCCGCGCCGTATCGGCCTCGGCCAAGGGCCGCCGACAGGCCCGACAAAGCGTGTAGGGCAGTTGCGCCAAGCCATGGCCCACGGCCACGCGCTCGTCGAAAACGAAACACCCGCCCCGCCAAAGGCTTTCTGCCTCCGGCACCTCTTCGAGGTATTTCAGGATCCCGCCCTTGAGGTGGTAGACCTCATCTATCCCCTCCTGTTTCAGGAAGGCCGTCGATTTCTCGCACCGGATGCCACCGGTGCAGAACATCGCGATGCGCTTGTTGTGAAAACGGTGCTTGTTTTCCGCCCACCAGGCCGGGAAATCGCGGAATTTGTCCGTCGCGGGGTCGACCGCACCCGCGAACGTGCCGATGGCGACCTCGTAATCGTTGCGCGTGTCGATCACGGCGACATCGGGCGAAGAGATCAAGTCGTTCCAGTCCGCCGGGTCTACATAGGCCCCGACCGCGCCCAACGGGTCCACATCGGGCTGGCCCATCGTCACGATCTCGCGCTTCAGCCGCACCTTCATCCGGCCAAAGGGCATCTCGGCGGCGGTCGATTCCTTCCACTCCAGCTCGGCGCATCCGGGCAGCGCGCGGATATGCGCGAGCACCGCGTCGATCCCGGCGCGCGGCCCCGCTATGGTCCCGTTGATCCCCTCGCGCGCCAACAACAACGTACCGCGCACGCCATTCGCCTCGCAAACGGCGCTCAACGGCCCGCGCAGCACGGCAGGGTCAGGGAAGGGGGTGAACTGGTAGAGGGCGGCGACAATCATCATGCCCGCCAGATACGTCGTTGCATGCCCGCGCTCAAGGCGTAGGCTGGCCAAACCTGACAGGAGGCTCAAGATGCGCGACGCCACCCATGCCCTGATCGTCATCGACGTGCAAAACGACTTCTGCCCCGGCGGCGCACTGGCCGTGCCGGGGGGCGATCAGATCGTGCCCGGCATCAATTCCCTGATGGAGAAGTTTCCCGCCGTGATCCTGACGCAGGATTGGCACCCGGCAGATCACTCCAGCTTCGCCAGCCAGCACCCCGGCGCAGCGCCGATGGACATGACCGAAATGCCCTATGGTCCACAGGTCCTGTGGCCCGACCATTGCGTGCAGGGCACGAAAGGCGCGGCGTTCCATGACGATCTGAACACAACCCGCGCCGACCTGATCCTCCGCAAGGGGTTCCGGCGCAAGATCGACAGCTACTCCGCCTTTTTCGAGAACGACCAGACCACGCCCACGGGGCTCGAGGGCTACCTGCGCACGCGCGGGATCGACCACCTGACCATGGTGGGCCTGGCCACCGATTTCTGCGTGAACTTCTCGGCCGTCGATGCCGCGAAACTGGGCTTCGCGGTCGAGGTGCGGGGCGACCTCTGCCGCGCCATCGACCTGAACGGGTCACTGGCGGCGGCGCGCGACGGCATGGCCGCGGCCGGTGTCACTGTGACCTGAGCCTTCCCCGCATGTCGCTGCGCCTGATCCTCGGCCTGTGCCTCGCGCTTTGCGCCCCCCTGCCCGCCAGCGCGCAGGACTGCGTCGCGCCGCCCTATTCCGCCCCGTCCGGCAGCGCGCTCGACAGGCTGCTGTCGCGCGCCCTGCCCGTCATCGCCGGCTATCCCTCGCTGCAACGGGCGCTTCAGGCCGAGGGCCCGACGATCTGCCTGGCCGCCGATATCGGCGTGGCCATGGGATATTACGAGCCATCCACAAACACCGTGATGGTCGATGCTGCGTTGAACGCGGATCTGCAGGTGGTGATCCTCGCCCACGAGATCCGCCATGTCGAACAATTCGGGCGCGGCATCTGCCCCCATGATGGGCTGTCGATGCGCGAATATGCCCGCGCCACCTGGGCGATCGAGGCCGACGCCATGACCATCACCCTGATCGTGGCCTGGGCCCTGCGCGAGGGCGGCGCCCCCGGCCCGTGGCAGGCCCTGGCCGACCTGCCCCGCTACGCCGACATGACCAGCGCCTTCGCCGCCGGCATGGCCGACCACGGCGATCTGTTCACCGCCAGCGAGGCCGCCTTCACCCTGTGGTACGAGAACGAAAGCCGCCGCCAGGATTACTACATCGCCAGTTGCAGCGCCTATCTCGACCGACTCGACGCAACTCACGCCCTGCCGCGTTATGAAACCCTGCGCGATGATTTTTTCGACCAGCTCTGCGTCCTGCCCGATGGCACGCCCTTCAGCTGCGATGAACCGGCCCTGCCCTAACCGCCCAGGCCCGGCGCGGGTGCCGTGATCTGCAACAGACCCAGCGCCTCCAACCCGCCCAGAACCGAGTCGACCGCGACAGTGGCCAGGATGATCCCCATGACCCGGCTGATGACGCTTGCGCCCGTCGTCCCGATGACCCGCACAAGGTAGGGCGCGGCCAACAGGATCAGCAAGGTGATCAACAGCACCAGCACCAGCAACCCGGCCGTCACCACCTGGTCCGAGACCGGGTTGGTGTGATTGTCCGTCAGGATCACGATGGCCAGCATCGCCCCCGGCGACGCGATGGATGGCATGGCCAGCGGAAAGACCGCCCCGGCCAGATGGTCGCGCTCGGCCTCTTCGATCTCGCGCGTGGATTTCGACTCGCCAAAGATCATGGACATGGCGAACAGGAACAGGACCAGCCCCCCGGCCACCTGGAACGAGCCCAGCCGCAACCCCAGCGATTCCAGCAGGATCTGACCGCCCACCAGAAACGCCAGCAGCACCAGCGCGGCCACCAACACCGCGCGGATCGCAAAGCGTCGATGCAGGTGACGCGGGACCGAAGCCGTGGCGAACAGGAACACGGGCAACGACCCGATCGGGTCGATCACCACGAAAAGCGTGATGAACTCACGCAACAGGGTCGGCCAGTCGAGGCTTGGCATGCGGTCAGCTCTCCTGGGTCGGGGCGGCGCCTGCCCCGGTCTAACGGCTCAGATGCGCCCGCGCCACAGGGTCACCTTGGTGCCCGAATGATCGATCGGCCCGAACGGGTCCAGCGCCAACTCCGTCGCCTTGGCCAAGCCCCCGTCGCTGGTGACGATCCCGACGGACCAGCCCGCGAAGCGCTCGGCCAGCACCTGCCCCAGCGCGCCATAAAGCCCGAACAGCAGTTTCCGGTCCCCGATCCGCCCGCCATAGGGCGGGTTCACCAGAACGATCCCCGGCGCGACGCCCTGGGGCGGCTGCAAGTCGCTGATCGCCTGCCGCTCGAACCGGCACAAATCGGCCACGCCCGCCCGCTCGGCATTCTCGCGCGCGCCGCGGATCGCCCCGTCATTGCGGTCAAATCCCAGGAACCGCCCTGCCCCATCTTTATCCTGCAAATATGCCTGCACGGCCTCGGCCACGGGCCAATCATCCGCCGCTGACAGAGCCTCGCCCCGCACAAGCCCGTGATAGGCAAAGCTGCGCGAGCGCCCCGGCACCAGCCCGGCCGCGATCTCGGCCGCCTCCAGCACAATCGTCCCCGACCCGCACATTGGGTCCACCACCGCCTGGCTGCCGTCAAAGCCCATTTCCCACAGGAACGCCGCGGCCATCGTTTCGCGCAGCGGCGCCTTACCGACGAAGGTCTTGTGCCCGCGCCGGTGCAGCGCCTCACCCGTCGTATCCAGGCTGATCGTGCACAGGTCATCGTCGATCCGCACCTTCACCACGATCCCGGCGTCTTTCGCCACCGGCACGCCTGCCGCCTCGATCGCGCCGCTGACCCGCTGAACGGCGGCCTTGTTGACGTAGATCTTCGAGCGTCGACAGGTCGCCTCGACCCGCACGGGGACGTCAGGCCGCAGCCACGCGCGCCACGCCACCTTGCGCGCCCGCTTGTCCAGCTGCGCCAGGTGCATCGCCCGGAACGCGGCCACGCGCATCAACACCCGCACGGCACAGAGCATCTGCCGGTTGGCGCGCGCGGCCTCCTCCAGCCCGCCAGCCACCTCGACGCCGCCCGCCACGCGCCGCACGCCGGCAAAGCCCAGCCGCCGTGCCTCGTCCTCCAGCGCGCCTTCCAGCCCCGGCACGCCGACGAGGAACAAACCATTTTCGTTCGATTGGCTCATGAGCACGCCTTATCTTGCGCCACTCCGTTTGACGAGGCTTCGCAGAGATTGAGATATCATTGCAATGACGTAAGCTGGTGCAGCTCACTGAGGCGCGCGCATGACCAGACAACATCCCGTCACGTACCTGATGTGGGGCCTGCTTGCCCTCGGTGCTGCGGCTAGGTACTGATTTCTCAACGGACGCCACCGCGGCCTGTCGGCCACGATCGCCCGCATGGCGAACGGCCGCTTCGGCCCGCGTCCACCCGAGGCAAGGTGACCCTGTCCGGCCAGATCCTCGCAGGGCTGGCGGTCTTCGTGATCGCTTGCCTTCTCCACCTGCTGGTGCTGTTGCGGCTGTCGCGTGTCGTCGTCGCCACCCCGGCCATGCGCCTTGCCCTCGCCGCGCGGCTTTTTCTCGTCATCGCGGGGTCGCACACGCTGCAGGTGGCGCTTTGGGCCATCCTGATCGTCGTCTTCGACGGGTTGCCCCGGTTCGGGGATGCGCTCTACTTTTCGCTCGTGACCTACACCACGCTCGGCTATGGCGACGTGACCCTGCCCAATGGGCTGCCCATCTTCGGCGCCATCTCGGCCATGGCCGGCATCCTGACCTTCGGGATGAGCACGGCGCTTCTCGTGTCGCTCTTTGCGCGCGTCCGGCACTGACGGGGCCTTGCATCCAACCCGCGCCCTTTGCTCTAACCGTCTCCAATCAGCCGGAGACGCCCCCATGGTCGATATCGCCACCCGTGTCTACAATCACAAATGGAAGATCGACCCGATCGTCCGGTCGCTCATCGACACGGATTTCTACAAACTGCTGATGTGCCAGTCGGTGTTCCGCAACCGCCGCCACACGCAGGTCACCTTTTCGCTCATCAACCGCACCACGCGCATTCCGCTGGCCCACCTGATCGACGAGGGCGAGTTGCGCGAACAACTCGACCACATCCGCACCCTGCGCCTGAAGCGCGGCGAAAGCACCTGGATGCGCGGCAACACCTTCTACGGCAAACGCCAGATGTTCACGCCCGAATTCATGGACTGGTTCGAAAACCTGCAACTGCCGCCCTACCACCTCGAACGCATTGGCGACCAGTACGAGCTGACCTTCGAAGGCCTCTGGCCCGAGGTCATGCTGTGGGAAATCCCCGCGCTTGCCGTGTTGATGGAGCTGCGCAGCCGCGCCGTCCTCGCCCATATGGGCAAGTTCGAGCTTCAGGTGCTCTACGCCCGCGCCATGACGAAGCTCTGGGAAAAGGTCGACCGCCTGCGCGCCATCGACGGGCTGCGCATCGCCGATTTCGGCACCCGCCGCCGCCATTCCTTCCTGTGGCAGGACTGGGCCGTGCAAGCCATGTCCGAGGGGTTGGGCGACGCCTTCACCGGCACCTCCAACTGCCTCATCGCGAAAAACCGCGACCTCGAGGCGATCGGCACCAACGCCCATGAACTGCCCATGGTCTATGCCGCGCTGGCCGATAGCGACGCCGACCTCGCCCGCGCCCCCTATGACGTGCTGTCCGATTGGCACGAGGAGCATTCGGGCAACCTGCGCATCATCCTGCCCGACACCTACGGCACCGAGGGCTTCCTCGCCCACGCGCCCGACTGGCTGACGCAATGGACAGGCATCCGCATCGACAGCGGCGACCCCGCCAAGGGGGCCGAGATCGCCATCGCCTGGTGGAAATCCCGAGGCGAGGACCCGCGCGAGAAACTGGTGATCTTCTCCGACGGTCTGGACGTGGACAAGATCGAAGAGCTTCACGCCCAATTCGCCGGCCGCGTGCGGGTCAGCTTTGGCTGGGGCACGCTTTTGACGAATGATTTCCGGGGGTTGGTACCAGATGACGCACTTGCGCCGTTTTCACTGGTCTGCAAGGCTGTCAGCGCCAATGGCCGCCCGACGGTGAAGCTGTCGGACAACCCCGAGAAGGCCATGGGGCCGGAAGACGAGATCGCCCGGTACAAGAGAGTGTTCGGCGTGGGCGAGCAGGAACGCGTTGAAGTGGTGGTCTAGGCTAAACCGAGAATATCATCAATTGAAGCTGATTTTTCCTCTCTATCTTTCTCAAGCTCACCGACAAAATTGCCAATCGCCTGAAATATTTCCCCAACATCAGTACGAATCTGATTGAACAAGACGTCAGAAGAGTCAAGAAAATCGCTTCGGATACTAGCCACTTGATCAATCGCCAGCTTTTCCTGGCCTATATTTCGAACGCTTAATTTAAAATTACCATCCTCAAAGCTTATTGAGATACGCACGACGATCTCAGTGGAGTTCTGTGGCGCAGCCTTTCGTATGGCGCTTCTTAAGAAGTCATAAAAGATTTTATGCATCACGCTCACCGCAGAGCCATACGGCCAGTCGGAGCGAAGCCTTTGACACGCATCAATGAAATCAAGCATACCAGACGCATCGTGCGCAGGTTGAAATTCAATATTCATTAAACCAGAAACAGACTCTCTCACTAAAAACTCATAACGAACCTCCGAATAAATATCACCCAAGAATTCAACTCCAGTCTTGGCCAATTTTAACTTATCATGGAACTCGTGGAAACGCGAAACCCTTGGCTCAAAATATGCGTCAAAAGTGAGTTCCGGGTGTAGCTCAAAACACATAAGAAAGACATTGTCCCTAAGTCGCTTTGAGAAAACGTCTAAAAACTTTTCAGCCTTCCCTGAGACCACGTGCATCGCACACTCGGCAGCAAAGTACTCTTGGAAAGACCTATGGACGAATACATACTTAAGTCCGTCGCGCTGAAGCAAGTTTACCGACTCGCAAAAGTCCAATCTGACGTCTTCGATTTCGGCAAGGAATTTATGGTAGCGCAGCGCCTTACCAATATATTTTCGCAGCTCTGAATCGTTAAACTCTAAGACTGAATCGTAATACGATAGAAGCGCAAAAGTAGAGAAAACCACCCGAAACTCGTCCACAGAAAGGGCGCGATCCCTTTGGAATGAGTCCTTTGTGGCATCATGCCAAGTAAGAAGAGTTTGGAACGCACTATCATAAAAGCCTGTGAGCTTACTTGGTATGGTTGCGTTTTCGTTGAATGTCATTAGCATCATTACCGCAAGGAGCGGACTTGAAAGAAAGCTCTTGTGTTGCTGGTAAAAATCCTCATCAAGAGCCTCAAGAAACTTCTTTTTTACCTTCGTATCGAATCTTATCTTTTCAATCAGCTCGCGCACCTCCTCAATACTTAGGGGCGCGACTGTATACACCTCAAAGTCACTCCAAGAAGAAAATCTATCGTCTTCTCGGCCCGACACCAAAAAGCTACAGTCTCGATAACTGTCGGCTAGTTCGATAATTTGCCGCTCTACAATTCTTCTCTTGTCGCGAACCACCTCATCAAAGCCATCAAAAATGAATGAAAAGCGCCCCCTCTCACAGAGCTTTTCAAAGACACCGTTTGTAAGTACGCTTTCAGCTTGCAACTCAGACCGGCAGAAGGACTTCACGTTTATTGTTTGAAGATCATTCAAGCGGCGCAGTTCGACAAAAACTGGAATTTTTTCCTTTTTTTGTTTTAGAAGGCTTACCCAAAGGTGTTTAAGGAAGACAGTTTTTCCGGAACCCCCATTACCCTTGACAATCACTCGCTGCCCATTAACAAAGTTTGTTACAAGCTCCTTTTCCGAAAATCGTTCCTTGTCAAAAAAATCCTCCCCCACCTCAAAACTTGACTCAACGTAAATATCAAAAAGAGAAACTGGTGCGTTTTTTGAATGAAGAGTTCTTATTTGAGTGTTCTTCGCATACATGTGAGAGCAATATCTCTCAAAACCCTCTATGAACTGGGCTCTGCCAAGGCTGAGCTTGTCATTCAGACTGTCAAAAATGGCGCCTAGTCCATCCTTGATCAACTGTGCCGCTGCCTGTGCGGCAATTTCCTTAGTCTCTTGCTCCACTTTTGCCACCATAGCCTTAGGATCTTCATTTAACAAAATAATATACTCGGAGTTAAGCGCAACCGTTCGGTGTTTCACCGATATTTTTTCACTTCACCTTCCCCCGCAACGCCTTCACCTCGGCGCGTTTCTTCTTCGCCTCCACCCGCTTGCGCTTTTGGTTCAGCGACACGCGCGTCTTGATCCGGGGTTTGGGCCGCACCGTCGCCTGACGGATCAGCGCCGCCAGACGCTCGCGCGCGATCTCGCGGTTGCGCGCCTGTGACCGTTCCTCGGTCACCTGGATCACCACCGCGCCCTCTTTCGTCCAGCGCCGTCCGGCCAGCCGTTGCAGCCGCCGCTTGACCGGGTCGGGCAGGTTGGGCGAGCGCGCGGCCTCGAACCGCAGTTCCACCGCGCTCGACACCTTGTTGACGTTCTGGCCGCCCGGCCCGCCCGCGCGGATGAACTGTTCGATGATCTCCCAATCCTCGATCTGGATCGTGTCGGTGATGGTCAGGGGCATCGGGGCCTCCGGGACGGTGCGGGCGCGCGTATGTACAGGGTGTGTACAGCCTGTGTACCGGGTGTGACGCGCGGATTCAGCCCGGCAAAGCGAAAAAGGGCCGCGTCTTGCGACACGGCCCTTTCGAGAAATCCGGAGGTGGGGTGCGGTTAGGACACGCCCACTTGAGAGGGGGTTTCGCCCCCAAGGGTTGCCTTAAAGGCGCACCTCCCAAGCTGTCCCGACCCACTTCTCCAATGCTTCTCTAGACACTGGATCACCTCCTTTCACTACGTTGCTGTTGAGCTCAGCCTGCCACAGATTTCGTGGTTGTCAAAACTTTTTACGCAACCTGTGCCATCAAACGGCGCGTAATCAGGCGAAACGGCACCAGCGCGATCAAGGCGAGGGCAAGTTTGACACCCCAGTCCGCGATGGCCAGCGACACCCAAAGCGGGGCCTCGGGGCCTGCGCCCAGGATCGGCAGAACCTCCGCCGCCCAGGACACGTCATTGGCGGGTTCAAGGAAGGTCAGGCTGGCCGAGAACGCGATACTGAAGAACAGCGCCGTATCGACGGACGAGCCGATAACGCTAGAGAAAACAGGCGCTTGCCACCATTTCCCGCCGCGAAGACGGTCGAAGATGGCGACGTCCAGCAGCTGCGCGGTGAGGAAGGCAAGCCCACTGCCCAGCGCGATGCGCAGCGTCACCAGCGGGCCAAACTCGCCCATGATCTGCGTGCCGATCAGCGAACAGGCGACGCCGGTCAGAAAGCCAACGAAAACAACGCGCCGCGCGGCTTGCACACCGTACACGCGGTTCATGATATCGGTGACGAGAAAGGCCAGCGGGTAAGTGAACGCGCCACAAGTCAGCCATTGGCCGAAGAGGAACTGAACAAGGATATTCGACGCGACGACAATCGCCGCCATGGCAAGAATACCAGGAAGGTAACGGGAGGTCATGTTGTGATCCGTTTTTACAAGGTGCTCGGAGACTTGGCCCCACAGGGGACAGCGGCCCCCTTACGCCCCTGGAAACGGTCTGACAAGCCCTAGGCCAACACCTGTGCGATGGCGCGGGCGACCCGCGGGATGGTTTCCGCCGTCAGCCCCGCCACGTTCATCCGCCCGTCCGAGACAAGGTAGATGGCGTGATCCTCGCGCAGTTGCGCCACCTGCGCCTCGGTCACCGGCAGGAGAGAGAACATCCCACGTTGCGCCGCGACGAAGCCGAAGCGGTCAGATCCCGTCTCGGCCCGCAGCGCCTCGGCCAAGGTACGGCGGTTGGCGGTCATGCGGGTCCGCATCGCGTCGAGTTCTGCGCGCCACTGGGCGGTCAACTCGGCATCGGTCAGGATCGTCTCGACCACCCGCGCGCCGTGATCGGGCGGAAACGCATAGGATTGCCGGTTGAGATGCGCCAGCATCGCGGCGGCGGCTGCGCGTGCCTGACCGAGGTCGGTCACGGCGAGGACGATGCCCACCCGTTCGCGGTAGAGGCCGAAATTCTTCGAGCAACTGGCCGCGATCAGCATCTCGGGCACGCGCGCGGCCAGCGACCGCAGGCCTGCCGCGTCCTCGTCCAGCCCGTCGCCAAAGCCTTGATAGGCGATATCCACAAAAGGAATGGCGCCGGTCGCCGCGAACACGTCCGCCAGATCGACCCAATCCGGCGCGGCCAGGTCGGCGCCGGTCGGGTTGTGGCAGCAACCATGGAGCAGAACGATGTCGCCCCGTTTGGCGCCCGCCAGATCGGCCAGCATTCCGTCGCGGTCGACCCCGCCGGCGTCGACATCGTAGTAGCGGTAATCAACCTGCGTCAGCCCTAGATGCCCAATGATCGCGGCATGGTTGGGCCAGCTTGGGCTGGGCACCCAGATACGCGCCTGAGGCGTCAGGCGTTGCACCATTTCCAACACTTGCCGAATGGCCCCGGTGCCCCCCGGTGTTGCGCAGGCGGCGACCCGTTCGGGCGTGACCGCATCGCCCAGGATCAGACCGCGCATCGCGGCATGGAAGCCGGCATCACCGGCCAGCGCGACGTAGCCCTTGCTCTCCTGCGCTTGCAGGATCCGTGCCTCGGCGGCCTTGACGGCGGCCATGACCGGGGTGCGCCCGCCCTCGGTGCGGTAGACGCCGACGCCGAGATCGACCTTTTCGGGCCGGGCATCGGCGGCATAAAGGCCCATGATATCGATGATCCTGTCCTGTGGCGGCGGGGTCAGCGTCTCGAACATGAAGGTGCCTCAGGCGGGGTGGCGGGACGTGTCCCGGTCGCGCACAAGGGTGCGGGTGCAATCCTCGGTGCGGATCGGGCGAAAACCCACCTTCTTGTACAGGTCCAGGGCGCGTGGGTGGTCCAGCGTGCAGGTGTTCACGGTCATGCGCAGGACACCGGGCAAGGACCAGCCCATGGCGATCGCGGTTTTCAGCAGCACGCCCCCAAGACCGCGCCCGACCGCCTCGGGCACCATGCCGAAATAGGCCAGATCGCAGGTGCCCGGCTGCCGCGCATCGAGTTGAAAGAACCCCTGCGGCCAGCCATCGGCCAGCGCGGTCCAGAGCATGACATCAGGGTCGGCCACGAACGAGGCCAGCGCGGCGGGGGTCTGCTCGGCCTGATCGAACCGGTCGCGCCATTCGTAGTCGCGGCCCACGGCGTCATAGAGCGACAGGAAATACCAGACCGGCGGGTTGATCGCTCGCTCCAGCCGGACCCCCTCGGGCAAGGCCGGGACGGGCCAATCGGGCCTGTCGGTCATCTCGAGATAGGTGATCGTATAGGCAACCTCGGTTCCCGCCGGGATGACGCTCATCCGGTTTCGACCTTGAGTTGGTCGAACTGGCCCCATTCCGACCATGACCCGTCGTAAAGCGCCACGTCGCCATTGCCCAGACGCGCAAGCCCCAGCATCAGGATCGCGGCGGTGACGCCCGAGCCACAGGTGGTGATCGTGCGCTTTTCGATATCCACGCCCCCGGCCTCGAAGGCGGCGCGCAAGGCGTCCCCATCCTTGAGGGTGCCGTCCTCGTTCAGGAGGCTGGCGTAATGCACGCCGAGCGAATTGGGGATGCGTCCCGACCGCAGCCCTTCCCGAACCTCGGGCTCGGTGCCGCGGAAACGCCCCTCGGAGCGGGCATCAACGATCTGCCAATCCCCCAGTTTGGAGGCGGCCGCGACCTGCGTGACATCTTTTACAAGATGGGCCTGCCGTTGCGCGGTAAAGTGACGATCCCGGATGATCGGGGCCATGTCCTCGATCGGGCGGCCCTCGGCCTGCCATTTGGGCAGGCCGCCGTCCAAGACCGCGACATCCGTCTTGCCCATCAGGCGGAAATTCCACCACGCACGCGCCGCCGAAAACAGGCCGACCGCGTCATAGACGACAATCTGGTGCCCGTCGCCAACACCGAGCGACCGCATGCGGCTCATGAATTTTTCGGGGGGGGCGGCCATGTGGGGCAGGTCGCTGCGGGCATCGGCGATATCGTCGATATCGAAGAACCGCGCGCCCGGAATATGGGCCGCGTCATACTCGGCCTTCGCGTCGCGCCCCATTTCGGGCAGATAATAGGATGCATCGAGGATGCGCAGATCCGGATCGTCCAGATGCGCGGCCAGCCACTCGGTCGAAACCAGGGTCTTGGGGTCGTCCCCCGTGATCGGCTTGCCCATATCGGCCCTCGTCGCTTTGATCCTCACCTGGGAATAGGCGTAAGCGGCAAGGCGCATTTCCGCAAGGGGACGCCGCGCCTCAGCCGTTCTGCTTGAGCAGACGCTGTTTCTGCCGCTGCCAATCGCGCTTGGCGCTGGTTTCGCGCTTGTCAGCGGTTTTCTTGCCCTTGGCGATGCCGATCTTCATCTTGGCGATGCCCTTGTGGTTGAAATACAGCACCAGGGGAACCAACGTCATGCCCTGCCGCTGCGTGGCATTCCACAGCTTGGACAATTCCTTTTTCGACGCGAGCAGTTTGCGGCGGCGTTTTTCTTCGTGGCCGAAGGTCTTGGCCTGCACATAAGGCGCGACGTAGCTGTTGATCAGCCACAACTCTCCGTCTTCGACATTGGCGTAGCTTTCGGCGATGTTGGCCCCGCCCTCGCGCAGGCTTTTGACCTCGGACCCTTCCAGAACGATCCCCACCTCGAGATCGTCCTCGATGGCGTAATCGTAGCGTGCGCGCCGGTTTTCGGCGACGACCTTGTAATTCGGGGTGTCGGGTTTCTTGGCCATGGGAGGCGGATATAAGCGTTCAGCCCTCGGGCTGCCAGCCCGGCGGCACATCAACCGTCGGAATCCATGGCTTGATGTCCAGAACCGGCGTGCCGTCGAAGGCGTCCGTGGCGTCTATCCCGATCACCCCGGTGGCGCGGTCGAGCGAGGTGATCACCACCGTCCCAAGCGCGATCGGGTTGGGGCGTACCGGGCTGCGGATCGCGAACACCCCGCGCGCGCCGTCGGCATGGCGCGGGTTCTGCACGATCAGACGGCGTTCACCGCGATCGACCCAGTACATCACCTGGATCGCGCGCCCGACCTCGAGGCCCAGCAGTCCCCCGACATAATCCGGCAACAGCTCGATCCGCGCTGCCTCGCCGCTTTCGCGCGCGGTGCGCAGGTTGCGCGGCGCGTTGCCCTGCGACCAGGTCGACCGGATATGCCCGATGAAGGTGACGCCGGCCTCGGCGCGGTCGGCCGGATCGAAGGTCAGCGCGACCTCGCCCGCGCGGCGCGCGGCCACCCTAGCTGATGATCCCGGCATAGCGCATGGCCGCCTGGATCTTTTGCTTGGTAGTGTCATCCAGGCCCGTCAGGGGCAGGCGCACCTCGTCCGAACACTTGCCGAGGACCGAAAGGCCATATTTCGCGCCACACACGCCCGGTTCGGCAAAGATCGCCTCGTGCAGGGGCATCAGCTTGTCCTGGTAGTCCAGCGCCGTGGCATAGTCACCGGCCAGCGTCGCCTCTTGCATCTGGGCACAAAGCGTCGGGGCGACATTGGCCGTGACGCTGATGCATCCGCGACCGCCCTGGGCGTTGAAGCCGATGGCCGTCGCATCTTCACCCGACAGTTGGACGAAATCGGTACCGCAGGCGATGCGCTGCTTGGGCACGCGGGCCAGATCGCCGGTCGCGTCCTTGACGCCCACGATGTTCGGCAGCTTGGCCAATTCGCCCATGGTCGCGGGGACCATGTCGACCACCGAGCGCGGCGGGATGTTGTAGATGATGATCGGGATACCGATCTCGTTCAGCGCGCTGAAATGGGCGATCAGGCCCTTTTGCGTGGGCTTGTTGTAATAGGGGGTGACGACGAGGGCCGCGTCTGCGCCGACCGCCTTGGCATGCTCGACAAAGCGGATGGCCTCGACCGTATTGTTCGAGCCTGCCCCCGCGATCACGGGTACCCGGCCGGCAGCGGCCTGCACCACGGCCTCGATCACCTGCTCATGCTCGTCATGGGACAAGGTGGGCGACTCGCCCGTGGTGCCCACCGGCACCAGACCGTGCGACCCTTCGGCGATCTGCCATTCGGCCAGCGCTTTGAGCGCCTCGAAATCCACCTTGCCGTCCGTGAACGGGGTGACGAGGGCGGGCATCGAGCCTTTGAACATCGCGCAGGTCCTTTTCCTGATCGCGGGCCGCGTGGCTGCGGCCCTTGTCGAATTGCGGCGGAACCTACCCCTGCCGCCTGCAAATGCCAAGTTCTTGAGTTGCATGAAAGACACGCGCCGCCCATCCTGACAGGAAGGCAAACCAGACCGGAGGGGCCGATGCGCCGTCTGCTAAGTACGATCGGCACAGCCATTTTTGCGGCGCTCGCGCCACCGCCCGCAAGCGCGACGCCCGAAGCGCTGGGATTGGCGCTCGATGCCTTGGCGCAAGGCGATCTGACCCTGGCCGCCGAGGCGACCGGCGCGATCGACGATCCCATCGCGCTGGACGTGGTCGAGTGGACACGACTGCGCCGCGGCGGGGCCGCGTTCGACGACTACATCGCCTTTCTCGATCGCAACGCGGATTGGCCCGGATTGCCCTATCTGCGCACGCGTGGCGAATCCTCCATCCCGGTCGGGGCCGAGCCGACCCAGGTGATCGCCTATTTCGAGCCTCAACTCCCGCAAACCGGGGGTGGCGCCCTTGCCCTGGCGCGGGCCCTCAGCGCGCAGGGCGACACCGATGCGGCCGAGGCCGAGGCCATCCGCGCCTGGACGACCCTGACCCTGAGCAGCGGCACCGCCGGCGATCTGCGCGCGGCCTTTGGCGATGTTCTCAATAGCGGCGATCTGCATATTCGGCGCCTCGACCATCTGTTGTGGGAAGGGGCCGAGGATCGGGCCCGTGCCATGTACCCCCTAGTGCCCGATGCCTGGCGCGCGCTGGCCGACGCGCGGTTGGCGCTGCGCGAACGGCGCCCCGGCGTCGACGATCTGATCGAGGCCGTTCCGGCCGATCTGAGCGACCATCCCGGGCTGGCGTTCGAACGCTTCCTGTGGCGCGTCCGGTCGGGGTTCTGGGATACGGCGGGCGCGTTGATGCTGGAATACTCGACCTCGGCCGAGGCCCTGGGCCGACCGGCGGCATGGGCCGACCGGCGCGCCGATCTGGCCCGCGATGTCGCCCGCGAGGGGCAGTTCGGGCTGTGTTACGACTATGCGGCCAATCATTTCGTCGCCCGCGATGATGACTATTTGGCCTTTGCCGATCTTGAATGGATCGCCGGGTATTGCGCCCTGCGCGACGGCAGGCCCGACATCGCCGTCGGCCATTTCGAGGCGTTTCGCGACACCGTCTTTTCGCCCATTTCGGCCGGTCGGGCCGGCTACTGGCTGGGCCGCGCGCATGAGGCGCGCGGCGATGCCGAGGCGGCGGGTTTGGCCTATGCCCTTGGCGCGCGCAACCAGTCCAGCTTTTACGGGCAACTCGCGGCCGAACGCGGCGGCCTGCCGGTCGATCCGGCCTTTCTGGCCGATACCGACTACGGCGATTGGCGCGCGGCCGATTTCACGAACTCGACCGTGTTTCATGCAGCGCTCTTGTTGTACGAGGCCGGTCAGCGCAACCTGGCCGAACGCTTCCTGACCCATCTGACCGAAAGCCTGACCCGCGACGAGGCCGGCATGCTGGGCGATTTCGCGCTCGACCTGGGCGACCCGCATCTGGCCCTCAAGATCGCCAAGCGCGCCGCCCAGAGCGGATTCGAGATCATGCGCGCCTATTACCCCATCGCGGATCTGGAAGGCGTCGACTTGCCGGCGCCCCAGGCCTTTGCCCTGTCGATCGCCCGCCGCGAATCGGAATTCGACCCCGATGTCGTCAGTTTTGCGGGGGCCATCGGGTTGATGCAGGTGATGCCGGGAACAGGGGCCGATACCGCGCGCCTTTTGGGACTGCCCTTCTCCGAGGCCCGGCTGCGCACCGACCCGGCCTATAACGTGCTGTTGGGCAGCACCTATATCGCAGGGCTGATCGACAGCTATGGCGGCAATCCGGTGCTGGTCTCGGCCGGCTACAACGCGGGCCCCGGCCGCGCCAACCAGTGGATCGAGCGGTTTGGCGATCCGCGCGGGCTGGACCAGGACGCCATCGTGGATTGGATCGAGGCGATCCCCTTCACCGAAACGCGCAACTACATCATGCGCGTGACCGAAAGCCTGCCGATCTACGAGGCGCAATTGACCGGCGTGCTGCCCACGCTTGGTCTGTCCGAACGGCTGGCCCGGTAGCGGCCCCGGCGGCGCATGCCGCCAGGCGCGGGCGATCGCCCCAACGGGGCGTGAGGCCGCGCCTTCCCCGGGCGACGTCGAAGACGGCGCAAACCCTAGTCTCGCAGTTCCTTCTGCCGCTGCCGCCACAAGGTGAACAGCCCGGCCGAAACGACCAGACCCGCCCCGATCACCACATTCGTCTCCAGCGTTTCGCCGAACACCAGCAAGCCGAGGGCCGAGGCAAAGACCAGTTGCAGATAGGCAAAGGGCTGCACGGCGCTGGCCTCGGCCAGTTCATAGGTCTTGATCAGCAGGAAATGCCCGCCCGCCCCCGTGACGCAGAGCAGGGCCATCCAGCCCCAGTCCGGGGCGCTCATCGGTTCCCAGAACCACAGGCCGACGGCGGTCATCACCACGGCCCCGGTCGTTCCCGTCCAGAAAAAGCTCGTCGCCGCCGAGTCCTTGCGCGCGACATAGCGGGTCAGCAACCCGTAGAGCGCAAACATGAAGGCCGCGGCCAAGGGGATCAGCGCCTCGATCTGGAACACCCGCATCCCCGGCTGCAGAATGATCAGCACGCCCACGAACCCGACCGCGATGGCCGCCCACCGGCGCCAGCCCACCCTTTCGCCCAGAACCGGGCCCGAAAGGGCGGCGATCAACAGCGGGTAGGAGGTGAACACCGCATGGCTTTCGATCAGGCCCAGCAGAACAAAGGCCAGGATCATCACGCAGATCTCGGTGGCCAGCAGCACCCCGCGAAACGCCTGCACAAGTGGCTGCTCGGTCGCCGCCGCCGCGCGCAGGCCACCGGCCTTGCGCACCGCCACCGCGATGACGAAGGCGGCAAAGAACCAGTACCGGATCATCACGACCATCAGCACGTTGTATTCGCCGGCGAGGTGGCGGCTGATCCCGTCCTGCATCGCAAAGACGAAGGTCGTGGCCACCATCAGCCAGATGCCCAGGCGCGTGTTGTCCGCGCTCATGGCCGCACCCCGACACTCATGTGCCGCTTGCGCCCGTAGCCGGGCCGCCGCTCGATGACAAAACCCGCCTCGGCCAAGGCACGGCGTACGGCCCCGGCGGCGGAATAGGTGGCGCATGTCCCCCCGGGCGCGGTGTGGTCGAACACGGCCTGCATCAGTGGGGGCTCCCAAAGCTCGGGGTTCTTGGCGGGGGAAAACCCGTCGAGGAACCATGCATCCGCCCCCCCGCCCCAGCTGGGCAGCGTATCGCGCGCGTCGCCGCGCACCAGCGTGAAATCCAGCATGAGCGTTTCGATCCGGCCCGATCCCGCCAGCGCCTCGGCGATCAGGGGGGCCAGGGGTGCGGCCTCGGGGAAATGGGAAAGCGCGCGCAGCGCCTCCTCCGGCGCAACCGGAAACGCCTCGAAACTGGTAAAGCGCAGCGGATCGGCGCGACCGTCCGCCACCCAGGCCGCATGCGCCGCGACAAGGTTCAATCCCGTCCCGAACCCCAGTTCGGCCACGCGAAATCCGGGCCGAAACCTTGCGGGCAGGTCATTGCCGGCCAAAAAGACATGGCGCGTCTCGTCCAGGCCGTTGTCCAACGAATAGAACGGGTCATCGAACCGCGTCGAGATCGGCACCCCTCCGCGCCAGTCCAGCCCGTGACCTTGCGTTCTCTGGTTCTCCGCCATCGGTTCCCCTACACCCCGCGCCAACGCGCGCGAGAGTTAACCGAACGGAGGCCATGCGCAATGAGGGACGTCACCATATTCGGGGCCGGAGCCTTTGGCCTTGCCATCGCCTGGGCCTGTCGCGCGCGGGGGGCATCCGTGCGGGTAATCGACCCGAATGGCGTTGGCCAGAGGGCGTCCAACGGGCTGGTCGGCGCACTTGCGCCGCATGTGCCGGAAAACTGGAACGACAAGAAGGAAATCCAGTTTCAAAGCCTCGACATTGCCGAGGCATTCTGGCGCGAGACGGCCCAGATCGCCGGGCGCGATCCCGGCTATGCCCGCCTCGGCCGCATTCAGCCGCTGATGGACGATCGCGCCGTCGCGCTGGCACGGGCTCGCGCCGAAACCGCAAGGGACCTGTGGAAAGGCCGCTACGCGTGGCGCGTCATCCCGGCAGAAGACGCCGGCATCCCCGTCGTCTCGCCCACCGGCCTTGTCATTTTCGACACGCTGACCGCCCGCATGCATCCCCGTCACGCGACCGCGACCCTGGCCGAGGCACTGCGACGCAAGGGGGCCGAGATCGTGACGGACGGGGCCGCAGAGGGGCGGGTCATCCATGCCACCGGCGTCGCCGGATTGCTGGAGTTGAACGGTCTGGCAGGACAGAAGATCATCGGCTCGGCGGTCAAGGGGCAGGCCGCGCTGCTGGATGCCGATCTGCGGGGTCGCCCGCAATTGTTCGCGGATGCCGTCCATATCGTGCCGCATGCCGATGGGACCACGGCCATCGGCTCGACCTCGGAACGCGCGTTCGACGCGCCCGACACCACGGACGATCAACTTGACGCGGTGATCGCCAAGGCGCGCGCCGCGTGCCCCGCGCTGGCCGAGGCCCCGGTGATCAAACGGTGGGCGGGCCTGCGCCCCCGCGCCCGGTCGCGGGCACCGATGCTGGGGCCGCACCCGCTGCATGAAGGCCAGTACATCGCCAATGGCGGCTTCAAGATCGGCTTTGGCATAGCGCCCATCGTGGCGCAAATGATGGCCGATCTGGTGCTGGACGGCCGCGATACGATACCGGACCTGTTCAAACCCGACGCCAGCATGCGCTAGGCGCGATCGCGCGACGACGGGCGCTGGCCCGGCCCCCGATCCGTCAGGTCAACCGGGCCTCGACCCGCAGGCGAGCCATCAGCGCCTCCAACGCCTTGAGATTGATCTCGTTGATCAACCGGCCGTCCGCGTCGAACTGGCTGTCGGTGATCCCCACCAGCACCTCGGGCCCCTGCAGGATCAGCGGCTGGAACGGCACCATCGCCAGGCGCAACGAAAATTGCGTGCGCTCGCCGCCTGCGCGCCCGCCAGTGGCCGACATGATGGCGACGGGCTTGTCCTTCCACGGGTTGCCTTTGGTACGGCTGACCCAGTCGAGCGCGTTCTTCAAAACGCCCGACAGTGCCTTGTTGTATTCGGGCCCCGCGATCACGACCGCATCGGCCTGCGCGATCTGATCGGCCAGTGCCTGCACCTCGGGCGGGATGCCCTCGGCCTCTTCGAGATCACCGTCATACAAGGGAAACCTCAGATCGCCCTCGGCGAATTCGGCCGGGTCGAAAAGGCGCGCGGCCTCTCGCATCAGTTTCCGATTGAACGATCCCGCCCTGAGCGAGCCGCAAATTCCCAAAAGCCTGCCACTGGACAAGGTCTCATCCTCCGATCACAAACCGATCCAACGCACCTATCGCGGGAGAGAGACATGTCCAACCATCACGGCGGAAAGATCCTGGCCGATCGACTGGCAACACATGGGGTCGACAGGGTCTTCTCGGTTCCGGGTGAAAGTTTCCTCGCGGCGCTGGACGGTCTTTATGAACACGACATCCAGAACATCGTCTGCCGGCAAGAGGGCGGCGCGGCCATGATGGCCGAAGCCCATGGCAAGATGACGGGTGCCCCCGGTGTGCTTTTCGTCACGCGAGGCCCCGGCGCGACCAATGCCAGTGCGGGCCTGCATATCGCCATGCATGACGCCACGCCGCTGGTCTGTTTCGTGGGACAGGTGCCGCTGAAACATCGCGACCGCGACGTGTTCCAGGAGGTGAACTATCGCGCGGTCTTCGGGTCGCTGGTCAAATGGGTGGCCGAGGTCGAGCGCACCGACCGCCTGGCCGAATATGTGGACCGCGCCTTTGCCATCGCGACATCGGGCCGCCCCGGCCCCGTCGTCATCGCCCTGCCCGAGGATGTGCTGTCGGCCGAGGCCAAGGCGCCGGCCACCGGGATCATCGGGGCCAAGCCGGAAAGCGGGCTGTCCGACGCCCACATTGGCCGGATTTCCGAGACACTGCGCACGGCCGAACGCCCGATGATCATAGCAGGCGGGTCGCTGTGGAGTGCCGAGGCCGCCGAAAAGGCCGCCGAACTGGCGAAACGGCTGGACGCGCCCATCGCCGTCACGTTCCGCCGGCAGGATTACATCGACAACGACCACCCGAACTATGCCGGCGATCTGGGCGTGGGCATGAACCCCAAGCTGGGCACGCGCCTGTCGCAAGCCGACGCGATCCTGCTGTTGGGCGCGGAGTTGAATGATATCACTACGAAGGACTTCACCCTGCTCGACCCGGCGACAGCGCCTGAGATCATCCAGATCGCGCCGGACCCGGGGATGCCCAACAAGGTCTATCCGACCGCGCTGTCGCTTGTGTGCGACCCACGCGACGCCTTGTCCCCGCTGTTGGAGCGTTTGCCCGAGGAACCAGACACCGACCGTGGTGCCATCGAGGCGCGGGCCGACTACGAGGCGTGGCAGACCCCGCAAGAAACCCCCGGCGCCGTGAAGCTGGAAGAGGTGATCTGCTGGCTGCGCGATCACGCCGGACCTGATGCGATCCTCACCAATGGCGCGGGCAATTATGCCGCGTTTCTGCACCGCTACTACCGCTTTCGCCGCTTTGGCACGCAACTCGCCCCGACATCCGGGTCAATGGGCTATGGCCTGCCTGCCGCCGTCTCGGCCAAGCTGCAGCATCCCGATCGTCCGGTGATCTGCCTGGCCGGGGATGGCTGCCTGCAGATGACGCTGCAGGAACTGTCCACCGCCCGTCAATACGGCGCCGACATCATCGTCATCGTCGCCAATAACGGGCGCTACGGCACGATCCGCATGCACCAGGAACGGGAATACCCCGGTCGTGTCTCGGGGACCGACCTGTTCAACCCCGACTATGCCGCGCTCGCCGCGGCCTATGGCGGCACGGGGCACACCGTGACCGAAACCGCACAGTTCGCCGCGGCGTTCGAAACCGCCCGGTCCGGCGGCCTGCACGTGATCGACCTGCGCCTCGACCCGCAGATGCTCAGCACCACGATGTCCCTCTGACCCGATCTTTATCCGATGAAATATGCTGGGGGTTTGGGGGCAAAGCCCCCATTCACCCAAAAAAAGCAATGCGGCGACAGCCGCACCGCTGGATCACCTGCCTGGCGGCGTCGAGTCGCCCAGCATCCGAACCTCGCGCTGCGGAAAGGGGATCGAGATGCCGTTTTCCTGAAACGCATCCCACAGCGCGAGGAAGACGTTGCCGCGGATATTGGTCAGCCCACCGGTCGGATCGCGGATCCAGAAGCGCAGGATGTAATCGACACTGGAATCGCCAAAGCCGATGATATGGCAGACCGGCTTGCGATCGGTCAGCACACGGTCGACCGCCATCGCGGCCTCGATGGCGATGCGACGCACCAGATGCGGATCATCACCATAGGAGGTGCCGAAATGGATATCGAGGCGCACGAACTCGTTCGTATGCGACCAGTTTACCACCTGGTTCGTGATCAGGTCCTCGTTCGGGATCAGGTATTCCTTGCCGTCCCGCGTCACGACACTGGCATAGCGGGCTCCAAGGGTCTGGATCCATCCGAACGTGTCACCAAGGCTGATGACGTCGCCCGGCTTGATCGACTTGTCCAGCAGGATGATCACGCCTGAGACCAGGTTCGACACCACCTTTTGCAGACCAAAGCCAAGGCCGACGCCGATGGCGCCAGACAGCACCGCCAATCCGGTCAGATCCACCCCAGATGCGCGCAGCCCGATATAGATCGCCGCACCGTAGAGAAGAACCTGAATGGCCTTGACCACGAGCACCCGCATCGAGGGCGAGAGGTCTTCGTTCTTTTCGATCCGGGCGGTTGATGTGCGCGTCAGGAACCGGGCCGCCATGACAAGAAGCGCGACAAACAGGACAGCCTGCAGCAGGCCAAGCAGCGACAGGCGTATCCCCCCAAGGCTGAACCCCACCGAATCGAGCAGCGCCCCGACCTCTTCGCGCAGGTTCAGGATGGCGATGGTCACGTAGATCCACGCCCCATAGCGGGCGAGACTGCGCAGCACGGGCGACCGGATAAGACGCGCCACGACCGCCACGAACAACCAGGCGGTCGCCAGTTCGGCAAAGACCGAGAGCAGGTAACTGCGCGACGGCCACGTCACTTCGCGCATGATCAGCACGACCGACCAGAGCAGCAGCACGAAGAAGATCAGGAACAACCGGCGGTGAACGATCACGAGGATGCGCATCCGCCAGGTTGGCCACCCCTCGCGCGAGGCCATCCAGGCGCGGATGCGCGGGCCGAACGCCCGTGTCAGAACCCAGGCCAGCGCGATCAGGCCCAGCGCGATGGCGACCTGATAGGCGTTCCAGGGCCGCAACAGGCCCTCGGCGAACACGCTGCCCTGGTCCAGCAGGCCCTCGAAGGCGAGGGTCAACTGCTCGAGGGGCGTTGCCTCGGAAAGTGGGGCGTCCGGCGTTTCCGTCTCGGGCTCCATCGCGGTCCTTTCTGCTGCCCCTTTCGACCCTAGGGCCCAGCCAGGGTTTCGCCAAGCGTGACACTTGGCAAGGGCCGGGCGCATGTGTATCCCGTCCGCATGAAACGGGTTTTCGACATGGACGATCGGGCGCGCCTGCCATGGCGCTTTTTCGGCGCGCGTTGCAGCGTCCTCGGGCACCTAGGCACGGCCTGACACCCCAGCCGAACCGACGACCATTTCCCGCCCATCCGGAGACTGACCGATGGCCCCCAAAACGCTCTATGACAAGATCTGGGACGCCCACCTCGTGCATGAGGCCGAGGATGGCACCAGCCTGCTGTATATCGACCGCCACCTGGTCCATGAAGTGACCAGCCCCCAGGCCTTCGAAGGGCTGCGCATGGCGGGCCGCACGGTGCGCGCGCCCGACAAGACGATTGCGGTGCCCGACCATAACGTGCCCACGACCGAGGGGCGCGAAAACCCCGAAAACATGACCGAGGACAGCCGCATCCAGGTGGCCGCGCTGGACCAGAACGCGCGCGATTTCGGCATCCACTACTACCCGGTGACCGATGTGCGCCAGGGGATCGTGCATATCGTCGGCCCCGAACAGGGCTGGACCCTGCCGGGCATGACCGTGGTCTGCGGTGACAGCCATACGGCCACGCACGGCGCCTTCGGCGCGCTGGCGCATGGCATCGGCACCTCCGAGGTCGAGCACGTGCTGGCCACGCAGACGCTGATCCAGAAGAAATCCAAGAACATGAAGGTCGAGATCACCGGGCAACTGGCGCCGGGCGTCACGGCCAAGGATATCGTCCTGACCATCATCGGCGAGACCGGCACCGCCGGAGGCACCGGCTATGTCATCGAGTATTGCGGCGAGGCGATCCGCAGCCTGTCGATGGAAGGCCGCATGACGATCTGCAACATGGCGATCGAGGGCGGCGCCCGTGCCGGCCTGATCGCGCCGGACGAGACGACCTATGCCTATGTAAAGGGCCGCCCCCACGCGCCGAAGGGCGCCCAGTGGGAGGCCGCGCTGGCCTGGTGGAAGACGCTTTATTCCGACGAAGACGCCCATTGGGACAAGGTCGTGACCATCCGTGGCGAGGATATCGCCCCCAGCGTGACCTGGGGCACCTCGCCCGAGGATGTTCTGCCGATCACCGATGTTGTGCCTGCACCCGAGGCTTTTGCGGGCGGCAAGGTCGAGGCAGCCAAGCGCTCGCTCGATTACATGGGGCTGAAACCGGGGACGCCGCTCAAGGATATCGCCATCGACACGGTGTTCATCGGCTCCTGTACCAATGGCCGGATCGAAGACCTGCGCGCCGCCGCCGCCGTGGTGAAAGGCAAGAAAATCAAGGACGGCATCCGCGCCATGGTCGTGCCAGGCTCGGGCCTTGTGCGGGCCCAGGCCGAGGAGGAGGGGCTGGCTGACATCTTCAAGGAGGCCGGATTCGAATGGCGCCTTGCGGGCTGTTCCATGTGCCTTGCCATGAACCCCGACCAACTGGCCCCGGGCGAGCGCTGCGCGGCCACCTCGAACCGCAATTTCGAGGGGCGTCAGGGCCGCGGCGGGCGCACCCACCTGATGAGCCCGGCCATGGCCGCCGCCGCCGCCGTGACGGGCCATCTGACCGATGTGCGCGAGCTGATCGAGATGCATGCGGTCCTCGGGTATGGGGCCGCAGGCATCCCTCTCGCAGGGCGATGGAAACGGGGTCCTTTCGTGGCCCCGTTTGCGTTTGGGGGGCGGCCCGGATGAGCGACCTGCCCGAAATCGCCAGTTTCTGGATCGGCCCGCGCCTGCGCTGGATCGACAAGTTGTCGCTTGCCAGTTTCGTGGCGCTCGGGCACCCGGTGACGCTGTTTCATGCCGGAGATGACCCCGCGCCCGAGGTGCCGGACGGGGTCACGGCCATGCCCGCCGCAGAGGTCTGGCCCGAGATCGGCGCGTCCCTCGGCGTCTTGCCGCCAGCGCCTTTGTCCGATGTGTTTCGCCTGCACCTGATGCGGCGCACCCCGATGATCTGGGCCGATACCGATGTGATCGGCCTGCACCCCCTGTGGCCCCGGCAGGGCTATCTGATCGGTCGGCAGGAGGGCGACTGGATCAACAATGCGGTCCTGCGGGTGCCGGACACGTCGCCGGGGCTGGCCATGCTACAGGCTGCCTTTGCCGACCCGGCCACGGTGTTTCCGTGGTTGGAGCCGGCCCACCAGGCGACGATCCGCAAGGCCCGCCCACGGGATAGGCAGGCGGAAACCGCCCGTCTGGTTGGCAATGCCTTTGGCCCCATCGCCCACAGCCACGCACTGACCAAAACGGGCGAGATCGCCCATGCCTTGCCGCAAGAAGCACTCAATCCGATCCCCTGGTGGTTGGGCGATCTCTATTTCGATCCGCGCGGCACGCTGGATCACTGGGTGACGGAGAACACCCTGTGCCTGCACCTTTATGCCTCGCGCATCCGGCCGTTCTTCAAAAGGCGGCGCCCGCCCAAGGGGTCCCCCCTGGCGCGGATCGCGCGGCGGATCGGGTTCGACGATTTTCGCTAGCCGGCCCGCAGCTCGCGCCGATAGCGCAAAAGGACCGGCACCATGGCCACGGACAGCGCCAGACACCACAGGCCCATGGCCGCGCCCTGTTGTGGAAAGCTCACCCCACGGTCGATCAGAACCCCGGTGATCCCCGGTCCGATCGCCGTGGACACCACCATCACCGCCGTCACGGTCGCGCGCACAGCGCCCAGGTTGTCGGTGCCATAGGCCGCCGGCAGGAACGCGCCCCAAAGCGCGCCCGACAGGCCCTGGCTGATCCCCACGATGCCGAGGGCCAGCACCCACATCACCGGCGTCGTGGCGGGGCCGATCAGGAACATGGCCAGCCCCATCGGGATGAGCAGAACCGGCAACAGCCGCTCGGGGCCGAACCGGTCCGCCGCCCAACCCGCGACCAGCGACATCACCACGGTTGTGCCCGCGAATGCCGGGTAGGCCGGGGCCATGGAAATCAGGCTCCAACCCTTCACCTCGGCCACATGGGCCTGGTGAAAGAAGACGACCGTTCCGATGAAACCGGGCGTCAGGATCATCGGGATCAACGCCCAGAACAGCCAGTGGCGCACCACCTCGGCCCGCCGCCAATGACGGGCCCCCAGGCCAGGGCTGCCCGTGACATGGGCCTGACCGGTTGGGGCGCGTTCCCGCCCCAACAGCCACAGCAAGAGCGGCAGCAAAACGACGAGGATCACGATGGCGGTGACACCCCATGTGGCCCGCCAGCCGATCCAGCCGATCAGCAGCACAACGCCAAGCGGCAGCGCCACCTCGCCCAGGGGGTGGCCCAGATTGGCAATGGACACGGCCTTGCCCCGTGTGGCGACAAACCAACGGCCCATCGCCGTGATGCCCATATGGGTGAACATCCCCTGCCCGCAGAATCGCAACAGGAACACGGATAGCCCCAGGATCCAGACCGACTGCCCCAAAGCCATGCCGAGACAGGCGAGGGCGAACAGGGCGGACACCAGCGTCACAAGGCGCGACAGCGGCATGGTGTCGGCCAGGCCCCCGCGGCTGAGCAGCAGCGCGGCCGAGGACAGGGTGGCAATGGTGTAGAGGCCGCCCCATTGCCCGTCGCTGAGGTCATGGGCGTCGCGGATGCCGCCCGCGAAGAGCGAGATGAACCATGTCTGTCCAAAGGACGAGCCGAAGGTCAGCAGGACGCCGGTGGCCAGCCAACGCCGGTTTTCGAACAGAAACGCACGCATGTGTTTGCCTTACGCCTCTCGCAGGGCAGGCGAAAGGCCCGTCAGAGGCCCGTCAGAGGATCGTGCGCTCGACCACCCACCAGGCGCCGATGCACGCGATCACCAGCGAGGCCGGGATGGCGATGGCCTTGCGATACCACGCCCGCGACATGAACCAGCCCACCAGCGAGAACGCGATCAGGATGACGGCGAGTTGCCCGAATTCGACCCCGATATTGAACCCGACCAACGCGTAGAGGAACCGCCCCGAGGCGATGCCGTAGTCGCCCAGGACACTGGCAAAGCCCAGTCCGTGAAGCAGGCCGAAGACAAAGACCAGCGCCGTGCGCCCCTTGACCGTGCCAAAACCGAGCGTGTTTTCGATGCCGACGAAAACGATTGTCGCCGCGATCAAGGGCTCGACGATGCTGGCGGGGACGGTCACGACCCCGGTCGCCGCCAAGGCGAGCGTGATGGTGTGCGCGACCGTGAAGGCGGTGACTTGCCACAACAGGGGGCCGAGCTGCGTCGCGAAAAAGAACAGGCCCAGCACGAACAGGATGTGATCCATTCCCAGCGGGACGATGTGTTCGAACCCGGCGCCGACATAGCGCAGGAAAAGCGCCCCGGCCCCTTCGGTCAACACCTGGGCGCGCGAGATCTCGGGGGTCAGCGCGCCGCCATCGAGAAACCCCTCATAGGCATCCTCGCCGGCGCCGATCTGCCGCGGAATGAAGGTGCCGAACCGCGGCGCGAGGCCGAGGCGGACACCGGCATCGCCCGGCGGCAGATCGGCGCCCACCGTCAGGATCGAGTCGCGCGGCAGATCGAGATTGCCCACGGCCGGGATGGCGACCGATACGATCTCGGGGGGCAGCCGTTCGCCCGCAACCTCGATCAGGAAACCCTGCCGGATACGCGGCCAGGCGTTGCGCAGCGCCGCCTCGAGCGGTACGGGGCCAAGCGCGCGCAAGCGGTCATAGATCGCGGCCTCGGGGGCATTGTTGGTGTTCTCGACCTCGGACAGGTCGATCCCTGCGATCAGGCTCTCCAGCGTCACGGTCAGCATCATGGTGACCCGGTCGCCGCCCACCTCGACATCCGCGATGGTGGGGCGGATTTCGTGCGCTGCTGCTGGAAGAACCGTGAAGACCAGAACCATTGACAGCAGCACGCGGCGGGTGATGGTCAGAGCCGACATGAGAAAGGACGTTCCGATGCTGCGTTGCCTGTGCGCCGCCACACTTGCCGCGATTTCGCTCGGCGACAAGGTCGCGGCCCATGAATTGTGGATCGACCCGGCATCCTATCGCGTCGCGCCGGGCGGCACCGCCGCGGCCCAATTGCGCGTCGGAACCGAGTTTCGCGGCGTGCCCCAGGCCTATATACCGCGCCGAACCGTGCGGATTGACGTGGTGAGCGGGGGTGTGCCGCTGCCGGTCGATGCACGCATCGGCGACATGCCCGCGTTTTCCATCGACGAGATGCCCGAGGGCCTGGCCATTCTGGTCTACGAGACGACGGCCTTCGACCTGACCTGGGGAACATGGGAACAGTTCGTCCGCTTTGTGGACCAAAAGGACCTCGGAGATGCGGCCGCAATGCAGGCCGCGCGCGGGCTCGACCGGATCGACGTGCAGGAACATTACTTACGCTTCGCGAAATCGCTGATCGCGGTGGGCAATGGCACGGGCGCGGATCGCGTCATGGGGATGCGGACGGAACTGGTCGCGCTTGCCAATCCCTATACGGACGACCTGAGCGCGGGGATGCCGGTGCAACTCTGGCTCGATGGCGTGGTGCGTGCCGATGCGCAGATCGAATTGTTCCGCGAGGCGCCGGATGGTGCGATCGACATCACCCTGCATCGCACGGATGCCGATGGGATCGCCATCTTGCCCGTCGAGTCCGGGCACCAATATTTGGTGGACTCGGTCGCGATCGAACCGATGGACCCCGCCGCTGGCGCCGAGTGGCGCACCCTTTGGGCCAGCCTGACCTTCGAAGTGCCCTGAGTCGGCCGCGATCCCTTGCCGATGCGCCCCGCGCAGGCTATCGACACACCCGACCGAGAGGAGAGCCCGATGGACAAGTTCACCAAGCTGACCGGAATCGCCGCACCGCTGCCGCTGATCAATGTCGACACCGACATGATCATCCCCAAGCAGTTTCTGAAAACGATCAAACGCTCGGGCCTTGGCGTGAACCTGTTCGACGAAATGCGCTACGACGATGACGGCAACGAGATCCCCGATTTCGTGCTGAACAAGCCCGCCTATCGCGACGCGCAGATCCTGGTCGCGGGCGACAATTTCGGCTGCGGATCGTCGCGGGAACATGCGCCTTGGGCGCTGCTCGATTTCGGCATCCGCTGCGTGATCGCGCCCAGTTTTGCGGATATCTTCTTCAACAACTGCTTCAAGAACGGCATCCTGCCGATTGCCCTGCCGCAGGAGGAGGTCGACAAGCTGATGGACGACGCCGAGCGGGGGGCCAATGCGGTCATCACCGTGGATCTGGAAAACCAGACCATCACCGGCCCCGATGGCGGCTCGATCAGCTTCGATGTCGATCCCTTCCGAAAGCACTGCCTGCTCAACGGGCTGGACGATATCGGCCTCAGCCTGGAAAAAGCCCCCGCCATCGAGGCGTTCGAGACCAAATCCGCGCAGGAGCGCCCCTGGGTCTAGGCCCCAGACACCGATCACTGATGCATTTCGGGCACACCCGCCCCGCCATTGTGCGGGGCGTTTGTCATTGATGGAAAAGGTTTTCTTGCCAAAAACCGCCAATCTGGGCAGTTTTGTGGCAAAATTCGGGCACGCGTTCCGGAGTTTTGTCCAATTTTCCCAAAATTGGACGGAGCAGGTCACAGGCGCGACCCATTCAAATGCAAAAAGTCGGAGAAACCGGCTCTTGGTATTGAGGTAGAAACAGTGTTTTCCCAGCTGGCAGGTGCTGTGCTGAGGGGGTTCATCACGCTTGTCGTGATCGCGACCCCGTCCCTTTTGATCCCCGGGTCCACACCCGAGGCGGCACAGGTCGTGATGCTGGTTGGCCTCATCCTGGGTGCATTCATCGCGTTCGAATACGCCACGACCTTTCCCGGCCTGGTCGAGTTTCGCGACGCGCCGCCTTTCAACCGGGTGCGCATTCTGGCCCTGTTCCTGCTCTTGTTCTTTCTCAGCCTCGTGCTCAAGACACAGCCGGGCGAGTCGAACCTGGCCAGCGTCGCCACGGCGCTTGGCCTGTTTGTCGCCGATCTTGCGGGGTTCCGGTACGGGCCGATCCATCTGGTCATGAGCCATCTGCCCGACGGCCTGTCGCCGATCCTGTTGATCAAGATCCGGGCGATGGCCGGGCTGTCGCTGTTGATCTCTCTGACCGCGATCGTCGCGTTCGCGATGCTGGTACGGTTCCATAGCTGGCCGGCCCGCGGCTTTGCGTTCAATGTCTGGGTCAACCTGCCCACATTCGACCCCACCGCCGGCGGCGACGTGATCAAACGGTTGCGCCGGGACGGACGCGTTAACGTTATCTTAGGTCTTTGCACGCCATTTCTGGTCCCTGTCGTGGCCGTGGTCGCGGCCGAACAGGCCGGGGCGTTCGTTTGGTCGTCGCCGCACAGCATGGTCTGGGGTCTGACATTATGGACGTTCATTCCGCTCAGCTTTCTCATGCGCGGGCTGGCGATGGGGCGCATCGCCGACATGATCATGCGCAAGCGCGCCCAACTGACGGCCTCGGTCGCAAGCGACGCACCCTCGGATATGGCGCTGTCGCGCTAGGGTTTGTCTGCGCGCTGCTGCCTGCCATCGCAGCGGCACAGACGCTGCGCCTTGCGCAGTTCCACACAGACCTGACGCGGCGCGGACCCGGCCTGTTGCTGCGCGACATCCTCTCGGGGGAGGACCCTCAGGTTCTGGCGGTTTTGGCGGTCATTCGCGCCGCGGGTGCCGATGTACTGCTGTTGCAGGGGCTCGACACGGATGCCGGCGGCGCCACCGTCGAGGCGCTGGCCCAGGCGCTCGACGCCGAGGGCATGGCCTATCCTTACCGCGTGACATTTCCGGGCAATGCCGGCCGGCCCTCGGGCCATGACCTTGACGGCGACGGGCGTCGCGACGGGCCGCGGGACGCGCATGGCTACGGGTATTTCACCGGCCAGGGGGGCATGGCGATCCTGTCGCGGCTGCCGATCGGAACGGTTCGGGATTTCAGCGCACTGCCATGGGCCGCGCTGCCGGGCAGTATCGCCGCGACGGTCACGCCGGCTGCGGCGCTGCCGGATCTGCGGCTGCATTCGGTCGCGGCCTGGGATGTCGAGTTGATCCTGCCGGACGGGCCCTTTCACCTTCTGGCCAGCCACGCATCGGCCCCTGTTTTCGACGGCCCCGAGGATCGCAACGGCCTGCGCAACGCCGCCGAACTGCGGTTCTGGCGCATGTATCTGGATGGCTGGTCACCGGACGGGCAGCCCTTTGCCGCATCGCGCTTCGCCCTGGCGGGCACGTTCAATGTCGATCCCGACCGTGGCGAGGGGCGCCGCGACGCCATACGCGCCCTTCTGGACCACCCCGCCTTGCAGGACCCGCGGCCGCAACGCCCCGACGGCGGCCTTCGGACCGTGGATTGGCCCGAGCCGACCCCGGGCGATCTGCGGGTCGATTATATCCTTCCCGCCGCAGAGATCACCGTCCTGCATGGTGAGGTGCTCTGGCCCGTGGCGGGGCAAGAGGGGCTTACGATCGCAGTGGTCGAGGCCGCCTCGGATCATCGTCTGGTGGTCCTCGACCTCGACCTTTGAGACCGCATGCCGAGCGGGCGCCTTTCTTGACCCTTTCCGCGCGGCAAGCTACGCGACCTCAACGCGATTTGAACAAGGGGTACCCCGATATGACCACCCGCTCTCTTCTGATCCTGCCCGGCGATGGAATCGGCCCCGAAGTGATGGCCGAGGTGCGCAAGATCATCGACTGGTTCGGTACACAGGGCCTCGCGTTCGAGGTCAGCGAGGACCTGGTGGGGGGCGCCGCCTATGACGCGCATGGCACACCGCTGCACGACGACACGATGGCAAAGGCGCAAGAGGTCGACGCCGTTCTGCTGGGTGCTGTCGGCGGCCCGAAATACGATGCGCTGGATTTCAGCGTAAAGCCCGAGCGCGGGTTGCTTCGCCTGCGCAAGGAAATGGACCTTTATGCCAACCTGCGCCCGGCCCAGTGTTTCGATGCGCTGGCCGATTTCAGCAGCCTGAAAAAGGACGTGGTCGCCGGCCTCGACATCATGATCGTGCGCGAGCTGACCTCGGGCGTCTATTTCGGCGAGCCGCGGGGCATCCACAAGGAAGGCAACGAGCGCGTCGGCATCAACACGCAGCGCTACACGGAAAGCGAGATCGCCCGCGTCGCGCGCTCGGCGTTCGAACTGGCGCACAAGCGTGCTGGCAAGGTCTGCTCGATGGAAAAGGCCAACGTCATGGAATCGGGCATCCTTTGGCGCGACGTGGTGCAGGAGGTGCATGACGCCGAATACCCCGATGTCGAGCTGTCGCACATGTATGCCGATGCCGGCGCCATGCAGCTGACCCGTTGGCCCAAGCAGTTCGATGTGATCGTCACCGACAACCTGTTCGGCGATCTTCTGTCGGACCTCGCCGCGATGCTGACCGGCAGCTTGGGCATGCTGCCCTCGGCCAGCCTTGGCGCGCCGATGGCCAATGGCCGACCCAAGGCGTTGTATGAACCCGTCCATGGCTCGGCCCCCGATATCGCCGGTCAGGGCAAGGCCAACCCGATCGCCTGTATCCTCAGCTTCGCGATGGCGCTGCGCTATTCCTTCGACCTCGGGGCCGAGGCCGACAAGCTGGAAAAGGCGGTCGAGGCCGTGCTGGCCGACGGTTTGCGCACCGCCGACCTTTTGGGCGAAGAGGGCACCACCCCGGTCAGCACCGCAGAAATGGGCGACGCGATCGTCGCGAAACTGGCAGCTAGCTGATCGCCTCGACGGGGAGGGGTTTACGCCCCTTCCCGTCTGCGCAAGGCTCGGGCGGCCATGTCCGACAATAGCAATCTCAAGGGTGTTTTGCTGGCGCTGGTCGCCTTCGGGGTGTTCTCGACCCATGACGTGGTCGTGAAATACCTCGGGGGTACCTATTCCCCGTTCCAGATCGTGTTCTTCAGCGTACTGTTCGGGTTTCCGCTGGTCACGCTCATGTTGCTCAGGGACCGGGCCGAGGCCAACCTGATCCCCAAACACCCTTTATGGGCGGGGGCCCGTACCCTTGCCGCTGTCGTGACCGGATCCTGTGCCTTTTACGCCTTTTCGGTCCTGCCGCTGGCGCAGGTCTATGCGATCCTGTTTGCCTCGCCGCTGCTGATCACGATCATGGCCATCCCCTTGCTGGGCGAACGGGTGGGCCTGCGTCGCGGCGCAGCCGTGGTCGTTGGGCTGGCCGGTGTCATCGTGGTCCTGCAACCAGGCCAGACCGAGTTGACCCTGGGCCATGCCGCCGGGCTTTTGGCGGCCTGTACCGGGGCCTTTGCCTCGGTGGTGGTGCGCAAGATCGGACGCGACGAACGCCCGGTGGTGCTGATCCTGTACCCGATGATCGCCAATTTCCTGTTGATGGGGGCGGCGCTGCCCTTTGTTTATGAGCCGATGCAGGGGCAGGATGTGGCCGGGATTGCCGTGATGGCGGCCTTCGCGCTTATCGGCAGCAGTTGCCTGATCTTTGCCTATCGCCTTGCCCCGGCGGTGATGGTCGCCCCGATGCAGTATTCCCAGATCCTGTGGGCGACGCTGTTTGGCGTTCTGCTGTTCGACGAGGGGCTGGACGGCGCCACCGTCATCGGGGTGGCGATCATCATCGCATCGGGCCTTTATATCGTGCTGCGCGAGGATCGGCGCCGCGCGTCCTCGACCACACCGGTGCTGCGCACCCGCATGCGCCCCGGTATGCCGGGCGCGCCCAGGATCTCGCCCTTCCTGCGCCGGAACAAGGACGACGACGACCGCAAGGATTAGACGTGCGAAGCCTCTTGCAAAGGGACACGCACAGCGCTATCCCGCGCGGCACGGTCGGAGTGTAGCTCAGCCTGGTAGAGCACTGTCTTCGGGAGGCAGGGGTCGGAGGTTCGAATCCTCTCACTCCGACCATTTCAACGAAAAGATGCGCGCAAGGTGCCCGGTGTCCGGTCGGTGTCGCCGTCCGGTGGGAGCGGCTTGCAGTCGCCTTACCGCTTCACGGCCTGTGCGGCCAGGGCCTGCGCCAACGCCTCGAGATCGATGGGTTTGGCAAAGATCCCCGCCGCCTTGCCGTCCATGAGCCTTGGGTCGGACAGGCGTTTGGACAAGGCGGTCACCACGAAAACGGGCAGGTCGGGCGCCGCCGCTATCGCCGCCGCCGCAAGGGCCCCGCCGCTCATGGCCGGCATGTCGTAATCGGTGATCAGGGCGGACCATGCGGCCGGGTCTTCCTCTATTACGGCCAGCGCATCGCGCGGATCCTCGCATCCGGCCACCTCGGCGCCCCGCGCCTCGAGAAACGAGGCCAGGACGGCGCCCACATTGGGGTCATCGTCCACCACGAGGATCGTCAAACCGGTGAGATCGTCATCCGCGGCCAAGGTCGCCGCCTCGGTCCGGGGTCGCAGCTCGGCGATGGGCCAATACACCGTCAATCTTGTGCCCGCCCCCGGTGCCGTTTGAACCCCGAGCGCACCGCCGACAGATCGGATCTGCATCGCCGCCGTGGCCAGACCCAACCCCGTACCCTGCCGCCCCTTGGTGGTGAAGTAGGGCCGGAAGATATCGCTCGCCGTTTCGGCATCCATGCCCGCGCCCGTATCCTGCACGGCCAGCCGCGCATAAGTGCGGCCCGGGTCAAGGGAGCCGACGGCAAGATCCTTTGCCTGCGTCGCCGCGAACCGCGTCACCGAGAGCGCGATCCGGCCATCCGCCGCCCCGATGGCATCGCGCGCGTTCAGGATCAGATTGATCAGGATCTGGCTCAGGCTGCTGGCCGTTCCACGCAAGGCGACCGGCGGTGTTCCGTCTTCGATCGCGAAGGCGATTCGCCCCGGCAGGCTGGGCGCCACGAGGCTTGGCAGATCGGCGAGGATCGAGGAAAGCGCGAACGTCCCGGTCGTCTCGGAGCCGGCCCCGATATCCAGCAGCCGCGCAACCAGCTTCGCCGATTGTGCACCGGCGGTGGCGATCCGCTCGAGATGCGGTTTTACCTCGGCAGGCAGGTCGTCGATCATGCCGATCAGGGTGGCCGAGCCATTGATCGCCGAGAGCAGGTTGTTGAAGTCATGGGCGACCCCGGCAGTCAGTTGCGCGATCGCCTCTTGCCGCTGCATCCGCAGAAGCTCGGCCATGAGGTCCTCTTCCCGCGCCGCCGTGGCCAGGTTCTCGGTAATGTCGCGGATCACGATGACCGATCCGCCGCCATCCAGAGGCGCGCCACTGATTTCATGGGTTTGCACTGTCTCGCCACTGGCACGGCTGAGGGTCGTGGCAAAGGGCGCACCCGGCCTTGTGCGCTCGGGTCCGGGGGCGTAGCGGTCCCGCCAGCGCTGGCCAAGGCCGCTGCGCGCCTCGGCAAACCCCAGCAGATATGACGCGGACGAATTCAGGTAGATCAGGCGGCCCCCATCGTCGGTGACCGCGATGCCGTCCGATGTCGCTTCGATGGCGGCCAGACGCTGCGACAAGAGGCGCTCGGCCGACTTCATCGCCGTGATATCTGTGGCGGACACCACGAGGCCGCCATCATCCAGCACCCCCGCCCGCATCAGCACGTTGCGGCCGTCGGGAAGGTCGACCTCGCGGCCCGATGGCAGATGGGACAAGGCCGGGATGTCGGGGTTGCGCAGCAGCGCGGTGACCCGGCCCGGAAGGTCGCGGCACCCCTCGAGATAGCGGGCCCAGTTCTGGGAAAAATGCGTGCCGCGCGCCCATTGCAGCCCATCGGCCGGAAACAGCCCCTCGACCGCATCGTTGGCGAAGACGACGCGCTGGTCCCGGTCGAGCAGCAGAAAGGCATCCTCGGTCGCCGCCAGGGCCCGCCGCATGCGGTCGTTGGCCTGGTCGCGCTCGGCCGCGGCCGCCACCCGGTCGGAGACATCCGACTGCGTCGCCACGAGGTTGCGGACGGTGCCGGCCGTATCGCGCACCGGGAAAAGGGTCAACTCGTTCCAGAAAAGCTCGCCCGATTTGCGGCGATTGCGCAGGAGAAAGGTACCCCCCGTGGCCTCGGCCACGGCGCGGCCTAGGCGAACGCGTTCCGGCGCGCCCTCGGGCTCGGCGTTCAGAAAGCGGCAGTTCCGGCCAAGGGATTCGGCCGCGCTGTAACCCGATATCCTTTCGAACGCCGCGTTCACGTAGACAAGCGGACGGTTCGGATCGGTCGCATCGGCAATGGCAAAGCCCGAGGACGACCCCGAAATCGTGGCGGCGAGCAGGTCCTTTTCCGCGGCCACCTCGCGGTTCTGGAGGGCTTGCGCGGCCAGTCCGGAAAGACGCTGAACCAGGGGAACGTCGGTCTTGCGAAACGGGTGCGGCGCCTTGCGCAAGGCCATCAAGGCCAGGCTGTCGCTGACCGGCGCGACGATCAGGCCGGGAAAGGTTTCAGGATCGATCGCACCGGACCATTCGCCCAACAGGTTGAGGTCGGCGATATTGCGCGGGCGCGCAAAAACATCGACAGGGGCGCGCAAGGTCTCGCCCAGATAGGCCGCCTCGCTGCAGGCAACGACCCTGAGGCTGCCGGCCTCGTCCGGGACCACCAGCATGGACAGGTCTGCCCCGATCTTCTGTGCCAGGGACACGAAGATCGACGCAAGCGCGGCACCTGCACTGGGCGCCGTCGAATACGCTTCGACGCACTCCAGCAGGGTGCGTGTCTCTTCCAGGACGCGCGCTTCCCGCTCGCGCAGAATCTGCAGTTCGAGCAGGGCCTCACGCAACCGCTCATCATCTGCCATCGGTCTATCGGAGGGTTGTGTCAGCCGAACACTATGCAGGAAATCATGAGATTTCCATGGCGATTTCCCGCCCGCAAGAGCGAGCCCTGTTCCCCAAAGGTGAAGGCCCCCAGGAACGGCGCGCCATCGAGGGCCGTATTCACACCCGAGACCACATCGTCCAGACGCTCGCGCACCGACAGCATGCAACCGCCGCAATAGATCATCAGCGCGCCCGAGATCGGCCTGTTACCCAGCCCCCCCGCCGCACGAGCCAGCGCCGCGACCCTTCCGGCGCGCTCGGTCAGGCCCTGTTGCGTGCCCGTCATGAGCGTTACGCGCTCGCCGGGATCGACGCGTGCAAACAGGTCTATCGAGCCATCGGCATGCGTCACGGCCGGATGGGCCAACAGGTAGAACGGGACATCGTCCACTGTGGCAATCTCGCGGCCGAGCGGCCACAGGGTGCTGTCGGACAGGATCGCACGGGCCTCTTCGGCTGCATCGGCCGGCGCGACGGCGCCGTCCGTCCATGCGGCATAGACCTCCATCGCCGGACGACCGTCGATCTGGGCGACGCGGCGTCCGTTGGTGGCCGTGACCACGCCCGACTTGTCGGTGGGCGAATACCCGTTCTGGTAGGCGAAGGACACGGGGCGAGAGGGGAAAAGCACCGATACGACCACACCGGCCGTCATCTTTCGGCTGCTGTCGAACACGAACCAATCGCCGGCAACCGAATTGTCCGCGGCGCTGCCGCCGATGATGGGAATGTCGGGTCCGACCACATCTTCGATACCGGCCAGAACATCCTCTTCGGTGCCGGGCGTGGCCGAGACCCAGACAAGATCCGGGCGTTCCCCGACCCTGTCCGCCGCCGCGAGGGCCTCGCGCGTGGCCATTTGCGCCGCGTCGCGCGGCCCCGCGTCAAAGGCGGCAAGGGCCGTTCCATAGGCACCGTCCGGGTCCGAGATGGCGAAAGCGGCCATTCCCTGCGCCGGGCCGGCCTGGGTCATGGCGCCAAGGCAGGAGGTGGCCCCGTGGATCACGGCCGGCCGGCTCAGCGTGCCAAGCGGGGTGATGTCGGTCCTGCAATCGGCATGGACCGAAAGAAAGTCAAAGGGCCGATCGCCAAGCTGTGCAAGCAGATCCGTTGCATCTGCGGCCTGTGTCACGACGATCTGCACACGATCCTCCCTAGTCGTCCCATACGATATCGCATCGCCACAGCGGCTGCGCACGCACTCTTTGGAATAGGCCCCTATCCGAAAGGATAGCTCATGCCGGGTAGGCCGCCGCAACCATTGCATCGGACAGGGCCTGATAGGTGTCGCGCCATGCCTTTTCGTCGGCATCGGTAAAGGCCGGGCCCAAAAGCTGCTTGAAGGTCTGGATCAAGGCGGCCCCGACCGAGGCATATTGATCGGCAACGACCCCGTAGCCGACGTGTCGCCGCGCCAGTTCAACGGCAGAGGGCATCAGGCTGTCGGCGTCTTCGAGGTGGTCGACGATGTAGCTGAGTGTTTGCGTCAGCTTGCGCCCCTGCAAGTCCAGATCGCCGACGAAGAGCGGCTTGGTCGTCGGGTCCAGACGGAACAGGTTCGAGTAGAAGACACGTGCCGTGCGATCGGCATCGCCTGCCGCAAGCGCCCAGGTCGCGCGCACCCGCCCAACCCTTTGATCCATTGTCTGGTCCATGATTGGGCCCACTTTCGCTGATCACGCAACCGGCCTAGCTTACTTGACGGTGCCAGTCGACTCTTCGGTGCGGGGATGCCCGCCCGAGCGTGCAAACCAACCGGCGCGTTTCCCCGCCCGCACCGATCGTGCCCAGGCACGGCCCCGGCCCTGACCATGACGCAAATGCACCGACGGACAGGCGCATGATCGGGGACAGGGCGCAAACCTGCCTGCCCGGTCGCATTGCATTTCAGGCCATATCCCGACAAAAACGGTCGACAGGTCCCTACCGGACCGGCAGGAAAGACGTGATGTTTCAACGAAAGGCGTATTCGTCGCCCGGTTTGCTGGGCACCCTGGCGTGGATCGCGGCCGGCATTTGCCTGTTGCCGATGGCGGCCGTGGCGCTGGCGGCTGCCACGGGCGGAGGTGAAACCGTCTCGCGCCTCGCCGATACGGTGTTGTGGCGCTACACGGGTGCGACGCTGTGGTTGATCGTGCTGGTCGGTCTGGGCACGGGCATCATCGGCACGGGGGCGGCATGGCTGGTGACGGCGACGCGCTTTCCGGGTCGTCGGATCCTCGAGGTTGCCCTGGCCCTTCCATTGGCCTTTCCGGCCTATGTCCTTGCCTACGCCTATACCGATTTCCTCGATCATCCCGGCATCGTGCAAACGACGCTGCGGGATCTGACCGGCTGGGGCCCGCGCGATTACTGGTTCCCCGAGATCCGGTCACTTGGTGGGGCGGCGGCCATGCTGACGCTTGTCCTTTATCCGTATGTCTACCTGCTGGCGCGGGCCGCGTTTCTGCAGCAATCCGCCACGGCCTATATCGCGGCCCGCACACTGGGACAGGGGGCATGGCAGGCGTTCTTCCGGGTCTCACTGCCCATTGCGCGCCCGTCCATCGCGGGCGGTGTCCTGTTGGCCCTGATGGAGACGCTGGCCGATTACGGCACCGTTTCCTATTTCGGGGTCCAGACCTTTGCCACCGGCATCTATCAAAGCTGGTTCTCGTTCTTCGATCGTGGGGCCGCCGCGCAATTGGCGCTGTGCCTGCTGGTCGTCGCCCTGACGCTGGCAACGTTCGAGCGGGCGCAAAGACGCCATCAACGCCACCATGGCGCGGGCCGCAGGTTCGAGACGATGCAACCTGTGCAGTTGGGCGGCATCCGCGCGGCCGGGGCCCTTGCCTTTTGCCTGTTCCCCGTGGCTCTCGGGTTCGTGTTGCCGGTCATCCTGCTGGTGAGCATGGCGTGGGATTCGGGACAGTTGCTGTTTACCGAGCGATACCTCGGGTTCCTGCGCAACTCGCTGGTGCTGGCCTCGATCGCGGCCGTCGTCACCGTCGCTGCGGCCATCGTGCTGGGCTTCAACGCCCGGCTGCGCCCGTCGCGCGCATCGGCGCTGGCCATGCGCGTTGCCGGATTGGGCTATGCCGTTCCCGGTGGGGTCATCGCGGTGGGGTTGCTGGTGCCGTTTGCGGCCTTCGACAATGCCCTCGACGCGTTCATGGAGGCCCGGTTCGGCATCGACACCGGCCTGTTGATCACGGGCTCGATCTGGCTGCTTGTGGCGGCCTACATGGTTCGGTTCATGGCCGCCGCCCTGTCGGCCTATGATGCGGGGCTGTCCACCATAAATCCCAATATCGACGCGGTCGCGCGCACGCTGGGCCGCACGCCAAGGTCCATGTTGCGCGGCGTGCACCTGCCGATCCTGCGCCCCTCGATCCTGACGGCGCTGTTGATCGTGTTCGTGGACGTGATGAAGGAATTGCCCGCCACGCTGATCATGCGTCCGTTCAATTTCGACACGCTTGCGGTGCAGGCACATCGGCTGGCCGCGGACGAGCGCCTTGCACAGGCCGCCGTGCCCAGCCTTGTGATCGCGGCCGTCGGCCTGCTGCCGGTGGCGGTGCTGTGCTGGGGGTTGGGGCGCGAGACACGCACCGGGCGCCGCTTCATCCCAGAACCGGCGCAAAATGTCTCGGCCGCGGAATAGCCCGCGGAGATGAAAACGGGCGCCCACAAGGGGCGCCCGCAATCGGCCGGAAACGGGGAAGAGATCACTCCCAGCCAACCTCGTTGAAGATCTGCTGCGCCAGAGCGACGTTTTCGGCGACGGCGGCAAGATCGACATCGTCGGCTTCCCATTCGCCGAGGGCCTGCACGCTTTCGGCGACCGGGACACCGGCCACGACCGGGTATTCGTCATTGCCCGCGCTGAAATAGTCCTGAGCCTGATCGCTGGCGAGGTATTCAAGGAAGGCCACCGCCGCCTCGCGGTTGGGCGCATTCGCTGCAACGCCGCCGCCCGACAGGTTCACATGCGCGCCGTTGCCGCCCTGATCGGGGAAGACCCAGCCGATATTCGCGCGCTGCTCTTCCGACAGGCCGTCGACCTCGGTGCGGATCGCGCGGGCGAAGTAGTAGGTGTTCGAAATCGAGATGTCGCATTCGCCCGACACAAGACCGCGCAGCTGGTCGGTATCGCCCCCCTGCGGTGCGCGGGCAAAGTTCTCGGCCACGCCGGCGGCCCATTCACGGGCGGCCTCTTCGCCGTGGTTCTCGATCATCGCCGCCAGCAGCGTTTGCGAATAGACGTTGGTGGATGAGCGGTGACACACCATCCCTTCATAGGCATCGTCGGCGAGGTCCATGTAGGTCTGCGGCGGGTTTTCGACATCGGCGGTGTCGTAGAAGATGATCCGCGCACGCTGGCTGAAGCCGAACCACAGGTTGTCATCGTCGCGCAGGTTCGCGGGGATACGTTCGGCCAGCACGTCCGACTCGACCGCTTGCAGCAGCCCCATGTCAGCCGCGCGTTGCAGGCGCGAGGTGTCGACCGTCAGGAACACGTCGGCCAGCGAGTTGGCGCCCTCGGCCTGCATGCGCGCGATCAGCTCATCGGCATTGCCTTCGATGCGGTTGATCGTGATGCCGGACATTTCCTCGAAATCGGAATACAGGCGTTCGTCGGTGTCATAGTGGCGCGACGAGTAGAGGTTGAGTTCCTGCGCCTGGGCGGCGGTCAGGGTAGAGGCGGCGATGGTCGTCCCAAGCAGGGCGGCAATCGTTCGGGTCATGATCTTTCCTCGCATGTCCTGTTCATGATTCCGACTGTTTTTGTCGGATGTAGCAACTTCAAAACGCAGAATCATGCCAGCGTCAAGAAAGACCGATAAAAATTATCGGAATTTAGATTTTCCTATGGTCGCGATTTCTTTCGCGTTGCCGCGCGGTCCCTGTGCGGGCAAAACCAGAATGCCATGGGGGAGGGGAGGGCCTGACATGCGCGCCGGGATCGCGTTCTTGATCGTCGCCTACATGCTCAGCCAGTTCTACCGCGCCTTTCTTGCGGTGTTGGCGCCTGTCCTTGCGCAGGATATCGGCACGACAACGGGGGATCTGGCGCGGGCCTCGGGCCTGTGGTTCGCGGCCTTTGCTTTGATGCAACTCCCGGTCGGGTGGGCGCTGGATCATATCGGGCCACGGCGTACAGCCTCGATCCTGTTTGCCCTTGGCGGGGGCGGCGGCGCCGTGCTTTTCGCCCTGGCACAGGGGCCAGGGGCCATCACGCTTGCCATGATCCTGATCGGGGTCGGCTGCGCGCCGATCCTGATGTCGACCTATTACATCTTTGCCCGCCAGTACTCGGCCGCCATTTTCGGCACGCTTGCGGGGATCACTGTCGGTGTCAGTTCGCTGGGCAACATCCTGTCCACCGCGCCGCTGGCCTGGGCCATCGAGAGTTTTGGCTGGCGACAGACGGTCGGGGGCTTTGCCGTCTTCACCCTGCTGATCGCGCTGGCCATCGCCGTGCTGGTGCGTGACCCCGCCAAGCCCGAGGGCGAGGCCAAGGGATCGTTGCTTGACCTGCTGCGCATGCCCGCCCTGTGGCCGATCCTCGTGATGATGTTCGTCTGCTACGCGCCCGCGGCCGGCATTCGTGGCCTTTGGATCAGCCCCTACGTGGCCGATATCCACGACGCCGCGTTGAGCCAGATCGGCACGGCCACGCTGGTCATGGGGCTGGCGATGGTCCTGGGCAATTTTCTGTACGGGCCGGCCGACCGGATCTTTCACAGTCGGAAATGGCCGATTCTGATCGGCAATCTCTGCGTGGCGCTGTTGTGCCTTTGGCTATGGCTCGTACCGCCATCGGGGCTGTGGGGCGCTGTCGCGATCTTTGCCGTGATCGGCATGCTGGGGGCCTCGTACCCCATCGTCATCAGTCACGGGCGCAGCTTTTGCCCCCCGCATCTGACGGGGCGCGGCGTGACCTTGCTGAACCTGTTCGGGATGGGGGGCGCCGGGGTCATGCAATTCGCCTCGGGGCCTGTCTATGCGGGCCTTGCCGCGCAGAACGGGGCAGAGGCCGCCTATGGCCAACTCTTCGCGCTGTTCGCGCTCGTCATCCTGATCGGGCTCAGCGTCTATCTTTGGGCGCGTGACAGCACCGGATGAAGAAAGGGGCGCCGATGGGCGCCCCTTTGGGTCTGCTCAGGCCGCGCGGCGACGCCGCTGCCGACGGGGTTGCCGGTGCCCTGCGCGGGCTTGTCGAACCGCTGCCCGCTGCCTTTGCCCAGACCTTTGCGATTGCGACCGTCGCCGCCGCCACCACCGCGACGACGCGGCTTGTCTGCCTTGACCGGCTCGGGACGATCGCCGCTGGCCACGGGGATCTGGATCTTCATCAGCTTTTCGATCTGGTTCAGCAGATCGACCTCTTCGGCCGCACAAAAGGCGATGGCCTCGCCCTCGCGGCCCGCGCGGGCGGTACGGCCGATGCGATGCACGTAATTGTCCGGCACCTCGGGCAGGTCATAGTTCACGACATAGGCGACACCAGGAATGTCGATGCCGCGCGCTGCGACGTCGGTGGCCACCAGCGTCGTGATCTCACCAGCGCGGAACGCCTTGATGGCGCGGTCGCGCTGCCCCTGGCTTTTGTTGCCGTGGATCGAGGCGGCGTTGTAGCCATCGGCCACCAAGCCCTTCATCAGCTTTTCCGCGCCATGCTTGGTGCGGGCGAAGACCAGCGTCAGGGCATCCTCGTCCCGCGACAGGATTTCGCGCAGCTTGCCCGGTTTGCCAGGCTTTTCCACGAAATGGATCGACTGCGTAATCTTGTCGGCGGCCTTGCCCGGCGGGGCGACCTGCACCCGTCGCGGATTGTCGAGATAGGCGCGCGACAGCTCTTCCATCTGTTTCGGCATCGTGGCCGAGAACAGCATGGTCTGGCGCGGCGTGCCCAGTTGCGGCGCGATCTTGCGCAGCGCGTGGATGAAGCCGAGGTCCAGCATCTGGTCGGCCTCGTCCAGCACGAGATGGCGCACGGTGTGCAGGGAAACCGCCCCGCGATCCATCAGGTCGATCAGGCGGCCGGGGGTGGCCACCAGGATATCGGTGCCGCGCGACAACACGCTGATCTGCCGGCCGATGGACTGTCCGCCGACCACGGTCGTGACCTTCAGCGGCGTATCATGCGTCAACAGGCGCAGGCTGTCGGCGATCTGGTTCACCAACTCGCGCGTGGGCGCAAGGATCAGCGCCTTGGCGGTCTTGGGGGCGGGTTTGCCGGGCTGATCCAGCAGGTGGTCCACCAGCGGCAGGCCGAAGGCCATGGTCTTGCCGGTGCCGGTCTGCGCCAGGCCAAGGATGTCATGCGCATCCATGGCCAGGGGGATCGCCTGGTTCTGGATCGGGGTGGGGGTGTCGAAGCCCTGTTTCTTGAGGGCCAAGAGAAGCACGGGCTTCAGCCCGAGCATGTCGAAATCGAACAAAGGGTGTCCTTTCAGGCGGCCAACGGCGGCGCCATGGTCATTGACCGCACGCAGAGCGTGCGGCGGGGCGAGGGTGCGACCGGGCCGCTCATCGGCGCGATCGTCAGAACCCTGCGTGATGGGGACCTGTGAGAATGTGTCTGTCGCTGTCAGATCGGGGCGTGGCCCGGCGACCGACTGCTCACGCGGCAGTGCAGCGACATGCAGGTCACATGATCGTTCGCAGCGCCCCTGTCAAGCATGGCACCCCTTTTCCTTGCGCGGCGCTTCCTCTATGTGCCGCCCATCCACCACCCGAAAGGTACAAGGACCATGGGTTACAAAGTCGTCGTCGCGGGCGCCACGGGCAATGTGGGCCGCGAAATGCTGAACATCCTGGCCGAGCGCCAGTTCCCCGTTGACGAGATCGCCGCGCTGGCTTCGCGCCGCTCGCTCGGCACCGAATGCAGCTTTGGCGACAAGACCCTCACTACCCAGGACCTCGATACGTTCGATTTCACGGGCTGGGACATCGCGTTGTTCGCCATCGGGTCCGAGGCGACCGAGAAATACGCGCCCAAGGCGGCCAAGGCCGGGTGCGTGGTGATCGATAACTCGTCGCTTTATCGCTATGACCCCGACGTGCCGCTGGTGGTGCCCGAGGTGAACCCCGAGGCGGTCGACGGCTACGCGAAGAAGAACATCATCGCGAACCCCAACTGCTCGACCGCGCAGATGGTCGTGGCGTTGAAACCGCTGCATGACCGCGCGCGGATCAAACGCGTTGTCGTGTCGACCTACCAATCGGTCTCGGGCAGCGGCAAGGACGCCATGGACGAGCTGTGGGACCAGACCAAAGGCATGTATGTGCCGGGTCAGGAGAAAGAGCCGGACGTCTACCCCAAACAGATCGCCTTCAACGTCATTCCGCATATCGACAAGTTCATGGAAGACGGGTCGACCAAGGAAGAATGGAAAATGGTCGCCGAGACGAAAAAGATCGTCGACCCAAAGATCAAGGTCACCGCCACCTGCGTGCGCGTGCCGGTCTTTGTCGGCCATTCCGAGGCGATCAATATCGAGTTCGAGGATTTCCTCGACGAAGACGAGGCGCGCGACATCCTGCGCGAGGCGCCGGGTATCTTGGTTGTCGATAAACGCGAAGATGGCGGCTATGTCACGCCGGTCGAATGCGTCGGCGATTACGCCACCTTCATCAGCCGCATTCGGCAGGATTCGACCATCGAAAACGGCATCAACCTGTGGTGTGTCTCCGACAACCTGCGCAAGGGGGCCGCGCTGAACGCGGTTCAGATCGCCGAAACGCTCGGCAACCGGGTGCTGCAAAAGGGGTGATCCCTTTGACCGTGTGTTCGCAAGGCCGCGTGCGTCGCATGCGGCCCTTTTTCTGCCGTCGGCAAGGCCCCGCCCTTTCGTCCCGGCGGGGCATCCCCATCTTGGCAGATCGCGCTGCAGGGCCGATGCTCCCCTCATCGAAGAGATGAGGACACCCCCCATGACCCGTTTTTTGCTGACCACCGCGCTTGTTGTCGGTGTTCCTTGTGCTGCCCTGGCTGACGATATCCTTCTGCGTGCGGATATCACGGGCGCAACGGTTTTCGCCTCGGGCGCCGCCGTGGAACGGACCGCTACCGTCACCATCCCCGCCGGGCAGCATCGTCTGCTGATCGCGATGCCCGATCAGGCCTCGGCCGATCTGGTCCAGATTTCAGGTCCTGACGGTGTGGTCCTTGGCCTGCCTCAACCGGCACAGGCCATGCCCATCGCCGAAGGCGCCCTTGACAGTGCCGCCGAGGCCGAGGCCCGCGCCGCCGTCGACGCCGCCCGCGATGCCCTGCTGAGCGAGCAGGATCGTCTGGCCGCTGCCGATGGCGAGATCCGCGCCATCGAGGCGCAGGCCGCATATCTGACGGCCCTGACCCGGCCGACCGATGGCGCCGCGATACCCGAGGACCCGGCCATGGTGGCGCAGGTTCTGTCGACCCTGGGGGCCGAGTCGGCGCGGGTCGCGGCCGAGTTGCAGGCGGCGCAGATCGCCCGCCGCGATCTGGCCGAAGCCGTGACCGAGGCGCAGGACGACCTGCGGATCGCCACGGATGCCTTCCAGCGTCTGCGTCCGTTTGGAACCCTGGTCGACATGGTCGAGGTCGCCATAACCGCCGAGGCCGAGACCGAGGCCGATCTGACGCTGCACTACCTCACCCCCGAGGCGCAATGGGCGCCAAGCTATGAGATCGACCTCGATAGCGAGAGCGGGATCGTCGAGATCGAGCGTTTCGTCACCCTGACCACCTATGGTCAGGCCCGCTGGCGCGATGTTGCGGTGACCTTCTCCACCGCCACGCCGGACCGTGCGCGCGCACCCTCGGGCCTGTCGCCCGACCCGGTGCGGATCGTTGAGCCCGTCATCGTCGAGTCGCGTGACAGCGGCCGCATCGCCGGTGCCGCGATGCCGGCACCGGCGCCCGTGATTGCCGGGGTCATGGCCGAAGACATGCGCCCGCGCGCCCAGATGCAGGTCGAGGGTTTGTCGATCAGCTACACCTATGGAGACCCGGTGACGGTGGGCCCCTCGGGCGAGGTGGTGCTGCCCTTCGATACGCTGAGCCTGCAGATGGATACCGAAAACCGCGCCGTGCCACGACACGACGAAACGGCTTTCCTGATCGCGCTTGGCGAGAATGACAGCGGCGCGCCGATCCTGCCGGGTCAAACGCGGTTCTACCGCGACGGCGCCTTGATCGGCGAGGACTGGTTGCCGATGATCGCGATCGGGGCCGAGATGGAAATCGGCTTTGGTCCGCTCGATCACCTGCAGCTTGTCTGGATCGACCGATCGCTGGCCGAAGGCGACCGCGGGCTGTTCGTGTCATCCGACACGCAGGTTCGCGAGTTGGAATTCGGCGTCGAGAATACATCGGACCAAGCCGAAACCGTCCGCCTGCTCTATGCCACGCCCTTCACCGAGCAAGAGGACCTGGCGATGGACCTGACCCTCGACCCGGCGCCGGATGCGCGCGATGTCGACGATATGCGCGGGGTCCATGCCTGGGAGTTGCAGGTCGCACCAGGTCAGCGCGCGCTGATCGGCATGACCGTCGACCTGAACTGGCCCGAGGGCATGATGCTGACCTGGCAGCCCTGAGCCATCGGCCGTCGCCGCACCGTGACACAAGGTGCGGCGACAACCGGATCCTTAGAAGCGTTCGGCGCGCAGCACCTCGCAATCGACGATGCTGACAACGCCGATATGCCGATCGACCACCGAAAACGCGGCGTCGAGCAACGCGTCGAGGCGCTCGGGGCGGATGATGCAGATCACCGAGACCATGCCGCCGGCCCGCGTCACCTGGCCCTCGCGGCTCCAATGGCCCGACCGGCCCGAGCCGCTCAGCACGGGCAGCACCGTGAACCCGGTGACCCCGGCCTCGAGCAGGGCCTTTGCAAGGCGGTTTTCCATGACCGCCTCGATGGTGATTTCCACGCGTTTTGCTTGATGGGTCTGCATTGTGGTCAAGCTCCGGTCAGGGCGCGGACAACCGCCAGATAGAGCGGAATGCCGAGCGTCAGGTTGAAGGGGAAGGTCACGCCAAGTGACAGCGTGAGGTAGATCGAGGGGTTTGCCTCGGGCAGGGCCACGCGCATCGCCGCAGGCACCGCGATATAGGAGGCCGAGGCCGCCAGCGTCATCAGCAGGACGACACCGCCCGGGCTGAGGCCGAGCAACAGGCCAAAGCCCAGACCCAAACTTGCGCCGATGGGTGGCATGAGGATCCCGAACAGGAACACGCCGGGCCGCAAGACGGACCGTGCCTCGCGCAGGCCGCGGCCCGCGACCAGCCCCATGTCCAGCAGGAACAGGCACAGGACACCCTGGAACGGCGCCACGATGAAGGGCGCGATCATGTCCAGGCCATCCTGCCCGGTGATCCAGCCGATCAGGAACGACCCGACCAGCAGCACGATCGACCCGTTCAACAGGATTTCACGGATCAGGCCGCTTTCCATCTGTGCCGAGGAATTTCCGAACCGTGCGATGATCCATAGCGCCGACAGGATGGCGGGTGCCTCCATCACGGCGGCGACGGCGACCATGTAGCCCTCGGCCTGCAATCCTGCGCTTTGCAGCACCGAGGAGGCCGCCACGAAGGTCACGATCGAGATCGAGCCATAGTGCCCGGCGACCGCCGCGGCATCCATGACGCTCAGCCCCGACATCGCGCGCAACAAGGCGAATGCGATCAGCGGCATCGCGAAGGACAGGATCACCCCCGCGCCAAGGGAAAAGAGCAATGTCGCGTCGATCCCGTGATCGGCCACGCTGGCCCCGCCCTTGAAGCCAATGGCAAACAACAGATACAGCGACAGCCCCTTTGCCACGGCCTCGGGGATGGACAGATCCGACCGCGCAAAGGCCGCGGCAAACCCCAGCACGAAAAACAGGATGATCGGCGAGAGAAGGTTACCAACGGCGAGTGCAAGCATGTCGCCCATGACTCTTTACTCCCTTTCTTCTGGTTTGTGCCTCGGCGTGCGGCGGCCCGCACGCCAAGGGAACGAAGGATCAGTTGTGGCTGAACCGGCGGACGGCCCCGTCAAAGGTTTCAAGCCCCATATCGGAAATGTCGGCCCATATGCCGTGCAGTGTCAGCCGACCGTCATCGACCGCCCGTTTGACGAAGGGATATCCCAGCAGGTTTTCGAGGCTGATCTGGATACCTTCTTTCTCGAGGGCGACCTCGCGAATACTGGCATCCTCGATATCCTTCACCCGGTCGAAACCGGGGCGCAGAACGTCCAGCCAGCGGCCCACGAGGCTGTCTTTCTCCAGCAGGGCGTCGTTCTTGCCGGAACACATGTCGATACAGCCACGCACCCCGCCGCAATGGGAATGCCCCATGACCAGAATGTGCTGCACCTTGAGGGTTTCGACCGCGTATTGCACAGCGGCCCCGGTGCCGTGGTGCTGGCCGTCGGGCGTGTAGGGGGGCACCAGATTGGCGATGTTGCGGTGCACGAACAATTCGCCCGTCCGCTGCCCGAAGATCGACGTGATCGCGACCCGACTGTCACAACAGGCAATCACCATCGCACGGGGGCGCTGCCCTTTCTCGGCAAGCTGGCGGAACCACTCCTGGCTTTCGGGAAAGGTGTGTTCCTTCCACTCTTGATACCGGTCCAGCAAGTATTGCGGCAGCGATTTGACACGGTGCATGCTTTGTCCCTCATGTTCTGGGTCCCTGTTACCCCGCATTCAGGGCAAATTGCATGCGCTTTTCGTCTCGTGTTCAATCGTTTCTTCAGCGAGACCGTGGCAAGACCGGCGACACGGTGGGGGCCGTAGGTGGAGTGGAGTGAGGAATGAAGCCGTTCGTTCGAGAACTGCGGCCGGAAGAGCCCGCGCGGTTCAATCCAGACAAGCTGGAGGATCTGTGCCTGCGCATCGGGGAACACCGGGCCGAGGCCGAGGTTGCCAAGGCCCTGGAACGTATCTCGCTGGCCTTGCGCGAGCTGGCCGATAGCTGCGGCGCGCCGGATCGGCTGCGCGCGGCAACAACGACGCTGATGCAGGACGCCGAATTTATCGGCATGGCGACATTGGCGCGGGTGGCGCGCAATGCGCTCGATGCCATGGACACCGGCAATGCCGTCACGCTGGCCGCCACGCTGGCCCGACTGGAACGGGTCGGCGACCGGTCGATCCACGCGGTCTGGGACCTCGAGGACCTCTCCGGCTGATCTGCCCTTGCGGCGGGGCCTGCAAAGGGTAGGTTATGCGCGACTTACCGATGGGGGCCTTGATGCCGCTTGCATTTTCCGCGCCGGTTGATGGTGCGATCCCGATACTCTTGATCGCACCCGAGGCGTGTGACGACGCCATGACCAACCTGCCCGACAACGCGGCAGCATGGGCGAAATTCCACCGTTTCAGCGGCGGATTGGGTGAGGTCTGTGTTCTGCCAGGCCCAGCGGGCGGACCTGAGACCGTGCTGATCGGCCTTGGGGGCGCAGAAGATCGCGCGCGACAACGCTTCGCGATCGGGGCGGCCATCGCCAGACTGCCCGAGGGCGACTACCGGATCGAGACCCTGCCAGACGCGGCCGATGCCGAGGAAATCGCACTGGGCTACCTGCTGTCTCTGTACCGCTTTGACCGCTATCGCGCGCAATCCCCGGCCAGCGCGCGCCTTGCCGCGCCCGAGGGGTTGGATGCCGCGCGTCTGGAACGCATCGCCACCGCCGAGGCGATGACCCGCGATCTGGTAAACACCCCGGCCGAGGATATGGGGCCCGACGCGCTCGAAGCCGCGCTGCGCGATCTTGCCGCGGAATTCGGTGCCGAGGTCCACGCCACCCATGGCGACAGCCTGCTGGATGCGAACCTGCCGCTGATCCACACGGTCGGGCGCGCCTCGGACGAGGCGCCGCGCCTGCTGGACATGACCTGGGGCGATGGCGGGCCGTCGCTGACCCTGGTCGGCAAGGGCGTGTGTTTCGACACCGGCGGGCTGAACCTCAAGCCCGGCGCGTCGATGGCGCTGATGAAAAAGGACATGGGCGGGGCCGCGAACGTCCTGGGCCTGGCGCGCATGATCATGTCCGAGGGGCTGAAGCTGCGCCTGCGTGTCCTGATCCCGGCGGTGGAAAACGCCGTGTCGGGCAATGCGTTTCGGCCCGGCGACATCTCGACCGCGCGCAATGGCATGACGGTCGAGATCAACAACACCGATGCCGAGGGGCGGCTGGTGCTGGCCGATGCGCTGTGCCTCGCGGCCGAGGACAACCCCGACCTGTTGATCTCGATGGCGACGCTGACCGGGGCCGCGCGCGTCGCCGTTGGCCCGGATATCGCGCCGTTCTTCACCGATGACGAGGGCCTGGCCGCGGCCCTGTCGCGCTGCGCGGTCGAGGTGGCCGATCCGGTGTGGCGCCTTCCGTTTCACACCCCCTATGAGGCGATGATCGAACCGGGGATCGCCGATCTGGACAATGCGCCCAAGGGCGGTATGGCGGGTGCGATCACCGCCGCGCTGTTCCTGCGCCGCTTTGCCGCCCCGGCACCGCGCTATGCGCATTTCGACATCTACGCCTGGCAACCGTCCGCTGCCCCGGCGCGCCCCAAGGGCGGCGTGGGCCAGGGCATCCGCGCGCTGTTCGAGGCCCTGCCCGAGGTCCTGCAGCCATGACCGACCCGCGGACGACCCCGACCAACGGCGATGTGGCCCACAGTTCGCTCAAGGGCGAGGTCGAGGCTGAACGCTATACGGACGGCCGCTGGATGATGGTGCAGCAGCCCATCGTGAACATCGCGGTCGAACCGCGCGGCCCGCGCGCCAGCCAGTTGATGTTCGGCGAACGCTTCCTGGTGCTTGACACCCGCGACGGGTTCTCGTTCGGGCAGGCCGAGCGGGACGGCCAGGTTGGCTGGGTCCTGTCCGGGGCATTGACCGGGGCCGAGGAGGCCACGCATTGGGTCGTTGCGCCGGCCACGCACCTCTACCCCAAGCCCGAGCTCAAGGCGCCGCCCGACGTCGCCCTGTTTTTCGGCAGCCTTGTGCGTGTCACAGCCGAACGCCCGCAGCACATGCGCATCCATACCGGGCATTTCATTCCGCGCCAGCACCTTATGCCGATCCAAGCCAGGTTCGCGGACCCGGTGGGCGTGGCGGACCTGTTCCTTGGCACGCCGTATCTTTGGGGCGGCTCCAGCCGCTGGGGGCTGGATTGCTCTGGGCTGATCCAGATGGCTCTGATCGCCTGCGGCCTGCCCTGTCCACGCGACAGCGACCAGCAGCAGGAGCAGTTGGGCGACGAGATCGGGCCTGACGAAACGCTGGAACGGGGTGACCTGATCTTCTGGGAGGGGCATGTCGGCTTTATGGCCGGCCCCAAGATGCTGTTGCACGCCAACGCGCATCACATGGCCGTCGCCTATGAACCGCTCAAGGATGCGGCGGCGCGGATCGCAGCAGACGGCGGCGGACCGATCACGGCGCGCGAACGCCTGACGCTGGGCTAGATCACTCGATGGCGCGGATCAGCTTGCGGTCCAGCACGCGCAGAACCGTTTTCAGGTCGTGGCCGCGTTTCAGGATCTGACCATCCATGCCGATCACCGCATACTGGCCCTGCTTGTCCCGCAGCTTGGGCCGTTTCTCGATCCGGTAGATCGGGTGTTCGGCCGTGCGCCGGAATACGGCAAAGACCGCCACGTCGCGCAAATGCGAGATCCCGTAATCGCGCCATTCGCCTGCGGCGACGAACCGGCCATACAATCCCAGGATCGCCCCAAGCTCGCGCCGGTCAAAGGCCACCTGTTCGGCGCGCGGTTGTGATCCGGTGGGCTGGAAATGCATGACCATTCGTCGATGGTGGGACCGGACCTGTCACAAATCAAGTCACTCAAGGAAAAAAGGCCCCGGCAGGGTCACCGGGGCCTCTTGCCTTTGGCGGGTTCAGGCGCGCACGAGCGCCTCATAGGCGTTCGAGATGTCGCGCGCCATGGCACCCACCTCGAAATTGTAGTCGCCGATCTGCCCCACCGGCGTCACCTCGGCCGCGGTGCCTGTGAGCCAGCATTGCTCGAAGCTTTCCAGTTCCTCGGGCATGATGTGGCGCTCGTGGACCTTGATCTGCCGGTCCTGCAGCATCCCGATCACCGTCTGCCGCGTGATCCCGTTCAGGAAGCAGTCGGGCGTGGGGGTATGCACTTCACCATCCTTGACGAAGAAGATGTTCGCACCGGTCGCCTCGGCCACATAGCCACGGTAATCCATGAACAGCGAGTCCGAGCACCCCTTGGCCTCGGCGGTGTGCTTGGACATCGTGCAGATCATGTAAAGGCCCGCCGCCTTGGCATGCACCGGGATGGTTTCGGGGCTGGGGCGTTTCCACTTGGAAATGTCCAGCTTGGCGCCCTTGAACTTGGCGTCGCCATAATAGTTGCCCCATCCCCATGCCGCCACGGCCAGACGCACCGGGTTCTTGGCCGAACTGACACCCATATCCTCGCCCGAGCCGCGCCAGGCCACCGCGCGCACATAGGCATCGCTCAGGCCATTGGCTTTCATCACCTCGTATTTGGCGGCTTCGATCTCGTCCACGGTCCAGGGGATCTCGACATCCAGCATCCGCCCCGAGGCCAGCAGACGCTCCGAGTGGCGGCGGGATTCGAAAATCTTGCCGTTATAAGCGCGCTCGCCCTCAAAGACGCTGGACGCGTAATGCATCGCATGGGTCAGGATGTGCACGTTCGCCTCGCGCCAATCCACCAGTTTGCCATCCATCCAGATGACGCCGTCACGATCGTCATAAGCTCCTGCCATCGGTCCCTTCCTTGTGCCAATGGGCCGGCCTTCCGGCGGTTTCTTTTCGAAAGTTGCGCGATTTATGTCCGAAACGGGCATAAAGTTGCGCCAAATTCTAGCTTCGCTAACAATTGATTCTTGGAAAGTCAACAACGCTGACTTAAACTGCGATCAATAGCCGAACCGAAGCGGCAAGGAAGGGACGGGCCGATGGCCGAACGGAATTTGGGCACCGCCATGAGCAGCCGGGGCGAGAGCCTGCTGTTCCTGACGGACGAGCAACTGCGCCGCGGAATCGAGGCCATGTTTTTTGCCTATCGCGGGTTTACCGCCGATCCCGATCGCATCCTGCAGGAATACGGGTATGGGCGCGCACATCACCGCGCCATCCACTTCATCAACCGAACGCCCGGCACCACGGTCAACAACCTGCTGTCCATTCTGGGGGTCACCAAGCAGTCCTTGAACCGGGTGCTCAGAACCCTTGTCGAGGATGGGCTGGTCGAAAGCCGCGTGGGCACGCGCGACAAGCGGGAACGCCACCTGTACCTGACCGAGACGGGCCAGACGCTGGAACGCAATCTTTCCGAGGCGCAGCGCGCCCGCATGCGCGCAGCCTTTCGCGAGGCCGGCCCCGAGGCCGTGGCCGGCTTTCGCGCCGTGCTCGAACAGATGATGGACCCGGACATGCGGCGGCACTATCGCGATGGTACGGAGAGCGGCCAATGACCCAAGTCGGTGCGCACCTGTTGATCGTCGATGACGACGAGCGCATTCGCAGCCTGCTGCAGAAATTTCTCATCCGAAACGGGTTCATGACGACGGTGGCGCGGGACGCGGGTCATGCAAGGCGCCTGCTGGCGGGGCTGGATTTCGACCTGATCGTTCTGGATGTCATGATGCCCGGCGAGGACGGGATCAGCCTGACCCGCGACCTGCGAAAGTCGATGGCGACGCCGATCCTGCTGTTGACCGCCAAGGGCGAAGCCAGCGACCGGATCAGCGGCCTCGAGGCTGGGGCCGACGACTATCTGCCCAAGCCGTTCGAACCCAAGGAACTGCTGCTCAGGATCAATGCGATCCTGCGGCGCGTCCCGACACAGCCCGACGAGGCCGAGGTGCCACAGGTGCTGTCGCTGGGTCCGATCCGATACGACATCGAGCGGGGCGAGATGTGGCATGGGGCCGACACCGTGCGCCTGACCGCGACCGAGGCCATGCTGATGCGGATCTTTGCCGGGCAACCGAACGCCCCGTTCAGCCGTGCCGATCTGGTCACCCTGCTGAACAAGGACAAGGGCGGCCCCGCCGACCAGGTACAGGAACGCGCCGTGGACGTGCAGATCACGCGCCTGCGCCGCAAGATCGAGACAAACCCCAAACAGCCGCGCTACCTGCAGACCGTGCGGGGCGCGGGCTATATGCTGGCCCCGGACTGAGGCACCCATGACCACATTGCTTGTCACGAACATGGCCGGGCTGTCCCACCAGATGCCAGCCGGCCACCCCGAACAGATCGCCCGGCTGGAAGCCGTTCTTGCCGCGCTGTCGGATCCGGCCTTTGACGCGCTGATCCGGGCCGACGCCCCGCCCTGCACCGAGGATGATCTGCTGCTGGGGCATCCGCCCGAGCATATCGCCGCCGTTCGCGCGGCCATGCCGGAAGCGGGTCTTTCATCGCTCGACCCCGATACGCATGCTTCACCCGGCACTTGGGATGCCGCGCTCAAGGGTGTGGGTGGCTGTCTGATGGCGGTCGATGCCGTGCTGTCGGGGCGCGCGACCAATGCCTTCGTGGCGACGCGCCCGCCCGGCCACCATGCTGAAAAGACGCGGGCCATGGGCTTTTGTTTCTTCGGCAACGCCGCCATTGCAGCCCGCCATGCGCTGGATCGCCACGGCCTGTCCCGCGTCGCGGTGGTGGATTTCGACGTGCATCACGGCAATGGCACGCAGGACATCCTGTGGGACGAGACGCGCACGCTGTTCATCTCGTCCCACCAGATGCCGCTGTTTCCGGGGACGGGCAGCGCCGGCGAACGTGGAGCCAGCGGCAACATCCTGAACCTGCCGCTGCCGCCCAATTCCGGCGGGCCCGAGATGCGCGCCGCCTATGAAAACCGCGCCTTCCCGGCACTGCGCGCCTTCCAGCCCGAGTTGATCCTTGTCTCGGCCGGGTTCGATGCCCACCGCGACGATCCCTTGGCCAATCTGTTTTGGGAGACCGAGGATTTCAACTGGATCACCCGCGCCCTTCTGGACCTTGCCGACGAGCTGTGCGGCGGTCGCGTGGTCTCGACACTTGAAGGCGGCTATGATCTGTCTGCGCTCGCGACAGCGGTCGCGGGTCATGTAACGGAACTGATGGAGCGTACCGGATGAGCGACGAAAAGCCGATCGAGACCATGAGCTTCGAAGAGGCGATCCGCGAATTCGAACAGGTGGTGACCGCCCTTGACCGGGGTGATGTCGCGTTGGAAGAATCCATCGAACTGTACAAACGCGGCGCCAAGCTGAAGGCGCATTGCGAGGCCAAGCTGAAGCAAGCCGAAGAACAGGTCGAACAGATCACCCTCGACGCGGGCGGGCAGCCCACAGGGACGACGCCAGCCGAGGGACTTTGACGACCTATGTTCAAGACCGCACTTGCCGAGGCACAGGACGCCATTGGTGGTTTCCTCGATCACCAACTGGCGCGACTGGGCGACGACCGCGTGGCCGCGGGGATGCGCTATGCCACATATGGGGGAAAGCGACTGCGCGGGTTCCTCGTGCTGGAAACCGCCGGCCTGTTCGACGTCCCGCCGATGCAGTCGCTGTTCGCCGCCGGGGCCGTTGAATGCGTCCATGCCTACAGCCTTGTGCATGACGACCTGCCCTGCATGGACGACGACGACCTTCGCCGGGGCCAACCGACCGTCCACCGGAAATGGGATGAGGCGACGGCCGTTCTGGTGGGCGATGCGCTGCAGACCTTCGCCTTCGACTTGCTGGCCCGCCCCGATGCGGGTGATGCGGCGCAGCGGATCGATCTGGTCGCCACATTGGCGCACTCCAGCGGGGCCGCCGGGATGGTTCTGGGCCAGGCCCAGGACATCGCCGCCGAAACAGCGGGCGCGCCCCTGACGCTGGACCAGATCACCGAGTTGCAGGGCAACAAGACCGGGCGCCTGATCGAGTGGCCCGCCATGGCCGGAGCGATCCTTGGCCGCGAGGATCCCGAGGCGCTGTTGATCTATGCGAGGGCCATCGGTCTGGCCTTTCAGATCGCCGATGACATCCTGGATATCGAGGGCGACGCGGACAAGGCTGGCAAGGCCCTTCGCAAGGACGCGGAGGCGGGCAAGGCGACCTTTGTCTCGCTCCTCGGGCTGGACGGGGCCAAGGCCCGCGCCGCCGATCTTGTAGAGGAAGCCTCTGCGGCACTCGCGCCCTATGGCGAAAAGGCGCAGAACTTGCAGGCGCTGGCGCGCTACATTATCGCTCGCGATATGTAACGTTGATCTGACAGTTCTCGGCCCGGGAGGCCAGCGATGAGCGAGCGACCCAAAACCCCGATCCTTGATCGCATCACGAGCCCCGCCGATTTGAAGGGCCTGAGCGACCTCGACCTCGACCACCTTGCGCATGAATTGCGCGCCGAGGTGATCTGGTCGGTCAGCCAGACCGGCGGCCATTTCGGGGCCGGGCTGGGTGTCGTCGAGATGACGGTGGCCATTCACGCCGTGTTCGACACGCCCCGCGACAAGCTGATCTGGGACGTGTCGCACCAATGCTATCCGCACAAGATTCTGACGGGCCGCCGCGATCAGATGCAGACGATCCGTCAGAAAGACGGGCTGTCGGGTTTCACGAAACGGTCCGAGTCACCCTATGACCCGTTCGGCGCGGCGCATAGCTCGACCTCGATCTCGGCGGCGCTTGGCTTTGCCATGGCGCGCGAGTTGGGGGGCGATTGCGACACGGGGCATGGCGACGCGATCGCCGTTATCGGCGATGGCGCGCTATCGGGCGGCATGGCCTACGAGGCGATGAACAACGCGGGCCATCTGGGCAAACGCCTGATCGTCATCCTCAATGACAATGAAATGTCCATCGCGCCGCCCACCGGGGCGATGTCATCCTACCTGTCACGCCTCTATGCCGGGGCCCCGTTTCAGGAACTGAAGGCGGCGGCCAAGGGTGCGGTATCGCTTTTGCCCGAACCGTTCCAGGAAGGGGCGCGTCGCGCCAAGGAATTGCTCAAGGCCGCGACCGTCGGCGGGACACTCTTCGAGGAACTTGGTTTTTCCTATATCGGCCCCATCGACGGCCATGACATGGAGCAGCTTCTGGCCATTCTGCGCACCGTCAAGGCGCGGGCCGACGGGCCGATCCTGATCCATGCGATCACGAAAAAGGGCAAGGGCTATGCCGAGCATCGCCCAGATCGCGGCCATGCCACGGCGAAATTCGACATCGCCACGGGCGAACAGAAAAAGGCCCCCTCGAACGCGCCAAGCTACACCAAGGTCTTTGCCAACGCCCTGATCCATGAGGCCGAAAACGACCCCCACATCACCGCGGTCACCGCCGCGATGCCCGATGGCACGGGGCTGGACCTGTTCGGCAAGCGTTTTCCCGCGCGCACCTTTGACGTCGGCATTGCCGAACAGCACGCCGTGACATTTGCCGCCGGCATGGCGGCCGGCGGGCTGAAACCGTTCTGCGCGATCTACTCGACCTTCCTGCAACGCGGTTATGACCAGATCGTTCACGACGTGGCGATCCAGCGCCTGCCGGTCCGCTTTGCCATCGACCGCGCCGGGCTGGTCGGTGCCGACGGCGCCACCCATGCGGGCAGCTATGACACCGCGTTTCTTGCCAACCTGCCGGGCATGGTGGTCATGGCCGCCTCCGACGAGGCGGAGCTGGTGCATATGGTGCGCACGGCACTGGAGATCGACGACCGCCCCTCGGCCTTCCGCTATCCGCGCGGCGAAGGGGTCGGGGTCGAGATGCCCGAACGCGGCATCGCGCTGGAAATCGGCAAGGGCCGCATGATCGCCGAGGGCAACCGCGTGGCCCTGCTGAATTTCGGTGCCCGCCTGAAAGAGGTGCAGGACGCCGCCGAGGCCCTGTCGGCGCGCGGCATCACCCCGACCATCGCCGACGCGCGCTTTGCCAAGCCGCTGGATGAAGAGATGATCCTGCAACTGGCGCGCCATCACGAGGCGCTGATCACGGTCGAGGAAGGCGCTGTGGGTGGCTTTGGCAGCCATGTGGCGCATCTGCTGGCCGAACGTGGCGTGTTCGATACAGGGCTGAAATACCGCTCGATGGTGTTGCCCGATATCTTCATCGACCAGGCCAGTCCGCGGGACATGTATGCGGTTGCAAAGTTGAACGCCGAGGATATCGAGGCCAAAGTGCTGGATGCGCTGGGCGTCGCCCGGATGGAAAAGCGCGCCTGAGCCACAGCCCGGCGCGCCGGCAGCGGCGGGATTAATCCCGCCCTACCGGTCCAACCGCTCTTCGATCTTGCGCAGACGCTCCAGCACCTCGTCGCGATAGGCATCGGTTGCGGCGTTGCTCTCCTCGGCGTGCGCGTCCTGCATCGAGTTGACGATCAGGCCGACGAGCAGGTTCACCACCGCAAAGGTCGTGACCATGATGAAGGGCACAAAGAACAGCCACGCATAGGGATAGACCTCGAGCACCGGGCGCACGATGCCCATGGACCAGGATTCCAGCGTCATGATCTGAAACAGGGTATAGAGCGAGTCGCCCAAGGTGCCGAACCAGTCGGGGAAGGTCGCGCCGAACAGTTTCGTCGCCATGACCGCGCCGATGTAGAAGATGATGCCCATCAACAGAAAGACCGACCCCATGCCGGGCAATGCGGTCACGAACCCCTCGACCACCCGGCGCAGGCGCGGCGCGACCGAGATCACGCGCAAGACCCGCAGGATGCGCAACGCGCGCAGAACGGACAGGCCCTGCGCCGCCGGCACAAGGGCGATCCCCACGATGACGAAATCGAATATGTTCCACCCCGAGCGGAAAAAGCGCGATCCATAGGCCAACAGCTTGGCCGCCAGTTCGATCACAAAAATGCTCAGGCAAACCCGGTCGAGCGCGACGATAAGCCCCCCGGCCGAGGCCATGGCGCTATCCGAGGTTTCCAGCCCCAGAATGACCGCGTTGAAGACGATCACGCCGATGATCGCGTAGCGCACCTGTGGACGCTCCAGCCAATCGGCCAGTCGCTGCCGGAAACCGGTTGTGGTGGTTGTATCGCTCATCTTTGCCCTCGCGCGGTTACGCGGGGATATGGGCAAGGCGCAGCGCCGCCGCAAGTTCGACATGCGCGCTCCAGCGGAATTGGTCCACGGGCTGCACCCATTCGATCACATATCCGGCCGCGGTCAGAATGGCCGCGTCGCGCGCGAAGGTAACCGGATTGCAGGAAACCATTGCAATGCGCGGCACCTGTGCCATAGCCAGTTCGCGCATCTGTGCCTCGGCCCCGGCGCGCGGCGGATCGATGACAACCGCATCGAACCGCTGCACCTCTTCGGCCAGAAGCGGGCGGCGAAAGAGGTCACGGGCTTCGGTCGTGATGGGGCGCAGGCCCTGCGCATGGCGCGCCCCCGCCCCGAGCGCATTCAGAAGCGCGGCGTCGCCTTCGACAGCGTGGACCGGCGCGGTTTGCGCCAGGGGCAATGCAAAGGTGCCGCACCCGGCGAAGAGATCGGCCACGGCGGCGGCCCCTTGGGTGGCCTCTTGCACGGCGGTCAGCAACGCGGCCTCGCCCGCCTGCGTGGCCTGCAAAAAGGCGCCGGGGGGTGGTATGACGGCGGCCGGTCCGAAATGCTGCCGTGGCGCCGCATCGAGGAAAACAGGCTCGTCGCCCCAGGTCAGCCGGGTGAAATGACGAGCATATTGCGGCAGGGCAGCGCGCAGCGGGCCGTCGAGCGGTTTGCCACCCGTGACGGCAAGGTCGATGCCCGCGCCGCTTTCGGTCAGTGCAAAGGACAGCGTGGCCGAGCGCGACGCGCCAAGGCGGGTGATCTCACCCAACACCGGGACGCAGGCCATCAAGGCAGGCGTCAGAACGTGGCAATCGGTGATCGGCACGATGACATCGGATCGGCGCGCATGAAAGCCGACCAGAGCGCCCTTTTTGGTGCGGGTCCCCGCCAGGGTGGCCCGACGGCGCGACCGCGGCGGCGAGGTCGTCGTGGGCCTGATCGGCGCGCTCAGCCCGTGGGCGTCAAGCGCGGTCGCAATAACCTCGGCCTTCCACGCGGCCACGAACGCGTCCGAGGCATGCTGAAGCGAGCACCCCCCGCACTGTCGAAAATGCGCACAAGGCGGGCGGACACGGTGCAGCGACGGCGATTGCACCTTTGGCGCGACCATCCGATCGCCCTCGACCTCGCCCGTCACCTGGTCACCCGGCAGGGTCAGGGGCACGAAAACGGGGCCGTCCGGCCCCGCCCCGATGCCGTCGCCATGATGACCGAGGCGCTCGATCAGAACCTCAGGTGTCATGCGGGACGGCGGGCGTGAAGGCATAGCCTTCGGGCGACAGGATGGTGGCCTCGCGCAAGCCGTGGGGCTTGTCGGCCGCAGCTTCCAGCACCAGATGCCCCGCTGCATTGGCCCGGGACACGGCCCGGTCGGGATCGATCCCGAAAAGGTAGAATTGCGCCCCTGCCCCACGCGGCGGGTTTTCGGGCATGAGGCTGATCAACGGGTGCCCGCCATATGTCGGATCGGCATGCAGTTGCAGGATTGTCCCGTCATGGCGGATGATCGCGAAATCATCGGATAATCGATAGACGGAAAGCTCGAACATTTCGACCAGAAAGGCCGCAAGCCCCCGCACATCGCCCGTCAGCAGGTTTATCCCGACCCCTTTCAGGCTGCGCCCCAATTCCGCGGCGGGAATGGTGTCGAAATCCATGGTCTGCCCTTCGCAATTCGCCGGACCGCAAGCTGCCGGAAAGCCCGCGGAAACACCAGCCTATTCGGCCGCCGCCGCCGCGTCGGACTGGATGAAGCCACCCGATTGCCGCGACCAGTAGCGTGCATACAACCCGTCGCGCGCCAGCAAGGCATCATGGCTGCCATCCTCGACGATGCGACCCTGATCCAGAACGATGATGCGGTCCATTTCCGACAAGGTGGACAGGCGGTGCGCGATGGCGATCACGGTCTTTCCCTCCATCACGTCGTGAAGGGTTTTCTGGATCGCGGCCTCGACCTCGCTGTCCAGGGCGCTGGTGGCTTCGTCCAGGACAAGCACCGGCGCATCCTTGAGAAAGGCACGCGCCAGCGCGATGCGCTGCCGCTGCCCGCCCGACAGTTTCACACCGCGCTCGCCCAGATGCGCGCCGTAGCCGCGCCGCCCGCGATGGTCGACCAGTGTTTCGATAAAGTCATGCGCCTCGGCCCGATTGGCGGCGGCGATAACCTCGGCATCGGTGGCGTCGGGGCGACCGTAGCGGATATTGTCCATGGCCGAGCGATTGAACATCGCGGTTTCCTGCGTGACCATCGCCACCTGCTGGCGCAAGCTGTCCTGTGTCACCTGTCGGATATCGACCCCATCCACCGTCACGCGCCCGACCTCGACATCATAGAGCCGCAACAGGATCGCCACGAGTGTGGACTTGCCGGCACCGGACGCCCCGACAATGCCCAGTTTCTGGCCCGGCTCGATGATCAGGTCGATGCCCTCGACCCCGCCGACCTGCCTGCCATAGGCAAAGCTGACGCCCTCATAGGCGATGCGCCCCGCGATCGGCGGCATCGGCGTGGCATCGGGCGCGTCGGTCAGACCATGCGGCGGGGTCAGCGTGCGCATTCCGTCCTCGACCTCGCCGACATTGGCGTAGATGGCCATCAGGGTGAAACTGACCCAGCCGGTCATCTGCGCGATACGCATGGCGATGGCGCCTGTTGCGGCGATCTCGCCGGCGCTGACGCCGCCCTGCTGCCACAACAGCACGGCCCCGAGCACCAGAACCACCGGCAAGACCCCCGCCGTGGTCATCAACGCAAAGCGGAACCCGGTCGAGAGATAGCCGAACGACAGTGCCTCCTCTCGATACCCGCCAAGCGCCTCGAGCGCGGCTTCGTCCTCTTGGCTGGTATGGCCGAACAGCTTGACCGTCTTGATGTTGGTGATCGTGTCGACGATTTGCCCGGTCACATTGGCGCGCGCGGCCGCCCGGCGTTTCGACCGTTCGCGGATGCGCGGCAGGAACCACCGGATCATCAGCGTGTAAAGCCCCAGCCACAGCACCAACGCGGCCGCGATTCGCCAATCGATCAGCACCAGCATGCCCACTGCGCCGATGAGCGTGGCAATGGCAAAGGCGGCGGCGTTGATGACCTCGGTCACGACATTGACCAGCGCCGTGGCCGTCTGCGCCTGCTTCTGCGCGATGCGACCGGCGAAATCGTCGTCGAAGAAACTGACGGCATGACCCAGCGACCAGCGATGCAACCGGCTCTGGATCAAGGGGGCGAGGTTGGGCGGCAGAACGATCCCGTTGAAGGCCGCCGACGCGCCGAAAAACAGCGGCCGCAGAAGGAGGTAGAATGCCGCGTATCCAAGGATCATCAGCCAATGGGTGGCGAAATAGCCATCAGGGTCGGCCCCGACCGTCGTGTCGATCACGACACCCAGGAAATAGGCCGCGCCGACCTCGAGGATGCCGGCAAGCGCCGACAGAAAGGCCGCAAGGATCAGGATGCGCCACGACCCGGCAAGGCACCAGCGAATGAACGCCCACAGGGTCCGCGGCGGCGGCCCCTCTGCCCGTGCGAAGGGTTCGATCAACGAGGCCAGCCAGTTCAGCAGGGGATCGAACCGGGTCATTCGGCGGCCTCCGTTTCCTCGGTTCCGATAAAGCCACCCGATTGGCGCGCCCAGAACCCGGCGTAAAGGCCGCCGCGCGCCAGAAGGTCGTCATGGGTGCCTTCCTCGGCGACGCGCCCGTCCTCGAGCACCAGAATGCGATCCATTTGCGCGATGGTCGACAGGCGGTGCGCGATGGCGATGACGGTCTTGCCCTCCATGACACCATAAAGCGTCTTTTGAATGGCGGCTTCGACCTCGCTGTCGAGGGCGCTGGTCGCCTCGTCCAATACGAGAATCGGCGCATCCTTGAGGATCACGCGCGCGAGCGTCACGCGCTGCCGCTGCCCACCCGACAGCTTGACGCCGCGCTCGCCCACATGGGCGTCATAGCCCTTGCGCCCCTGCGGGTCCTCGAGATCGAGGATGAAGTCATGCGCCTCGGCCCGCTTGGCGGCGGTCAGCATCTCGTCCTCGGCGGCATCGGGCCGACCGTAAAGGATGTTGTCGCGGACCGAGCGATGCAGCAGCGAACTGTCCTGCTGCACCATCCCGATCTGATGGCGCAGGCTGTCCTGTGTCACGCCGCGGATGTCCTGACCGTCGATCAGGATGCGCCCGCCTTCGACATCGTAGAACCGCAGCAGCAGCTTGACCAAAGTCGATTTCCCGGCCCCCGACCGACCGATCAGGCCCACCTTCTCGCCGGGATGGATCGTCAGAGATATCCGATCAAGGCCCCCTGCCCCCCGACCGTAATGGTGGCTGACCCCGTCAAAGGTGATCTCGCCCTTTTCAAAAGCCAGCGGTTTGGCCCCCGGCGTGTCCGTCAGGGTGATGGGGTCGGTGATCGTCTCCATCCCCTCGGCCACCACGCCGAGCGACCGGAAAAAGCTGCTGACCGCCCACATGATCCAGCCGGTCATGGCGTTCAGGCGCAGCGTCAGCGCGGTCGCGGCGGCCACGACACCGACACTGGCCGATCCTGCGGACCACAACCAGATCGCCCAACCGACAACGGCCACGATGAGCAGCCCGTTCAAGGCGGTCAGCGCGACGTCCATCACCGTGAAGATGCGCATCTCAGCCGCAAAGGTCCGGCGCGTGTTTTCGATCGATTCCCTTGCGTAGTCGATTTCCCGCTCGTGATGGGCAAACAACTTGACCGAATGGATGTTCGTGTAGCTGTCCACGACGCGGCCCGTGGTGGCCGAACGGGCATCGGCACTGGCCTTGGACGCGGGGCCGACCCGCCCAATGGTCCAGCGCAACAACAGCGCATAAAGCGCGAACCAAGCCAAAAGCGGCAGGACCAAGCGCGGATCGGCCCCGGTCAGCAAAACCGCCGCGCCAATCAGATAGGCCAGTGAAAAGGTGATCGCGTCGAAGATCTGGAACACCGCCTCGCCCCCGCTGGTGGGGGTTTGCATGATGCGATTGGCGATGCGCCCGGCAAAATCGTTCTCGAACCAGCCAACCGACTGACGCAGCACCTGTTTATGCGCGCGCCACCGGATCAGCGTGCCGAAATTCGGCAGGATCGCATTGTTCAGAAGCGCGACATCGAGACCCTGGATCAACGGCCGCAGGATCAGGATGAACAGCGCCGCCAGGATCAACTCGACCCCGTGATCGGCCAGCACGGCCGCCGGTTCGCCGCCACCCATCAGATCGACGATCCGGCCCATGTACCAGATCAATCCGATCTCGATCGCGGCCACGACGACCGACATCACGGCAGTCAGCGCGTAAAGCTTCTTGAACGGCTGCGAATAGTCCCAAAGAAACGCAAAAAGCCGACGCGGCGGCGCGTCGGTTTCGGTGTAGCCGACATAGGGGTCGACCAGGTTTTCGAAAAAGCGGAACATGACTGGGGCTCGCGAACCTGAACCCATGATATAGGGCACCGGCTAAGTAAAGACCATGACAGCCGACCCCGCCAATGCCAACGCCATGACCCGAGAGAACAACCGCCACGCCGCAGGCGTGGTCAAAAGCATGGCCAGAAGCGACCCGGCCAGGCTCCAGAACAGGCAAACGAACAGGTTGATCCCCGAAAACGCGGTGGACAGGCGCACCGCCTCGCCCCACGGCCCCAGACCGGCACCATAGGCCGAGGCCGCGCTCAGGATCACGGCCCAGACCTTGGGGTTGACCCATTGAAAGAGGATCGCGCGCCAAATGGTCCAGGGCTTGTCCGCGCGGGTCTCTGGCGGGCCGGTCGCGCGCGCCCGCCACAGGTCGACCGCCATCCAGAGGATCCAGCCGGCCGCCACCAGTTTCAAACCCAGTTCCACACCCGGCACCGTCACCACCAGCACCCCGATGCCAAGGCCCGCCAGCGCCGCGATGACGCCAACGCCCAATGCCACACCCGCAACATGCGGCAGGCTGGCCTGAAAACCAAAGCGCGCCCCCGACGCGGTCAGCAGGATGACATTGGGCCCAGGCGTGAAGAGGCCCAGAAACACAAAGACATACAAAGGGTCCATGACCCGCCCAAAACCTCGGCAGGGACGGGCTGTCAAGGGACGCGTCCAACCCATCTTTATCCTGAAAATATGCCGATGCGCGGCACGCGCATCCGCGCGGCAAGGGGTTCGATACCCCTTGCCGCGCGGCACCGGGCGTCGGGCAAGGCCCGGCGCAAACCGTCAGGACAGCAGCGCCTCTTTCGACATGGCAAACCCCGAGGCGATCCAAAGCGCTTCGAGACGGGCCAGTTCGCGCCCCAGCTGCGGCCCTTTATGGTCTGGCATCAGGTCGGCCGCCCGCACCGGGAAAACCGCCTCGGCCCCGATCCGCGCCGCGTCGATATCTGCCGCGGAGACGGGCGTTTCCAGCATCGCGGCGCGCAGCAGCAGGATATCGCGCGCTGTCGTCAGCCCGTTGCGATACCCCAGTTCGCCGGCCGGTGTGACGCCTCCCATCCCTTGGCGCAGGCAACCCAGCCGCGCCGCGTCGGCCCGGCTCAGGCGCAGGTGCCCGGCCACATCGTCGCCGCCCAGCACCGCCAGCCGCCGGATCGGATCGGGGGTCAAGCCACCCTCCACCTCGACTAGAACCGGCAAAAGGCGCGCATCGGCCCCTGGCAAGGTCTGGCTCAGCACGCCCGACTGCGCCATTGCCGCCACCGCCGGTGCAGGGTCGCGAGCGGCCAGCAATTTGGTCATCTCGGCGCCGATGCGTTCCTTCGACAGGCCGTTGATCCCGCTGGCCATATCGGCACAGGCAGCCAGACCCGCAGGGTCAAGCCCCCCCATCGGGTCCGCATACCACGCATGAAATCGAAAGAACCGCAGGATCCGCAGGTAATCCTCGGCGATGCGGTCATGGGCGTCACCGATAAAGCGCAAGCGCCCCGCGCGCAGATCCGCCCGTCCCGCGCCTGTCGGATCGATCACCGTGCCGTCCCGTGTGGCATAAAGCGCGTTCATCGTGAAATCGCGGCGATGGGCGTCCTCTTCCAGCCGCTCGGTGAACGCCACGGTGGCGCGGCGGCCATCGGTGGACACGTCGCGCCGCAAGGTCGTGACCTCGTAGGGCGTATGCGCGGCCACCAGGGTTACCGTGCCATGGTCGAGGCCGGTTGGAACCGCCTTGATGCCGGCCGCCTCGGCCAATTCGACCACGCGGTCGGGACGGGCATCGGTGGTGATGTCGATATCCGATACGTCCAACCCCAGCAGCCCGTTGCGGACGCACCCGCCGACGAACCACGCACGGTGCCCGCCGGTCTCGATCGCATCCAGGACGGCCTGCGTTCCGGGGGCGCTCAACCAATCGGCGGTCAGCTTCATTTTGCGACCCGATCCGCCAGAGATTTCAGGATCCGCGCCGTGGCCCCCCAGATGTAATAGGGGCCGTAGGGAACGACGTAATAATGCCGCCATGTCCCGCGCCACCGGCGACGTTCGATCCGGTAACGCGCCGGGTTCATGAGAAAGGCCAGCGGGACGCGAAACACCTCGGCCACCTCGCCCTCCTCCGGCTGTTCGCTGAACTCGGCCCGCACGCGGCCCAGGATGGGGCTGACCGAATAGCTTGTAACCGTTTCATGTGGCGGCAAATGCGCCAGCAACTCGACGTTTTGGGGATCGAGGCCGATTTCCTCATGCGCCTCGCGCAGCGCGGCCGCCGCGGCATCGGCGTCGGTCGCATCGATCCGCCCCCCGGGCAGGGCGATCTGGCCGGGGTGGTGCTTCAGATGCGAGGCCCGCTTGGTCAGAATGACCCGCCCCCCCAAGACCGGGATCAAGACGGCAGCCGGGCGCAGTGTACGCTCGGCGGGCAAGACCACGTCCCGGTTCAGGTCATAATCTGATGACGGCGGCGCCGGGGTCTGCCCTAGCCGCGCCAGCATCGTATCGAGATCAATGCTTCGGGTCATCCTCGCCTTCCTCGGGGGGGCGTTCCGCCTCGAACCCAAGCGTCTTGGGGTCGAATTCGTAGTGCGCGCCGCAGAACTGGCAGTCGGCGGTCACGATCCCCTCATCCGTGGTCATATGGCCGATATCCTTGGCCGAATAGATCGACAGGCTTTCGCGCACACGCTCGGGCGAACAGGTGCAGCCGAACTGAACCGGCTGGGCATCGTAGACACGCGGACCTTCTTCGTGAAACAGCCGCAAGAGCAGGTCGGTTGGCGCGACGCTGGGCCCGATCAGTTCCAGACCCTCGACGGTATCCAGCAGGATGTTGGCGCGGTTCCAGTTCTCGCCTTCGTCCTCGCCCAGCAGATCGGCGCCCGACAACAGGCCCCCCTCGGCGGTTCCGCCCTCGGGCGAGGTAGCAAAGGGCGACGCCTTGGGCATATGTTGCAGCATCACGCCACCGGCGCGCCATGCCTCGGGGCGCCCCGGTTCGGTCGACCGGCCGTAGCCCAGCGCAAACCGTGTGGGGAGCTGTTCTGACTGGGCAAAGTAGGTCTCGGCGCAGGAGGACAGCGATCCGCCCGCAATCGGCGTGATCCCCTGATACGGCGCATTGCCCTTGCCCTGGTCCAGAAGAATGGCGAAGTATCCCTTGCCGATCTGGCCGAATGCATCGGCCGTTTCGCTCAGGCGTTCGCTGTCATAGCTGGCAAAGCCCCGGATCTGCGCCGGCGTTCCGGCCTCGGGGGCGGCGTAGTAATCGGTCGCGATCAGGCGGATCGGCCCGTCGCCGCGCACCTGCAGCGACAGCTTCCAACGCAGGTCGATCGTCTGACCGATCAGCGCGGTCAACAGCGCCAGTTCCGCCACCAGCGCCTCGACCGGGGCCGGGTAATCATGCTGTGTCAGGATGCGCTCGAGCGTCTGGTCCAGCCGGGCGATCCGGCCGCGGATATCCGAACGGTCGAGTTGGAAGGGCAATACCGTGTCATCCCAGGCGATCCGGGTCGTCAAAGTCATGGGTCAGGTCCTAGAGCGTTTCGGAGGTTGCGTTCCCATATAGGCGCGCGCCCCGCAATCCCCAAACCGGCGCCATGCTGCTGCCACGGACTTGCCTGACCGATGGGCTTGCACGAAACATGGTCCCTGAGAGGAACGGGCAAAGGCAAGCCGGGCAGCGCATGAAGATCCTATTCGTTCATCAGAATTTTCCGGGCCAGTACCGAGAGCTGTTCAAGTGGTTCGTCGAACAGGGCGACCACGAGATTGTCTTCCTGACGCAGCGGACCGAGGTCCCGCACATCAAGGGGGCGCGCATCGTCACGTACAAGCCGCACCACAAACCCGCCAAGGATGCCTATGCCCTGACCCAGTACTGGGAGGAATGCGCCGGCGCCGGCTTCGGGGCCGCCATGGCCGCGCAGTCGATGGACAAGGCCGGGTTCAAACCGGATATCATATTGGGTCATGTGGGTTGGGGCGAGTTGACCTTCATGAAAGAGGTCTGGCCCGATGTCCCGATCATCGGCTTCTTCGAATACTACTTTCTGGCCAAGGGTGGCTCGGTCGGGTTCGATCCGGAATTTCCGGCCAGCGCACATACACCCTTTGTCATGCATGCCCGCAACGCGGTGAATTTCGCCAATATCCAGACGGTCGACCTTGGCCATTCACCGACCGCATGGCAGCGCGACACCTTTCCCGAGACCTTTCACGACAAGATCTATGTCTGCCACGACGGGATCCGTACCGACCGGCTAAGGCCCAACCCCGAGGCGTCCGTGCCTTTGGGACGTCTGGGGCGGTCGGTCACGCGGCAGGACGAGATCTTTACCTACATGGCCCGCAACATGGAGCCGACCCGCGGCTTTCACGTCTTCATGCGGGCCCTGCCCCATATCCTGGCGGCGCGGCCGAATGCGCGCGCGCTGATCATCGGCGGCAACGAGGTGTCCTACGGCAAGGCGAGCGATCGCAAGGGCGGCTACCGGGCCGACATGGAACGCGAGGTCGGGGACCGGGTCGATTGGGACCGGGTGCATTTCCTCGGGCGCGTCCCCTACGAGGCGTATCAGCAGATCATCCGCATCAGCCGGTGCCACATCTATCTGACGGTTCCCTTCGTCCTGTCCTGGTCGTTGCTTGAGTCGATGTCGATGGGGGCCACCATCGTGGCCTCGGACGTTGCCCCCGTGCGCGAGGCCGTGACCCATGGGAAAACCGGTTTGCTGGTCGATTACTTCCAGCCCGAGAAGCTGGCGCAACAGGTCGCCGACGTACTGGAACGGCCGGGCACCTACGCCCATCTCGGGCCCGCCGCCCGACAGCACGTGATCGAAACCTACGATTTCAGGACGCGGACGCTGCCCGTGCATCTGGCGCGCATCAACGATCTGTTGCCACGCGCCAAGCAGGTCGCGCTGCCCTGAGGCGGGCAGGCACCTGTTCAGTTGACGCCCAGGCGCGACCCTTGCCCGACCAGTCCGAAAGCCGATCCGATCAGGGCGAATATGGTTTGTGTGCGTGTCACCGGGCTTTCGGTGACAAGGACCAGATCACCCGAGTTCAGGTGGAAATTCCGTGCGCTGAAGAGGCCATCCGCATTGGTCAGGTCGAGTGTGAAAACCACGCGCTGTTGATCCGGGCCGGCCGCATCGGGCCGCACAGCTGACGCCGGATATTCGCGCAAGACCAGGATACCGCCCGGATCACCCCGGCTGCTTTGCACCCCACCGATGATCGACATCGCATCAAGCGCTGAGACCGTATCGCGCGGAAAGGTATGTTGGCTCTGCTCGCCGGCAGCACCAAGCGACAGGAAATAGCGGCGATCTTCCTCGACGATCACACGGTCCCCGGCATGGAGCAGCGTATCAAGGCCCGGCTCGGCAAAGAGACGGTCCACGGACACGCCGTAAATCGCGCCATTGCGCATCAGGCGCACCTGCGCGTTCGACAGGCCATTCTCGACACCGCCGCCATCCGCCAGCAGGTTCAGGATGGTGTAATTGCGATCCGGCATCGGGAACCGCCCGGGATTGGCCACGCCGCCCACCAGGTCGATGGAATTTCCGCGTCCGCTTTCGACGGTCAACTGCACCTGCGCCTGCGGCACGATCAGGCTCATTTCATCCTGCAGATGCTCGCGCGCAAGCTGCAGCGTCATCCCCGAGACCCGCGTGTTGCCGAGGTACGGGACGAAGATCGTTCCATCCGGCGCCACGACGATCGATTCCAGCACCGCGGAGGGTTCCCCGTTGGTGATCAGCGAATCGTCGATGCTGTCCCAGACTGTCACGCGCAGGCGATCCCCGGGCGCGAGCACCTGCGTGCGTGCGCCGCCCGAGGTCGAAATCCAGCCAAGGTGACGTTCGCCCGTGTCGGGCCAGTCGGACAGGATGGGCAAAAAGGCTCGATTGACCGTGTAGACGGCGAAATCAGCCGCGGCCTCGTCGCCGGACGCTTCGACGATCTCGCGCTGCACGGGCGCGCCGCCGGGCAGGCCCGAGCATGCGACAAGTGACGCGACCATTGCCATGGCCGCAATCCCCTTCAGGATCGAGATCGCCCGCATGTGGTCCGCACATCCCCTTGTCGGCCCCGTTCTGCATTCGTGATACCCGATGTGCGCGATTGGTCAATGATTGGGCGGCAAATCCCCGTCGGCGGTGCATATTTGCCGTTTGGGGGCCCTTGGGCTTTGACCCCCTTGGGTTTCCATGGTTTGACGCCCGTATTTGAAGATCATTTGGTGGTGCCATGGCAAAGCGCAGGATTCTATTGACGGGTGGGGCGGGATATATCGGCTCACATACCTATCTGGCGCTTCACGCCGCCGGGCATGCCGTGACCATTCTCGACAACTTCAACAACGCCCGGCGCAACGTCGTGGAGCGGCTGGCCGCGATCACGGGACGCCCCGTTCCGGTCGTCGAGGCAGATGTCCGGGACGCCGCGGCATTGGAACGCCTGTTTCAAGACACGCCGTTCGACGCCGTGGTGCATTTCGCCGCGCTCAAGGCGGTGGGCGACAGTGTCCGGCGGCCGCTGGAGTATTTCGACGTCAATGTCGGCGGGTTGACGACGCTGCTGCGCTGCATGGATGCGGCGGATTGCCGGCGCCTGGTCTTTTCGTCCTCGGCCACGGTCTATGGTGTACCCGATGTGACCCCGACCCCCGAGAGCGCCGAGATGCGGGCAATGAACCCCTACGGTCAGACCAAGATCGTGTCGGAACAGATTCTGCAGTGGCTGTCGCAATCCGATCCGCGGTGGGCCATCGGCGTGCTGCGCTACTTCAACCCCGCGGGGGCCCATGCCTCGGCCATGATCGGCGAGGATCCCAGGGACATCCCCAACAACCTGATGCCCTATATCGCCCGTGTGGCCAGCGGGACGCTGGAAAAGATCTCGGTCTACGGGGATGATTACGACACGCCTGATGGGACCGGCGTGCGCGATTACATCCATGTCGAAGATCTGGCGCGTGGGCATCTTCTGTCCCTCGAAAGCCTGTTTGAGACCGGCAATGGCCATCTCGTCAATCTGGGCACCGGCCGAGGCTACTCGGTGCTTGAGGTGATCGACGCCTACAAACGCGCCTCGAACCGGGATCTGCCGTTCGAGATCGTGGATCGCAGGCCGGGCGATGTGCCGATCTACGTGGCCGATGCAAGCAAGGCAGCCACGCTGCTGGGGTTCGAGACGGAAAAGGGCATTGACGAGATGTGCGCCAGTTCCTGGGCCTGGATCAACAGTTCCCATAGCGGAGAAGACGAATGAGCGACACGCGCACCGCGCTGGTGACCGGCTCGGCCGGGTTTATCGGCTACCATCTGTGTCAGCGCCTTCTTGATGACGGGTGGCGGGTGATCGGGCTGGATGCGCTGACCGATTACTACGACGTGACGCTCAAGGAACGGCGGCAATCCATGCTGCTGCAATCCAGCGGGTTTTCAGCCGTTAACGACCGGATCGAGACCCCCGGCATCCTGCATGACCTGATGGCGGCGCATCGCCCAGATGCGGTGATCCACCTCGCCGCGCAGGCCGGGGTGCGGTATTCGATCGACGCGCCGGAAAGCTATGTCGAGGCCAACCTCATCGGCACGTTCCGCCTGCTCGAAGCGATGCGGGCCTTTCCACCGGCCCACAGCCTGTTGGCCTCGACCTCGTCGGTCTACGGGGCCAATACCGAAATGCCCTATGCCGAAACCGACAAGGCGGACACGCAGATGTCGTTCTACGCCGCCACCAAAAAGGCCAACGAGGCCATGGCCCACAGCTATGCGCATCTTTATGGCCTGCCTGTCACGATGTTCCGGTTCTTCACCGTCTACGGACCGTGGGGGCGGCCCGACATGGCGCTGTTCAAGTTCACCAAGGCGATCCTCGACGGCGATGCCATCGATGTCTACAACCATGGCGACATGCGGCGCGATTTCACCTATGTGGATGACCTGGTTGACGGGATCGTGCGACTGATCGACAGCGTGCCGGTGCGACCGGCCTCGCCCGATGACGTGCCCGAGGGCGACAGCCTCTCGCCCGTGGCGCCCTACCGTATCGTGAATATCGGCAATTCCGAGTCGATCCCGCTTTTGCAATTCATCGAGGCGATCGAGGCGGCGACCGGCCGGACGGCGCGAAAGACCATGATGGACATGCAGCCCGGCGATGTGCCAGCGACATGGGCCGACGCCTCGCTGCTGACGACGCTGACCGGCTACCGCCCGCAAACCAAGGTCGCGCGTGGTGTGGCCGAATTCGTCACGTGGTACCGCGACTACTACCGTATCTGACGTCGCAAGACGGCGCCCCGCGCCATGGTTTTCGGCGTTTCCGGCGACGGAGGCGGCAGTCGCGCGCCGAAATCCGCCAACCGACGGCAAACAACCGCGCAAATCACCGATGCGGCGCCGCATTGCTACGCGGTCGGTCAGGCTTGGCCTATGTTGCCCGAAACCGATCGGGGGCGGGTCCGGCATCCATGTGCTTCAGGACGCGTCGCACCGGCCAAAAACATAAAATGCAGGGGCAGGGCAGCGTGACCTACTGCATCGATTCCTCGCGAAATGGCCACTTGGAAATCCAAGAGTGGCCGGATTCCGACCGTATTTGCGACCTACCTTCAAGGCTCGGGTTGCCGGAAGTGACCATCAAGGCTGGACCGATCGAAGGTCTCGCAACGGAGTCTTAATCGTTGGCCCGTATCGTGAGAAAAAATGAGGTGACGGAATGAAACTTCCCTTCTTGTCGATACTGGCGACATGCGTCGCCCTTATCGTCGGGTTGCCGGTACAGGCGGAACGTGTCGCTCCCGGTCGCCCGGCAGTCGTTGTGGCAGGTAGCAATGGCGGCAGCGTGATCGAATATGCCCGTCGGGCGAATATTGCGCGGGCAACCGGCGCAACGGTGCAATTCAGAGGTCGCTGTCAATCGGCCTGCACCATGTACCTGTCCCTGCCGCGCGCGAACACGTGCATCATGCCCGGTGCATCCTTCACATTCCATGCGGCCTATGGCGCGACATCGGACATGAACCGATGGGCGACACGCTACATGCTCGACCGCTACCCGTCATGGGTGCGGGCCTGGATCTCGGCCAATGGCGGGTTGTCGCAACGTCTGTTGCGCATGGACTACTCCTATGCATCCCGCTTCATCCCAACCTGCGGTGGCCGTCGCTACGCAAGTGTCGACATTCGCAGCTGATCGACGGCAAAGCTGATCCAAAGGTCTTGGACCACCTGACAGAGTTGGCACTAGACCCTTGCGATATCGATGATGGGGGCGTCGCGCAGCGGCGCCCCCATCGCATGAGACATCTGTGTTCGCCAAGGCGCGGCAGTTCTGGCATCAGGCCATCCAACCCCTTAGTGCATTGACAGATCAGCGCGATCTCGGGCAACGATTTGTGACCTGGCTTATTTCATTCCTCATTCGCAACGAAGAATTCGCAAACACATGTCCGACGAGGAAGACAATTCAGCCTTCGACGTGATCCTCCTCGCGAACATGGCGCGCCCGAGCGATACCGGCTTGCGCCTCAGTCGGGAAATCCAGACCCTGCATGGCCAGGGATACCGCGTCGGGCTTCGGCATCTCCCGCCCCAGGCCGGGCGAAAGGCTATCCTACCCGATCTTGCAAAATGCGTGCGCGACGGACTGGCCTACCCGATCACACCGGGCGCGACCGTTCATACCAAGCTGGCCGTCGTCTTCACACCTGGCCTGTTGAAGGAACCGGTCACCGATCTGACCGGGCTCCGCGCCGACAAGGTCGTTCTGGTGCACGACCGCGCCCCCAACATCGAACAGATGGGTCTTTGGCTCAGCTTCAATGTCGGACCGATGTCATGGGCGCCGACCAATCGTTGGGTGCGCGCCAAGCTGGAGGAACTGGGGTTTCCGATCGAGATCGAGGAAGAGGATTGGCGATCGATCGGCCGCGCCGTCAGACCGGCCTATGATGACAGTCCCGCCGCGCGGACAACGGTCATTGGCCGCGTCAGCGCCCCCGGCGCCGCGCAATGGCCCGCAACCGCGAAGGAGATCGCGGCGACATACCCGACCGATGCCACGACGGATTTCCGCGTCATCGGCCCGCCCCCTTCGACCGCCGTCGCGAAATCGAACGTCACGAAACACTGGTCGGTGCTGGATGTGTCCGATACCACGATCGAGCGGTTTATCGAGGCACTGGATGTGTTCCTCTACTTTCCCGGTGCGGCGACGCCGGAGTTCCCCGAGGCGGCAATCGCCACCGCCATGGCCACGGGCAAGTTGGTTGTGCTGCCGCCGCATCTAGAACCTCATTTCGGCCCAGGGGCCCTCTATTGCGAGGCCGAAAGCGCCCCGACAGAGGTCGAGCGGCTGTTGGCGGACGAAGACGCGCTGGACGACCTGCGCGCGCGCGCAAAAAGCAACGTGGCACTTCTGTTCGGCGAAGACACCTACCTGCGGCGTATCTTTCGCCTGGCGGGGCCACCCGCCGCCAGAACCCAGCGGAAACCCAGCCCTGTGGACCCACCGCGCATTTTGTTCATTCCATCCAACGGGGTGGGTCTGGGGCACGCGGCCCGGCTGTTGGCCATCGCCCGGCGCATGGATCAGGATATCGAACCGATCTTTCTGAGCTTCGGAAAGGCGACAGAAATCCTCGAGTCCTTCGGATACACGACCGAGTATTGCCCCTCCTACACCGATATTGGCGCGGAGATCCCCGATTGGGATGCCTGGCTGCGCTACGAACTGGGCGACGTTGTCGAACGCCACAATCCCGCGGCGATCGTCTATGATGGCAACAACCCCACGCCGGGGCTGGTCCATGCGGCCCTTTCGCGCGGCGATTGTCGGCTTGCCTGGGTGCGGCGGGGCATGTGCCCGGCCCAGCCCTCGCCCTATCTCGGCAATTCCCGTTTCTTCGACTGCATCATCGAACCCGGCGAGTTGGCCAGCGCTTATGACACGGGGCCGACCGCGCTGCGCCGACACGAAACGACCGCCGTTGCGCCCATCCGCCTGCTGGACAAGGACGAGCTGTTGTCACGCGAAAACGCGCGGGCCAAGCTGGGTCTTGAGGGCAACGCCCCTGCCGTCCTGGTGCAACTTGGCGCCGGGGCCAATCGCGACATCCTTGATCTGACCGACCGGATCGTGACCGAATTGCAAAAGGTCGCGGGCCTGCAGATCGTCATCGCCGAATGGACCAACACCGCTGTTCGCATGCCGCACTGGCCGGGCACCCGGCTGTTGCGGGGGTTTCCGATCAGCCAGGTTTTCAATGCGTTCGACTTTTCCATCTCGGCGGCCGGCTACAACACCTATCACGAGGTTCTCGCCTTTGGGCTGCCGACCATCTTCGTCGCAAACCGGCATCCCTCGATGGACGATCAGGGGGCAAGGGCAGGTTTCGCACAGGATAGCGGCGTCGGCTTCGACCTTTGGGAAGAGGAGATGCATCTTTTTCCATCGCTCGTCGAAGCGATGCTCAACGAAAAGGCCAACGCTTTCCTGCGTGAGAATTGCGCCGCTTTCGATGGCACCAACGGCGCCGACGAGGCGGCGCGCATCCTGAAGAAATTGGTGATGGGCCCATGACAAAGTCAGCAAAATCCAGCAAGGTGCCCGCAAGCAAAGCCCCACCTCAAAGCTTTCCGGCGACAGATGTCTATCAACGGCTCGCCGAACTGGCCTCGGAAGACCAGATTGTCGAAATCGGCTGGGCACGCGATCGCGATCCGGCGCCCGTTCGAGCCCATCATCCGACCCCTGAAGATCGCGCTGCGGCCTGGCCTGCGCCGCCGCCACCGGGCAAGTCGCTGCAACCGCGCGTCGGCAGTACCGCGGCCGCGCCGCTTTCTGGCGCGGGTGTCATGGTCGTGGCGCTGTTCGGCCTCGACTCGGAGCAAATCGCAGCCGCCGTGATGCGTATCCAGCGGCAGTATCGCAGCACGCGCAGTTTTCGGCCCCTGTTCCTGACGGACAATCCCGACACCACGGCCTTTCGCCATGCCGGATTGACCTACGAGTATTTCCCGGCCGCCGTCTATGGCGGCGAAGATCGTGCCGATCTGTTCGAGGAGCGTTTCCAGCGGCTTTGGCGGAAATGGCGCGGCGGCATGCTGATCGATTTCAGCAAGGCGGGCTATCTGGCGTCGAGGATCAGCAACTACGCGGATCTGATCGAACGCGAAGATGTCCCAAAGGACCGCTACAATCCGCGCAAGAGCCGCCCGGCCCCGCCCAAACCGGCCCCGACCGATGTGATTGCCTTGCGCGCCGCCTATCAGGCCAGCGGGCTGGATGCAGAATCCGATACCTTCGTGCTCTATCGGATCATCGGCAACGACCTGCCGCCCCGGCACGAGGTTGGCCAAACGCTCAGAAGCCTGCGCTTCATCCTTGATAACGAACCACCCTTGCGCCTGTGCGAAAAGCGCTGGGTCGTGAACCGCATCGCCGACCCCGAGCAGGAAGCCGCGGTCATCGCCCTCCTTGAGGCGTATGGGCAACCCTACCTGCACATACCTTTCGTTCTTGCAGACTATGCCGAGACGGACTGGGATCTGTGCAGTTTCCCCGACCCCGCTTTTTTCTTGCACGGCAGATACGCGCAGATGGCGGAGTATGATCAAAAGCGGGCCGAGGCGCACGCACAGCGCTTCAAGAACAACTATGTGATCAACAACAACGGCGCACGCAACGCAGCCCTGCGCGACGGGCGCGACCGGGCGAAATGGGTCCTGCCATGGGATGGGAACTGTTTCCTCACGGAATCGGCCTGGGATGAAATCGTCGAGGGGGTCACCGCGCGCCCCTATCTGAAGTATTTCGCGGTGCCCATGTCACGCACCCTCGACAATGCGGATTTGCTGGACCCCGGCTATGCCCCCGAGGCGGACGAGGAACCACAATTGCTGTTCCGACGCGACAGCGAGGAAGAGTTCAACGAGGCCTTTTATTACGGACGGCGGCCAAAGGTCGAATTGTTCTATCGCCTCGCCATTCCCGGCAAATGGGACGCATGGGCAGACGATGTCTGGGATCTGCCGCGCGCCGAACGATCCCCCGACGCCGGCGCAACCGGGCAAGCGGGCTGGGTGGCCCGGCTGTTCTCGGGTCTGACACAGCTCGAGGCCGACAAGGTCACCGGCCTGCGGTCACGGGGAGAGGCGCGGATCAGCGCGATTTCCCAGATGCTGGAACGTCTCGACATCGAAGCCATGAAACTGGTTTACAGGCCCGAGACCCTTGTGGCCTACGACGCGGACAAGATCACCGCCTTGCCCAAGGCCGAACCGGACTCGCCCGAACATCGCGTGTTTGACCGGTTGATCGCAGAGGCCGATCTTGCCCTGCAACGGGGCCCCTACGCCGTTACGGACAAGACGACCGTTGCCCCCAGCGGCGACCCCCACGACTACTACCATCCCGCCCCCTATTGGTGGCCCAACCCGGCCACACCAAACGGCATGCCCTTCGTGTTCCGCGACGGAGAACGCATTCCCGGCACACGCCTGTATGAGCCGGACAGCGCACGCTACGATCGCACCCGCCTGCAACAACTCTTCGACGATACGACCACCCTCGGGCTTGCGTGGCTTGCCTCGGGCCAGGATGCGTATGCCGAGCATGCGGCCGGATTGGTGCGCGCATGGTTCATCGCCCCGGAAACCCGGATGAACCCGCATCTGCTTTATGCGCAGATCCGGTCGCAAACCATGTCGGATGTGGGTGCGAAGTCGGGCCTCATCGAGATGAAAGACCTGTATTACTTTCTCGATGCGGTGCGGATCGTGGAACGGGCCGGAAAACTTGCCCCGTCCGAACGCGATGCCTTCCGCGCCTGGCTGCGAGACTATGTCGAATGGCTGCAGACCAGTGAGCAGGGCGTGGCCGAACACGCAACCTCCAACAACCACGGCACCTGCTATGACTTGCAGGTAGGTTCCATCGCCGCGTTCCTCGGCGATACGGCGCTGTTGCAAAAGGTCTTTTTCAACAGTCGCGAGCGTATTCTCGAACAGTTCACCGAGGACGGCCAGCAACCGCACGAAATGAAGCGAACGCAAACCGCGCATTACTGCTGCTTCAACCTGCAGAGCTGGGTCAATCTTGCGACCCTGGCCGACGCCTGCGGGCATTCGGTGTGGCAGTTCGAGGGCCCGGACGGCCGTGGCATGGCAAAAGCCTTTGGATGGCTCCTGCCGCACCTTGCGCAGAAATCCTGGAACTATCAGCAGATCGAACCGTTCGACCGCGCGCGCTTTCTGCCGCTGTTTTTCATCGCGCGCGACGCCGCCGGATATTCGGGGATCGCGCGCCTGTCCGATGCGATGCAGGCGAAGCCGCTGTTTTTTCCGCATGACGGGATAAAACCGTTCTGGATGTTGGGGCAGACGCCGGCGCGCGTGGCGGAAACGGACGCCTGGAAGGTGCTGTCGGGCAAACTGCGCAAGCTGGAACAACCGGTGTTCGAGATGATTGCCGGCACCGAGGGCCCGTCGGCAGACGATCTCAATGTGCCGACACTGGACAAGAAGCTTTGGGGCGGGTTTTCGTCCAACTCGATCGCTGCGCTCGAGATGGTTCGCGACGATGCCAAGTCCGAGCTGCGGGACGTCAGCCGCGCGGCACGTGTTCTCGCCCGGTGGCATTTCACACATGGGGACTATGCCGAGACACTGGCCAATATCGACAGGATCGGCGACCTCGGGCCGACGTGGCGTCGCGAGCGCGCCCTGTTGCAGGTCTACTGCCTCGACCATATGGGCCGTTCGGATGAGGCCGTCGCTGAAATCTCGTCTCTTCTGCGGATGTTCCCCAAGGATACGGGGCTTTGCCTTGCCATGGCGAATCTCCAGACTGCACCTGTTGGCGGATCCGGGCACTCGGGCTTTGCTGAATGGCTCAACCGCGCCTGCCGTCATGCCGGATTGTCGGATTTCCTCGACCCGGCGGCGGAAGGCGTTGTGGGTTTGCAGGAACCGGCGGCGATAGGGGCCTCATCCGAGGCCAGCCATCAACAGCCGAGACCGTTGGTGAGTGTCATCGTGCCGATCCGGCGCGCCAACTCGACGCTGTCTCTTTCTCTGGCGTCGTTGCGTGCGCAGACATGGGGTAATATCGAGATCATCATTGCCGATTGTTCGGGCGATCCAGACGTGCGGGCGATGATTGCCGACGTGCTGGCGAACGATCCGCGTGCCTCCAGGCTGGACCTTGCGGTCGGCACGGCCGAGCATGCGCTGCGCAATCAGGCGCTAGGCCGTGTGACAGGGACCTATGTCACCTTGCACGACCCGACGGATATCGCCCACCCGGCCCGTCTCGAAATGCAGGTCGACGCACTGGAGGACAGCGACGCCATGGCCTGTCTCGTCCAGCGGGCGCGTGTAACGGACGGTCCGCACCTGATTGGGGGTTGGTTCCCCGATTTTTCGCTCGTCGGGCCGCATCGCAAAAGCCTGATGCTGCCGGCGGATGTGTTGCGCGACTTTGGCGGCTGGGATGATGCCACCGACTACCCCGAGAACTATCTGATCTGGCGTCTCAGGCACATTTACGGCAAGGCCGCTATCGACACCGTGTTGCCGGGTGCGCCTGTTGTGCTGACGCAATCAAACGACACAGGCGGCGAACCGACACATCTCGAATTTCCCTATGGTGCTCGGCGTGACCGGTTGCGCGCCCTCTTGCGCGTGACGCGCCTTGCCGAAACGGAAGAATACCCGACAACACCGCCGGCCAGCATCCCGCTTGCTCGGTTGGCAGAGGGCGAGTCGCTGGACGACGCCCTTGTCGGGGATTTCACGAAGGCCGCGACAGCGATCGATGAATTGCACGCGTATATCAGGGCGCGTGTGGCTGACGGCAAAACGGTTGGCCTGTTCAACTGGCCCGATTACCACAGCAGTTGGAGTGATGATCTCAACCCCGACATCGCAGAACTGGTGGACACCGGACAGGTCGTGCAGATCAGTGCCTTTTCACGGGTCAAGGCGGCCCGCCTGATCCTGTGCAATCCTTACGTCATTCACCACGCGATTGACGGATTGCCCGATTTTGATGTCGAGCAGTTTCTTGTCTTCGGGGATCCCGGACTGAACAGTGCCGAATTTTACAACGGGGTCCGGCGCGTCATGCCGACGCGAGACGAAATCACCTCGGTTTTCGGGCGGGACTTCAGACGCATCGCTTTGGAATGATTCTGTTCTGATTGCAGCTCGATAGCCCGGAGTAGAGACTCCCACAGCTTCAGCCGGCATGTGCGCAGTCCTGCTCTGCCGCAAGGCACCAGCTTTTCCGTAGTATGTTGTGTGCATTGGCCGCAAGGCCGCAACATGTTGCGGCCTGCAAAATGCGGCAACATCGTGGCGGCACAACGTTGTAAATCTGGCAATATTGTGAAAAGGTTAATGAATATTAAAGCGAGCAGTTAGCCGACCGAAGAGTTTGGAAGAACGAAATTTCCTCGGGCTTCGGCCCATCATGGTAGGAACGTAACAGATGAAACGCAAAATCTCGACGCTTGCAGCCTTGGCGGTTCTGACTGCCTCGGTCGGCGCTCCGATGCCGGGCGAGAGTCAGGGTATAGATCTGGATGTTTGTGAGGTTTATGACAGGATGGACCGCTCGTCGCTGCAGCGAGAGTTGGCCGTGCTCCTCGATGAAGACCCCACAAATGTCTGCGTCGACTACATTGTGAGCCTTCTTGGTGGCACGCCGGTCGCGCAAGTGACGCCGACGCCGCTTCCGTACTAGGCCGAAAAGCGACCGAACTGCTTGTAAAGAAACCCGCCTTGGCGGGTTCCTTGTGTTTATTGTTTCATGTTTCATAGCCGCGGTGGACACGGCAGCCCGGTTTGTCAGTCAAGGGCTTCCAACCAGTCGACCGAGCGTGCGGGCAAGCGCGGCGCCGTCAGAAGGCGGCCGTTTTGCCAGCTTTCGCGTGGCGTATCGGCCCCGAACAGAAACCGCACACCAATGCCAACGGTCAGATCCGACAGATCGACGTCTCCAACGCTGATCTCGTAGAAATCCCGACGGGCAAAATAGGTGATCTCAAGCGGAACGTCGGTCGGCAAGACGGTTTCACCGGAAAGGCCAAACGAACTGAAATCACCCGAGTCGTCGCCACCGTTAAGGAAGCTGTCAGCCGACGCATTTTCGTATTCGAAGGTGATGGCGGTGCTGTCCAACGGGAACCAGGTCACACCGGCCCGCACAAAACGGGCATCCCGAAATCCTTCGTGATCGTCAGAGGACTGGTCGGGCGGGAATTCGAACGTGTTGCCGACGCCGGCCTGACCGAACAGCATGAAGTCATCGCCAAAGAAATACTGCGCTTCCAGCCCGCCATAGATGGTTTCATAGGGTTCGCGCTGCAGGTCATCGGTGACCAGCGCCGTTCTGGAATATGCCCCGAAGGCCCCGATACGCAATGCCGGGGTCACGACGTGAGAGTAATGCAATCCGACCCGCACCTCGCGTTCAGGATTGTCGGGGTCGAAATCGGTCTGAGACGTGTCCCAGTCGGCATACCCGAAGTAGCCTTCGGCGCCGAGATATCCCATATCGAGAAAGGGGAACGCATACTGCCCTTCCAGGTAGAAGGGCATATACGAGACGTTGCTGTCCGGCGCGCGGGTTTCGACAACCTCACCGTATGACAAGCCTCCGCCGATGTACCCGACGCCATTTCCAAAGCCTTGAGCCGCGACAGGCCCGGCTGCCGTCGCAATTGCGATGGCCGTCACAAAAAGCTGTTTCCGCATTCGCCACAATCCACTGTGAAGTTTGGTTCTTTCTACTAAGCAAGAACAAAAAAAGCACCACAATCTGCGGCACATGTGCGGCTCGCCCCAACAGGTTGTGTTCTTGCAACACAATTGCGTTCACATATGCACCGTCGGTACGCGCCAAGGTACCCGCAGATTTCCCAAGTCGCCCGTTCGCGTCATAAGAAATCGAAATCCGAGTCCGTCAGGCCGGTCGCGCCAATCTCGATCACGTGACTATCGGCCGAAGCGCCATAATGGCCGGACAGATCGATGAAGGTATGCCCCCCTGTCACAACCACGACCGCGTCGCCGTCGTCGAGACGGCCGTTGCGATTGGTGTCGAGGTCTGTGAAAGAATCGAGGTTCGCGCCGAACCCATCGAACAGCACAAGGTCATCGCCGGACCTGAAATCCTCCACCTCGTCGTGATCGAACGCAAGCTCGGCCCTAAAGACGAAAACGTCGTCATCGCGGCCGCCGACAAGAATGTCGTCACCTGTGCCCGCAACCAGCGTATCATGCCCATCGTCGCCTCTGACCAGGTCGTCCCCGTCGCCATCGGCCAGCAGATCGTTGCCCTTGCCGCCGCGGATTTCGTCGTCGCCTGCACCCCCATTCAGACTGTCGTTTCCATCGTCGCCGTTCATGCGGTCATCACCCGCGCCGCCATCGATCCAGTCGGACCCATCTTCGCCGCGCAGCCGGTCATCACCCGCACCGCCATCCAGCAGGTCATCGCCTTTGCCGCCGCGCAACTCGTCGCGGCCAGCGCCCCCGATCACAGTGTCGTCGCCGTCGTCGCCGTTGATGCGGTCATCGCCACTGCCGCCATCGATCCAGTCCGATTCATCTCCGCCGCGGGCGTCGTCATTGCCATCACCGCCAAAGATCTGATCCTGGCCTTCCTCGCCGCGCAGTTTGTCGTCATCGGCGCCACCCCAAAGCGTGTCTTCGCCGTCACCGCCCCAAAGCTCGTCTTCGCCCGCACCGCCGTCGATAACATCGTTTCCAGCGTCGCCTTCGAGATCATCCTCGCCCATACCGCCCGAGATCAGGTCATCGCCACGTCCGCCTCGGATGTCGTCGCGACCATCCATGCCCCAAAGGTCGTCATGACCGTCGCCGCCGCGCAATTCGTCGTCCCCACCGCCACCGATCAGGGTGTCTTGGCCGGCGTCGCCCCATAGCTCGTCCTCGCCTGCACCGCCGTCGAGGTAGTCGTCGCCCCCTTCGCCGACCAGCTTGTCACGGCCGTCATATCCGAAAATGAGATCGTCCTGATCTGACCCGTAGATCCGATCAGAGTCGTCCGTGCCGTCGATTCGGTTGCCCGGCTCAGGCTCAGGCTCAGGCTCAGGCTCAGGCTCAGGCTCAGGCTCAGGCTCAGGCTCAGGAACGGGTGGCACCGGGATCGGGTCGGGGTCAAGCGCGTCCATCCACGCGCCGTCAAACACGGCGGCGGCGGCGTCGCCCCAGAAGAGTTCTGCCTCGGCAGACCGGTCACGCAACCAGTCGCCGCCGATGTCGTTCCCGGCGAACCCGATCATGTCGCTAAACCAGGGGTCGTGGAACTTGGCCGAGTCGTCGATCTTGATCACGTCGCCCGCGCCACTGATCGCGTTTTCGGTTATCAGTACATGCGTGGCCCCGATCAGTCGCAGCGCTGAATTACCGGCGTCAGAGATGGCATTTCCAGAAACCAGAACATTCGTCGCCTCATAGGCCAACCCGGCGTCGAGAAAGCCGGGCGGGTAAGAGTGTAGGTTGGTGTATCCGCCAACCTCGATCGCATTATGGCCAGACCCCGAAATGGTGTTTTCGACGATCGCGATATTGCTGGAACCGCCTTTCACCATGATGCCGACATAGCTCAGGTCGGTCATCGTGTTGCCCTCGATCACCGCGTTCTCGACGCCGACGAAATCGATGCCGGATTCGCGGCCTGAGCCACCCTCGATGGTGTTTCCGAGGATCTGGATATCGCTCGACTTGCTGACCTTGATCCCGTCGCCTTCACCCTTGAAGATCGTGTTGTTGGCGATGACGATGTTGCTGGCCGGATCGGTATTCCCGTCGACGGCATGGATGTGGACGACGGGTCTGGTGCCCGTCTCACCGCCATGCAGGTCAAAGCCGTCGATCACGATGTGATCGCTTCCATCTATCTGGATCGTGGACTCGGCATCATCTGCCGGGCGTATCACGGCCGCGCCCGGTCCATCCGCCGACACGAGCGTGATCGGCGCGCCGTCGGTGCCGCTGACCGAGATCTCGATGTTTTCTTCGTAGGTGCCTGCGGCGACCTTGATCACGGCACCGGGCCCTGCGGCATCGAGCGCGGCCTGGATGCTGGAATACGGATTTTCAGGCGACCCATCGCCTCCGTCTGCCGCATCGGCAGAAACCCAGATTTCTTGTGCCAATTCTCGCCCTCCGGAATGGTAACGGGGCACGTACGTGGGAAATGCGTCAAACCTGTGCCGAGCCTATGGCACTGGCATGCCCGCTGGCAACGAAAGGCCATGCCACTTGGCGGGAATATCGACGCGGTGCCAGATCTTTCGGCAAGGCGCCCATTCTTGTCGCACCATGCCAACGTGATCGGAGATCGCCGCAGTGAATCGGCCAGGCCCTCCTGCCGTGACCCTCAACTGGGCGGCAAGTCGGACGGCGCCATGAAATAGAGGCTGAGATAACCGCCGAGACTGCGGTTGTAGAACGGCCTGCGGCCCTCCATCAGCGCGGCTGCACGGGGATCGCCGGTTCGGGCAAAGTAGGGTTCGAGCCACGCAAGGAACTGTCCGTCGCGTTCGTGGGGCAGGATTTGTTCGTCGAACACCCCATACTTCTGCACCAGCGCCGGGTCGAGCAGCATGTCGAGCGCCACATCGATGAGGCGCTGCAAACCCACGCCGTCGACCTCGATCTCATAGGCCTCGATGCCCTGCCGTTCCATCATTTCGGCAATCATGACCAGATACATGACCGCGAAGTTCTGATAATGCACGGCCCGCCGGCCACGGATGATCTCGAAGGGAAGATGCCCATCATCCTCGGCCTGCCACAAGGCGCCCAGATAGGCCCTCACGGCGTATTGGAACAGGCCTTCATCCTCGGTCATGATCCCGATCGACATCGCATAGACCGCGCGCCGGTACAGGTGATTGTTGCAGCAAGACGTTGCCGGCAGACCGGATATCGCCGAATGACGCCGCGCAAGGGAAAGGAACCAGGCGTCGATCTCGGCCAGGTCGCCGGCACGGCTTTCGGCCACCTGTGGCCGCACGACCATCAAGGCGAGCGACGCGCTGAAAATCGTGCTTTCGGTGGTGTACCAGGCCTGCCGATGGTCGGTGGAGTAGTCGAAATCCATCATGGCCCCGGCTCGCGCCCATTGCAGCAGAACGTCCACGATGCAGTCGGCGTGATAGCCGTCATTGTTGATCACCTCGGCGGCAGCCAGCGCGCTCATGGCGTCTTCGAAGCCCAGGAACACCCCGACCATGCGCCGCCAGGAGGCATTGTCGACGTAAAATCCTGGCAGGATGATCCTGTGATCCGGGATCGGCAGGGTCAGGGCCGATTGACAGCTATGCCCGATGCCGTGTCGGTCGATCCGGTCGAGCAGCAGTGGGTCGCGCGTGCGCGACAGGCGATCGCGCCGCGCCGCGACATCGAAATACCCCGCCAGGGGGTCCGTCACCGAATAACCCGAGACATCCTGAAGAACGAAGTTGGCAAACGCCTCTTCGGCGGTGAAGCCGGCGGCGTGCTGGCCCATCATGGAGAACCACAAGGCGGCCGCCCAGGATGTGATGGCGCGCAGGCCCATCAAGGTTGATCGGCGTTCGCCGCCGCATCGAACAGGCTGGTGCGATGAATGGCAACCTGCATGGGCTGACCGATCATCGACGGATCGAGGGGCTCGTCGACCGACAGGATGACCGAGGCGAGGGTCGGTTCCTGCCGCAGCCATTGCGGAAAGCCGACACGCGGCTGTTGCCGCGGATCGAGGGTGATGCGCTCGACCTCGGCCGGGATGGATCGGCCGGTGGCCTCGTCGGTCACCACGGCCGAGCGGCCGGTGTGCACATCTGCGATCTCGGATACATGCACCAGAGCTTCGACCCGCAAGGTTTCGCTGTCCGTGCGCGCAAGCACTGCCACCGTATCGCCAGGTACGACCCACGCGCCGTCTTCCTGAAACCAGCTGACCATGCAGTCGCAGGGCGCATAACCGTCCAGTTCGGCCATGCGCAACTGCAGCGCGCGCAACTCTCCTTGCGCCAAGGCCAAGGCGCGCCGCGCTTCGTCCGACGATGCAAAAGGCACGCCATCCGGCGAGAGAGCGAAGGCATCGGGGTCGTTCTCCATTTCTTCGCCGATCTCGGAAAGGTAATCGACGCGCGCAAGAAGCGAGGCTTCGGCACTGGCCAGCTCGGCGGACGAAATGCTGTAGATGGGATCATCCCGCTCGACGATCTGACCGACCGTTGCGATGGGGGTCCGGACCTGCCCCATTTCGGCGCTGATCATCTCGACCTCGGGGGCCGTGATGGTTGCAAATTGCGCGTCGATCAGCACGAACCGGTCGTAAAGGGCCATGCCGATGAAGGCGAACGTGCCCATGATCACGCCGACGGACAAGCCCATTCCAATCACATTGCGCAGCCGCAGACGCCGATTGTCAGCGGCGGCTTCGGGCTCTTTTTCGCTCAAGGTCTGGGGATCGTGATTTTCCAACAGATCGCTGGGGCTTGCGACATAACCCGCATGATAGCTGCGTGCGATGCGCCGCAGGGCCTCGCGCGAGGGGCGCGACATGTCCTTGAAGGCAAATCGGACCACAGGGTCGTCCTTGTCGTCGACGACCTCGACCACCTCGGCCACAGCATCGACCTCGCACACAAAGCCGTACAGCGAAATGCGCAGGCGCACTTCGGCCTCGGTTCCAACCTCGATCGCGACCGCATCCTGTCCTCGCGGCCAGGATGGCTCGTGGTGGGCCTCGAACTCGTCCAGAGACAGGGATCGGCCATCGAGAATCACGTCATCCATCACCACGAAAAACGGCAGTTGGACACCGTGATGCAGGCGGGTGTTTCGCCGAATAGTTCGAATGCCGTTCTGCTTTGGGCGAGTCGGCTCGGGCGGGCTGTCGAGCCCTTTGGAATTCACAGTCACTCCGTCCCCCTTGCAAACCCGTCTGTGGCGTCATCATGCGTTTGCAGCCCGATTGACCCTAAAAAGGTCGTACCGGGCCGCATCGCTGGCCGCGCTCAATTGTCCTGTGAACACCCCGATCCCGATCACGAATGTCGAGACGGCCGCAGCATGGAGCAGGGTTCCCCCGATTGCCTTTGCCGTCTGCCCATGCGCTGCGCCATCGATGGATTGACGCGTCCAGCTTTGGCGGTCGAGATGAAAGAGCAGCTTGCTTTTCATGAGCGCACCCCAAACCTGATTGTAATACAGCAAAAAGGGCCAAACCGGTGCGATGCGCCCGTAGTTCGTGGCCGTGGCCAGTGCCATGACCGTGCGTGTGAGAATGGCCCAGGCGAGGTAATAGATGATGAAAAGGGGGGACAAAAATATCGCCAGCAGGATCGTGGCAACGGGCCCCGCCAAGGACGACCAGATCGACACACGCTGATCCAGCAGCGACCACCAGACAAAAAAGCCGAGCCGGGGCGTGCCGAGTGAAACCGCGCGGGCATTCGCGCGGAGCATGTTACCGAACCAGCGTTGCATCAGCTTGGTCGAGGCAGGAAAGAACCGCCCGGGCGCTGGCAGTTCCTCGAGCCCGTAGGTGACGACATCCGGCACATAGAGCATCTTGCCGCGCGACCTCAGCACATGGAACCAGGTGCTTTTGTCGTCGCCGGTCAGGAACTTGATCTCGCCAAGACGCCAGTGCCAGATGCGGTCATCCTCGACCTGCGCGATGAAATCGCGAGAGGTGGCGATATCGGTGCGGAAAAAAGAGCATCGCCCTGTCAGCACCAGAAGCCGTTTGGAAAGAGCCATGGAGGCCATCAGGGTGTGGCGTTGCGCCAGGCGCAGGACATACCAGTTCCGTGTCAGATAGGTGCCTTTGACAATCGCATCGTTGTTCGTGGTCGCTGCGGCAAGGTCGGGGTCGGCCGAAAAGAACGGGAGAACCCGCGCGATAGCCCCATCGCCAAGAACAGTATCGCCGTCCATGAGGATGGTGACGGACCGGTCGGGTGGACAATCCCGCGCGACGACCCGCAAACCTTCACCGATGGCCGATCGCTTGCCGTCGCCTTTTTGAAACTGGGCGATGATCTCGACCTTCTCCGGGCATCCGGCGGCGAGATAAGCCCGGTGCAAAAGGCGACGGTCCCGGTCGGTCGTGATGGACGCCACGATAGTGGTTGGCACATCACTTTCGACAGCAGCGTCGATCAGCGACGCATAGCATTTCACGAAATCGGCCTCGTCGATATTGTAGGACAGGACAACCGCATAGACGTGATCGAGCGGTGTCGCGACGCGTTCGGCTTGCGCCCTGAGCCTCGGGAACACGCGCTTGAGAAAGATGCGGGACCGCACCTGATGAACCAGCCACCACGAGTATCGCCACAAGGCGATGATGCCGATCGTCGTGAAAAAAAGGCCCGAGGCTTCAGGCCGAGGCGTGGACAGGGCGACATACCATACGCCGATGGCGACCGAGCAGTAGATCGCCCACCATCGCAACGACGCCTGCATATCCCTTGAAGCACCGACCATACAGGCCCACCAAAAATGGCTAAAATAAACTTTGATTAACCATACAGAGAGGTCGGCGATTCCCCAACGAATTCAGCCCATGTGCAGCCATCAGGTGTTGCGGCGCTACAGCGTGGACGGCCACTGGCATCACCTGCCCAAAAAATGGGCTGCGCATGAAACCAAAAAGGATTTGAGCATGGCTGCGCGCCATCTACCGTTCGCGAAGAGTTCATTTCGAGGCGTCTGGGCATGTCGAGTTTGAAACGCCTTCACAAGGTGGACCGCAGCCGCGCACGACGCAGGGGGCTTGCCTCGAGAGTCCTTGGACCGACTACGGAAAATACACCGCTGATCCTGTCAGCTTGCGATGGCAACGGGTTGACCTGATGACCACACCACCCCTTCACCCCCCTTGGGAACCGGATGCTGGCCCGCTCGATATCGGGTATGGACCAAATGGAGAGGAAACCGCCGAAAACCCGCCTGCCTTTTTCTGGATGCCCGCGCCCTCGCCCGATGCGCGATACATGCTGCGGGTATCGCGGGACCCGTGCTTTCCAAAGGACGCCACCTGGTTTTTCGACGATCTCCGATGGAATTTTTTCAAGCCGGATGTCGCTTTCCCTGCCGGAAGGTACCATTGGGCCTACGCATATCTAGACGCAGGCAACAGCCCAGCGCCGCGATGGAGTGCGGCGAGGACGTTCGAAGTCACGGAACAAACCCCCATCTGGCGGTTGCCGAACCTTGATCGAAGCCTGAAGGGCGTGCGTGCGGGGCACCCGCGGCTATGGCTCGGCCCACAGGGCCTTGAGGCGTTTCGGCAGGCTGTAAGGGACGTTCCGGACCAGGTCGGCTGGTCGTCTTTTCTCGACCGATCGGTGCGTCCGTGGATCGACCGTGACCCGATTCCCGAACCTCTGGGGTATCCCGATGACCTCCGTGTCGCGTCAATCTGGCGACAGACCTACATCGCCTGTCAGGAGGTACTTTACGCGATCCGGCATCTGTCGATCGCGGGGCGCGTGGCCGGGGACCGCGACCTTGTCGAGCGGGCGAAAACCTGGCTGTGCCATGTGGCGGAGTGGGACACGGCAGGACCAACATCTCATCGGTACTCGGATGAATGGGCGTTCAGGATCTGCCTTGCGCTGGCTTGGGGCTACGACTGGCTGCATGACATGTTGGATGTCGAACAGCGCCAAAAGGTGCAGCAGGCGCTCTACTTGCGGACACGCGATATTGCAGAGCATGTAATCGGGTCGGTTACACGCAACCCCTATAACAGCCACGCAATCCGCGCCGTGCCGGCGGTGCTGTTACCGGCCAGCCTTGCGCTCCTCGACGACTGCGACGAGGCACGACAATGGCTTGATTTCGCGATCACTTTCCTGGCCACCGTGTATCCACCTTGGGGCGACCGCAACGGTGGCTACGCCGAAGGGCCCCATTACTGGATGACGGCGATGGCCTATCTGGTTGATGCGGCGACCCTGTTGCGCGCGGCCACGGGCATTGATCTGTTTGAACGGCCTTTCCTGAAGGAAACAGGCGATTTCCCCCTTTATGTCAGGCCACCCGACACAAGACGGGCCTCCTTTTGCGACGACACTACCTTGGGCGACCCGCCGGGCTTGAAGATGGCGCAGATCATGCAGCAGCTGGCCGCCACGACGAATAACGGCGCGTATCAATGGTTTGCCGACAAGGTCCGGGCGCAGGACGAAGGCAGTGAAGATCGCTATTTCAACTATGGATGGTGGGACCTTGCCTTCGACGAGATGGTTTTTCGGCACGAGTTCAATCCAACCCCGCCGGTTGCACCACGGGACCTGCCGGCGTTGAAATGGTTCAAGGGAATTGGTTGGGTCGCTTTCCAAAACAAACTGCACGACCCGTCACAGCACGTGCATTTCATTTTCAAGTCCAGTCCCTTCGGTTCACTCAGCCACAGCCATGGCGACCAGAACGCCTTTGTCCTGTCAGCCTATGGCGAGGATCTTGCAATTCAGTCAGGGCATTATGTGGCCTTCAACTCTGCGATGCATCGCAACTGGCGGCGTCAGACCATTTCGAAGAACGCCATTCTGATCGACAGCCAAGGCCAATATGCCGGTCGCAACAAGGCCGCGTGCCGTGCGGCCAGCGGGCGCATCGACGGGGTGGAAACGAGGGAGGATCACGTTTTTCTGCGCGGCGACGCCCGCGAGGCCTATGCGCCCAACGTGCCCGGCCTCGACCGCGTTGCCCGCGAGGTTCGCATTCTGAGCAACCGCTATTTTCTGATCCTCGACATCATCGATGCGTCACGGCCTGTTTCGATTGACTGGCTGCTGCATTTCAATGCGCCCTGCGTCATCGACGGTACGGGTTTTCGCTATACGGGCCGCAAGGCGGGCCTGACAGGTCGGTTCCTTCATCCTGCAGACGGGCCAATTCAGGTCGCGCAGAGAACCGGATTCGAGGGTGTCGATCCCGCCGAGATCGCGGACAAACCGGAAAGCACCTGCCTGATCGCGCGCTTCGCACCGGCCAAGTCGCATCGGATCGGCGTCCTGCTAGCCCCGTTTCCAAGCCAACAAAGCCCCGCGTTAGAAGCCGCGCTAACACCCATCGGGGACATGCTGCATTTCACGCTTCGGGATGCTTCCGGCGTGGATCTGGCGCTAGAGATCGATCCGAACGCCGCGTAAGGGCACGCGCCGACTGTGCACCGCGCCCGGCAAGATCAGCTTGCTTTCACTCGAGGCGGATTGAGGGATACCTGCAGGCAGTCCTCGAGGAACTCGGTGAACTCGCCCGAGAGGTCATCGCGCTCCAGCGCGACGGCCACCGTGGCCATGAGAAATCCAGTCTTCGATCCGCAGTCAAACCGCGTACCGCGGAAGCGGTAGCCATAGACCGGGCGGCCCTCGTCGATCTCGCGGGCGATGGCATCGGTCAACTGAATCTCGCCACCGACGCCGGTCGATGTCTTGCCGAGGTTCTTCATCACGTCGGGCGACAGGACATATCGCCCGATCACGGCGAGATTCGATGGCGCCACAGCCGCATCGGGTTTTTCGACAAGCCCCTTCACGGACACCACATGCCCCATGTCTTCCTGAATATCCAGCACGCCATAGGACGAGGTCTTTTCGGGCGGCACTTCCATCGCCGCAACGATCGACCCGCCGGTTTCCGCATGCGCCTCAATCATCTGCCTCAGGCAGGGCGTCTCGCCGCGAATGATGTCATCGGGCAGAATGACCGCGAATGGCTCGTCGGACAGAAGCCTGCGGGCACACCAAACGGCATGGCCCAGCCCCTTGGCCTGGTGCTGCCGGATATAGGCGATCGCGCCAGAGTCCATATTGGTCGACTTGAGCGTTTCCAGCAGCTCGGTCTTGCCCTTCTTGCGGAGCGTCTGAGCAAGTTCCGGCGAGTGGTCGAAGTAATCCTCGAGCGCGCTCTTGCCGCGGCTGGTCACGAAAATGAACTCCTCGATGCCGGCGGCGCGCGCTTCGTCAATGGCGTACTGAATCAGCGGCCGGTCCACGAGGGTCATGATTTCCTTGGGAATGGATTTGGTGGCTGGCAGGAACCGCGTTCCCAAGCCAGCCACCGGAAAAATTGCTTTGGTAACTTTTTTCGTCATCAAAGGTCGCTCCGTTAATAATGGATTAATCCTTGCACGATTCGCGAAAGAATCCGATTCATTTGTCGGCCGCGACTTTCCTTGAGACGATGCCCGGCACCGCACGCCCAAACGCGAAAGCGATGTAAGTATCTGTTTATGTTTTGAAAATCGTTTCGATACAGAAAATCGCTTTCCTGACTCTATCGTTTCCGCATTGAATACAGTCTTTTTAAATTACGTAATTGCAACCATTCCGTTTCGATAATGGAAACGGACTTTTTCAAAACAGAAAACCACCGAACCGTCCTGCGGCATCACAGTCGGTCGAGAGCGTCTCTAGCATAGCATAACCGACGAGCGATGGGTCTCGGCATTTCCACCAGATCGGCATGCCTGTGCCCCGAGAAACATACTCGAACAAGTCTGCAACCGCATCATGGGTGACTTGGCCAGGCGCTGCTCGCGGCAACATGGCCGCGTCGATTCGTCGGGTCGGCTCAGCAACCACGGGCTTGGCCTTGGCCGTATGTGACACTGACGTAGACGTTATGTGAATTTTTCATTACAGTTTTGTGACGCTGGCTGAGAGGAACGCTGTTTTTCTTCGGCGAGGCATTGGGAGACTCTGATTTGAAACCTGATTTCATCTTCGTCGGCCCGCACAAAAGCGGCACCACTTGGATCGACAACTACCTTCGAAGCCGGGGCGACGTGCAGCTTCCGGTAGCGCTCGGCAAAGAGACCTTTTTCTTCGACAAGCTCTACCATAAGGGCTGGGATTGGTACTCGGGCACCTTCGGAGAGCGTACGAGCGACCACAAGATCTGCGTCGAGGTCGCGCCGTCGCTGTTGGACAAGCCCGAGGCGATCGAACGCCTCGCAAGGGATCTCCCAGACGTCACCATTGTCGCGACCTTGCGCAATCCGATCGATCGGGCGATCGCGCACTACTTTCACTATCTAAAGGGTGGCGAGCCTGACCTGGGCTTTCGCTGGATGGCCGAGAACCACCCGGCCATGATAAACAACGGGCTGTACTACAGAAACCTGAACTGGTGGGCCGAAGTTCTGGGGCGCGATCAGATCAAGCTCCTCAACTATCACGATCTCAACGATAGCCCGTCCGGCTATGTGTCCAGCATCTGCAAAGCACTGGACCTGCCCGAGGTGCAGCCCAGCGACGACGTTCTCCATGCCCGGATCAACGAGGATGGCGACCCCCCGGTGCGGTTCATCGCCAAACTCGCCCGCCGCAGCGCACGGACCCTGCGCCTTGCCGGCGTTCATTGGTTGGTCAATGCGGTGCGTCAGCCCGCGGTCAGGCGCGCGGTCTACGGCCCGCCCCCGACCAAGGAGAAGCGGGAACGGATTCGCGAAGAGGCAAATACGTACTTCTATGACCTGTTCTTCGAGGATTTCTCGAAGCTCGACGATGCTTACGGGTTCGACACGTCGGCCTGGCGCATGCCCGAACGGGTCAGCGAAACCACCGACGCAGACTACTGCCCTACGCCGCCAAGGTTGGCGGTTGGGTAACCGGCCCGATTCGGCTGGTTTCAGACGTGTCGGTTGTATGCTCTCGGGCTGGGCCCGAGGGAGGCCGCCTGCCACTGGCAGGTCGCGGCGCAGTTCTACAACCAGGATTGCTGGTCGAGGGACTGAATTCAAAAGGCGTGAGTCGCGACCACTGCGACGATGCAGGCAAGCCGACCGCATCGAGTTGCATGCCCCACCAACCCAGAAACCGTCAGGCGTCAGTCTTTGTCAGGATGGTTGCACGGGGCATCGCCGCATGGGATCAATTGCGGCAAGCTGCGCTGTCCGTACGGGCGGATGGCCCCGTGGTCACAGCGGCAAGTCTGCCCAGGCGGCCTTCACCTTGCCTCGGCCGGACAAGAGGTGTGTCGACGACTTGCGGCTTTACAACGACCACCAAGTTGCGCTCGTGTCGGATGAAACTCGAATCTCGTTCAAAGATCTGAAAGCCATCACAGCCAAATCACGTTTCTTGCACGTTCCCATCGTACCGTTTCAAGCTACCGCTCGTCCTTGCATTCAACTTTTCGGCAGAATTCCATAGAAGTGGCGCAAAAACACTCAGACCGGACATGACCGTGACTGGCAGGTGATTATCAAGTCGATGGATGGACGGACGGCCCCACACTGCTGCACTGTGCGGTCAAGACAAAAAGGATCGCGTCGCAAGACACCGACACATGGATGAACAGTATCCCGGGGACACATGAACAAGGCCCATACGCCTCTCTCTGAGACAAGGATGCACCTTGCCGCCCGGGGCGTCGAGAACCGGGCGATCCATTTCTACCTGCCCTCGTTCGAAGGCGGCGGGGCCGAACGTTTTTTTGTTAGGCTCGCGAACCACATCGCATCGCGCGGCATACCGGTCCACCTTGTCGTGAACAATGACAACGGGCCGGTCAAAGACCTGCTTTCGGAGAAGGTCGACCTCCATGTCCTTGGCAGTCGCAAAGCCGTTCTATGCCTGCCAAAGCTGGTCGCGCATCTCAAGGAAACACAGGCACAGACCCTGATCTCGGCGCTGACCCGAACGAACGTCGCCGCCTTGGTTGCAGCCCGTCTTGCGCGAACGGGGACGCGGGTCATCGTGTGCGAGCGGAACCAGTACACTGCCTTGCTGCGCGGCATGGACCCGCTTCGGCGCGTCGCGATGAACGCTCTGGTCCGGCATCTTTATCCCAAAGCCCATGCCGTTATCGGAAACACCGATCTGGTGACCAGAGATATCGCCGAGTTCGCCAGCCTGCCCAAAGAAGCAACCGGCGTCATCCATAATGCGGCACCCGATGCGGCGCAGTTGGACGACGCGCGCGCCGCGCCGACCGGGCACCCCTGGTTTGATGACGACAAACCCACAGCCATCGCCATCGGGCGTTTGATGCCGCAAAAGGACTACGCAACGATGCTGCGCGCTGTTGCACAATCCGGCAGCGATCTGCGCCTGATCATTCTGGGCGAAGGTCCGGAGAGGCAGAAACTGGAAGATCTGGCCAGAGAGCTGGGCATCGAAGATCGCGTCGACTTCCTCGGGTACCGCATGGACCGCTTCAGGTATCTCGTGGCCGCCGATCTCTTCATCATCAGTTCCGTGACCGAAGGATTCCCGAACGCCTTGATCGAAGCGGTCGCAGCAGGCATTCCCGCGATCTCGACGGATTGTCTTGGCGGCGGCGCGCGGGAAATTCTCGGCCGTGAATTTCCCGACCGCATCACACCGATTGGCGACCCTGAGGCCATGGCGATGGCCATCCGTTCGGTGCTCGACGCGCAAGATGCCGCGTCCTTGAACCTGCAATCCGAACGCATCGCGCGCATTGCCGAAAGATATCAGATGTCCGAGGTCGCTGACGCCTTTCTGGCGAGGGCCTGGGAATGAACACACCGATGCGCAGCATTGAATACGCCATCGCGATGTTCGGCCTGTTCTTCATGTCCGGCACCCTGACAACGGCCCTGACACCGCAAGGCTCGGAAACGGCCCCAATGGTGCAGCTGCTGGGTGCGTCGCTTGGCCTGTTCGGTGGCATCGCCTTGCTGACCATCAAGGGATCGCTCTCACGCATATTCTCATTGTACTGGGCATCGATCCTGCCCGTGTTGTTTGCGCTTGCCACCCTTGCATGGACGGCCGCCCCGGACCTGACCTTGCGACGTGTTGGCAGCCTGGGGTTGACCACGGCCTTTGCATTCTGGATCGCCTTTCGGTTTTCGCCGAAGCAACTGTTTCATCTTGTTGTGCTGGCCTCGGCGGTGATCATACTCGCCAACTTCGCCAACATTCAGCTCAACCCGGCGAAGGGCATTCATCAATCCTATGACGAGATCGCCGCACACCACGCCGGCAGCTGGCGGGGCCTTTTCGGTCACAAGAACGATTTTGGCCGTGTGATCGCGCTGACCGCATCGATCGTTGTGCTAGGGTTCGTTTTCGATACCGGGGGCCGTTATGGTCGGTGGCTGATGCTACCGATCTTGGCCATCGCCGGACTGATGGTGCTGAGATCGAATTCGTCGCAGGCGGTCCTGCTCGCCGCGACGATTCCGTTTGGCATCGCGCTGTTTCTCGCCATGCGGCGCATGTCGCCGGCGGGCCGTTCCCTGTTGATTCTGATGGCACTCCCTGTCGCGGTGATCTCCGCGGTGTCTGCCCAGATGATCTTTGAGTATACACTGCACCTGCTTGGGCGGGACGCCACCCTCACGGGTCGAACGGTCATCTGGGAAGGGGTGATCGTTGCACTGGGCAGCACAAGCGTCGCGGGGGGCGGCTATGGTGCCGGTTGGATCATCATCGGCCCGCGACTGACGGCCCTGACCGGGGCCGATGTCGGCCACGCGCATAATGGCTTTCTCGATTTGCTGGTCGATGTGGGTTATATCGGCGTCGGCCTGACACTGTTCTTCATCGCCTGGCTGGGGGCGCGGGCATTCGGCAACCTGATGCGCAACGCCAAACCCGAGCTTTCGGCACTGGCGTTGACCTTGGTCCTCTTTTCGCTGGTGGGGAATGTGGCCGGCTCGTTCCTGTTGGAGCACAACAGCATCTACTGGGTGCTGTTGGTTGCGACATTCGCAAAACTGCGCGATGCGCCCGACGCCGAGTTCCTGCCGCAACGCTTTTCGACACACCCCCACCCTTCCTTGATGTATCGATCGGGTCTGCATGAAAACTGATCGCGATCGTCCAAGCGAAATCGCATCGGTGCCACGCGTGGCACCGGGCACACGCATTTCATTTCTCATCAACTCGATGGAGGGCGGAGGCGCCGAACGGGCAATGGCCAACCTGCTTGGGCATTTGCAACCGCACCTGGATGGCTGCGATGTCGACCTCATCCTGCTGGACGATCTTCCCAGGAAACAAGCCCTGCCCGAAGGCCTCAGGATCGTCACTCTGGATGGCAGGCAGAAGATGGCGCGCAGCCTGGTCCAGCTTTTCCGGCATTGGTCGGGGGCGGATCGTCGCCCGGATGTCTGCATCAGCTTTCTGGCCCGCGCCAATGTGATCAATGTTTTACTCGCCTACCGTTTCGGCCACCATGCCATCATCAGCGAGCGCGTGAACACCTCGAGCCATATTGCCGGGTCCCGCGCCGAGCCGCTGTTGGCATGGATCACAACGCGAACCTATCCGAAAGCGGCCCGTGTCATACCCGTCAGCAGCGGGGTCGCCGACGATCTAGCCGGGCGGTTCGGTGTGCCAAGATCGCGTATGTCGGTCATCGGAAATCCGATCGATGCCAGCAAGCTGAATGCCATGGCCAAAGCGCCGCCGACGATCCCACTGCCCGCAGACTTCTTCCTTGGTGTTGGGCGGCTGGTGCCCAACAAGAATTTCAGCCTTCTCATAGAGGCATTCGCGCAGTCGGAAACGTCGTCGTCACTGGTGCTTCTGGGCCAAGGTCCCGAGCTCGAGGCCCTGAACGAGAAGGCCGAACAGCTTGGGGTGTCGGATCGGGTGCATTTCGCGGGTTTCGTTGAAAACCCCTATCCGATCATGGCGCGCGCACGCGCTTTGGTATCGGCATCGCGCGCCGAAGGTTTCCCGAACACCCTGATCGAGGCGATGTCTGTCGGCTGCCCGGTCATCGCGACGGACTGCCCATCCGGCCCGGCGGATGTCCTGGCCAGCGTGTCCGCGCGGCATGCCCCCTGGCCCGACGAAGCACACGGATTGTTGGTCCCGATGGAGGATCGCGCAGCCATGGCCGAGGCGATCGCCGTCATGGGAGATGACGCCACACGCAAGCGCTATGCGTCCAAGGCATCGTCCCGCGCCATGGATTTTGGGCACGACGCCGTCACCAAGGCCTATCTCGACCTGATCGCGTCAGTCACACGGGGGCCCAGCGCGCGATAGACTAGAATTTCTTCGTTAAGATAATGGCCGAATCATGCAACGGTCTGTTGATGGAATTTAAGGACGTAGGACTATGACATTAGCCCGTATGATGGCTCGAGTTTTTTGCGCAGGTGTTACTCTCTGGCTCATGGTTGGCACGGCCGCAACGGCGCAGGATCGCTATCTGATCGGCCCAGGTGACCGGCTGAGCGTCACCTTCCTGGCTAACCCCACGTATGATCGGCAGGTTCAGGTTGGAATCGACGGTGCCGTTCACCTTCCGCTGCTCGGGGAACTCAATGTCGGCGGTCAAACCATCAACGAATTGCGGGAACAAATTCCCAGTTTGATGACCGGCGCCGTGTATCGAGAGCGCGTGAATGGTGAATACCTCCTGGTCTCGATCGAACCCGAAGAGGTGTTGATCGACGTCGTGGAGTATCGCCCGGTGTATTTCGACGGCGCGATCAACAGCCCCGGTCAACAATCGTTCCAGATAGGCATGACGGTTCGGCAGGGGATCGCCGCGGCATCCGGGCTTGCGATTGCGGATCAAGGTTCCATTTCCGGATCGGAACTGCGGAACCATCCTAGGGTGCTGATGGCCGATCTGATCGGATTGCTTGCGGAAATGGCGGTTCATGAAGCCATCCTTGCCGGTAGCGATGAACTCGACCTGTCCGACCTCCAGGCACTCAATGCGCCGGCAGATCTGATCGAGGAGGCGATTGCCCTTGCCCGTAGCCAGGTCCAGACCTCTGGGGACATCCTGAGCGAAGAGATCACGTTCCTCGATACCTCGGTGCAAGAGGCGGAGGCACGGGTCATCGCAGCGCTTCGCCATGAAGAGACGATGACCGAAATCGCCGAAACCGAAGCCGCCGAAGTCGAGCGTGTCGAAGGCCTCGTGGCGCGGCGCATCGTGTCGAGCGAGTTGCTGACAACCACGCGTCGGCTGTATCTGCAGGCGATCGAAAGGTTGGGGGATGTGCAGGCGGAGCGATTGGAAGCGGAAGCTTCGCGGCGTGAACTGGTCCTCGAGCGCAATCAGGCCATGCGCGAGCGCGCGCTTGAAATCCAGGCACGCCTGCAAGAGCTGTCTCAACAGGTCGCGCAGCTGCGGGTCCGGATCGAGCTGAGTTCGGCGGTTCCGACGACCGTGGCCCTTGACGAAGCGCCCACGACCGTTCCGCGCATTGTCATTTTCCGCCAAATCGGTGGGCAATCCCAAGAGATCGACGCACGGCCGGACACCCTGCTGTTACCCGGTGACGTCGTGAATGTTAGTTTCCGAAACTGAAAGGGACTATGCGCGTTTGGGGCATAGTCCCTCTTCCGACCAACACGTATTGGTATGCATATTCATGTCGAGATCCTTTGGCCGTGATTTTTCTGGGGCGGGGCTGTCATGGCCTGATCCCAAGGAGAGGTTGAATGAACAATAATAACTCTGGCGCGAAGCAGAGTGGTTTTCGCCAGGCTCCGCCGCTCATGATTGGCGGTGAGGACGGGCGCGACGCCGGCCGTCCTTCGTCGGCGCCCCTCTTCGATTTCCGGTCGGTGCGGCGTCTGCTGCGCCGGCATCGTCTGTTCATTGCCATCGTGTGTGCAATCTGTATCGCCGCCACCGTCGTTCTGGATCGCCTGACGCCGACGGTCTATTCGGCCTCGACGCGCATCTTGTTGGACGAACAGGCCATCAACCCGTTCGGCCGCGATGAAATCTTCTCGGACCTGAGCCTGAGCAACCCGGCTGTGGAAAGCCAGATGCAGGTGATGCGATCGCCCTATCTGCTGTCGCGCGCGGTAGATCGCCTGGAACTCGGCGAAAACGAGGAATTCATGGCGCCCGCCACCACGGAGATCGGCGAAAGCATTCGACGGCTGAGAGACCGCGTGTTCCCGATGTTCGCCGAAGAGCCGCCGGAGACCACACCGGCCGAGCGGTTTCAAATGGCGGTGGAGAAACTGGGCGACAACCTTCGCGTCACGCGCAATGCGCAAACCTTGGTGATCCGGCTTCAATACACGGCCAGTTCGCCGGAACTGGCCGCCGAGATCGTGAACGCGGTGGCACAGACATATATCGACAACCGCCTTGGCGTGCGCCAGGAGACCGCGCAACGGGCCGCCGAATGGTTCGATGCCCGCATGGCCGAATTGAATGTCAGGGCGCTGGAAGTCGAGCAGCGCATGGAACGGATGAGCGGCGGCGGTGGCGATGCGCTGGACGCCTCGGAAACGGCGGCCAGCCTGCAACGCGCCAGACAAGAACTGCAGAACGCGCTCGCGGAGCGCGCGCGCGCCCAGACAGACGCCTTGCGGCTTCGGGCTCTGGTCGAAAGCGGACGCGGGTTGAGGGGCGTTCCGTCGACCCTCGAGTCCGATGCGCTGCAGACTCTGACCGAAGAGGCGAATGAAGTGCGTGCCGAGCTTGCCTTGGCGCTTCAGGCCTCGCCAACCGACAGCGCCGAGGTCGCAAGCCTGACCGATCGGATCGAGTCCCTCGAGTCCGCGGGCGCTGCGGTCCTGAACGGTTTGCTGCAAGACGCCGAGGCCCGCGCGACCGAGACCGAGACGAATGTTCAGACGGCGCAGGCCCTTTTTGACGAGGCCCGCGACTCCAGCGGCGGCAGCGTCACGAACGCCATCGACGTCGAACTGCGTTCGCTCGAAGGCGAAGCGCGGATCTACCGGGAACTCAATGAAAGATATCTGCAAAGCTATCTCGAAGTCGTTCAACAACAGAGCTTCCCCTCGACCGAGGCGACGATCATCGAAACCGCCCTCCCGCCAGAGTACCCCGACGGGGCAAGCCTGAGGGAGCTTGGCATCCTCGCGTTTCTGATCGGGCTATCGCTCGGTGCCGGCGGGGCTTTCTTGCGCGAAACAATGGATGGAAGCATCCGCACCACGTCGCAACTTTCCAAGAGCGCCCGCGCGCCGGTTCTGGGGCTCTTGCCGCCTGCCACATCGCGTGTCGACGAGGAAAAGGAGAAAGGCGAGCAAAGGCGATTGCCGGCCATCAGCGTGCCGAAAAGACGGGTCAACTACACCCACGAAGTGATCGCGCTGCCGGAAAACAGGGTCTCGCTGACGAAAACCGCGCCCCAGATCTACGCGACGATCTCGGCACCTCTGTCCGCCTATTCCGAGTCGATCCGCCGCGTGAATGTCGAGGCCGACAACATGCGGTCCCTGGTCGCCGGCGACAGAGCGCTCTACCCGAAATGCATCGGGTTCATTTCCGACCGCCCCAGCCAGGGCCGCAGCGTCGCTGCCGCAAATTACGCCGAGATGCTTGCGGTCGGTGGTGGGCGCACGCTCCTGATCGATATGGACTGGACGGGTCTTTATCTGACGGAATGCATCAGCCCCGCGGCACATTTCGGCTTGGCGGAACTTACCGCGGCCACGTCGTCGATCGAGTCGAACGAAGCCTTCTGGTACGACGAGCGGACATCTCTGTATTTCATGCCGAACCGTTCCATGGACAAGGAAGCCACGATCGACCCGGGTGTCTTCGATCAGGCGCGGCTCAAGTCGCTGCTGCATGCACTGACCGCCAAATTCGACAACGTGGTCCTCGACATATCGCCGATGGCCCATTCGTCCGATGCGGCCGGTTTCAGCGATGTCGTGCTTGGCTACGTGGCTGTTGCCGACTGGGGGAACACGCGATCGGACTCCCTCGCCAAGGAACTGCGCCGTGCGGCGATCTTCCCTCCCAAGCTGCTGGGCACCTTGTTGAACGGCGTCTCGCAACGAGAGCTGGATGAATACGAAACCGCTGTGTGACACCGACCAGGAGAGAAGGATCGGCTGACATGGCCATCACCCCGCCTTTTGCGTTGTTCGTCGGCCCGACCAAGTCGGGCACGACGTGGATACACGCGTATCTCGAATGGCGCGGAGACGTCGCTTTGCCATCAGCGATGAAAGAGACGTTCTTTTTCGACAAGGTCTACGACCGTGGGTTCGATTGGTACGCGGGGTTGTTTCCGCCCGAGACCGACACACGCCTGCGCGTCGAAGTAGCCCCGTCGCTGTTTCACAAACCTATCGCCTGCGAACGTGTGAAGGCGCATGTGCCCGATGCCAGGATCATCTGCACGGTCCGCGACCCTTTCGATCGGGCCGTGTCGCATTTCTTTCACTACCGACAACGGGGCGCCCCGCCGTCGAGCCTGAAGGACATGGCTGAAATCTATCCAGACGTGATCGAAGCTGGTCTTTACGCCAAACACGCCCCCCGTTGGGAGGCCGCGTTTGGGGCAGACCGCTTTCACCTGATGTCCTACAAGCTATTGCGCGACGATCCCGAAAGGTTTTGCCGCGAACTCTGCGAGATCCTTGACCTTGACTACCGCGCGCCCCCGGCATCGCTGAGCGATCAGCAGGTCAATGCGGCCAAGCTGCCGCGCAACCTTTTCCTGGCGCGGATCGTTCAGGGCACCCTGACGCGCCTCAGGCGTCACGGTGCTCATAAAATCGTGTCGCTGTTGAAGCACACCCAGATCAAGAAATGGCTCTACTCTCGCGGGGACTCGCTCGCTGATGAACGGGCCGAGATCAAGGCGCAAGCCGCGTCCTTTTCGCCCGCCCTGACGGCGGACTGGGCCGCGTTTCAAACCCAAAGCCCGCTCTCCGACACGCAGACGGCACAGTAGGTCGGTCCTGCGGGTGTTTGACATAGGAAAGCCGCGCAAACCGACAAGCGATACCCTTCATGGCCATGGGCGGATGGACGTCCATTCCGGGTGGCAAACCGCATGCGCAGGCAGGCCGCGCATGGGGACAGCCCCAAGAGAAGTGGCGAGGACTTGTTGACTTGGTGCCGGACACAACGCAAAACTACTTGGGTTTGCTGCAGGACAGCAATTGGTTGTTTCTGAAATATTTTTATCAGTCATGACTTCGAAACGGTGACCATGGAGCGCGACCGATGAGCAGATCGGAGGAAGATTTGCCGAGCTCTCAGGGGTCGCCGCCAAAGCCGCCAAAAGAAGAACTGACTGGCCGCACCCTCAAGAATTTCTTCTGGATGTTTGCGGGCGGTAGCGCAGAAGCCGTCCTGAAAATTGTCGTGGTGCTGATCCTTGCACGACTCCTCCTGCCGGAGGAATTTGGCGTTGTCAGTGCCGCCTTGACGGTTGTCGCCCTTGCCGAAGTCATGGGGCGGATCGGCGTCGCGCCGTCGATCATTCAGGTCAAGACCCTGACCGACGATCACGTTGCGACCGGATTCACCACGACCCTGGCTTCGGGCATTCTGATGACGGGGGTGTTCTTTTTCCTCGCCGGTCAGATCGCCGACCTGTACCGAATGCCCGATCTCGAGATTATCGTTCAGGTTTTTTCCCTCCTGTTCATCATCAAGGGGGCAGGGCTTGTCAGCGAGGCACTGCTGCAGCGCAAGATGCGCTTTCCCGAACTGGCGGTCATACGTCTGGCCAGTTACCTGTTCGGCTACGCCATCGTGGCGATTGTGCTGGCATTCCTGGATTTCGGCCCATGGGCGCTGGTTTGGGCGCAACTCGCCCAGACGCTGCTGTCGACCGGGCTGTATCTGCGCCTTGCCTGGGACGGGATCGCCATCGGCTTCAATTGGTCGACCTTCGTGACCATGATCCGCTTTGGGCTCGGCGTCACGCTGACCCAGATCGGAAACTATGTGTCCCAGAACGCCGATTTTTTCGTTGTGGGCCGCTGGCTCGGGGCCGAGGCGCTTGGGTATTATTCCAGATCATACCTGTTGCTTCAGCAAGGCGCCCAGTTGGTGGGCCGCATGGGCGACCAGGTTCTGTTTCCGACCCTTGCAACGATCCAGGACGATCATCCAAGACTCGAGCGCGCGCTGAACCGGGCGCTCGCGCTGACGGCAATGACCCAGATCCCCCTGACCGCGCTTTTGGTCGTGGCCGGCCCAGAGATCGTCCTGACACTTCTGGGGCCGCAATGGGAACGTGCGGTGCTGCCATTTCAGATCCTGATCTCGGTGTTGCTGTTCAGAACCGGATACAAGTTTGTCGGCTCCATCCTGCGGGCCGCGGGACGGGTCTATATCGCCGCGCTCTGGCAATGGAGCCACGCACTGGCCGTCATACTGGGGGCCTTGATCGGGCAAAGCTTCGATCTCGAAGGGGTTGCAGTCGGCGTGTCGCTGGCCATCACCTTTTGCTATTTCTCCGGGCTTTACCTTGTCGGGAGGTTCATCGGCGTGAGCGGGCGCGACAGCCTGCGGCGCCTGGTCGGATACACCGCCCTCGGACTGGCTTTCGCCGCGCTGCTCGTCACCTCCAAGGCGGTGCTTGCGCCCCTCGGGTTGGCGAATCCGTGGATGCTTTTGATCCTGTTCGCCGAGTTTTTCGTTGTTTATGTTTTACTATTCACCTTCGCGCCAAACATGTTCGGTCGTGAGGGCGAGATCCTGAAAGAGCAGATTCTCAACCGAATTCGTCGTCGCCGCACGAAAACCTGAGGAAGACCGCGATGCCCGCATTCCACATTGGCGAGAAACGGATCCTCTTTATCCACATCCCCAAATCCGGGGGGACATCCATCAACGTTTGGTTGGCCTCCTTGTCCGGGCAGAGCCTGTATCAGAAACACCGGCCGAGCGCCTTTCCTTGCGTTCCGCAACACTTCCACGGGGACCTGTTGGACACCTTGTTCGCCCCAGGATTCTTCGACTACAGCTTTTGCGTCACGCGCAACCCGTATGCGCGCATCCTGAGTGAATACAACTATCGCATCACACGTCCCAGGCTGAAAAACCGGATCCTCCCGAAACCGTCTTTCAATCGGTGGCTGAGCACGGCCTTTGCCGGTTTCGCCCGTGACCCCTACATGCATTCCAACCACATCCGACCGCAGCACGAATTCCTGATCGACGGGACCGAGGTGTTCAAGCTCGAGGACGGCCTCGATACCCTCCGTGCAAAACTCGCGGATCTGACCGGGATCGCACTGGATGCCGAGGTTCCACGAAAGAACCCCTCGATCAAGTCTGTCACATCGATCGCCGAAGACGCCGCCGAAAAGATCTACCGATTTTACGAAGCCGACTTTGAGCGGTTCGGATATGACAAAGACAGCTGGCAGTCGTTGTAGGCGTCTTACCATCGACGGCGCAATCGCCGCCCCGTCCAATGGAACCGCCCGCTGGTTTCCACGCCGTTGACCATGACATTCTCCAACTCGAGGTCCCCGGCTGTACCGGTCACGAGCCTTTCACGTGCGTCATAGGAAATCTCGCCACCCTGGATCCTGAGATGGGAATCCGGCGTTCCATCGGCCCCGGCCCCGAACCGGATCGGTGACATGGACCCTGCAGAGTTCAGCGAACAGTTCCGGGCCGTCAGATTGCCGGCAAGCCAAAGGCATGATCCATCGTTGTGAGGGCGCGTGACCGGTTCGGACATCACGCAATTCTCGATCAGATTATCTGGATGATGGCTCCAGATACGGATACCAAGCTTACATCGCTCTGTCCGGCAATTCGCCATGTAGACATGCTCGGATTTGAGGTCGAACCCGCCGTCGCCCATGTCGGCGGCGTAGCAATCCTCGATACGCACGTTCCGGGTTTCTTCCTCCAGAACAAGGCCATCCCCCTGAATATAGGTCGATCCCCGCTCCTCGGCCGCGAGGCTGTTGACGGCTTTTACAAGGCGCAGGTTACGGAATGACAGATCGCTTCCGCGTTTCACGCTGATCATCTGGCAGACAGCCCCGCCACCACCATCGACAAAATCGGCATCCAGGTCGAGGTCACGGAACTCGGCATCGAACAGGTCATGAAAACGGGCAAAACCGCGGATCATGCCGAGCGTCGAGCAGCGCTCGACCATAAGCCCACGCACCGATGTGCCCTGCTCGGTTTCGATGACGCGGCCCACGTTGACGGCGTGGATATCTGCAAAGGAGAGGTTCCGCATCTCGCCGCCGGTGTCGAGATTGAAGAACCCGTTTCCGCCAGAGCGCAGGTAGGACGGCCCGGAAATGGCCAGGTTCGAGCTGTTCTCCTGAAACACGACAAAGGGGGCGCCCCCCACATCGGGGCGCTCGTCTGGCCCGGTTTCGTTGCCGATCATCTGCAACACCGGGGCCTCGCCGGCATGATCGGGTTGATGGAACCCCTCGCCCTCGCGCAACGCTCCAAAGTGAAGCGAAATGGCGTCGCCCGGCGTGCCGGAAACCGCCCAACGTAATTGCTGGCCCGACCATGGGTGTGGGGTTTCCGCCTCGGGCACGCCCACGAAAATGGATTGCCCCGGCCGCGCCGATGCCGCCAACCGGTTCAGGCGAGACAACGGCAGGGCGTTATCCCAGTCGCGGCCGTCTGCATCGCCGCTTGCCCGCAACGACACATGCACAGCCCCGTCAGTGGGCTGTGCCCATCCGGGCAGTGGCAGCGCCGCCGCAGAGGCCATAAGGCCGCACAGCACCGTGCGACGGGTCAAAACCGCGCCCGCGGCCATGGCCAAGGCGTCACGGGGTGTCGAGTTGGACGGCATCGCTTCCATAGGATTGAGTGTAAATCTCAACCGTTTGATGCGCAATTGACGTCCAGTTGAACGCAGGATCCAGCGGCTGTGCGGGAATGTCGTCGGCATCATCGGCCAAACGGGCCGCCAATGCACCGACATCTCCGACCGGGAAGTAATGCGCGGGCGAAAGCCCGAGATCCAGGTTCGGTTGAATATCGCTCAGCAATACTGGCGCCCCGAGGGCCCACGCCTCGAGCGCCGCGATGGGCAGCCCCTCGTGATGCGACGGAAGGATGAACATCTTCGCATTGGCCAAAAGCTGCGCAACCTTGGCCTGAGGTAACGCCCCCGTCAGGATAACGTCGGAATGGGCAAGTTCGCTTAGCATCCGGTCGTGATCCGAATTGCTATGGCCGCCCACGATCACCAGTGGCGTGCGAATGCCCGATGCCTTGTGGGCGCGGATCAGATCGGCAAAGCCCTTCTCAGGCACCAGGCGACCGACAGTCATCATGTAGCCTTCGGGCTGCAACCCGAATTCGCCCAAGGTAGAGGGGCCGTTGGCAGCAAGGGCACGCCCGACGATGTGATCGGCACCGTTGGGAACATAGTCGATCTGCTCCGCTTTCGCGGGATAGTCACGACGCAACCGCTCGGCCAGTGTGGGGGAAACCGCAATCGTCCGACACGCACTTGCAACGCCGATGCGCTCGCCAAGTCGCAGGACGAACCGGGCAAAGGCATTCCATTTGTCGCGTCGGAAATCGTCGCCGTGATGCGTCAGGATGACCGGCATCCCGAGCAGCCGGGCCAACGGGGCCAGCAGGCCCGGACCGATGGCATGGATGTGGACACAATCGGCATGTTGCGAGAAACGGGCGCGCAGGATTGCCACAAGACTGTTGGACAGTGTTTCCAGATAGCCGTTGCGCATCGCGTAGGCAGGCACAACTTCTATGCCCACGCTGGTTTTGTAGGGGGTATCGCCGATATAGGGCTTTCGCCCGAAAACGACGATGTCCAGATCGGGTCGCTCGCGCTTCATCCTGTCGTAAAGGTTTTCGCAATGCGTCTCGATCCCGCCGGAAACGTCGGGAATACCGCGCAGACCGACGACGCAGACCTTCATTTCGAGTTTCCTTCCGTTTTCGGCGCGCGCTGTCCGATGGGATCGGCTATCGCCATAGCGTTGCGCAATCGGATGGCAGGGGCAAGGTGGGGGGACTTTGAGAATACAGTGTTTCGCATCTGGAAATGATCAAAGGCCGATCGGTGAAAGTGTCGTCTGGCAAGGGGTCACATGCAGGATCCTGAGACCTGATTGTTGCCGAATCGGCACCAAGACCTGCATCGCAAAAGTATTGTTTCTATTCCAGAAACAGCTGGCTGCGGTGTCGTCGAGGAGGGTTTTTTCGCCCGAACACCAACTACACCGGCGGTTTCTTGCCTCTCAAAATGCACCTCAATTCACTGAAATAATTAGTCTTTCCTTTTCCCGTAGCGAAATCGAGGCCTCGCACAGCACGCCACATTGATGCCGTTTTCCTTCTATAGCATCTTTCATATCAACCTTTCGTTAACTCGGCGGCGTTATTGAAGGGAGGGACGAGGTTGCGAATCGGGTAGGGGAAGCAACGGGCATGTATGACGATCGAAACATAATCGAAGCAGAGCTTTTCAAGGCCGAAGCCGAGCCAAGGCGCACCACATCAAAGCGGGTCGACAAATCGGTACTCATTGCGCGCAATCTCATGTTCTGGAGTTCTGCTGCCTTTAGCTGTGGGGCCGTTTACCTGGTGCTGACTGCCATCACCTAAGAACGTCCGAAACGTTCGTTTCGGTCCGTCGAGACTGCCTGCGACCAGGGCGACTGAGTATAGAGATCAGTAGCCAGACCCGCGAAAGAATTCCGTCCAGAACGTCTGAGCCGTGATCTTCACATCCAGGAGAAGCGACTGCCGCTCGACATAGTCCAAATCGTAGTCCAGCCGCTTGCGTGCTGCATGTGAGGTCGAGGTTTCCCCCCTGAACCCTTTCACCTGAGCAAGGCCGGTGAGCCCCGGCTTGACCACATGACGTGCCATGTAGCGCGTATCGAACTCCTCGTAGAGCATGCCGTTGGCCAACATCCCCGGAACATGCGGGCGCGGACCGACCACCGACATCTCGCCCCTCAGAATGTTCAGCAGCTGCGGAAGTTCGTCAAAGCTGGTTTTCCGCAGAAAACGGCCGATCCTCGTCACCCTCGGATCGTTCTTGGTGGTCTGGGCGACCCCGCTGACATCGCACTGGTCGATGCGCATCGTTCGAAACTTGTAGATTTTGAACAGGTCACCGTTCAGCCCATACCGATATTGCCGGAAAAATACCGGGCCAGGGCTGCTCAGTTTGATGATCACGGCAAGCACGATGAAAAGTGGCGCAAGCAAGGCAAGAGCGACAGTTGCGACCAGCAAATCGTAGGCGCGGCTCAAGTAGCGATACGTGACGTCGTTGCGCGGCAGGTGAACGGCCCCCAGTGATCGCAGGCCGGGGTACGGGGAAAACAGCACAGCCCGTCCCACACCATCCACTCCGGTACGATGCGTCAGGGTATGCAAGTCTTTGACATCTTTAGAATGCTTCATGGCAGCCTCATAAAAGCAGGACTGCTTGCCAAAAAAAAATGTGCGCGCAGTCTCAACAGCAAGTTTTCAAAATTCTTTCCCCACCTTCCTAGGTATGCACCATCTCACGTTTCAGAACAACACAACCCATTGATGGTGTTCGAGCCTGAAACCGGCCCAACATCTGCCCAGTTTTCGCCGTTTTTTTCGGTCATTGCCTAGTTTTTAATCATGAGCGACTCAGCCTTGGTGCGAATCGACGTGACCTCTTGGCTTTGGTCCGAGCATGCGTTGGACCTGTAGCATGTGCTTCAAAACCCTTGATTTCCTGATGCTTCATGCGAATGTCCGGCAGCCCGCGTGCGGATTGAAATTTGGCGTATCTGCTGTGATTTACGGCTGATGGTCTCTTGTGAAGGACTGAGATTATGAGATTTTTATCTTTGATTTTCACCGTAGCACTGGGAATGAGCCTCGTTCCGTCCACGGTGCTGGCTCTCGACGACCTGCCCCTTTGCAGCGAGGAAACCGTCGGCATCGAGTGCGTCGAACGGCGCGAAGAAATCGGACCGTGGGAAATCGTCGAGGTGGTACCACCGGTCGGAACGCAGAATGCGCTCGTGATGGCGTCGCTCTCCTTCCAGGATCTTCCTGGTATCTTTGCGCGCTCGGCACCTGCAGAACTCGTGCTGTCCTGCATAGAGAACACCACCCGGATCGAAGTGCGCTTCGGCGAGAACTTCATGTCCGATGTCGGTGCCTACGGCACGCTGATCTACAAGCTCGACGACGACACACCAATTTCGTTGGAGGCCGCTGTTTCCGCCGACAACACCGCCCTGGGCCTGTACAGCGGCGCCGATTCGATCCCGCTCATCCGCAGCTTCTTTGGCGGCGAACGGTTGCTGGTCAGCGCGACGTCGTTCACGGGCAGAACGCTGAACGCGATTTTTTCGATCGAAGGGATGGAAACGGCCATCGAGCCATTGCGAGACCTCTGCAATTGGTAGGGTCAAGTCACCGTTAAGCCGCCCGCCCCGGATACATCAGTCGATCCATAAAGGCGAACGGCCTCAAGAGTTTGGCAGGAGAATTTCATGAAGATCACGATGATTGGCACGGGCTATGTTGGGCTCGTTTCGGGGGTGTGTTTTAGCGATTTCGGGCATGACGTGATTTGCGTGGACAAGGATCCGCGCAAGATCGAGATGCTGAACGCGGGCGAGGTGCCGATCTACGAGCCCGGTCTCGACACGCTGATGGAAAAGAACGTCGAGGCGGGGCGGCTGTCCTTCACCACCGATCTGGCCAGCGCGGTCGACGGGGCCGAGGCGGTGTTCATCGCGGTGGGCACGCCCACGCGGCGCGGCGACGGGCATGCGGACCTGACCTATGTGATGGCCGCCGCCGAAGAGGTGGCGCAGGCGCTGACGGGCTATGCCGTGATCGTCACGAAATCGACCGTGCCGGTCGGCACCAACCGCAAGGTCAAGCAGGTCGTGGCCAAGGCCAACCCGGCCGCCGAGTTCGACGTCGCCTCGAACCCGGAATTCCTGCGCGAAGGCGCCGCCATCGACGATTTCATGCGTCCCGACCGCGTTGTCGTGGGCGTGCAGACCGACCGCGCCGGCGATGTGATGGCCGAGATCTACCGCCCGCTTTTCCTGCGTGATTTCCCGATCATCACCACCGACCTGGAATCGGCCGAGATGATCAAATACGCCGCCAACGCGTTCCTGGCGACCAAGATCACCTTCATCAACGAGATCGCGGCGCTGTGCGAGCGTGTGGGCGCCGACGTCAAGGAGGTGTCCAAGGGCATCGGCCTGGACAACCGGATCGGCAACAAGTTCCTGCATGCCGGGCCGGGCTATGGCGGTTCGTGCTTTCCCAAGGATACCAGCGCGCTGGCCCGGATCGGCCAGGATCACGCGGTGCCGCAGCAGATCGTCGAGACGGTCATCCGCGTCAACGATGCGGTCAAGCTGCGCATGATCGAAAAGCTGCGCGACATGTGCGACGGCTCCTTCAACGGCAAGACGATCGCGGTGCTGGGGGTGACGTTCAAGCCCAACACCGATGACATGCGCGATGCGCCCAGCCTGACGATCGTGCCGGCGCTGGTCGGCGGCGGGGCCAAGCTGCGCGTGGTCGACCCGCAAGGCCAGCGCGAGGGCGAGGCGCTGCTGCCGGGGGTGCATTGGCTCGATGACCCCTACAAGGCCGCGCAGAACGCCGATCTGGTCGTCGTCCTGACCGAGTGGAACGAGTTCCGCGCGCTGGATCTCAAAAAGCTGGCGCGCAAGATGTCCACGCCCCGCATGGCCGACCTGCGCAATGTCTATTCCCCCCGCGACGCCAAGCGCGCAGGCTTCGACGCCTACGAAAGCGTCGGCCGAAAAGGCGCTTGCTGAACACGCGATTGCGCTTGGGTGCCCTCGGGCGCAACATGGATTGAAGCCGAGGCAAAGGTGCGTTTTCTGGGCGCATCCGAGCCGAGAGATCTTGCGCCGGGAGCCTCGCTCTAACCGGAACGTCCCGGTGCCGGCCATGGGGCCGTTGGAACAGGCGAAATCAGACCAGGCCTGCCCGCAAGCAGTCATGCAGGTGCAGAATGCCGACGGGCCGGTTGGCATCGTCCACGACGAACAAGGCCGTAATCTTGTTTTCCGACATCATCGCCAGGGCTTCCGATGCCAGCATATCCGGCGCGATCGAGCGTGGATTTCGCGTGGCGACCTCGCCTGCGCTACGCTCCATCAAATGGGCGATATTGCGCCGCAGGTCCCCGTCCGAGATGACGCCGCAGAGCCGATCCTGTTCGACGACCCCGGCAATACCGAACCCCTTTTCGCTCATCACGACCAGGGTCTCGGGCATGGATTGGGTCGTGGGCACCAGCGGCAGGCGGTCGGGTCCGTGCATCAGTTGCGACACCTTCGACAGGCGCGCGCCCAACTTGCCGCCCGGGTGGAACGTGTGGAACTCCTCGGCAAGGAAGCCACGCCGCTCCATGACGGCGACGGCCAAGGCGTCGCCCATGGCCAGCGTCAGTGTCGTCGACGTGGTCGGTGCCATCCCGAGACTGCAGGCTTCGGGGGCCGACGGCAGAAGCAGCTTGTAATCGGCGGCCTGCATCAAGGTTGACCCAAGCCGCCCCGAAATCGCAAGCAACGGGATGGAGAAGCGCGTCACATGGGCGACCACATCGCGCAGTTCGGATGTTTCGCCGGAATTCGAGATCAGAATTGCCAGATCGCCGGGCATGATCATTCCGAGATCGCCGTGACTGGCCTCGGCCGGATGAACGAAGGCCGAGGGCGTCCCGGTTGAGGCGAAGGTCGAGCTGATCTTGCGCGCGATATGCCCGGATTTCCCGATCCCCGACAGGATCACGCGGCCCTGCGTCTGCAGAATGGCCTGAACGGCGGGGGTGAAATCCTCGGGCAGCGTGTCGGCCATGGCGGTAACGGCCAGCCCCTCGGTCTGCAGCACACGCCGCGCGGTGGCGCGGATCATATCGACGACGCTTTGTTCCATGCCGGTCCCATAGCCCAAGCGATCGCCCTTGGCGAGAGGTCGCGCTTTCGCAACGCAGGCGTCGCTGGCATGTAGGCGGCAGTGTCAGGAGATGAATGATGAACAGACGATTCGGGCCGGTTCCCGACCCCGGCATCCGGTTTGCGCCCAGGCCGGGGGCCTATGCCATCATCGATACGGGCGATGGCGTGCTGGCAACCTTTCAAGAGACGCCGCGCGCCGAACTGCAATTGCCCGGGGGCGGCATCGACCCCGGCGAGGCCACGCTGCCCGCGCTGATACGAGAGATCCGCGAAGAGACCGGCTATTCCATCACCGCGCCCCGGCGGCTGGGGATGTTTCATCGCTACACGTTCATGCCCGAATACGGCTTTCACGCCCACAAGCTGTGCCACATTTACGTGGCCCGGTTGGGTCGGCGCCAATCGGACCCGATCGACCCGGGTCATAGCGCCGTTTTCCTGCCCTGGGATGTGGCCCTGACCGAGTTGGCCGTGGCGGGCGATCGGCATTTTGTGGCCATGTGGCTGCGGCGGCGCGGCCGAGGGCATCAGGCCGGCGGCCCCTTGTAGTCGAGCACGATGGCCGAGGCGTCATCCGAAAACTCTTCGGCGCGGGAAAACCCGACAAGGTCCTGCTTGAGCCGTTGCAGAAACTCCGGCCCTGCACGGTGACGGTGTCTGTCGCAAATGGCCAGCAAGCCAGGCTCGTCCAGCATCGTCCCGTCGGGATCGGTGCATTCGGTCAGACCATCGGTGTACAGGATCAATCGGTCGCCCGGCCGCATCCACATCTTGCAGATGTCGAAACTTGCCTCTTGCAACAGACCGATCGGCAGCCCGCCCTGCCCCAAAACCTCGGTCGCGCCACTGCGGCGCAAGAGGATCGGATGCGGATGCCCCGCCTGTACGAAACTGACCGCCCCCGTGCCCACATCCAACAGCGCCAGGGCCAGCGTCAGATACCTGTCACCGGTCAATTCCTTGTGCATCAGGCTGTTCAATCGAGCCGCCACCAGATCGGGGGGGAGGCGCGCGGAAAATTCCCGCACCCAACGGTGACAAGGCGATGTTCTGATCGGGCGCGGCCCCCGAAAGCATCGCCGCGACCCGCGCCCCGATCATGGCCGACGCCACCCCGTGCCCGGCGACATCGATACTGTGAATGCCGACCATGCTGCGATCGGCCTCGAAATAGCCGACCATGTCGCCCCCGACATGCCCCGACGACTCGAGCCATAAGGAGATCTCGGCCCCTTTCACCTGTGCCACCGCGTCCTGCAGGAACGAATGCTGCAGGCGCCGCGCCTCATCGAGATCGGCGTCGATTGCATCATAAAGACCACGCAATTCGGTCAGGGCGTCGCCAAGGCGGCGGTTCTTGTCGACCAGTTCACGCTGCATGGCCACCGTCCGCGCGCCGGCCTGAAGGCGTGCGCGCAATTCCGTCGGTCGCAACGGCTTGGTCAGGAAATCATCCGCCCCCGATGCCAACCCCTCGGACAAGGCCTCGTCCGCGGATTTCGATGTCAAAAGAATGACATAGGCGTAATCCTCCCGCTCGGCCCGGCGCAAGCGGCGGCAAAACTCGGGCCCGGTCATCTGTGGCATCATCCAGTCGCAGATCACCAGGCCCACGCCGGCGGTTTCGGCGATCTGCAACGCCTCTTCCGGGTCGCCGGATGCGATCGGCCGCATCCCCCACCTGTCCAACAGGGCGCACAGCAACTGCCGCTGCGCGGCGCTGTCGTCCAGAACAAGGACAGCATGATCCCCTGCGGGAGAGGTGGGGACAACCGGCATCGACCCGGCCGTGACCTGTTGGGCGCTTTGCGGAAACATCGAGACCCTCTTGAACACATGAAAAAATATGCGGGCGAGCCTTCATCACCGAGCGTTAAAAGGACGTAAAAGGACAAAGGCGCAATGTTTTGCCCGTCGCCTTAGGACTTTCTTCACGGCTTGGGCTCAGCTTTCCCCCGGGGCGAGGAGGTCCGAGATGGTATTTATCGATCAGACGCGATTGCGGGCATTACGTGACGACATTGGCGAGGACTGTTTCGCGGACGTGGCAACCATGTTCATCGGCGAAATAGATGCGCATATGCGCAAACTTCTGGCCAACCCCGCGCAGGCCAAGCCGGCGGATTTCCATTATATGCATGGCAGTGCCGCGAATATGGGGTTCTCGGCCCTGGCAACGGCCTGCAAAGCGGCCGAGGATGCCTGTCACACCGGCAATCTGCCTGACATGGCGGGGATCGAAATGGCTTTTCACGGGGCATTGGACGACCTGCAGGCGGCCATGCCGAATATCCTGTTGCCGGCCTGAGCGGGCGCTTCAGATCAGGAAATCGGCAAGAACCTCGTCATCGGTGACATCCCGGAAGGTAAAGCCACGTCCGTTCACACGCTCGAACAGGCTTGGGAAATTCGCGGCATCGCTGGTTTCGATCCCGATCAGAACCGACCCGAAATTGCGGCTGTTCTTCTTGAGATATTCGAAGCGCGTGATGTTGTCGTCGGTCCCGAGAAGATCGAGGAAATCACGCAGTGCGCCGGGGCGCTGGGGCAGGCGCAGGATGAAGTATTTCTTCAGCCCCTGCCAGTTCATCGCGCGTTCCTTGACCTCGGGCAGCCGCTCGAAATCGAAATTGCCGCCCGAGGTCACGCAGACGACGGTCTGCCCGGCGATCTGCGGGCGCAAATCCTCGAGCACGTCCAGAGCCAACGCGCCGGCGGGTTCCAACACGATGCCTTCGCCGTTCAGCATCTCCTGGATCGTGACACAGATCCGGTTCTCGGGGGCCAGCAGGACATCGGCGGGGGCAACCGATTTCAAAACCTCGAAGGTCCGGTCCCCGATGCGGGCAACGGCCGCGCCGTCCACGAAGGTGTCGGTGATCTCGATCGTTTGCGGCGCGCCGATTCGCAGAGCCGCCGTCAGGCTGGGGCCGCCGACAGGCTCGACCAGCGTGACCTTGGTTTCGGCGCCCACCGCATGAAAGTAGGACAGCATGCCCGCCGACAAACCGCCGCCGCCGACCGGCAGGATCAGGCGATCGGGCACTGCCCCCATGTCGTCCAGCAATTCCACCGCAACCGAGGCCTGTCCCTCGATCACGTCCGGGTCGTCGAAGGGGGACAGGAAATGCGCGCCCGTCTGCTGGCAATAGGCCTTGGCCGCGGCCAGCGTGTCGTCGAAGAAATCCCCGGTCAGCTCGATCGTGACGGCACCACCGCCAAAGCGCCGGGTCTTCATGATCTTTTGCTCGGGCGTGGTCACCGGCATGAAGATCGTGCCCTCGACCCCGAAATGGGCGCAAACGAACGCCACGCCCTGCGCGTGATTCCCGGCACTGGCGCAGACGAATTTCCGCTTTTCGGGGGCCTGCGCCAGCACCTTGCGCATGGCGTTGAAGGCGCCTCGGATCTTGTAGGACCGTACCGGGCTCAAGTCTTCGCGCTTGAGCCAGATATCGGCACCGAACCGCTCGCTCAGGTGAACGTTGCGCTGCAGCGGCGTGGGCGGGAACAGATCGCGCACGGCCTCGGTGGCGGCGCGGGCGGTATCGGAAAATTCGGTCATTCCCACGGCCTGCCCCAACCGAGGCAAACTGTCCAGCCTCAGTTCAGTTGACGGCCCTCGATCAGGTTACCGTAGAGCGTCGTCATCAGGGCGAGATTGACCAGCAATTGCAGCCACGAGACCACGGCCGAGGCCAGCACCCCGACCAGCGTGGGACCGAACACCAGGATCAGGGCCTGACCGGCCAGGCCGGACACGACAGCGATCACGATGATCGGCAACAGGATCTGGCCCGAGACCGGCTTGGTGACCTGCCAGCTTTCCCCGATGGTCAGCGGCGCACCGATGGCCGCCGCCGGCAAGACGAGGCCCACGCGCGTCCCGGCCCAGCTGACGCCCACGACAAGGCCGATCCCCAGCAGCATCGCAACCCCGAACACCGGAAGGATCATGATGACCATGCCGATGAGGATCGTCATCAGGATCACGGCCCCCAACAGGATCAGGCCGACCTGGATCGCCCGCAAGAGGTATCGGCCGTTATTGCCACCATGCCATTGCGGCAGGATGCCATCGCCGTATTCCTCGAGCAGGACGAAACGGTGCCAGGCGACGGCCGCCCATACCCACGCCACAAGGCTGAGAACAGCGCCGACAAGGGCCATCAGCCAGTTGATCTGGGGCATGGCATTGGGGTTGGACGGATCGGGCAGACCCGTCCCGGTCAGCAGATCGGGGTTTGTCAGGAACAGGAACAGGGTCGGCGCCATCGCCAACAACAGGGTCAGGCGCGCAGCCTGGGCAAAATTGCCGAAAACCTGCTGCACAGCGTGCCGCAACAACTGATATCCATAATCCATCTTGCACTCCGCTCACCTTGCCCCGCCCTTGAAAACCCGCTATCGCCCCGTCGGTCAATGAAAAAGCCTGACGGAGCCTGCCCCATGTCCGCACCCAAGAAGGTCGTGCTTGCCTATTCCGGCGGTCTCGACACCTCGATCATCCTGAAATGGCTGCAAACCGAGTATGGCTGCGAGGTGGTGACTTTCACCGCCGACCTTGGCCAGGGGGAGGAGTTGGAACCGGCGCGCAAGAAGGCCGAGATGTTGGGCGTCAGCGAGATCTACATCGAGGATCTGCGCGAGGAATTCGTGCGCGATTTCGTCTTTCCGATGTTCCGCGCCAACGCGGTCTACGAAGGGCTGTACCTGCTGGGGACGTCGATCGCGCGGCCGCTGATCTCGAAACGTCTGGTCGAGATTGCCGAGGAAACCGGCGCCGACGCCATCAGCCATGGCGCGACGGGAAAGGGCAATGACCAAGTCCGCTTTGAACTGGCGGCCTATGCGCTGAACCCCGAGATCAAGGTGATCGCGCCCTGGCGGGAATGGGACCTGACCAGCCGCACGCGCCTGATCGATTTTGCCGAAAAGAACCAGATCCCGATCGCCAAGGACAAGCGCGGCGAGGCGCCCTTCTCGGTCGATGCGAACCTGCTGCACACCTCGTCCGAGGGCAAGGTTCTGGAAGACCCCGCCGAGATGGCGCCCGATTACGTCTACCAGCGCACGGACGACCCGCTGACCGCCCCGGACACGCCCGAATACATCGACATCACGTTTGAAAAGGGCGACGCGGTCGCGATCAATGGCGAGGCGATGTCGCCCGCCACCATCCTGACGACGCTGAATGCCTATGGCAAAAAGCACGGGATCGGGCGGCTGGATTTCGTCGAGAACCGTTTCGTCGGCATGAAATCGCGCGGGATCTACGAGACACCGGGCGGCGACATCCTGCTCGAGGCGCATCGCGGGATCGAGCAGATCACGCTCGATAGCGGCGCGGGCCACCTGAAGGACTCGATCATGCCGCGCTATGCCGAACTGATCTACAACGGCTTCTGGTTCAGCCCCGAGCGCGAGATGCTGCAGGCCCTGATCGACAAGAGCCAGGAACATGTCACCGGCACCGTCAAGCTGATGCTGTTCAAGGGTTCGGCCCGCACCGTCGCGCGCTGGTCCGATCACAGCCTGTATTCCGAGGCGCATGTCACCTTCGAAGAGGATGCAGGAGCCTACGACCAGAAGGACGCGCAAGGTTTCATCCAGCTCAACGCGCTGCGCCTCAAGCTATTGGCCGCACGAAATCGTCGCCTCAAGGGGTGAGCCTGTCGCGCTTCATCGCGGCGCAGGACGAGAGTCACGACACCGCCTTGGCCGAGCTTCGTGCGGGGCGAAAGCGAACCCATTGGATGTGGTTCGTCTTTCCGCAACTCGCGGGGCTCGGTCGATCCGAGATGGCGCAACGCTACGCGATCCGCGATCTGGATGAGGCGCGCGCCTATCTGGCACATCCAGTTCTCGGGCCGCGCCTGGTCGCCGCTGCGCGCGCTATACTGTGTGCCGACACGGCCGATGCCACACAGATCCTGGGCACCGTCGATGCGATGAAGTTGCGCTCATCGGCGACCCTGTTTGCCAGCGTCGAGAACGCCGAGCCGATCTTTCAGAAGATCCTTGATCGGTTCTTCGACGGAATCCCTTGCCCGCTGACGCGGGGGCTGCTTGCGCCAACGGGCACGGCGCCGTCATCCGATCCGGCTTAGATGGTGGCTTTCGTCATGGACGCGCGCAAGGCGCGGCGATTTGAAGTCGATTTCGACAATCCGCCGGGTTGTGTTTCACCCATCAACGTGGCGAAAGCGGAATGAGTCGCGCGTCAGGTTGCCCGGCACCATAAGCCACCGCACGATCCCGCGGGTCAGTCCCTTGTAGGGGGCCATCAGGTCGATGATCCACATCCGGTCGCCTGCACGCCAATCCTCGGGATCGAGGGCATCGCCGGCGATCAGTTTGCGTTCCGCCGTTTCCGACAGAAACCCCCCTGTCACGGCGGCACGCGGAACCTCGTCGATGCGAAAGATGCGGAATTGCCCGAGCATGACCGGCGGCTCGATATAGCGCCGCAAGACGGCAAGCTGCATCTGCTGGTGGCGCGGGCTGCGAAAGGCCAGGAATGACAGATCGCCATTTACCCTCAGGGCATCGGCGCTCGGCGTCTCCAGCGGCGGCAGGCGGCGACCGGTGCTGTCTGCAAGCGCCCTCATGCGGCCTGCCCCCAGGCACTGCACAGCAATCTCCCCTCCCATGGGTGCAGGGACGGGCGCGCCGATTGTCCATACTGGCCATCGACGGCAAGGTCGGGAAACAGGCGCAACAGCTCGCTGCGCACCGCCTGATCCATGGCAGACAACGAATATGCGCCCGGAAAGAAGCTTTCCGTCGGCAGGCCCCCTGCCAGCATGATCTCGTGCCGGTCACGGTGAAGGTGATGACTTGGTTCTTACCGGTTGCAGAAACGGCGGGCCAATGGACCTCGAACGTGAACTCGCCGGTCGTCTCATCGAAGGACAGTGTGCCAAGGCTTGGGTCGGACAGCCGCGAGAAACTTTGGGTGTCCGCCTCGCCCATTGACGCCCCGGACACCAGGCTGACCACGTCGACATCACCCGACACGGTCGTCGCACCACTAAGCGTGCGATCGGGAATGAATGTGAACTGGTCCGGTCCGCCGGTCGACCCGACGCCCACGTCCTCGATATTGTAGCCCATCTGAAACCTGCTCGTTGCGCCCCGGTGTTCGGGATGGCGCTATCCTCGTTTGGATGGCTTGCTTTTCCAGTAATGCTCACGCCGGCGCCTGCACACAGCCATCTGTGTCGCAAAAGCGGTGAAGACATGCAGCAAAGGGATCACACCCGGAAAAAGCACGGCCCCTTCGGCCCGGATCTGCGCCTACAATGCGGCGGCCAAGCGTGTGCCTTGGTCGATGGCGCGTTTGGCATCCAGTTCGGCCGCGACATCCGCGCCGCCGATGACGTGACAAGCGATGCCAGCGGCCCCGAGCGCGTCGGCAAGGCTGCGTTCGACGACCTGCCCCGCACATAAGACAATCGTGTCGACCTCGATCAGCGTCGGATCGGCATGATCGCCGCCAAAGCTGATGTGAAGGCCGTCCGCATCGATCCTTTCGTAATTCACGCCCGACAGCATCTTGACGTTCTTCATCTTGAGGCTGGCGCGATGGATCCAGCCTGTCGTCTTTCCCAACCGCTTTCCGGGCTTTTCCGGTTTGCGCTGCAACAGCACCACATCACGGGCTGGCGGGGCGGGTTGTGGGCCTTCGGGGGCCAATCCGCCGCGATGGGTCTCCGGGTCGGCCACACCCCATTCCTTGCGCCAAAGGTCTGGGTGTTCGGTCGGGCTTTCGTCGCCCTCCACAAGGTATTCGGCCACATCGAAGCCGATGCCACCCGCCCCGATGATGGCCACCCGCCGTCCGACCGGGGCCTTGCCGGCCAGAACGTCGATATAGGACACAACATTCGGCCCGTCCTGACCTGCGATACCGGGATCGCGCGGGTTGACGCCGGTTGCCACGATCACCTCGTCGAAATCAGCAAGGTCAGCCACTGCAGGCGCTGTCGACAGACGCAGATCGACACCGCGCCGGTCGATCATGGTTTCGAACCAGTGCACCAGCCCGTGAAATTCTTCCTTGCCGGGGATTTCGCGGGCCATGTTCAGTTGCCCGCCGACACGATCGGCCTTGTCGAACAGGGTCACCTTGTGCCCGCGCTCGGCGGCCGTCAGGGCCGCGGCCACCCCGGCCGCACCGGCCCCAACGATGGCAATGCGCTTGGGCGTATCGGTGGGATCAAGGCGCAGTTCGGTTTCGTGGCACGCCCGCGGGTTGACGAGGCACGATGTCAGCTTGCCCGAGAACGTATGGTCGAGACAGGCCTGGTTGCAGGCGATGCAGGGTGCGATCTCGTCCGCGCGGCCTGCCGCGGCCTTGGCCACGAAATCGGCGTCCGCCAGAAACGGGCGCGCCATCGACACCATGTCGGCGCAGCCCTCGGCCAGAACCTCTTCGGCGACGTCGGGCATGTTGATGCGGTTCGAGGTGATGATCGGAATACCCACCTTGCCCATCAGTTTCCTGGTGACCCAGGCAAACCCCTTGCGCGGGACGCTGGTGGCAATGGTGGGGATACGCGCCTCGTGCCAGCCGATGCCGGTGTTCAGGATCGTGGCGCCAGCGACTTCAACGGCTTTGGCCAGTTGCACCACCTCGTCATGGGTAGAGCCGCCGGGGACAAGGTCTATCATCGACAGGCGATAGATGATGATGAATTCCGGCCCCACGGCCTCGCGCGCGCGGCGCACCACCTCGACCGGCAGGCGCATGCGGTTCTCGTAAGAGCCGCCCCAACGGTCGGTGCGCTTGTTGGTATGGGTGACGAGGAACTGGTTCAGGAAATACCCCTCGGAGCCCATGATCTCGACCCCGTCATAGCCGGCCTCGCGGGCGCGGACGGCGGCCGTGACGATATCGGCGATCTGTTTCTCGATTCCGTCTTCGTCGAGTTCCTTGGGCGGGAAGGGCGAGATCGGCGATTTGATCGCGCTGGGGCCCACGCAATCGGGCGAATAGGCATAGCGCCCCGCATGCAGAATCTGCATCGCGATCAGGCCGCCGGCCTCGTGGACGGCATCGGTCACGAGGCGATGGTTTGCGATGTCCTGATCGCCGAACAAACCCGCGGCCCCCGGAAAAACGCCGCCTTCCTTGTTCGGGGCCATACCACCGGTCACGATCAAGGCGGCGCCGCCACGGGCCCGCTCGGCAAAAAACGCCGCCACGCGCGGCCAATCCCTCGTTTCTTCCAAACCCGTGTGCATGGACCCCATGAGCACTCGGTTCCTGAGGGTCACAAACCCAAGGTCGAGGGGGGCGAGCATGTGTGGATAAAGCGTATCGGCCATCGGCGGTTCCTCCCGCCGCGCAGGTAAGCGCGCGCGCAGCGCTCTGTCACCCCCTACGCCGCGTCATGGCGGCTGCGCGACGTCAGGACATCATGCGCCACGCCAGAACGCCGAGCCCGATCAGGATGCAGACAAGCGCCACGACGACACGAACTCGCGCAAAGGGTGCGACAACCTCGGTGCTGTCGCGCGGGTGACGGCGGTCAGGGTCGTTGTCCTGATGATCCCGTCCCGGCATGCGCGCCCCCTACAACCATCGTCAGTTCGGCATTGTCCCCTTGCGGCTATGCCCCTGCGGCGACATAACGGCGAAATGCTGCCTTCAGGATTTCCAGTTCATCCCGCAGCAAGGCGATCTCACCGCGCAGGTCGTCATCCAGGGCGTCGCCCGCCATGAACGTGATGCGGTCCAGGATCTCGCCTGTCGTCGTGCTGCGCATCGCGATGACCTGCACGCCGCTCGACAAAACCTCGGCCGGCAGATCAACGCTCACCCGAACGGCGCCGGGTTGGTCTGGGATGCCGACCATGCGGGCGACGGCAATGACCTTGCCATGATGCACCGCCTCGAGCCCCGTCTCGGGCGGACCCTCGAAGACCGCCTGGTACTGGCCGGCCTGCAATCCGGTTTGCGTAAGTGTTTCCAGTCCGCTCATCGCACCCTACCCTTGCATCACCGGTTACAGATCCGCGCGCGGCGCGCGGGACACGGTCATGTCCCACAGGGCGATGCGCGTCATTTCCGGCCCTTCGATAATGAGATCCAGCCAAGCCTTCTCGATCCGTTTTTCATTCACCTTGGAATAGGCAAGGTCGAACTCGGCCCGTCCGGCGCCATCACGGATATCGAGTTGGCGCACCATCGTTTCGGTATTTGGGCCATGCTGGATGTTCAGGCGGGCATAGACCTCGACCGGATGCTCGCGCTCGACCCGGATATCGACGGTGATGACATGGGCCAGTGTCAAACCGTCGATGGCGGCCTGCGGCAAATCCTGCACCAGCGACACGAACGATCCGTCGAACTGATAGACCTCGAGCACCAGACCGAAAAGCGCGCCTTCGATCCAATGCGGAACGCGATCCTGCCGAATGCTCAGATCGGCATGGGCGGCATCATGAAACAGCTTGACCGCACCGGGCAGTTCCATCGGCGAGGCGACCGAGACAAGACCACGCGGACGCATCTCGACGCGCCACGGCGCGGGGCGCATGGCCCAGTCGCACTGCTCGGGCCCGCCGGGCACATCGTCGGGGCTGACCCGCGACAACAACTCGGTCCGCGCCTTTGCCGCAAGGGTGTCCAGACGATCGCGCATTGCGCGCATGGATGAATTCATCTCGCTCAAGGCCGAGGTGGACAAAGCCGAGGGCGCGGCCATCGCCCGCTGCCACCGTGTCAACGGATCAGCAGGCCGAAACCGACCGAACAATCCCGCCTTCTCTTCACCCATGATCCCTATGCCCCCAATCACTAAAGAAACCCGAAATGCCCAAACTTTCCATATCTTAACAGAAAATCTGACGCGGGCTCACTCGAATATCCGCCGGAACAGCCCGATTTCGAACAAACCGCCGCGCGGCGGCGGGGGTGCGGCCGGCGTAACGGGCGCAACAGGCGCGACGACGGGGGCGAGATCGCCCTGCCCGAAATTGGCCGACTGCACCGCGCCCGCAAAGGCCCGCAGGGTGGCAAGGCTTTCCGCCTCGCTGACGTCACGATCCTCGAGGGCCAGAACGGACAGCGTCGCGATGCGCGGCCCGAGGTCCAGATAGGCACGCCAGTAGTCGTCTTGCACGCCCTCGACCGGGCCGGCGCTGATGTCGCTTGCATGCAGCAGGAACATCGCGCCCTCGGTGCGGGTATCCAGCACCGAAACGGTAGCCGCCTCCTCGGTACGGCTGAGCAGGGTCCGGCCCTGGTCCGTGCGGAAGAACGCATCCAGATCGGGCAGGCTGTCCGCGATCGAGCCGGAATCGGAGGGGGCGGAGATCGCCGCTGTCAGGACAGCGGGCACCGAGGGTTGATCCGCCCGACGCGAATTGGAAATCGCGGCGCAGTTTCCCAGCAGGACAAATGCCGTCGCCCCATCGTCGCGCGTGGCGGTCTCATCGACGCAGTACCCCTCGGGTCCGGTGACGACAACGGCGGATTGTGTCACCACCGCCTGCCTTGGGGCCGACGCCCCCGCGCCGAACCCCGTGCCGCATCCTGTTAGCGCCAGGCAGATGAGACCGCCCAGCGCCCCTTTCGCCCAACGCAGGTCAGATGTCGGCGTAGACATGCTTCTCCTCTTTGCCACCGGGGTGGGTGACGGCGCCAAAGCGGGCATTGCCGACGAGCTGGGCGTATTTCCACAGCACCCCGGTTGCGTAGATGGTGTCGCGCGGGCCGGACCAGTCGCCGCGGCGTTTTTCCAGCTCCTCCTCGGTCACATCGACGGACAGTTCGCCCTTGATGGCGTCAATGGTGATCATGTCGCCATCCCTGAGCAAACCGATGGGGCCACCCACGGCGGCCTCGGGGCCGACATGGCCAACACAGAACCCACGCGTCGCCCCCGAGAAACGGCCATCGGTGATCAGGGCCACCTTCTTGCCCATGCCCTGACCCGACAAAGCGGCCGTCGTCGCCAGCATCTCACGCATGCCGGGGCCGCCCTTGGGGCCTTCGTTGCGGATGACGATCACCTCGCCTTCCTCGTATTTGCGGGCCTTCACGGCCTCGAACGCGTCTTCCTCGCATTCGAAAACACGCGCCGGGCCGGTAAAGACCTGGTTCTCGCTTGCCATGCCCGCGACCTTCACGATGGCGCCCTCGGGGGCGAGGTTGCCCTTGAGGCCCACGACACCACCGGTCGGCGTGATCGGCGTGGCCGCAGGGTAGATCACGCGACCATCCGCCTCGCGCTCGATCAGGTCCAACTCTTCCCCCATGCTGCGCCCGGTGGCCGTGACGCAGTCTTCATGGATCATGCCGATCTTGCGCAATTCCTTCATCACGACGGGCACGCCGCCGGCCTCGTAGAGGTCCTTGGCGACAAATTGGCCGCCCGGCTTCATGTCGACGAAATAGGGCGTATCCTTGAAGATGTCGCACACGTCGAACAGGTCGAAATCGATCCCGGCCTCATGCGCGATCGCGGGCAGGTGCAGGCCGGCATTGGTCGACCCACCCGTGCAGGCCACGACGCGTGCGGCATTTTCCAGCGACTTGCGCGTCACGATATCGCGGGCGCGAATGCCTTTTTCGAGCAGGTTCATCACCGCCTCGCCCGAGGCCACGCCGTACTGGTCGCGGCTCTCGTACGGGGCGGGCGCCCCGGAGGAGTTGGGCAAGGCAAGGCCGATCGCCTCGGACACACAGGCCATGGTGTTGGCGGTGAACTGGCCCCCGCAGGCGCCCGCACTGGGGCAAGCCACGCGTTCGATCACGGCCAGCATTTCGTCGGACATGTTGCCGGCCTGATGCTGGCCCACGGCCTCGAACACGTCCTGCACGGTGATGTCCTTGCCGTCCAGACGCCCCGGCAGGATCGACCCGCCATAGATGAAGACCGAGGGCACATTCAGCCGCACCATCGCCATATCATGCCGGGCAGCGACTTGTCACACCCGGCAAGGCCGACCAGCGCATCGTAGCAATGGCCACGCATGGTCAGTTCGACCGTGTCGGTGATCGCGTCGCGGCTGGCCAGCGACGAGCGCATCCCCTCGTGCCCCATGGCGATGCCGTCGGTCACGGTGATGGTGGTGAACTCGCGCGGGGTGCCGTTGGCATGCTTGACACCCATCTTGACCGATTGCGCCTGACGGTTCAGGGCGATGTTGCAGGGCGCGGCCTCGTTCCAGCAGGTCGCCACGCCGACGAATGGCTGGTGGATTTCCTCGTCCGAGATCCCCATGGCGTAGAAATACGACCGGTGCGGCGCGCGCGACGGGCCTTCCGTCACGTGGCGGCTTGGCAATTTCGACTTGTCCACCTTGCCCTTCAACATCGCTGGCTCCCTTCCGATATCTAGCGTGCGGCCCGACGCGGATTTGGCCGGGCTTTGCACTCGAATAGACCCCGGCCCTGCTTGACACAAGATCGTTGGGCCCCAGCACTGCGGGCATGATTGCCGCGCCCGGCAATGCGCGGTAACCTGCACCAAACAAAAAGGCAGGCAGGCCGATGCAGTATACAGCCCACGCGGCATTCGTGGCGCCCGCACGTGCGCATCCTCAGGTATGGCGACTGGTTGTCGGCCTAGCGCTGGCAGCCGTGGTCTATTTCGCCGGCATCTTCGTCATTTTCGGGGTCCTGCTGGTAACCAGCGGCCCCGACGGGGCGCAATGGTGGATGGCCTCGATGACCGAGGCCACGGGCCCGACCGCGACATTGCTCTTGCTGGCGACGTTCATCGGCATGGCCCTTGGTCCGATGGCCGCGGCCAGGCTGATGCACAAACGCTCGGCACAATCGCTTTTCGGCGGGTCGCTGCCGCGTCTCGGACGGCACTTTGCCATCGCGGCGGGCATCTGCGTCGCGGTCTACGGTGTCACCCTGTTGATCCCCACCCCCGAAGAGGCCGCCCTGCAACCCAATCTCGAACTGTCGCTTTGGGCCAGTTTCCTGCCCCTCGCGCTGGTTGGGGTGCTGGTGCAGACCGGCGCCGAAGAGGTTCTTTTCCGCGGCTACATCCAGCAGCAACTGGCCGCGCGGTTCAGGTCGCCCCTCGTCTGGATGCTGCTGCCCTCGGTTCTGTTCGCTTTGGCGCACTACCAACCCGATCTGATGGGCGACAACACGTGGTACATCGTTCTTGCAACCGGGGTCTTTGCCCTGCTGGCCGCCGACCTCACCGCGCTTACCGGCAATATCGGGGCCGCATGGGGCCTGCATTTCGCGAATAACTGCGCCGCCATCCTGGTGGTCGGCAGCGACGGGCCGCTGTCGGGCCTTGCGCTCTACACCATGCCGGTCGATCCGTCCGCGCCTGCGATGCAGCCGCTGATCCTGCTGGATATCGCCGTCACGGTGGCGATCTGGCTGGCGATCCGCGTGGCGGTGATGCGCCGCGCCGCGTGATTGCATTTCCCCACGGCGGGGCCTATTTCGGTCGCAACCTGTCCGACCCGTCGTGAGATCGCGCATGAACTGGATCACAAACTACGTCCGCCCCCGGATCAACTCGATCTTCTCGCGCCGCGAGATGCCCGAGAACCTTTGGTCCAAATGCGATGAGTGCGGCACGATGCTGTTTCACCGCGAGTTGAGCGACAACCTGAATGTCTGCACCAACTGCGGTCATCACATGGCTCTGGTGCCGCGTGACCGGTTCACCGCCCTGTTCGACAATGGCATCTTCACCGAGGTCGAGGTTCCCAAACCCATCGAGGACCCGCTGAAATTCCGCGATCAGAAACGCTATCCCGACCGGTTGAAGGCCGCCCAGAAGCAGACCACCGAGGCCGAGGCCATGCTGGTCGCCGAGGGCGAGATCGGGCGCACGCCCATCGTGGCCGCCGCGCAGGATTTCAGCTTCATGGGCGGGTCGATGGGGATGTATGTGGGCAATGCGATCATCGCCGCCGCCGAACGCGCCGTGGCCCTGAAGCGCCCCCTTATCCTGTTTTCCGCCGCCGGTGGCGCCCGCATGCAGGAAGGTATCCTGTCGCTGATGCAGATGCCGCGCACCACGGTGGCCGTGCAGATCCTGAAGGAGGCGAACCTTCCCTATATCGTGGTGCTCACGCATCCCACGACGGGCGGGGTGACGGCCAGCTACGCGATGCTCGGCGATGTGCATATCGCGGAACCCAATGCGTTGATCTGTTTCGCCGGGCCGCGCGTGATCGAACAGACCATCCGCGAGAAACTGCCCGATGGGTTCCAGCGCGCCGAATACCTGCTGGATCACGGCATGCTCGACCGCGTGACGCCACGCAGCGAGATGCGCGAAGAACTGATCACCATCACGCGGATGCTGTTGGGCCTGCCGCCGGCCATCGCCGGCGATCTGCCCGCCCCGCCGCAAGAGGCGCAGGACACGCCCAGCCCGGCCGCTGCGCCGGCACAGGACGGCGACCACCCAACGTGAGTGCCGTGACATCCGACATTCTCCTCGACCGGATGATGTCGCTCCACCCCAAGGTGATCGATCTTACCCTGGATCGGATGTGGCGCATCCTCGGGGCGCTCGAGCACCCCGAACGCGCGCTGCCCCCTGTGATCCATATTGCCGGAACCACGGCAAAGGGTCGACGCAGGCGATGATCCGCGCGGGCCTCGAAGGGGCCGGCGCATCGGTGCATGCCTACACCTCGCCCCACCTTGCCCGGTTTCACGAACGTATCCGGCTTGCCGGTGAATTGATCGACGAGGACGCATTGTCCGCGATCCTCGATGAATGCCTCGCGGCCAACGGCCCCGATCCGATCACCTATTTCGAGATCACGACGGCCGCTGCGCTCCTCGCTTTCGCCCGCACGCCCGCCGATTTCACCCTGCTGGAGGTGGGCCTTGGCGGGCGTCTGGATGCAACCAACGTGATCGAAACCCCGCGCCTGACGGTCATAACGACGGTCGATATGGACCACCAGCAATTCCTTGGCGACACGCTGGCCGCAATCGCCGGGGAAAAGGCCGGGATCATCAAGCGCGGGGTGCCCTGCATCGTCGGGCGACAGCAGGACGCGGCATTGGAGGTGATCGAGGAACGCGCCGCACGCCTTGGCGCGCCGATCCTGGCCCATGGCCAACACTGGCATGTCTGGGAAGAACGCGAGCGGCTGATTTTTCAGGATGAAACCGGCCTGCTGGACCTGCCCCTGCCCGCCCTGCCCGGTGCGCATCAGGTCGAGAACGCAGGCATGGCCTTGGCCGCGCTGCGCAGCCTCGGCCTGAAGGATGACGCGTGCGAGGCCGCGATGCGCGACGTGACATGGCCGGCCCGGATGCAGCGATTGCGTCACGGTCCCCTTGTCGCGGCTGCCCCGCGCGCGGAGCTCTGGCTGGACGGCGGCCATAACCCCCATGCGGGCCACGCCATCGCCGCCTATCTGCGGACGCTGCCACAGCGGCCCACTTATCTGATCTGTGGTATGCTCAACACCAAGGACCCGGCAGGGTATCTTGGGCATTTCGCCGGGCTGGTGACACGCCTGCATGCCGTGCCGATCCCCGACGCGCCTGCGACCCTCTCTGCCGCTGACACCACCAACGCTGCCCGGATGGCCGGCCTCGACGCGGTCGAGGCCGCCTCGGTCAAGTCGGCCTTGGCGGATATCACGGCAACAGACCCCGGGGCGCGCGTGCTGATCTGTGGCTCGCTCTACCTGGCTGGCGATGTGTTGAAAGCGAACGGGTAAACATGCCCTTGACCCAGGGGGACGGCAGTCCACACTCTGGGTCATGCGCCGAACGATCCTGACCGCCATCGCGCTTGCCTTGGCTGCCCTTCCTGCCCACGCAGCCCGGTTCCAGTTCTGCTGGATCGGCAACGCGGGTTATACGATGGAGGGAATCATCGAGGTGCCGCAGCGCCTGCTGAACACCGGCATCATCACGGAACAGGATGTTACCGCCTTCTTTATCCAAGGCTACCATGATGGCGTTCCGATCGGGTCATGGAACATGCGGCAACGCACGACGGAAACGACCTGGACCCTGTTTTTCGATACGACGAACCTGGAATTCCCGATGGGCGGCCATTTCCTGGAACAGAGTTACCAGGCCTGGAACGCCAATGGCGAAGTGAACGATTGCGGCATTGGCGGCTTCGGCTTCAACGGGGGCAACTGGGCGCAGGATGTCTGCATCGACAATGTCTGGATCGCGGCCAGTTCCATCGACCCCGACACCCCCTTGCCCGTTTTTGGCATGGGCACAGAGATGTCCTGTCAGTCGGTCGTCCCCCTCAGCTGAGACCGCCGGTCAGGTCGACGGCGAGATAGAGCACCAGGATGGCCCCAAGCCAGGATGCAACGACGCGCCAGCCGATCCGCATCCAAGGGGCCTGCACCTTGTCCAACGCCACGCGTGCCGCGCCCGCTGGCAAGGCCACGGCGATATTGACGCCCAAAATCAGGCCCAGGTGAATGAACACGGACAACTCGAACAACCCATGGCCTTCCAGCCCGACGGCAAGCGCCCCGAGGCCCGTGACCGCCGCCAGCATCATGGCAATTGCCGTGGTCGGACGCGGCAACAGGGCAGCCGCCACCGCCGTGACAATCCCCAAACCGACGAACACCGTCGTGATCCACGCACCGACGAACGCGGCCGTCACCACGCCTGACACCTGCGCCAACAGGTAGACGGGCCACACCTGCGGCAACCCCTCGGGCCGCCAAAGGCTCAGCAGAACCCCGAGGGCAAAGATCGGTATTACCAGGCCAGGGTCGGTCAGGACCACGGCGGTTCCCTCGACAAGCTGGTTGTAGGCGTCGGCCCCTGTGTCGAAGCTATGCGCGCCGACCGGCCCGGCACACAGCATCGCGGCAGCCGCCATCGCGGTCCGTTTCAAAAGGTTTTCCTCAGGCCAGACCAAACAAGAAGGCCGCGCCGACCAGGGCGATCACCCCACCCGCGCCGCGCACCGCGATCCTGCCCGCCTGCGAGGCCGTGAGAAACCCGAACCCGATGCCAACCATATGTAGTAGCCCGGTGCCCACCACAAAGCCCACCGCATAGCCATAGGGGCTGAAGGCTTGCGGCAACTCGGTGCCGTGCGCGTGGCCATGGAAAATGGCGAACACGCCCACGATCACGGCGGCCACCCAGATCGGCGCGCGGACGGCAAAGGCGATCAGCAGGCCAAGGACGACACCGGACAGGGCAATACCCGCTTCGACAGCAGGAAGCGGAACGCCAGCAACCCCAAAGGCCCCGCCCAGGGCCATGACCAGCGGAAAGACCACGGGCAGAATCCAGATCGCCGGCGCCCCGAGGAATGCACCCCACAGCCCAACGGCCACCATCGCAACCACGTGATCCCAACCCAGGATCGGATGCCAGAAGCCACTGGCGAATCCGGTGTTGATGCCCTCGCCCGTATGCGCCCCGGCCTGCGCCGCGATCAGAACCAGGGGAATGGCCAACAGAACGGCATGGATGCGCAGGGATCCTTCTCGCATGGGGAGCCTCCTCAACTCAGCTGTCGAGAGGGTAACAAGCGGTCAAGTCCGGTCAACCGCGCCTGCGCAAGAAAGCGGGCGCAACGGCAGGGATTTCAGAGCGTTTCACGATTGGCGCCCCAATCGGCCCCCTGCATCTCGCGCAGGCGGCTGGCGGTGCGTTCGAATTCGAAACTGCCGGCGCCTTCGAGATAGAGACGTTCCGGCTCGTCCTCGGCGGTCGCAATCAGACGCACCTGGCCCTCGTACAGCGCATCGACCAAGGTGACGAAGCGTTTGGCCTCGTTGAACTTGCTGGCGTCCAGTCGCGGGATACCCTCGAGCACCAACAACTCGACGGCGCCCACCAGCGCCAGATAATCGCCGGGCCCCAAGGGCTGGCCGCACAGGTCCCAGAACGACGCCCGCGCCATCCCTGCCCAGAACCGCGGCAAACGCACCTCGCGCGCCTTGACCTTGAGACACAGCTCTTCCTCGTGGCCACCGGTCAGGTCGCGCCAGATCGCATCTATGGTTTTCGTCGCCTCGGCCCCGAGCGGGCAGAAATAGACCGGCTCTCCGGCAAGACGATCCTGGCGGTAATCGGCCATCGCCTCCAACTGCTCGACCTCGAGCCGATCTTGCAAAAGATCGATGAACGGGAGGAACAGCTGCCGGTTCAATCCATCCTTGTAAAGGTCGCTCGGATGCCTGTTCGAGGTCGTCACAACCATGACACCCGCTTCGAACAGCTGTTGAAACAGGCGCCCAACGATCATGGCATCGGCGATGTCGGTGATCTGCATTTCGTCAAAGCACAACAGCCGCGTGTTCCTGGCGATTGCCGCGGCCACCGGCTTGATCGCGTCGTCCACATCGGTCTTGCGCGCCTCGTGCAGCGCCGCCTGCACCTCTTGCATGAAGGCATGGAAATGAACGCGCCGACGCTCCTTTATGCCGACATGGGTGTGGAACAGATCCATCAACATCGACTTGCCGCGCCCGACCCCGCCCCAGAGGTAAAGCCCCTGCTTGCCCACAGGCTCGGACCGCTTGAACCGCGACAACAACCCCTTGCGTTGCGGCGCCTCAAGCCGCCCGCGCAGGGACTCCAGGTGCAGCAGGGCCGCGCGCTGCGCCGGATCGGGGCGCAGCAAACCCTCGGCCACGCGGGTGTCGTAGATCGCTTGCAGGTGTTGTCCCATGTCCCGGTTCCTAGCGCGCCGACGCCTCGGGCGCCAGCGCCGCCATCACGGATACTGATGGCGGCCAACACCGTTTGCGCATTGACCCGAGTGCCGGCAGCCGCAATCCTGCGCACCGCGAACAAGGACAGCAACAATGACCCAATCCCGGCTTGTCACACCCGTGCTGATCGGCGGCTCGATCATCATTCTGGTCAGCTTTGCCATCCGGGCCAGTTTCGGCGTTTTCCAGATTCCCATCGCCGACGAGTTCGGTTGGCTCAGGGCCGAATTCAGCCTCGCCATCGCAATCCAGAACCTGGCCTGGGGCATCGGGCAACCGATCTTCGGCGCGATCGCGGAACGCTTCGGTGATCGCCGCGCGATCATCCTCGGCGCGCTGACCTATGCCCTGGGCCTTGTGCTTTCGTCCATGGCCGTCACGCCCGGGCAACATCAATTGCTCGAAATCCTCGTCGGCTTTGGCATCGCCGGCACCGGCTTTGGCGTGATCCTCGCCGTCGTGGGCCGCGCCGCCTCGGATGAACATCGCTCGGTCGCCCTTGGCATTGCCACGGCCGCCGGGTCCGCAGGCCAGATCGTTGGTGCGCCGCTGGCCGAAGGGCTGCTGACCCTGTTTCCCTGGCAGACCGTCTTTCTGATCTTTGCCGGCATGGTCCTGGCGTCCCTGCTGGCGCTGCCGCTCTTGCGCGCGCCCCAGACCGCCTCGAAAGCCGACCTCGAGGAGAGCATGGGCGACATCCTGGGCAAGGCATTTCGGGACCCGTCCTTCACGTTGATCTTCGTCGGCTTCTTTTCCTGCGGTTATCAACTCGCGTTCATCACCGCCCATTTTCCTGCCTTCGTGACCGAACTATGCGGACCAATCGATCCGACCGGCATCCTGGCGGGGATGGGCGTGACCACCACATCGGGCCTCGGCGCGCTGGCGATTGCCTTGATCGGTCTGGCAAACATCGTCGGCACGATCACCGCGGGCTGGCTGGGCAACCGCTTTCCACGCAAATACCTCCTGACGCTGATCTATGTGGGGCGGACGTTCGCGGCGGGCATCTTCATTCTCCTGCCGATCACGCCGGCCACCGTCATCGTGTTTTCCATCGTCATGGGGGCCTTGTGGCTGGCCACCGTGCCGCTGACCTCGGGCCTTGTCGCCTATATCTACGGGCTGCGCTACATGGGTACGCTTTACGGGATCGTTTTCTTCAGCCATCAGCTTGGCGGGTTTCTCGGCGTATGGCTGGGCGGTTGGATGTACGATCTTTATGGCGACTACACGGCCGTCTGGTGGGTCGGCGTCGCCGTCGGCGCGCTCAGTGCCATCGTCCACCTGCCGATCAGGGAAACCCCGCTCAAGGAGCGAGCGGCCGCCACCGTCGCCGCCTGATCTGCATCTTTATCCTTCCAATATGCTGGGGGAGCGCGAGGGGGTAAAACCCCCTCGCACGGGTCGCCTGCGCAAGCAGGTGAAACCCCTCAGGTGGTCTGCACCACGTCGAGGATGTAACGGGCCACCATCAGGTCCAGATGCGCGCCACCGCCATTCTTGAACAAGGTGATGTCTTCGGCGGACCGCCGTGCAAAGGCCCCGCCCGGAAAATCGTAGTAATCGGCCACCACGTCCGATTCCGCGATCACGCCGGCCTCCAACGGGATCTTCAACTCGCCGATATGACCCAGAACGGTGTCGCGACTATCGAGAAAGATGCGCGACCGCGTCAGCGCCCTGTCGTCGGCCTCGCGCATGTCCGGGCGATAAGCCCCGATCAGGTCCAGATGCTGACCCGGTTTCAACCAATCGCCTGCGATCAGGGGGCGGTCGGCCATGGTGGCGCAGGTGATGATATCCGCTTCGGCCACGGCAGCGGCGAGGTCCGTCATCGGGGTGGTATGCCCATAGTGGTCGGCCAGTTGCGCCGCGGGTTCGGGCGAACGGTTCCAGACAATGAACGAGGCTTTTGGAAACAGGGCGCCATAGGCTTCGCGCAGGGATCGGCCCACCGTGCCCGCACCGACGATCAGGATCGTTTCGCTATCCGGCCGCGCCAGCTTGCGCGCCGCCAGCAGGCTGTCGCCCGCCGTCTTCCACTTGGTCACAAGGTGAAAATCCACGATGGCCGACAGCTGACCAGTTTCGTCATCGTAAAGGGCCACGCCCCCGTTCACCATCGGTTTGCCGCGCGCCGGGTTGCCGGGAAAGATCGTCGCCGTTTTGACGAGACTGCCCAACCCGTCGATCCAGGCCGCGCGGCTGAGCATCGTGTCATTGCCACGGTAAAGAAACGTATCGCCGATTTCGGCCCTGGGTCGCACATGCCCGGCCTCTATCGCCTTGGTCAGGGCGATCCAGTCGAGTTTCTCTTCGGCCTCGGGTCCGATCATCGCAATGCTCATGGCTTTGCCTCCTCCTCGGTCAACAGTCCCGCAGCGACCAGCCGCGCGGCCCAGCCCGATGGGCCATCGAAATGATGTGCCTGCCAGCCGCGCGCCCGGGCGGTGGCGACGTTGTCCTCTCGGTCATCGGTAAACAGGATCGCGTCGGGTGCGACGCCCAGGTCCTCCTCAACGATTTCATAGATCCGCGGGTCGGGTTTGATCACTTTTAGCCGGCCTGAGACGAACTCGACGTCGAACTCGTTGAGAAAATCGTACTGTGTCTGGGCATAGGCATAGCTTTCGACCCCGAAATTCGTCAGGCAATGCACCGCAACGCCCTTGCTGCGCAGGCGGCGCATCAGCGTGACCGAGTGCTCGATCGCAGGCTTGGCAAGCTCGATCCAGTTGTCGTGCCAGTCGCGGATCTCGGCCCGCCAGGTCGGATGCGCCTCGGCCGTTTCATAGACCAGGTCGCGAAACGGCGCGCCCAGATCGACACTTGTGTTCATTCCGTCCAGATCGACCTCGGCGAACAGGGCCTTTCGTCGGTCGACGCCATAAACACGGTCGTAATAGCGTTCTGGTGCCCATTCGATCAGGACGTTCCCGATATCGAAGATCACCGCGTCGGGGGTCATTGCGTGACCCCATAAAGCGCCTCGGCATGAAACGCGACATGGTCTTCGATGAAGGTCGAGATGAAATAGTAGCTGTGATCGTACCCCGGTTGCAGCCGCAACGTCGCGTGTTGCCTGCGTGTGGCCATGGCCTCGGCCAATGCCTCGGTCCCGAGCAGGTCGCCGAACTGGTCCGCCGTGCCGGTATCGATCAGAACCGGGCCGGGAAAGCCCCGCTGGCGCATCAGCACAGTGGCGTCATGGGCCTCCCACAAGGCCGTGTTCTCTCCAAGGTAGGCGGTGAACTGCTTGCGGCCCCAATCGCTCTCCATCGGATTGCAGATCGGGGCAAAGGCCGAGACGCTGGCAAATCGGTCCGGAAAGCTCATCGCGATGGTCAGTGCGCCATGCCCGCCCATGGAATGCCCGGTGATGCCCTGCCGCGCCTCGTCCAGCGCGAAACGCTCGAACAGGACACGGGGCAATTCCTCGGTGATGTAGTCCCACATCTGGAAATGCTCGGCCCAGGGGTCTTGCGTGGCGTTGACGTAGAACCCCGCGCCTTGCCCGAGGTCGTAGGCGTCATCATCGGGCACCCCCGCACCCCGTGGCGAGGTGTCGGGAAAGACCAACGCGATGCCCTGTTCCGCCGCCCACATCTGCGCGCCGGCCTTGGTCATGGCGTTTTCATGGGTGCAGGTCAGGCCGGACAGGAACCACAACACCGGCACCGGGCCGTCCTGCGCCTCGGCCGGCAGAAAAAGGCCAAAGGTCATGTCGGTGCCCGTGGCGTCCGACGGCCGGCGATAGACCCCTTGCGTGCCACCGAAACAGCGATTTTCCGAAACCGTTTCCATCAGGCGCATTCCTTCCATGGGTTGCCTGCGCCAAGGCCTAGCGCGCGCCGCGCCCCGGCTCAACCGCCCAGGGTGATGCCTGCCATTTGCGACACCCAGCCGATGATGACCGAGACGGTCAGGATCGAAATGGCCGTCGACACCAGGATCGCCGTCGAAACCCGCTGCGGCGCGACACCGTAATGCTGCGCCAGGATATATACATTGCCCGCAACGGGCAGGGACGCCGCCGCGATCATCACGGCCGCGTCGAAGATGTCGACCGGGAACAGCACCAGCGCCGCGAGGGCAACCGCCGCCGGGTGCAGCACCAGCTTGCAAAAGCTCAGCCACCCCGCCACCGACATGCGTTCCGCCGATTTACCCGCCAAGGAGGCCCCGATCGCGAACAAGGCGCCCGGTGTGGCCGCTGCCCCCAGGATGGCAAGGAACTCGTTGATCGGGCCGGGCACGTCCCATCCCGTCGACGACCAGGCAAGGCCAAGGACGATCGACACGATCATCGGGTTTTTCAGCAGGCCCAGACCAACCGTTTTCAGGGTCGACAGACGCACGCGGCCTTCGCGACTTCCGGTGACGAGGATCACGATCAGGCTGGAGAAGACAACCAGATCCAGCGTCAGAACCATCAGGACAGGGCCCGCCGCCGCCTCGCCCAACAGCACAACCAGCATGGGCACCCCGAGAAAGCCCGTATTGCCGATCACCGCGCATTGTGCCTCGACCGCGGCCTCGGCCACTGGCCTGCGGTGCAGCATCGCGACCGCCGTGGCCAGTAGGTAAACGACGAAACATCCCCAAAGATACGCCGCCACGAACCACCAGTCGAAAATCTCGGCCAGCGACAGGTTCGCGGCAAAGCGGAACAGCATGGCCGACAACGCAAAGTAGAACACGAATTTGGTCAGGTAGGCGGCGGCCTCGGCCGTGAAGAACCCGGTACGACAGGCCTGAAACCCCAATGCGATCAGCGCAAAGAACGGCAATGTCTTGAGAAAGATCTCGACCATGCGTCCGGGCTACGCCACGCCGCGCGCCCTGTCCAGAGATGCGACAGGCTGACAGTTTTCAAACTGAACCGTTCGGTTTATTTCTGCGGATGCGTACTGAACCGTTCGGTTCATTTTGAAAGGAGAAGCCGATGTTTCCGTTCAAACCCACCACTTTGGCATTTGCGATCCTTGTCGGTTTCGCCGCCGTCTCGGCCCCGGCGCAAACGATCCTGCCAGATCCCGATTTCTTCGGCCCCCTGTTTCAGCCCGACACCAACACCGCGCCGACGCAGGCCACGGCAACCCAACTGGATCATGACCTGCCGGCACCCATGCCCCCATGCACGCAGGTTGACGGATCAGCCGCATCGTCGGCCGTGACCTGCGGCGCGGTTCCACTGGATGAGTTGACCCGACCGTCCCCCAAGGACTGAGCCGCGATCACTGCGTCCGCCTTGCCTGAACTGAACCGCTTGGTTTACGCTTTGCCCGGGGAACGGCACAAGGCCGAGCGGGGGCAGCGCGCAGGAATGGACGTCGAAGGGCAGGTCAAGAAGGGCCGAAAATTCGATCAGGTGCTCGAAGGCGCCCGCGCGGTGTTCATGCGCGAGGGGTTCGAGGGCGCAAGCGTCGATGAAATCGCCCGCGATGCCGGCGTATCCAAGGCGACGCTCTACAGTTACTTTCCCGACAAGCAGCACCTGTTCATCGCCGTGCTGCAAGCTGAGTGCGACCAGCAATCAGAAATCGAATTCGTGATTGCCGGATCGGATATGCCGGTGCCCGACGCGCTGCGCCTGATCTGCCGGACACTGGTCAGCTTTGTCCTTTCGGATGTCGGGCAGGATATCTTTCGCGTCTGCGTGGCCGAGGCCCAGCGCTTTCCCGAACTTGGCCACGCCTTCTACGAAAGCGGCCCACATCGCTGGAACCGAAAGATCGCGCAGTTTCTGGAAAGCCCCGCCGCACAGGCCATGCTGGATATCGAGGACAGCAACCTGGCGGCCGACCAACTGGCACAGCTTTGCCGCACGGACCTGATGTTGAAGAAGGTTTTCGGCATTCAAACCGAAGTGCATGACGCCGATATCGAGCGGATCACGAACGAGGCCTGCGAGACCTTTCTGGCCCGGTATCGGAGGGCCTGAGCGTGGACGGCCATATCGACCCGACGCGCGATAGCTTTGCCGCGTTCCGTGAAATGCGGCGCGACGGGCCGGTTCACATGCTGAACCTGCTGAAATTTCACCCGAAGGCCATGTAAGACGACGGCACCGCGTGTTCCGGGGCCGATGCCTACCGCGCCTATGCCCTCGAAAGTGCGCCGATCTTTCGGCGCCTCGGCGGTCGCCAGGTCTGAGCCGGGCGGCCGGAACTTGTGCTGATCGGCCCAGAAGAAGACCTTTGGGATCTCGCCTTTAGCGCGGAATACCCCAGCGTCGACGCCTTTGTCTCGATGCTGCGCGATCCAGACTATCGCAAGGCCGTGCGCCATCGTCAGGCCGCGGTCGCGGATTCGCGCCTGATCCGGATGGCGCCGGGCACCCCCGGTGGTGCCTTTGGCGAAATGCCGGATTAGTCGATCCGGCGCACCAGCAATTGGTTGCCCTGACCGCGTTTGACCTCGAGCGTCCTGATCGTCTGGACAAGGTCGCTCAACTTGCGCTTTCCATAGGTCCGGGTGTCGAAATCGGGATTGGCGCTGGTCATGTACTGGCCCAACTGGCCCAGGGAATACCAGTCATCCTCCTGTCCGATCCCCTCCATCGCGCGATAGATCAGGTCGCGCGCCTCGGCGATGGGGCGCTTGTCGCCAGATGGCTTGTCCTGAGTCTGCGATCCGGCCTCGTCCGAGCCGATGATGTTTTCCACGAAGATGAACCGCTTGCAGGTCTTGCGAAACGCCTCGGGCGTCTTCTTCTGGCCGATCCCGTACACGTCGAGCCCCTGTTCGCGGATACGGCTGGCCAGGCGGGTAAAGTCGCTGTCCGAACTGACCAGGACAAACCCGTCGAAGCGCCCGGAATGCATCAGATCCATTGCATCGATCACCAACGCGATGTCGCTGGCGTTCTTGCCCACGGTATTGGCGGGCTGGTGGTGCGGCACGATCCCGAACTCGGCCTGCACGTTCGACCAGCCCTTCATGTGGGTCGAGCTGAAATCCCCGTAAATGCGCCGGACGCTGGCCTCGCCGAACCCGGCAATCTCGTCAAAGATCGCCTTGGCGTGTTTATGGCTGGTGTTGTCGGCATCGATCAGGACCGCAAGCAGCGGCGTATCATTGGGCATGTCTGGCCTCCTCACGCCCATGGGTCGCATGTGCCGGGGCCAAGGTCCAGCCACCCCATGCGCCGCTCATCCGGCCTCGGCCCTCAGGTCCTTCATCATGACGAGGGCATCCACATACCCCGCCGTCGGGTGATGAAAGGCCTGCGGCAATCGCCCGACGGTTTGAAACCCGGCTTTTTCCCAGGTCTCGATGGCCCGTGTGTTCGTCGAAACCACGAAATTGTATTGCATGGCGCGATAGCCCATGGCGCGCGCCGTCTCGATCGAATGATGCAGCATCGCCCGCGCAATGCCCTTGCCCTGCGCGGCAGGTGACGTGACATAGCCGCAGTTGCAGACATGCGCGCCGCCCCCATCCTGGTTTCTGCGAATGTAGTAAGTGCCCAGGACCCGCGCCTGTGCATCCTCTGCCAGAAACACGGTTTTGCCGGGCGCGGTCCAGACCGCAACCGCGCCGGTCGCATCGATGTCAGGATCGACGGTATAGGTGTCGCCGGCGCGGAACACGGGCAGCAGCAGGTCTGCCAGTGCGGCCTTGTCGCCCTCGGACAGGTCCGAGGGCGCGCATCGGATTGTCAGGGTGTCGTCGGGCAAGGGGCTACTTGCTGCCGCCGCCGCCGATGGTGCCGCCGCCCATACCGCCCGGAATACCATTTCCGGCCACGACCTCGTCCCAGATATCGCCCAGGCGATCCGCGATCATCTCGCGTGCATTCGAGTCGTCATCGACGTTGTAGACGACAAGGAACGGCGCCACGAGGCCGGACTCATCGGCGCAAATGAACAGGGCGTCGATCACCTCGCCGCGCAGATCGTACCCCCCCCAGCGTCCAGTCGGAGCGTCCGGTAAACCCGTCCGATCCGAACCGGCTGCGATAGGTATTCACGGTTGTCTCGGCGTAATTCATGCACGTCGCCCGATCAGGCAGAGACGAGAAATCAGTGACGGTCCACCCTTCGGCGTGGACAGGGCCGGCCAGCCCGAGGGCCATCAGGCCAAGTGCAAGGCCGTGTTTCGCTTTCATGTCGAAATCCTCCTGTTGTGGCACGGCGCATGGCCGAACCGGGAAATGGAAAGGTCAATAGACCACAACGGAGCGAATCGACTCTCCGGAATGCATCAGGTCAAATCCCTTGTTGATATCCTCCAGCGGCATGGTGTGGGTGATCATCGGATCGATCTCGATCTTTCCCTCCATGTACCAATCGACGATTTTCGGCACGTCGGTGCGCCCGCGCGCCCCGCCAAAGGCCGTTCCGCGCCAGCTGCGTCCGGTCACCAACTGGAAAGGGCGCGTGCTGATCTCGGCGCCGGCCGGCGCCACGCCGATGATGATCGACTCACCCCAGCCCTTGTGCGCCGATTCCAGCGCCGCGCGCATCACCTGCACATTGCCGGTGGCATCAAAGGTGTAATCGGCCCCGCCATTGGTCAGTTCGACCAGATGCGCGACCAGATCGCCCTGCACATCGGTCGGATTGACGAAATCGGTCATTCCGAAATGCCGCGCCATCTGGCTTTTGCCGTCGTTGATGTCCACACCGACGATCTGGTCGGCCCCCGCCATGCGCAGACCCTGGATCACGTTCAACCCGATCCCGCCCAGCCCGAAGACAATGGCGCGGCTGCCGATCTCGACCTTGGCGGTGTTGATCACCGCGCCGATCCCGGTGGTCACGCCGCAGCCGATATAGCACACCTTGTCGAACGGCGCGTCCGGGTTGATCTTGGCCACGGCAATCTCGGGCAGGACCGTGTGGTTCGCGAAGGTCGAACAGCCCATGTAATGCAGGATCGGCGTGCCATCGAGCATCGAGAACCGGCTGGTTCCGTCCGGCATCAGGCCCTGACCCTGGGTGGAACGGATCGCCTGGCACAGGTTGGTCTTGGGGTTCAGGCAGTATTCGCATTCGCGGCACTCGGGCGTGTAGAGGGGGATGACATGATCGCCCGGCGCCACGCTGGTCACGCCTTCGCCCACCTCCAGCACGACGCCCGCCCCCTCATGGCCTAGGATCGCCGGGAAAAGCCCCTCGGGGTCGGCACCGGACAGGGTGAAATCATCGGTGTGGCACAGGCCCGTGGCCTTGATTTCGACCAGCACCTCGCCCGTCTTGGGCCCCTCGAGATTGACGTCCATGATTTCCAGCGGTTTGCCCGCTTCGACTGCGACGGCGGCACGTGTGCGCATGGTCTTGTCCCTCCCCAAGGGTTGTTTTGACGAAAGCTTGTGCCAATCTGTTTTTTGAATCAACGGAAAGGAAGAGATATGCGTCTGTTGCCGATCCTGATGGCGTCGCTGTTGCCGACCATCGCCTTTGCCAATGGCGATCCGGCACGTGGTGGCGACACCGCCGCCGATACATGCGGGGCCGCGCAATATGCGCATCTGCTCGGTCAACCCCATGAGGAGGCCGAGGCCCTGACATTCGACGGGCCGGTGCGGATCTTTTCGAACAGCCAGCCGGTGACGATGGACTACCTGCCCCACCGCATCAATTTCCAATATGATGAAAGCGGCATGATCCGCCGTATCTACTGCGGCTGACCCGCCAACCATGGGCGCGATCTCATGGGCCTTGCGCCCCGCCGAGATTGCGCCTATATCGCCCACATCAGCGGCGCGGTCTGGTTACGATCGGAAAGCACCACCGGGAAAGAGCAACGGGCCGCGCGCCCGTTTTTTTGTGTTCGAAATCTGACAAGGGACGGTATGACCGACCTGATTGCCAAAACCGCGATCGACCGCCGCATGGCCGAATCCTCACGCCCGTGATCGAGGGGATGGGGTTCGAGGTGGTGCGCATTCGTCTGCTCGGCGGCAAGACCAAGACGCTGCAGATCATGGTCGAACGGCCCGAGGGCGGGATCGAGGTGGATGAATGCGCCGAGATTTCGAACGCGATTTCCGCCGTTCTGGATGTCGAGGACCCTCTGGAAGACGCCTACGCGCTCGAGGTGTCGTCACCGGGCATCGACCGTCCCCTGACGCGGCTCAAGGACTTTGACGCGTTCGAGGGCTACGAGGCCAAGATCGAGACGACCGACATGATCGACGGCCGCCGCCGCTTCAAGGGCGTGCTGGCCGGAACCGAAGGTGACGAGGTGCTCATCAATATCGACGGCGACGGCAAGGATGCCGAGCCGGTCACGATCGGGCTGCATTATGACTGGCTGTCGGATGCCAAACTTGTGCTGACCGATGACCTGATCAAGGAGATGCTCAAAAGCCGCAAGGCCGCCGGCATCATCGACGAAACCCAATTTGACGAGATCGTGGAAGAGCCCGCCGAAGGGGCTTCCAAGGCGGAGGACTGAGACCCATGGCCATCACATCGGCAAACCAGTTGGAACTGTTGCAGACGGCCGAGGCCGTCGCGCGCGAAAAGATGATCGACCCGGGTCTCGTGATCGAGGCCATGGAAGAAAGCCTCGCCCGCGCCGCCAAGTCGCGCTACGGGGCCGAACTGGATATCCGTGTCTCGATCGACCGCAAGACGGGCAAGGCCACCTTCACCCGCGTGCGCACCGTGGTCGAGGATGACGAGGTCGAGAATGAAAAGGCGGAATTGACGGTCGAACAGGCCCGCCCCTACCTGGACGACCCCAAGGTCGGCGACGTCATCGTCGACGAGGTTCCGCCGGTCGACATGGGCCGGATCGCCGCGCAATCGGCGAAACAGGTCATTCTGCAAAAGGTCCGCGAGGCCGAGCGCGACCGCCAATACGAGGAATTCAAGGATCGCGCCGGCACGATCATCAACGGCACCGTCAAGCGCGAGGAATATGGCAACGTCATCGTCGATATCGGCCGTGGCGAGGGCATCCTGCGCCGCAATGAAAAGATCGGCCGCGAGGCGTATCGCAACGGCGACCGCATCCGCTGCTACATCAAGGATGTGCGCCGCGAGGCCCGCGGCCCGCAGGTCTTCCTGTCGCGCACCGCGACCGAATTCATGGCCGAGCTGTTCAAGATGGAAGTGCCCGAGATCTACGATGGCATCATCGAGATCCGCGCCGTCGCCCGCGACCCCGGTTCGCGCGCCAAGATCGCCGTGATCTCTTACGACAACAGCATCGACCCGGTCGGCGCCTGCGTCGGGATGCGCGGCAGCCGTGTACAGGCCGTCGTCAACGAACTTCAGGGCGAAAAGATCGACATCATCCCCTGGTCCGAGGATATGCCGACCTTCCTCGTGAATGCGTTGCAACCGGCCGAGGTGACCAAGGTCGTGCTCGACGAAGAGGCCGAGCGCATCGAAGTCGTCGTGCCCGACGAGCAGCTGTCGCTGGCCATCGGTCGCCGCGGCCAGAACGTGCGCCTTGCCAGCCAGTTGACCGGATTGGATATCGACATCCTCACCGAGGAAGAGGAATCCAAGCGCCGTCAGGCCGAATTCGAAGAGCGTACCAAACTGTTCATGGACACGCTGGACCTCGACGAATTCTTTGCGCAGCTTCTGGTCGCCGAAGGGTTCACCTCGCTCGAGGAAGTCGCCTATGTCGAGGTTGACGAGCTGTTGGTCATCGACGGCGTCGACGAGGCCACCGCCGAGGAATTGCAGGCCCGCGCCCGCGATTACCTCGAGGAACAGAACCGCAAGGCGCTGGAAAAGGCTCGCGAACTGGGCGTCGAGGACAAGCTGGTTGAATTCGATGGCCTGACCCCCCAGATGCTGGTGGCGCTTGGCGAAGACGGCGTGAAGACGCTGGAAGACTTCGCAACTTGCGCCGACTGGGAGCTGGCCGGAGGCTGGACCACGGTCAACGGCGAACGTGTCAAGGACGAGGGCCTGCTGGAACCCTTCGAGGTCAGCCTAGAGGAAGCTCAGAACATGGTCATGACGGCCCGCCTGCAACTGGGCTGGGTCACCATCGAGGAACTCGAGGAAAAAGCCGCCGCCGAAGCGGCCGAGGCCGCCGCGGATACCGAGGAGGCCGGGGCCTAACGGCCCGGTCCGGGGGTCGCGCGCATGTCTCGCGGTGGCCGAAAAAAGGACACGGACGGCCCGGAACGGCGCTGTATCGTCACCGGGGAAACGGCGCCGAAGGCCGGCTTGATCCGCTTTGTCGTGGGGCCCGATGGACAGGTTGCCCCCGACCTGCTGGAAAAGCTGCCGGGGCGCGGCATCTGGGTCAGCGCCGATCGCGCCGCCTTGGAAAAGGCGGTGTCGAAGAACCTGTTTGCACGCGCAGCACGGCAACAGGTCCGCGTACCCGACGGGTTGATCGACGGCATCGAGGCCGGGCTGGCCCGCCGCCTGACCGACCTGATCGCCCTCAGCCGAAAGGCGGGCGATGCCGTCGCCGGGTTCGAAAAGGTCAAGGACTGGCTGGCCACGAAAAAGGTCGCCGTCCTGCTTCAGGCCAGCGACGGGTCTGAGCGTGGAAAAAGCAAACTCTGGACGCCGACCGGCGCCCGGTACTTCAGCGTCCTGACCGCCCGGGAATTGGGTTTGGCATTCGGACGCCAAAGTGTGATACATGGCGCGCTTGCCGCTGGTGGTCTGGCCCCTCGTGTAGTAGAGGGTGCCGCGAAACTACAGGGACTGCGCAAGGCAGACGGCGGAGTGACCGCCGAGAAGGACGAACGGAACGCATGAGCGATCAGGACGGAAAAAAACCCCTTGGCCTTTCGGGCGGTGCGCGCTCGGGCCGCGTGAACCAGAGCTTCTCGCGGGGGCGCACGAAAAGCGTGGTCGTCGAGACCAAGCGCAAGCGTGTTGTTGTGCCCAAGCCGGGCCAGCAGAGCGCTGCAGCGCAGAATGCCGAGGGAAACAAGGGCCGCAAGACCGTCAACGACGCCGAACTCGAGCGCCGTCTGAAGGCGCTGCAGGCCGCCAAGGCCCGCGAAGCCGAGGAAGAAGAGCGTCGCAAGCGCGAAGAAAAGGAACGCGAAGAGGAACGCGCCCGTCGCCGCGCTGAGGCCGAGGCCAAGGAGCGCGAAGAGCGCGAGCGCGAGGAAGCCCTGCGCGCCAAGGAAGAAGAAGAGAAGCGGCGGCGTGAAGAGGCCGAGTCGCGCAAGAGCGCGCCGGCAGAGCCTGCCGCGCCCGCGCCGGCAGCCGCCCCTCAGGCCGACAAGCAACCGCGCGGCGGTGCCAACAAACCTGCCCCGCAGCCCGCGCGCCGCAAGGAAGACGACGATCGCGGCGGTCGTGGCAAGGGTGGCGACCGCGGTGGCCGCCGCTCGGGCAAGCTGACCGTCAATCAGGCCCTGGCCGGCGGTGAAGGCGGGCGTCAGCGCAGCCTCGCCGCCATGAAGCGCAAACAGGAACGCGCCCGCCAAAAGGCGATGGGTGGGACCGAGTCGCGCGAAAAGGTCGTGCGCGACGTTCAGGTGCCCGAGACGATCGTGGTATCGGAATTGGCCAACCGCATGGCTGAACGGGCCGCCGATGTGGTCAAGTCGCTCATGCAAATGGGCATGATGGTCACGCAGAATCAGTCGATCGATGCCGACACCGCGGAACTGATCGTCGAAGAATTCGGCCACAAGATCGTTCGCGTGTCCGATGCCGACGTCGAAGACGTGATCGACCAGGTCGAGGACAAAACCGAAGATCTTCAGCCACGCCCGCCGGTCATCACGATCATGGGCCATGTCGATCACGGTAAGACCTCGCTTCTCGACAAGATCCGTCAGGCCAATGTAGTGTCTGGCGAGGCCGGGGGCATCACCCAGCATATCGGCGCCTATCAGGTAACGACCGAATCGGGCGCGGTTCTGACGTTCCTCGATACGCCGGGCCACGCCGCGTTCACGTCGATGCGGGCCCGCGGGGCACAGGTGACGGATATCGTCGTGCTCGTGGTTGCCGCCGATGACCAGGTCATGCCGCAGACGGTCGAGGCCATCAATCACGCCAAGGCCGCCAACGTGCCGATGATCGTGGCGATCAATAAGGTCGACAAGCCGGCGGCCGATATTCAGAAGGTGCGCACCGACCTGCTGCAACACGAGGTGATCGTCGAGGCGCTGTCAGGCGACGTGCAGGATGTCGAAGTGTCGGCAAAGACCGGGCAAGGCCTGCCTGAGTTGCTGGAAGCCATTGCGCTTCAGGCCGAGATCCTTGAACTCAAGGCCAACCCGGACCGTCCCGCAGAGGGCGCCGTGATCGAAGCACAGCTGGACGTGGGCCGCGGCCCCGTGGCAACCGTGCTGGTTCAGAAAGGCACGCTGCGCCAGGGCGATGTGTTTGTCGTCGGCGAACAGTGGGGCAAGGTCCGCGCCTTGATGAACGACAAGGGCGACCGCGTGACGGACGCTGGCCCATCCGTGCCGGTCGAGGTCCTTGGCCTGAATGGCACGCCCGAGGCCGGTGACGTTCTGAACGTCGTTGAAACCGAGGCTCAGGCCCGTGAAATCGCGGAGTACCGCGAACAGGCCGCCAAGGACAAACGCGCCGCTGCCGGTGCCGCAACCACGCTGGATCAGCTGCTGGCCAAGGCCAAGGCCGACGAAAACGTCGCCGAACTGCCCATCGTGGTGAAGGCCGATGTTCAGGGCTCGGCCGAGGCGATCGTTCAGGCGTTGGAAAAGATCGGCAACGACGAAGTGCGGGTGCGCGTCATCCACTACGGCGTGGGCGCCATCACCGAAAGCGATATCGGTCTGGCCGAGGCATCGGGCACGCCGGTCATCGGTTTCAACGTCCGTGCCAATGCACCGGCCCGGAACGCCGCCAACCAGAAGGGCGTCGAGATCCGGTATTACTCGGTGATCTACGACCTTGTTGACGATGTGAAGGCAGCTGCGTCCGGCCTGTTGGGGGCCGAGATTCGCGAGAACTTCATCGGCTATGCCCAGATCAAGGAAACCTTCCGCGTCTCTGGCGTTGGCAATGTCGCCGGCTGTCTCGTTACCGAAGGTGTCGCGCGCCGCTCGGCCGGTGTGCGCCTGCTCCGCGACGATGTGGTGATCCACGAGGGCACTCTGAAGACGCTCAAGCGCTTCAAGGACGAGGTCAAAGAGGTCCAATCCGGCCAGGAATGCGGCATGGCCTTCGAAAATTACGATGACATTCGCCAAGGCGACGTGATCGAGATTTTCGAGCGCGAAGAAGTCGAGCGCACGCTGGCCTGATACGCATCACCACGACAAAAAACAAAGGGCGCCCAAGCGGGCGCCCTTTTGTTCATTGCGGGTGATCCCGGCCGCTTGCGGATCAAATCGCCGGTCCGGCGTCAGGCCGCAGGCACCACATTCGGATTGCGGAACACAATGGAAAGGTTCAGGGCCGCTGCATAGCTGACCCAGACCGCATAGGGGGCCAGCAACAGGCCGGCGATCGGGTCCAGCATGAAGAAGCTGACCATGGTTCCGACCACGGCCGCCCACAACATGGCGATCACGACCGCGCCAGCCTTGAGGCGGCGCAGCCCAAAGAACACAGGTGTCCACAGGGTGTTGAGCGCAATCTGCATCGCCCAGAACCCCATGGCATGCGCATTCCCCTCAAGCACGGCGACGCGCGTGGCGGCATAAGCCGAGGCGAGGTAGAGGAACGTCCATGCAATCGGAAACAGCCAATTTGGCGGCGTCCAGTCGGGTTTCGAAAGATCGCGATACCACCGTCCCGGCGGAAACATCGATCCCGTCGCGGCCGCGGCGCAACAGGCCGCGAGGAACAAGATGAAAACTGACCAATCCATGTTCTACACGTAAGTCGCCTTGGCAGGTTAATCCAGTCGCATCACAAAAAACAGCCCGGAGGGCGGGTCAAGCCGTGGCTTGGATCGGGCTGCCCATCTGCTCTGCGCGGTCGCGGGCCTCGAGTTGTCGGAACACATTCAGAACTTGCTCGCCACGGACAGGTTGGCGCGCGTCGGGATGCGCCGCAGCGTCGACCAGAAACGCGACCTCGGGCAGAGGTTTTGCATAAATCACGGCGCTTTCGGGCGTGATGGAGACCCAGGCAGCCCTGACAAGTGACAACCCAAGCAGACCCAGTTTGTGGCGACCGGTCGTGCAGACGCGCTGCGACACCGAATCGTAACCGCGCCGTGCCAGTTTCCGCCCGATCGCATCGTAACAATGCCGCGCGGCGAAGATTCCGGGCCGCGACGTCAGAGGCAGGCGACCGACTCCAGGCTCCGAGCGCATGTATAGGCGGTTCGCCTCGGCCAACAGACGCTTCACCATCCGTCGCACCTCGGGCGTTGGCCGCGGGTCGTCAAAGAACTGCTCTTCATCCATGCCGGCATCTTTCAACCAGTCGGTCGGCAGATACAGGCGACGGGCGCGGGCATCCTCGCCCACGTCGCGGGCGATATTCGTCAGTTGCATCGCCACGCCCAGGTCGCAGGCACGGGCCAAGGCATGTTCGTCGCGCACGCGCATCAACACGCACATCATCGCGCCCACGGCCGAGGCCACCCGTGCGGAATAGCTGCGCAGATCCGACAGGGTGGCGTAACGGCGTTCGATCCCGTCCCAGGCCAGCCCCTCCAGCAGCGCTTCGGGCAAGGCGCGCGGCATGTCGAATTCCTCGATGATGGCCGCAAAGGCCCGGTCGGCGGGGGCATTGCGGGGCGTTCCGGCATAGGCGAGGTCCAACCGGTCGCGCAGGTCGAGCACGGCAGCGGGCTTGTGCACGCCGAAATCGACCTCATCATCGGCCAATCGGCAGAACGCATAAAGCGCCAAGGCAGGGTCCCGCACCCTTTCGGGCAACAGTTTCGAGGCGGCGTGAAAGGAATAGGACCCTTCGCGGATCGCCTCTCGGCAGTGGTCGAGGTCGGCCGGATCGATCATTCGGCCGCGACCTTGACCGGGGTGCTGATCGGCTTCGGGGCATCCGGCACAAGCTGCGTCAATACCTCGGACGAGGTGACCACCGATGGAATACCGGCGCCGGGATGCGTGCCCGCGCCCACAAGGAAAAGGTTTTCCAACTCTTCCGAGATATTGTGCGGGCGGAACCAGGCCGACTGGAAAATCCGAGGTTCCAGGCTGAACCCCGACCCATGTGGCGCAAGATAGCGCGTTCCGAAGGTTTCCGGCGTGAAGATCTCGCTGGCCGAAAGGCGTTCTTCGAATCCCGGGATCAGTTTTTGATCGAGGACACGGGCGACCTTCTGGCGATAGCTTTCCTGCATCTCCTGCCAGTTGACGGCATTGGGACCATGCAGGTTCGGCACCGGCGACAGCAGGTAAAAGGTGTCGTCGCCTTCGGGGGCGGCGCTGGGGTCGGTCACCGTCGGACGGTGCAGGTAGACCGACATGTCATCGGCCAGCTTCTGCTTGATGAAGATGTCGTGCAGCAGGGCCCGGTAGCGCGGGCTGTTGAGGATGGTGTGGTGCCCGATATCGGGCCACATGTCGCGCGTGCCCTTGGTGCCGAAATACCAGACGAACAGGCCCATCGACCACCGCGCCTTGTTCAGCTTTTCCGGTGTCCAGCGCCACTTGGTCCGTTTTCGCAACAGCTTGTCATAGGTCGTGCCCGGATCGGCATTCGACACCACGATATCGGCGGTCATACTGCGCCCGTCCTTGAGAATGACGCCGGTGGCACGTTCACCTTGGGTCGTGATCTCGTCCACCTCGGCCCCTTGAAGGATCTGGCCGCCCTGGTCCTTGATCACGCCGACCATGGCATCGGCCATCGCCTGCACGCCGCCCATGGCGTAATGCACCCCGAATTCCTTTTCGAGGTGGCTGACCAGAATGTACATCGAGGTGACGTTGACCGGATCGCCGCCAATGAACAGCGGATGAAAACTCAACGCCATGCGCAGGCGCGGGTCACGGACGCGGGCCGCGGCATGACCAAAGACCGACCGATCGGCGCGCAGCCGGACGAAACCGGGCAGCTCCTTGATCAGGTCCATCAGCTTGTTCATGGGGCGCCGGCCCATCCCTTCGAAGCCGAATTGGTATCGCGCTTCGCTGTCCTTGAGGAACCTCTTGTAGCCCGGCACGTCATCGGGAGAGAGGCGGCGCACCTCTTCGATCATGGCGTCTTCGTCCTGACGCACGGCAAAATGGCTGCCGTCATCCCAGCGGATCTCGTAATATGGATCGACGGGGCGCAGGTCGACATCCTTGTCGAAATCGCGCCCGCATTCCTGCCAAAGCTGGCGGAAGACCTGCGGCACCGTCACGATGGTCGGCCCAAGGTCGAAACGATGCCCGTTCTGGGTAATCGACGACCCCCGTCCGCCGGGCCGGTCGAGGCGGTCGATCACCGTCACCTCATACCCCTTTGCGCCAAGGCGCATTGCGGCTGACAACCCGCCCAGACCCGCGCCTATGACGATGGCGCGTGACGGTTCGGAGGGAAGGGAATGGTCGCTCATGGCCTTTGCCTCATACTGTCCAGTCAGATTGACAATACGTGATACTGCGCGCTTTTGCCAAGGCTTGGGTCCGGGAAACCCGCTTCAATTGCCGCGACAAATGTGTCAAGATAAGTTGACACGTAGGAGTTTGACCATGCAATCCGTGACCCTCAGTTTCTTTCGTTTCAACTCCATCCCTTCGCGTCTGTGGGCCTTTGGGCAAATGGCGAGCGCCCGATTCGCCCTCAGGGCGGTGCCGGACCTGCAGACGTTCAAACTGTGCGGTTCGGGCTCGGGCGAAGGGTTCACGCCGATCCCGAACACCGCTGTCTACGCGATTCTGGCCACCTGGCCCGACCACGATGCCGCCCGCCGCGCGATGCATGGCCAACGCGTTTTCCGGCGCTACCGCGAGGTAGCCGACGAGGCGCTGACCATCTTTCTGACGCCGGCCAGCGCACGCGGAAAATGGGCGGGGGTCGAGCCCTTCGAGCCGCAGGATATCGAAGTCGGGGAACCGATCGCCGCGTTGACCCGCGCCACGGTAAAGCCCAAGGTGGCGCTGAAGTTCTGGGGACAGGTGCCCAATATTTCCGACGTGGTCGGCAAGGATCCGAACGTCATGTTCAAGATTGGCATCGGCGAAGTGCCTTGGGTTCAGCAGGTCACCTTCTCGATCTGGCCCAACAAGCGCACCATGGCCGAATTCGCCCGCCATGACGGGCCACATGCACGGGCCATCAAGGCCGTCCGCGACGGCCAATGGTTCAAGGAAGAGCTTTACGCGCGGTTTCGCGTCGACGCCGTAGAAGGCGAATGGGAGGGACAGACCCCCAACCTGACCGAAGTGCCGCAGACCGCAACGCCAAACCCAATAGAGGTAGCCGCAGAATGACCGAACCCGCGACGACGGGCCCCTTCCCGTTTTCCGCCATCGTTGGCCAGGACGATATGAAACTGGCCATGATCCTCACAGCCATCGACCCCGGTATCGGCGGTGTGCTCGTTTTCGGTGACCGTGGCACCGGCAAATCCACCGCCGTGCGCGGCCTGGCCGCCCTGCTGCCGCCGATCAAGGCCGTCGCCGGGTGCCCGGTCAACTCGGTCACCGAGGCCGACGTGCCGGACTGGGCGCAGGTGCATGACCATTCCATCGTCGAAAAGCCCACGCCCGTGGTGGACCTGCCCCTTGGCGCCACCGAGGACCGCGTGGTTGGCGCCCTCGATATCGAAAAGGCCCTGACCCACGGCGAAAAGGCGTTCGAACCCGGCCTGCTGGCCAAGGCGAACCGCGGGTATCTTTATATCGACGAGGTCAACCTGCTTGAGGATCACCTTGTCGACCTGCTGCTGGACGTGGCGCAATCGGGCCAGAACGTGGTCGAACGCGAGGGCCTGTCCATCCGCCATGCCGCGCGCTTTGTGCTTGTCGGATCGGGCAACCCCGAAGAGGGTGAACTGCGCCCCCAATTGCTGGACCGTTTCGGCCTGTCGGTCGAGGTCGAAAGCCCCAAGGACATCGACACCCGGATCGACGTGATCCGCCGACGCGACGCCTATGACCGCGATCAGACCGGCTTCCTCGCCGAATGGCACGATGCCGACATGGCCCTGCGCGCCCAGATCGTGACCGCACGCGATGCGCTGGCCCGCGTCGATGCCGATGACAGTATCCTGCGCGATTGTGCCGAGCTGTGTATCGCGCTCGGCTCGGACGGGCTGCGGGGCGAGTTGACCCTTCTGCGCGCCGCGCGCGCCCTGGCCGCGTTCGAGGGCGATCCGGCCGTGACGCGCGACCATGTGCGGCGCGTTGCGCCCAGCGCCCTGCGCCACCGTCTGCGGCGCGACCCGCTGGACGAGGCCGGCACCACGACGCGGGTCACCCGCACCGTGGAGGAGGTTTTGGCGTGAGCACCGGCGAAGAGCGCTGGCAGAGGGCCAATCTGGCGCTGGCCTGTTTCGCGCTCTGCCCCTCGGCCATGGGGGGGATCTGGTTGCGTGCGCGGGTCGGGCCCGTGCGCGACCGTTTTCTTGCCGGTCTGGACCTTGCCTTGCGCGGCCACCAGGTGCGGCGCCTGCACCCCAATATCGGGGACGATGCCCTTTTCGGCGGGGTCGACCTGGCGGCAACGCTGGACAGCGGCACATTGACCAGGACGCGCGGCTTGCTGGAAACGCCGGGAATGCTGGTGTTGCCGATGGCCGAAAGGGCCAAGCCCGGCCTTGCGGCGCGTCTGGCCGGCGCCCTGGATGCCGATCGTGGCTTGTCGCTTGTCGCGCTGGACGAAGGCGCCAGCCCCGACGAAACCCTCGCGCCCGCCCTGGCCGACCGTCTGGCCATTCATCTTGACCTCGGCGACCAGCGTCTGTCGGATGCCCCGGACCTTGCCATCGACACTGACGCCTTGGTCGAGGCACGGCGTCTCTTGCCAAAGGTGACCGTGCCGGACACGGCAGTGTCCGAGCTGGCCGAGGTGGCCATGCGCCTTGGTGTCTTGTCGTTGCGGGCCCCGTTGCAGGCGCTTGCGGTGGCGCGCGCCTCGGCGGCGCTTTCGGGCGAAACCGAGGTGGACGAACCCGATCTCATCACGGCGATCGAGTTGGTCCTTGCCCCGAGGGCCACCCAATTCCCCGAAGCCCCCCCGGAAGAGGCCGAGGCCCCCGAGGATCAGCCGGAACCCGAAGCGCCGGATGACACCGCCGAGGACGAGTCCGACGAAGACGACACCCCGCCCCTGCCCACCGAGATCCTGCTCGAAGCCGCCAAGGCCATGCTCCCGCCGGACCTTTTGGCGCGGCTCGAGGCCGGACGTGCGGCGCGCAACGCGCCGGGGGCCAGCGGCTCAGGCGCGTCGAAAAAGGGAAACCGTCGCGGGCGCCCGATGCCGTCGCGCGCCGGGCGCATGGGCGGCGAGGCCCGCGTCGACCTTGTCTCGACCTTGCGCGCAGCCGCCCCGTGGCAACCGCTCAGACGGCGCGCCACGGGGATAGACGACCGTATTCATGTCCGCATGTCCGATATCCGGATCCGACAGTTCGAGGAAAAATCGGATCGGGCGATCATATTCGTCGTCGATGCCTCGGGCTCGTCGGCGTTGGCCCGCCTTGCCGAAACCAAGGGTGCGATCGAGTTGCTTTTGGCCGAAGCCTATTCGCGCCGCGATCATGTGGCGTTGGTGGCGTTCCGTGGCGATGGGGCCGAGGTGCTGTTGCCGCCCACACGATCGCTCGTGCAGACAAAGCGTCGTCTTGCCCAGCTGCCGGGCGGGGGCGGCACACCGCTGGCCTCAGGGCTGAAATCTGCCCTCGATCTGGCCGATCTTGCGCGCAGCAAGGGGCTGACGCCTTCGGTGGCCTTGCTGACGGATGGGCGCGCCAATGTCGATCTGTCGGGCACGGCCGACCGCGTCAAGGCCGCAGAAGATGCCACCTTGATGGCGCGGGCGCTGCGGTCGCGCGGCATGCCGGGGCTGGTGATCGACACCGGCCTCAGGCCGACGCGCGGGCTGGATGGGCTCGCGCGCGAAATGGGGGTTCCCTACCTGCCGCTGCCGCGAGCCGATGCGCAAGCGGTCTCGGCCGCCGTCGAGACGGCGCTGGACCCGGCATGACGGCGCCGATCCCGCCCGAGGATTGGCCCCACCGCGGGGCCAGTCGGATCGTGCCGGTATCGCCGCATCGGTGGCATATTCAAACCTTCGGCACCGGCGAAGACGTGCTTTTCCTGCATGGTGCCGGCGCCTCGGCGCATAGTTGGCACCGGCTGGTGCCGTTCCTGGACCACCGGTTCCATATGATCGTTCCCGACCTGCCGGGGCACGGGTTCACCCGCAGCCCGCGGGGGCGGTCCCGATTGTCGGATGTGGCGCGGGATCTGGGGGCCTTGCTGACCGATCTGGGCGCAAACCCAAGAATGATCGTCGGGCACTCTGCAGGCGGGGCCATCGCGTTGGAAATGGCGCGGCAGGGTGTGGCGGCGCCCGAGCGTGTGGTCGTCGTGAACGGTGCGCTGGAAAACTTCCGCGGGCCGGCCGGCTGGCTGTTTCCGATGATGGCGCGGGTCATGGCGCTGAACCCCCTGACAGGATTTCTGCTGAGCAGCGGGTCGCCATCGCAGGTGCGGGGCCTGATCGGTGCAACCGGAACCGAGTTGGACGACGAGGCGCTAGCGGTCTACCAGCGCTTGATCAAGCGTAAGGCCCACGTCGATGGCACCATGGCGATGATGGCGCAATGGTCCCTGAACGATCTGAACCGTGCCTTGGGGGACATCGAGGTGCCGACCCTGTTTCTGCATGGTGACCAGGATCAGGCCGTTTCAGTGGCTGTGGCCGAGCGGGCCGCAGGCCTGATGCCAAACGCCACGCTGCGGGTCCTGAACGACGTGGGCCATATCGCACAGGAAGAGGCCCCCGAGGCTGTCGCGGATGCGATCGACCAGTTCCTTGCGCGTCCGGCAACGGTTTGACCGGTGGAACGGAAAAGGGCGGCCCGATAGGGACCGCCCCATTCGACATAGACGTACGGACCTGTCACTCGGCCTGAAGCGAGGCCAGGTAAGCGTAGAGATCAGCCGCCTGATCGGCCGAGCGCACGCGGAACGACATCGAGCCGCGCAGGCTGTTGTTGCCGGTTGCCTCGCGGATATAGGCGGTCGGATCCTGAACGTAGGCGACGAAGTTTTCTTCTTCCCAGACGATCTCGTTTTCGGCGAGCGCCTGCAGGCCGGCCGAGTAGCGGAAATCTTCGACAACGCCGGCGGCACGCCCGACGACACCATAAAGGTTCGGCCCGGTGCGCGCGTTGCGTCCGGCCAGGGTTTCACCTTCGTCATTCACCACGACGTGGCAGGCGATACACTGACGAAAGGCGGCTTCGCCGGCCTGTGCGTCACCCGTGGGTTCGGCATCTTGTGCGAAAGCCACCGGCGCCGCCAGCATGGTCGCGGCTGCGGCGAGGAGAATCTTGCGGGTCATTTAGGTCTCCCTTCTGAAACGGTCCCAGCGCATATAACTAGGGGAGGACCCGCAGGGTCCACCCCTATTCGTCAAGTTTGCGTGATTGCCGACCGCGTCAGGCGACCGCATGCGAGATGGCGCACTGCTTCCAGAGCGTTTTCAGGGCCATCACGAGATACTCGATATCGTCATCGGTATGCAGCGGGCCGGGCGTGAAGCGCAGGCGCTCGGTTCCCTTGGGCACGGTCGGGTAGTTGATCGGCTGCACGTAGATGCCGAACTGATCCATCAGGATATCGGACAGCATGCGGCATTTGACCGGGTCTTTCACCATCACGGGAATGATGTGGCTGGGGTTGTTCACATGGGGAATCCCCTCGGCATCCAGCCGCGCCCGCAGGCGCGCAACCTGCCGTTTCTGCATGTCACGCTCGTACGAGCTTTCCTTGAGGTGCCGGATCGAGGTCGTGGCTGCGGCGGCGACGGCCGGCGGCAGGGCGGTCGTGAAGATGAAGCCGCTGGCAAAGCTTCGCACGAAATCGACCAGCGCGTGGCTGCCGGTGATGTAACCACCGACACAGCCATAGGCCTTGCCAAGCGTGCCCTCGATCAGGGTGATGCGATCCATCAGACCCTCGCGTTCGGCCACGCCACCGCCGCGCGGCCCGTACATGCCGACCGCGTGCACTTCGTCGATATAGGACATCGCGCCATGCTTTTCGCAGACATCGAGGATTTCAGCGATGGGCGCGATATCGCCATCCATCGAGTAGACCGATTCGAACGCCACGATCTTGGTGGCGTTCGCCGGCAGAGTGGCCAGCTTGCGATCCAGATCCTCGGGGTCGTTATGCTTCCAGATCACCTTTTGCGCGCGGGAATGGCGGATGCCCTCGATCATCGAGGCATGGTTCAACTCGTCCGAGAGGATCACCGCGTTGGGCAGGCGCGCGCCCAGTGTCGACAAGGCGGCCCAGTTCGAGACATAGCCCGAGGTGAAGAGCAGGGCGGCTTCCTTGTTGTGAAGGTCGGCCAACTCTTCTTCCAGACGCTTGTGGTGCCAGGCATTGCCCGAGATGTTGCGCGTCCCGCCGGCGCCGGTGCCGCAGCTGCGCACCGCGTCGACCATGGCCTGCACCACCTTGGGGTTCTGGCCCATGCCGAGATAGTCGTTCGAGCACCAGACCGTAACGTCACGCTTGCCGTCGTCATGGTGGTTCACGACCTTGGGAAACGTGCCGCATTGGCGCTCGAGCTCGGCGAAGATGCGATAGTTGCCTTCTTCCTTCAGTTCATCCAGCTGGGCCTGGAAAAGCACGTCAAAACTCATTGGGCGTCCTCGCTCTGCAGTATGGCTTGGGTTGGTGTTGGGCGCTCGGGTAGCATCCAGCGCCAAAGTTTCTCGTCCGGCAGCGGCAGCACCATGAACCAGTGTTCAAGGAGTGCCAGAACGGTCAGGGCCGCGAGCAGGGCGAAGCCGACGGTATCCGCCGGCCCCGTCGAAGCCCAGATGCGTTCCAGCCAACAGGCCGCGGCAAAGCTCAGGCCCGTGATCGAGATCGGGAACAGCCAGTTCATCCGCGCGGTGCGGAAATGGCTGGGAAGATGGTTCAGGGGTTCGGGGATGAACTCCACATTGATTTTGCGCACACCAAGATAAAGATTCAGCTTGGCGCTGATCCGGGCGAAGAACAAAACCGCAAAGGTCCAAAGGCCAAACTGGTTCTCGGCCCCGTAAGACAGCACGATCATCCCGATGAAAAGCCCGGCAAGCAGCATTTCGTGATAGGCGATGGTGCCCCAGGCGCGAATGAACCGCTCCCACTCGGGCAGGCCCTCTTGCATCGGAACGCGGACAGGCCCGGTGATGACGCCGGTCAGAAACGCCAGTTCGACCCACCCCCAAAGCGCCAGCGCCGCGAAAAAGGCCACATAAGCCCCCGCGACGCTGGTGTCGTTGAGCGTATCGACAAACCCGGCCGCCCCGAGGACGAGGAAGGGCAGGTTCATCAGAACGCACCACAGGCGGGCATGTGCGCCCTCGCGATCCGCCCGGCGGACCGCGAGAAGGATCACCCCGGTGGAGAACCACCAGAGAAACAGGGCGACAAGGCCCGCGATCCAGGGCGAACTCAGCATCAGTAGGCAGGCTCCAGCCGGGTAGAGTCCGGCACGCGGTGGGTGATGGCCGGGATGGTGAACAGGCTGACAAAGGCCGCCGCCGCACGGGTCATTGCACCCACACGCTTGACGATATTGCCGGTTTCCTTGGCTTGGGCGAGATCGGCATTGGCCCTTTGCAGCGCTTCAAGGCCCTTTTGCCAGCGCGGATGCTCGATATCGAGCGTGATCGGGAAGACCTGCTTCGAGATCTCGGAGGTCTTGGTAAAGACCTCATGTGCATACCAGTCGGGGTCGACCCCCAGCGCGGCATGGAAAGCAGGCCGCTGATGGTCGCGCACATACATCGTGGAGTAGACGGCCGTCAGAAAGAACTTGATCCACAAGACGTTCAGACCGCTGGTCAGTTTGGGGTCGGTCTTCATCAGCAGGGCAAAGGCTTCGCCATGGCTGAACTCGTCGTTGCACCATTCCTTGAACCACTTGAAGATCGGGTGAAACCGATGTTCGGGGTTCGCCTCGAGATGGCGGTATATGGTGATGTAGCGGGCGTAGCCGATCTTTTCCGACAGGTAGGTGGCGTAGTAGATGAACTTGGGCCGGAAGTACGTGTACTTCTTCTTCTGGGTCAGAAAGCCCAGGTTCACCGCGATCCCCGCCTCGCGCAGGGCATCGTTGATGAAACCTGCGTGGCGCGCCTCGTCACGGGCCATCAACTGAAACAGCGTGACGATATCCTCGTTGTTGCCGCGGCGCTTCATTTCCTTGTAAAGGACACAGCCCGAGAACTCGGCGGTACAGGACGACACCAGAAAGTCGATGAACTCGGCCTTCAGTTTGGGCTCCATCCCGTCCCAATCGATATGGTCCCAGTCCTCGTTCTTCTTGAAATGGCCCTTGTTCGGGTCCGATTTCATCTGGTCGATCAGCTTGTCCCAGTCTTCGCGGACCGGAGACACGTCGATCGCGTCAAGTTCGTCGAAATCGGTGGTGTAGAACCGCGGCGTCAGAAGGGTGTTCTGCATGGCCAGCGCGGTCGCGCCTTCGCTGTCTACAATGGCCTTTTCATAGTTCTGCGCGGCCATGGCCTCTTCTACGGTCGAGGCGTCGGCGGAATGAGCGAGATCCTTCATACCGTCACCTCCTCGGAGAAGCTGAATTCGCACAGTTCCATGAACTCGAAATCGCCGGTGGCACGTGTCCACAGCTGTTCAAGCTTGGAAGCGCGGGTGATACGTGCCATCCGTTCTTCGCGCACGACCTCGCCATAGGGCGCCATCACGGGCGGGCCCTTGACCTGGACCTCGTCGCCGGGGTTGATCGTGGCGCCGTTCAGAAACTTCACATGGGCATGGAGCGAGTCGAAGCAGTGGCTGACTTCGACCACGCACGGCACGGTCTCATAGTCTCGGGTCAAAAGTCCCATCGGTCATTCCTCCAGCAGGCGGGCAAAGACCGCCTCGTTATCCGCCCCGAAACCGACAAGCTCGGCCCGGAAATCGGTGTAATCATCACGAAGCCCAATGCGCCCGTCTGAAAAGCGCACCAGCCGGATCGGCTCGGATGCAGTGAGGCCGACGGCCCCGCGTTCGCGTTCCAGCACGCGATAGATACCAGCGACAAACGCCCCCCTCCTCGGGGCTGAAGCTGGCGATGAGATGGCCGTCCACGTCCATGACCCGCGCAGATCCGTCCATCTGGCCGAAAATGCGGATCGTGCGTTCCTGCACGGCGGGAACTTCGCTGACGGGGGGTGGTGTGGCCTCGAGCGGGCGATCGGTCAGCCGTGCATAGGTGACGATCAGCAAAACGCACAGGCACAGGATGAACATTGCGCGGACCAGGATGGTGGGAACCATTTCCTTGTCACGCTTGACGAGTTTGCCTTCTTCACGGGCTTGGGTCGTTGCCATGGATCAGCCCCCCTTATTCGGCCGCGACGGGGTTTTGGCCCCCGCCGTGCTGGGTGTCGGTGGCGATCTCGACCACCGGATGCGACACGGCCGTTTCCGCCGCTTCGGACAGAATCTGGGCGACCTTCTGCGCCTCGGGGATGCAGCGCAGCGCGGGCTGCGTATCCTTCATCTTCCACGGGCGGACATGGGGCCAGGTATTGAGGTAGGAGGGGCGGAACCCGCTGTCTTCTTTCAGTTCCAGCGCGATCGTGCCGGTGCCGTTGCGCCGCAAGCCGAGGCTGGCGTTGGCCACCTGCCGGAACGGCAGGTTCAGCGTCACCGTAAGGGCGGCGCCGATGCGCATCGCCACGCGCTTGTTCGTGACGGTGTACATGGTCGTCTTGGCCTGGATCAGGCCCATGATGATCAGGAGCAGGCACACGAACCCGCCCAGGACCAGAAAGAACGAGGCCGCCGTTGCGCTGTCGATCCAGCTTTCGGTGGCGGCCCCGCTGATGGTGCGCCAGGCGAACAGGAAGAAGAAATACCCCGCGACCCACCAGAAGCTGAGGGACTCTTTGGTCAGGGCCCACCAGTCGGGCTGGCCTTGCCAGAGGATGTGTTCCCCCTCTGGCAGGTTTTCGGGAAGACCACGGACGGGCTCGGTCTGAAAGTCGTCGTGGGACATGGGGTTTTCTCCTTCCGGTCGATGTCAGGCGTCCGTTGCGTCAGAGCAGCGGGTCCACCCGGTCTTGTGAGGCATAGAGCGTGCCGCCGCCGTAGTAGGTCGAGATCTTTTCTTCCTCGAGCTTGGTCACCTGATTGGGCGACTTGATCGTCGGAACGCCGGCGAAATGCTTGCCGTAGACGGCATAGACCTTCACCTTGCTGGGCCAGATCCGGCAGAAGTGGATCGGGATCAGACGGCTGCCGCCGCCATGGGCCTCGTCCAGTTCGACCTCGAGGTAGCGCACCAGGCTTTCCGGGGCGTCCACCCACATGTCGGTCACGGTGCCAACCGTTTCACCGTCACCGGCCACCAGGGGCAGGCCGCGCGGATCGAACCCGGCCGACACGCGGTAGGCCTCGGTCTGACCCATCGGGACAATCTTGGGATGGCCGTGACCGTCCAGTTCGGGAACGTCGGCGCGTGGTGCCCATGCGGCCGGCCCCACACCATCGGCCATCGGGTCGCCGGTGGGTTCATAGGGAAAGCCGTTGACGGCAGCCGTGCGTTCCATCGCCAGATCCTGACGGCGGTGTGCGGCTTCGTTCTCGGGCGAGGGCATCACGACCTCGCCGCGGCCATGCGGCAGAATGAAGGTCTTGGCATTGGGAACGGGGAACGGGCCCTGGTTGGGGGCGGCGGTGCCGTCCTCGTTCTCGAGGGGGTAACCCTCGCGCATGTTTTCGGTCTGCAGATAGTAGATCAGCAGGGCGAAGAAGATCCAGAAGAGCCAGATCGACAGGCTCGCCAGATCGAAGTTGCCGAAGAATACAGCTTCCATTGGACTTTCCTTTCCTTTCGGCGGTTCAAGTGGGCAGGTCGGCGAGCCCGATCTTGCCGGCCTCCCCGCGGGTGGAGTTCGTGACGGTTCGGACAAGCGGACCAAGCGCCACGAGCGTTGCGAACAAGAGTAGAATCTCGAAGTGATAGACGACCGAATAGCCGGTCGCCGGGTTGTTCAGGGCCTCGCCCAGACCGCCGCTGATCGCGACCTGGTTGATGGTATCGCGGACACCGCCGCCAATGGCGGTCGAGAGGCCGGCCGCCGTTGCCTGCGCGGCGCCCCAGGCACCCAGGGCAAGGCCGCGGCCCGCCATGCCGTTGGTCGGCATGGTCATCGCAGCCGTCAGCGTCGCGACCGAGAAGAGGCCGCCGCCAAAACCGATCAGGCTGGCCCCCACAAAGAACAGCGTGGCCGAGTCCATCGGGTTGGAGAAGATGACCGCACAGAACGCCGCGACCCCGGCGAGGACACCGCGCCCGGCCATGCGGTAGGGATTGATGCCGTCTGCCAGCCATTTCGCGGCCAGGGCAAAGCCGATCAAGGCACCCACGGCCCAGGTCGCCGTCAGCAAGGTCGTCGACGACACCGAGAGGCCCAGGATCTCGCCGCCATAGGGCTCGAGCAGAACATCCTGCATGTTGAAGGCCATCGTGCCGAGAAAGACGACAGCCAGCAGACGGCCAGCAGACCCGCCCGAGGCGTAATCGGCCCATGCGTCGCGGAACGTGGGGCTGTCGGCCTCGCGCTCGGCCTTTGACATCGGACGCACGCGCTCTTGTTTCCACAGGGCGATCACGTTCAGAACCAGGGTGGCAACGGCCGTACCCTGCACCACTTGGATCAGTTCCAATCCGTTGAAATCGCGCAGAAGGAAACCGATGACGATGGACGACACCGCCATGCCCGCCAACAGCATGACATAGAGCAACGCAACGACGCGCGGGCGCGTCTCGTCCGTGGCGCGATCGGCGGCCAGCGCCAGACCCGCGGTCTGGGTCATGTGCATGCCCAGACCAGTCATGACAAAGGCGATCCCGGCCAGTATCTCGCCGGCGAAGGGCACGTCATAGGCGACATTGGCCGTTTCGCCAGACAGAACCAACAGCGCCGCGGGCATGATCGCCAAACCACCGAACTGCCACAGCGTGCCGAACCACAGGTAGGGAATGCGCTTCCACCCGATGGCGGATTTATACGTGTCCGACTTGAACCCAAGCAGCGCGCGGAACGGCGCGATCAGGACCGGCAAGGCCACCATGACCGCCACGAGAAAGGCGGGCACCTGCAACTCGACGATCATGACACGGTTCAGCGTGCCCAAGAGCATCACGCCAGCCATGCCGACCGACACCTGGAACAGCGACAGCCGCAACAGCTGGCTGAGCGGCAACGCGTCCGAGGCGGCATCGGCGAAGGGGAGATACTTGATGGACAGGCGTTTCAGCGCGCTCATCGTGCATACTCCAAGCAGGTGGAGATATAGAAGCCGCGGCTGACGCGTTCGACCTCGGTCATGGTGCCGCTGGCCCCGTGCCGCGATGCCATGCGTGCCAGCTTGGCCGGAGCATGGGGGATCATCGTCGGCGAGCGGTCGGACCGCGGGAAAAGTTTGCCAACCCCCCAGAACGCCATCAGGAACGGCGTGCGCGGTGCGACCGTGAACACAATCGAGGAGCGAACTCGCGGACACAGGTTGGCCAACGCCTGCCCCAGATCGTCGGCGGTGTAGTAGATCATCGAGTCCATCGCCATCACATGGTCGAACGACCCCAGATCGGCCGACAGCATGTCGCCCGATGTGAACGTCACCTGATCGGCCAGTTCGGGCGGCAAACGTTTGGCCGCGATGTCGACCAGGGCCGGCGAAATGTCGATGGCGACGACCTCGGCCCCGCGACGGGCCAGTTCCTCGGTCATCGCACCGGTCCCGCACCCGGCATCCAGAACGCGCTTGCCGGTCAGATCCTCGGGCAGGCGCGACAGCATGATCGCGCGCATCCGGTCGCGTCCTTCGCGCACCGTCTGACGGATGCCGGAAACCGGCGCGTCAGAGGTCAATCGCTCCCATGTCTGGGTCGCGGTACGGTCGAAATAGTGTTCGACCCGGTCGCGCGTGGCGCCATATGTCGGCGTCGCCACCATCAATCGAACCCCAGCAACTCGAAGATATCGCGGTCTTCCATCGGCGCGGGGGCCAACGGGTCGGTGCCCGCATAAAGCAGCTCGGCCAGACGGATGTATTCGGCGCGGCACTGCACGATATCCTCGTCATCGGGCATTTCGAACAGCGTCTTCTTCTTCAGGCGCGACCGGCGGATCGCATCGACATCGGGCATATGCGCGATGCGCTTGAAGCCGACCTCTTCGCAGTAGCGATCGACCTCGTCCGTCTCGCGCGAGCGGTTGGCGACGCAACCGGCCAGGCGCACGTTGTAGTTCTTGGACTTGGCCTGAACCGCGGCGATGATCCGGTTCATCGCATAGATGCTGTCGAAATCGTTGGCCGTGACGATCACGGCGCGGTCGGCATGCTGCAGCGGCGCGGCAAAGCCACCGCAGACGACGTCGCCCAAAACGTCGAAGATCACAACATCGGTGTCTTCCAGCAGGTGGTGCTGTTTCAGCAGCTTGACCGTCTGGCCCACGACATAGCCGCCACATCCGGTGCCGGCGGGCGGGCCGCCGGCCTCGATGCACATGACGCCATTATACCCTTCGGTCACGAAATCCTCGGGGCGCAGTTCCTCGGCGTGGAAATCGACCTCTTTCAGAATGTCGATCACCGTCGGCTGCAAATGGCCGGTCAGGGTGAAGGTGCTGTCATGCTTGGGGTCGCAGCCGATCTGCAGCACGCGCTTGCCCAGCTTGGAAAACGCCGCCGACAGGTTCGAGCTGGTCGTCGATTTGCCGATCCCGCCCTTGCCGTAGACCGAGAACACCGTCGCACCCTCGATCTTCATGCTGGCGTCCTGATGCACCTGCACCGAGCCTTCGCCATCCTCGCCCTTGTTCAGGACGGGCGGCGCGCCAAGGCCGCGTTTCGCAAGGCCCTCGGCCTCGCGCGCATTGGCGCGGGCGGCGGGGGGGTTCTGGTATCGAGGGGGCTCATCCGGTCGTCTCCTCTGTCATTCCGCGGCCATTCCGGGGGTGAGGCCTTCGAGGGTATCCTCGAGCTCGTCCGCGCCGGCCTGAAGGGCGGCGAGCGTAGCCTCGTCGGGTTGCCAGTAGTTGCGCTCGAACGCCTCGAGCAGGCGGTTGGCCATGCGCACCGAGGCTTGCGGATTCAACTCCGCCAACCGCCGACGCATGTCTTCGTCGAGAACGAATGTCTCGCTCAGGCGCTGGTAGACCCAAGGGTCGACCTGCCCCGTCGTGGCAGACCATCCCAGCGTGTTGGTGACCTGCGCCTCGATCTGGCGCACGCCCTCGTGACCGTGCTTGAGCAGGCCCTCGAACCATTTGGGGTTCAGGCTGCGCGAACGGGTTTCCAGCGCCACCTGCTCCTGCAGGGTGCGCACCTTGCCCTCGCCACGGGTCTGGTCGCCGATGAACACCGGGGCATCCTTGCCCTTGGCGCGTTTCACTGCGCGCGAAATGCCGCCGAGCGTGTCGAAATAGTGGTCCACCGTGGTGACACCCAACTCGACCGACTCGAGGTTCTGATACGCCAGATCCACGTCTTTCAGGGCGTTCTGCAAAAGACCCGCATTCTTGCGCGCCTTGCCATCCATGCCATAGGCGAAACTCTTGCGCGCCTCGTAGGCATCGGCAAGTTCGTCTTCCTCGCCCCAGGCGCCGCTGTCGATCAGGGCATTGACGTTCGATCCATAGGCCCCTTCGGCATTGGAAAAGACACGCAGCGCGGCCTCTTCCATCTCGACGCCCATTTTCTGCATGTAATCCAGCGCATGCGCCCGGACGAAGTTCATTTCGGCCGGTTCCTCGGCGGTGGCCGCCTTGTAGGCGGCTTCCGCCAGCATCCGGGTCTGGAGCGGCAGCAGGTCGCGGAAGATGCCCGACAGCGTCATCACCACGTCGATGCGCGGGCGGCCGAGCTCCTCCAACGGGATCAGATCGGCCCCGCAGAGACGACCGTAACCATCGAAACGCGGCGTCGCGCCCATCAGGGCCAGCGCCTGGCTGATCGGGCCGCCATCGGATTTGATATTGTCCGAGCCCCATAGAACCAGCGCGACAGACCGGGGCATTTCACCGGCCGCCTCGATCAGTTTCTGGGCCTGTTTCGCACCGTCCTGCAGCGCAAAGGCCGTTGGCATGCGGAACGGGTCGAACGCATGGATATTGCGGCCCGTCGGCAGAACCTCGGGCGAGCGGATCAGATCGCCGCCGGGAACAGGCTCGATATAACGGCCGGAGAGCGCGCGCATCAGCGCGCCCAATTCGGTCTCCTGCCTCAGCAGGTTTTCGACCCTGTTGCGCGTTTCAGGGTCTGTCTCGGCCATCACCCGCAGGTGTTCCTGCAACTCGGCCTCGGCGATGGGGCGTCCCACGACATGCAGACCATCGGGGATCAGCGCATCCTCGGTTTCCAGTAGCGTCAGCCACAGCTTGTCGGGGTCGCGTTCGGTCAGGTCGACGGCCTCGGCCTGCGCCTCGATCAACTCGGCCAAATCCTGGCGCTCGGGCGCGTCGGGCGACAGCGCACGCCAGCGCGTCAGGCTGTCCTTCAGTTCCGAAAGCCCCTTGTAGAGACCGGACGCCGCCAGCGGCGGGGTCAGGTGTGTGATGGTCACCGCATTCGAGCGACGCTTGGCCAAGGTCGCCTCGGACGGGTTGTTCGAGGCATAGAGATAGACATTCGGCATCTCGCCGATCAGGCGGTCGGGCCAGTCGCGCGCGCCAAGACCGGCCTGCTTGCCGGGCATGAACTCCAGCGCGCCATGCATGCCGAAATGCAGCAGGACATCTGCGCCGAAGGTGTTCCTGAGCCACAGGTAGAAGGTGGTGAAGGCATGGGTCGGCGCGAAACCATGTTCGAACAACAGGCGCATCGGGTCGCCCTCGTACCCGAAGGTCGGCTGCACCCCCACGAAAACCTTGCCCAGCTGCGCCCCCAGCACGAAGACACCGCGGCCATCCGACTGGATCTTGCCCGGTGCGGGGCCCCAGACGCTTTCGATGGCTTTCAGCGGCGGGGTCGTGCGCACGATGGTGTCGGCATCGACATGGGCGGCGACGTTGGCCTCTTGCCCGTATTGTTTGGCGTTACCCTCCAGCACGGCGCGGCGCAGGTCATCGACGGTGGCGGGAACCTCCACGTCGTAACCGTCGGCTTTCATCTGCTTGAGCGTGTTGTGCAGGCTTTCAAAGACGCTGAGATAGGCGGCGGTGCCGATGGCCCCGGCATTGGGCGGAAAGCCGAACAGGACGATCCCCACCTTCTTTTCCGCGTTCTGCTTGCGCCGCAACATGGCAAGGCGGCGGGTCTTTTCCACCAGAGATGTGACCCGTTCGGTGCAGGGGGCCATCGCCCGCGTATCGGATCGGCATGCGCAGGCCAGCGAGCAGCCCTGGCAGCCATCGACGCCATGACGCCCGCCGAACACCGTGGGGTTGGTGGCGCCGTCGATTTCCGGCAAGGCGACCAGCATGGTGGTCTCGACCGGGCCGAGCCCGCCATTGGACGACGACCACTGGCCGAGCGTCTGAAACTCGATCGGGTGCGCCGCGATGTAGGGCACATCCAGGTCTTTCAGCACCTCGACCGCGGCTGCACTGTCGTTATAGGCTGGGCCACCGATCAGGCTGAACCCTGTCAGGGACACCAAGGCGTCGATGCGACCCTTGTCGAAATAGGCGGAGATCGCAGGCCGCCCGTCGAGGCCACCGGCAAAGGCGGGGATCACGGCCAGCCCCGATTTCTGCATCCGGCGGATCACGGCATCATAATGTGCGGTGTCACTGGCCAGGATGTAGGAGCGCATCATCAACAGGCCGACGGTGCCGACCGGGTTTTCGGGTTGCGGAAGATCCGCCAAATCCGTGGTGATGTGATGATCCGGAAGATCGGGGTGGTAAAGGCCCACCTCGGGGTAGTCGATTGGCGCGGCGGCGTCTGCCCCGGCAAAGTCGCGATCGGTGGCATAACGGCCGACCAGGAACCGGACCATCTGTTCGACATTGTCGTCAGACCCGCCCAGCCAGTATTGCATCGTCAGGAACCAGGCGCGCACGTCTTGTGCCTTGCCCGGAATGAATTTCAGGATCTTCGGCAGGCGACGCAGCATCTTCATCTGCTTTTCGCCGGATCCGCTGGGGGCGCCGTTGCTGCCCTCTTTCGAGCCGCGCAGCTTTTTCAACAGCTTCATCGGCCCGCTGGCCGGTTTGGTCATGTCCAGATCGCCCATGCGGGTCAATTGAACCACTTCCTTGGCCGAGATGATGCCGATCATCGCATCGCAGTGATCGCGGCGCGCCTGCAGATCGGGCAGGATTGCCCGGATATGTTCCTCGATGAACAGCAGGTTGGCGACGATGATGTCGCCATGCTTGATGGCGATCTTTGCCTCTTCCAGCGCTTCGGGGTTTTCCGCCCACTCGGCACTTGCGTGAACCGAGACGTTGAGACCCGGGAACTCCTTGCCCAATCGGTCACTAACCCGCGCGGCAGGGCCTGCCGCATGGGCGTCCAGCGTGACGATCACGACCCGGTAGCCGGGGATATGGTCACTATCACCGCGCAAAATGTGCCTTAGCCTCATACAAAGTGTCGATGCTGATCTCGGAAACGCCACGTTCGGCGGCGAATTTTTCGGTGTTGCGACGGGCCTTGCCGCGCACGAAGAACGGGATTTTCTTCAACTCTCGCTCGGCATCGGCCAGCCAGACCATGACATCACCGCCCGTTTCCGCCGGAACCTCGGGTTCGGTGGCAACAAGGTCGGACACCGGCGCCTCGGACAAGGGTTTCGGCGCGTGGCCGCCGTGGTGGCTGGCGCCGGCTTCGTCATGGAATTCGAAATCCTCGCGGAACATGTGCAGCAGGTGTTCCTCGAGACCCATCACCAGCGGATGGATCCAGGTGTCGAAGATCACGTTCGCACCTTCCCAACCCATCTGGGGCGAGTAGCGCGCGGGGAAGTCCTGCACATGGACGGGGGCCGAGATCACGGCGCAGGGAATGCCGAGGCGTTTGCCGATGTGGCGCTCCATCTGCGTGCCGAGGATCATCTCGGGCGCCAGATCCTCGATGGCCTTTTCGACCTCGAGGTAATCGTCGGTGATCAGCGCCGCGACGCCATATTCCTTGGCGAGGTTGCGGATGTCACGGGCGAACTCGCGGTTGTAGCAGCCGAGACCCACAACCTCGAAACCCATTTCGTCCCGCGCGATGCGTGCGGCGGTTTTGACGTGGGTCGCATCGCCGAACAGGAACACGCGTTTGCCGGTCAGGTAAGTGGAGTCGACCGATTTCGACCACCACGGCTGGCGCAGGCGGCTGAGGTCTTTTTTCGGCTCGACACCGCAGATATGGGCCACTTCCGCCACGAAATCATGGGTCGCGCCGACGCCGATCGGAACCGTCTTGGTGTAGGGCTGGCCGCAGGTGCGTTCGAGATGCCGCGCGGCGGTTTCCGCGTGCTCGGGGTACATCAGTACGTTGAAATGCGCCTGGCCCAGCTTGGCGATATCCTTGGGCGTGGCGTCGAACGGGGCCACGACATTGACGCCGATCCCCATCTCGTAGAGCAGGCCCTTGACCTCTTCGATGTCGTCGCGGTGGCGAAAGCCCAGCGCCAGCGGCCCGATCAGGTTTGCCGTGATCTGGGGGGTGCGGTCCATGGGCTGCACCAGCGCGCGCACGATCTGGTAGAACGTCTCGTCCGAGCCGAAGTTTTCCTTGCGCTGGTAGCTGGGCAACTCCAGCGCGACGACCGGCACGGGAATGTCCATCGTTTCCGCCAGACCGCCGGGATCATCCTGGATCAGCTCGGCCGTGCAGGACGCGCCGACGATCATCGCCTGGGGGCGGTACCGGTCATAGGCATCCTGACAGGCGGATTTGAACAGGCCAGCCGTGTCTTCGCCAAGGTCACGGCCCTCAAAGGTCGTGTAACTGACCGGCGGGCGGTGGTTGCGCCGCTCGATCATGGTAAACAGCAGGTCGGCATAGGTGTCGCCCTGCGGAGCGTGCAGCACGTAATGCAGACCCTTCATCGCGGTGGCGACGCGCATGGCACCGACATGCGGCGGGCCCTCATATGTCCAGACGGTCAGCTTCATTCCGCCGCCTCCAGTTTCAGAAGCTCACGGCGCCGCACGGGGCGGCTGAACAGACCGGCCAGATCGCCCGCCTGTTCGTAGAAATGCACAGGCGTAAAGACCAGTTCGATCGCCCATTTGGTGGTCAGCCCTTCGGCCTCGAGCGGGTTGGCAAGGCCAAGGCCGCAAACCGTCAGGTCGGGACGCGCGGCGCGCACCCGGTCGAGTTGCTTGTCGACGTCCTGTCCTTCGGAAATCGTGGGGCCGGCCGGGATCAGATCCATATCGGGGCCGACAAGGCCCTTGTGGATGTAGGGCTGCCCGATCTCGACGGCCTCCATCCCGCATTCGCGGGTCAGGAAACGCGCCAGCGGGATTTCCAGCTGGCTGTCGGGCATGAAAAAGATGCTCTTGCCCTGCAGCGCCTTGGCGGCGTTGGCGATAGCGGTGCGGGCCCGGGCGCGCGGCGCATCGGTCACACGGGCAAAGGTTTCGTCGTCCACGCCGAATTCATCGGCGATGGCGCGTAGCCACAGGGTCGTGCCCTCTTCGCCAAAGGGGAACGGGGCCTGGATCATGCACGCGCCACGACGGTCGAGCGCAGCGGCCGTGTCGCCAAGGAACGGCTGAAGGCAGGCGTAGACGGTATTCGGGCCAACGGCGGGCATTTCGGCCGAGCGATGCGCGGGCAACACCCGGATCGGGCCGATCCCCATCTTGGTCAACAGGTCGACGGCCTGATCCTCGACCACGTCGGGCAGCGCGCCGACCAGCAGCAATTCGCGCGCGTCGGTCTTGGGCAGAACCGGCACCATCGAGGCAAGGCATGCATCCTCGCCCTGGGTGAACGTGGTTTCGATTCCGCTGCCGGAATAGTTCAGCACCCGCACATGCGGCGCGTGCTTGACCGTCAGACGCTCGGCGGCGCGGTGCAGGTCCAGCTTGATCACTTCGGACGGGCAAGAGCCGACGAGGAAAAGCTGCTTGATGTCCGGGCGGCGCGAGAGCAGGCGATCAACCTCGCGGTCGAGTTCCTCATGCGCGTCGGCCATACCGGCAAGGTCGCCCTCTTCCAGAACGGCAGTGCCAAAACGCGGCTCGGCAAAGATCATGACGCCCGCCGCCGATTGCAGCAGATGCGCGCAGGTGCGGCTGCCGACAACGAGGAAGAACGCATCCTGCATCTTGCGGTGCAGCCAGATGATGCCGGTCAGGCCACAGAACACTTCGCGCTGACCACGCTCTTTCAGGACGGGGGCGTCGCGACAGGTTGCGCCTGCGATATGCGTCGGCTGGTTCACAGGCGACCCTCCGACTCGAGCCGCGCCATGCGCAGCTTCCACAGGAATTGCGCCGCGTTCACGACATAGGCGGCATAGGCGGCCAGGGCGATCCACATCTGGGTGTCATGCGGCCACCCCGCGAACAGCGCCCAGACATAGGCCAGGTGCAGGGCGATGACGGCAAAGCTGAAGACATCTTCCCAGAAGAAGGCATGGGCAAACAGGTACTGGCCGAAGACGACCTTTTCCCAGATCGCACCGGTGACCATGATCGTCAGCAAGACAAGCGTCTTGATCACGATCGACACCGTCGCCGCCGCATATCCGACATCTGTCAGCATGTAACGCAGCACAAGCGCGAGCGAGACGAGGAAAACGAGGAACTGCAGCGGAGCCAGCACACCCTGCACGGTCGTCCAGGCGGTTGAATCCCGTCGCGCACGCTCTTCCGGCGTGTAAAGCTGCCTTGACGGCGCTTCTGTCAGAGTGTCGCTCGGCATGTTCCGTCGATTCCTTTGGTCCGTCTTTGAAAGTTAGGAGTGTAAACCCGATAGTGTCAATCAAAACTTACACTTTTCCTGCGTGGTTTTCGATGCGGCAAAAGCCTGCATCATGAACCAAAATACACTTGTTTTTCTGGCTTTAACCTTGATCTGGCGCAATAAATCGGGCGTTTCGACGCCCATGGAATGTGGCTGTGTCAATTTCCTTTGACAGATAGCCGACGATGAAAGACACTTTGGGTGAATATCTCGCCGACTGCCCCCCATGCGAGACACCGCACCAAGCGGGGGGTCAGAGGCCAACACATTGAAACCGACATGCCCGATGATCGACAAAGGATAACCCGGACAACAGCCGGGGAGGCGTTTGCTGCGCCGCACGTCGTCGCTGGGCGCGGCATGATTGACGGCGACCTTCGCGGCTTTGCCCATCACGCCATTCACCTTATGACAAAAACGACCTACGCGAACACCAACCTGCCGAAACACCGCCTGGACCTGATGTGCCAGGCATTCATCGACGTCCACGACGATCCGCGCCGTCTGGTGATCATGCGATTGCGCCAGAACGGCGTCAGCGTCGAAGACATCGTCGACATCATCATTCCGGCCATCGCCCGGAGCCTCGGCCAACGCTGGGCGGATGACGAAATCAGCTTTGCCGAGGTTTCGATCGGCAGCGCCCGCCTGCAGGAAACGGTGCGCGCGCTGGGCTCCCCGACTCGCGCCGGACACCTTGGCATCGGTGCATCGATCCCCGACAAGCCCCAGGCAGACCCCGCGCCCCGAACCGGCGATGAGGCGGAAAAGCGCGTGCTTTTGATCATCCCGCGATCCGAACATCACAGTCTGGGCGCGTTCGTCTGCGCAGACCAGCTCAGGCGGATGGATTACGCGGTCGACATTGCGGTGGACCAGCATCTCAGGGACATCACCAACACCGTGCGGCAAAGGCGTTACGCAATGATCGGTATCACGGCCGCGGGGCGCAGGGCGCTTGCATCGGCAAGGGATTTGGTCCAATGCATACGTATTAACACGGTGCGCGCGACCCCCATTGTACTTGGCGGCTCCATTCTGGAGTCGAGATCCGATTTGCGAAAATTGACGGGCGTGGACCATGTGGCGTCTGACATGGCGTCGGCATTGGCGCTGTGCGGACTTGAAAGTAACGGGCGCAATGCCCTTCTTGAGGTGGATGCAAACGAATAAAACTAAGCATCTTGCCTCGGTATCGGGACAACGTTTCTCATGAATACGCGTGGAACAGATTTCTGGGATTACCCGTCGCCCCCGCCGATCGGGCCGGAGCAATTCAACGAGATCGTCACCACGGCTGCTGATCTTGCCATTGTTCTCGATACCGCAGGCACCGTGAAGTCGGTGGTCACCAACCCCTTGAATCCGTCGCTTGGCCAACTTGATCATTGGAAAGACCGCGACATTCGCGAGTTCACCGCAGAAGACAGCCTCGGCAAGCTCGAGGCGCAACTGACCGCGTATCGCGAAGGGAAAAAGCCCAAGGTCGATGCGATCGAGGTGAACCACTTCGACAACGCGAATTGGGAATTCCCGATCCGCTACACCATCCACAAAACGGGCAACCCCGACATCATCCTGATGCTGGGCCGCGACCTGCGCCCGATTGCCGAGTTGCAGCATCGCCTGGTCAAGGCGCAGCTCGCCCTCGAAAAAGACTATGAAAGCCATCGCGATTACGAAACGCGCTACCGCGTCGTGATGGAGGCCGTTCGCGATGCACTTGTCCTTGTCGATGTGGCATCGGGCCGGGTCCTCGATCTGAATACGGTTGCGGCGCAGATCCTTGGCGCTGAGGCGGATGCGCTGACCGGGTCGGCCTTCACGCAGGAATTTGACGGACGACGCCGGGGCGAATTCCTTGAGGAACTGGTGAATGCCGCCGGCGACGAGGCCGCGGGTTCGACCACGGCCAAGACCCGCCGCGGAAAGGTCGAGGTCGCCATTTACCCGACCGTGTTCCGTGCTGCCGGTGAAAAGACCCTGCTGTGCCGCATGGAAGTGGCCGGGTCACAGGAAAGCGTTGCGGCCGAGCTGACACAAACCCTGACAGGGATGTATCGTGACGGCCCGGATGCCGTCGTCTTCACTGACAACCATGGGGTCATCCGTTCGGCGAACGAGGCGTTTCTCGGGCTCTGCGATGCAGGGCAACTGGCCGACGTCAAGGGCAAGTCCCTCGGCGACTACCTCTTGCGGGGCAGTGTCGATCTCAAGGTGTTGATCGAAAATGCGGCGCGGCATGGCAAGATGCGGCTCTATTCCACCCGTTTCGAAGGCGCCTACGGCAGTCAGCTTTCGGTCGAGGTGTCCGCGACACATCTGGCCGGTGGCGGCATGAATGGCTTTGGCTTCGTGATTCGCGACACCTCGCGGATGGAAGTCGTCCGCGAACCGGGCGGCCCGACCCAGCCCAGCCCGGCCCCGATGTCGGATGATGCAATGCGCAATGTGATGGACCTTGTCGGGTCGGCCCCGCTCAAGGATATCGTGTCGGCAACGACCGATGTGGTGGAGAAGATGTGCATCGAAACGGCCGTCGAGTTGACTGACAACAACCGTGTCGCTGCGGCCGAAATGCTGGGCCTGTCGCGTCAGTCGCTCTACGTCAAGCTGCGTAAGTACGGCCTTTTGCACAAGAACGGCGGCTGAACGCCAACCCCATAATTCAATGGGCTTGATGCCGGGTTTGCCGCGACCCCCTTGGCATGCCTGAGACATATGGCGTCAGGCGTATTTTACACTTGCCGATTCGCATACTGTCAACTTATCCTGACAGTCATGAGTGTAACGACCGACCTCACCCCGACGCAGCCGCGCAAACTGCCCGAACCAAGGGCCGTTCTGACGCTCTTGAAACCCATTACATGGTTCCCGCCCATGTGGGCCTATCTGTGCGGCGCCATCAGCGCCGGCGTTGCGCCCTCAGGTCACTGGTTGGCCCTGGGGCTGGGGGTCGTGCTGGCCGGGCCCGTTGTCTGCGGCATGAGCCAGGCGGCGAACGACTGGTGCGACAGGCATGTCGATGCCATCAACGAACCTGACCGCCCCATCCCGTCGGGCCGTATACCCGGCCGATGGGGCCTGTGGATCGCCCTCGCCATGTCGGGTCTGGCGCTGCTGATCGGTCTGGCGCTTGGGCCTTGGGGCTGGGGCGCGACGGTCGTCGCCGTTCTTGCGGCCTGGGCCTATTCGGCCGAACCGGTTCGCCTGAAGAAATCGGGCTGGTGGGGGCCCGGCCTTGTCGGCCTGTCCTACGAGTCGCTGCCCTGGTTCACCGGCGCGGCCGTCCTGTCTGCCGGTGCGCCAGCCTGGCCCGTCGTGATCGTTGCCCTGCTCTATGGCATCGGCGCCCACGGGATCATGACACTCAATGACTTCAAGGCACTGGAGGGGGATCGCCAGATGGGCGTCAACTCCCTTCCCGTCACGCTTGGCCCCGAACGTGCGGCGAAACTGGCCTGCGTGGTCATGGCGGTGCCGCAGATCATCGTGATCGGCCTGCTGTTTGCGTGGGATCGTCCCTGGTACGGGCTGGCCATTGTCGTGTCGCTGATCCTGCAGTTCTATGCCATGAGCGTCATGCTGCGCGACCCCAAGGCCAAAGCGCCCTGGTATAACGGCACGGGTGTCACGCTCTACGTGCTGGGCATGATGGTCACGGCCTTTGCCATCCGTACGCTCGAGGTCGCGCCATGACCCTGACCTGGGTGCAGATTGTCCGACTTGGCCTTGTACAGATGGCCCTGGGCGCCATCGTGGTTCTCACGACCTCGACCCTCAACAGGCTGATGGTCGTCGAACTGGCCTTGCCGGCCGTACTGCCCGGTCTGCTGGTCGCCTTGCATTACGGAATCCAGATTACCCGCCCGCAATGGGGCTACAAGTCCGATACGGGGGGCCGCCGGACCCGCTGGATCATCGGCGGCATGGGAATGCTTGCCCTCGGCGGCCTTGGCGCTGCCTACGGCGTGGTGATGATGGAAAGCAGTTTCACCCTCGGGCTGATCATCTCGATCCTTGCCTATGCCGCGATCGGTGTCGGGGTTGGCGCGTCGGGCACTTCCTTGCTGGCGCTGCTGGCGACGGCAACCGCCGACCATCGTCGCCCTGCGGCGGCCACCATCACCTGGTTGATGATGATTGTCGGCATCGCGGTCACGGCCGGGGTCTCGGGGCAGTTCCTCGACCCCTATACACCCCTGCGCCTGATGCAGGTGGTCGCCACGGTGACCGGCCTTGCCTTTGTCATCACCGCCCTTGCGGTGTGGGGGATCGAGCGCACGGTCGTCGCCCGCGCCGAGCCCGAAGCCGCTCCTTTCCTCGAAGGCATGAAAGAGGTCTGGGCCGAACGAAAGGCCCGTTTGTTCACGATCTTCGTGTTCCTCAGCATGACGGCCTATTTCATGCAGGAGCTGATCCTGGAACCCTATTCGGGCCTCGTGTTCGAGTTCACGCCGGGGCAATCGACCTCGTTGTCGGGGGCGCAGAATGGCGGGGTGTTCCTCGGCATGGTCGTCGTCGGCCTGGCCGGGACGGCTCTGCGCTTCGGGTCGCTCAAGGCTTGGGTGATTGCGGGGTGCATCGGCTCGGCCGGGGCGCTTGTGCTGATCACCAGCCTGGGCCAGATCGGGCCCGAGGCACCCTTGGTGCCGGCGGTAGTGTTGATGGGGTTCTTCAACGGCATGTTCGCGGTGGCGGCCATCGGCTCGATGATGGCCTTGGCCGGCGAAGGGCGCGACGCGCGCGAAGGCACCCGGATGGGCCTTTGGGGCGCGGCCCAGGCGATTGCCGCCGGTTTCGGCGGGCTTGCCGGTGCGGCGATGGTCGATTCCATGCGGGGGTTCCTGCCTGATCCAACGGCCTTTGGCGCCGTGTTCCTTTTCGAAGCGGTCCTGTACCTCGCCTCGGCCTACATGGCCGTGCGCGTCATGGACCGCCACCCTGCCATCGGCCCTGCGCGGGCCGCCGTACCGGGAGAATGACCATGATGTACGATGTTGTCGTAGTAGGGGGCGGGCCTTCGGGCGCGACCGCGGCAGAAGACCTTGCGCGGTCGGGCCACAAGGTGGCCTTGCTGGATCGCGCTGGCCGGATCAAACCCTGCGGTGGGGCCATTCCGCCGCGTCTTATCAGGGATTTTCACATCCCCGACGAGCAGATCGTGGCCAAGATCACCACCGCCCGCATGATTTCGCCCTCTGGGCGCAAGGTCGACATCCCCATCGAGAACGGGTTCGTCGGCATGGTCGATCGCGAACATTTCGACGAGTTCCTGCGATGCCGCGCGGCCGAGGCCGGCGCCGACCGGATCACCGGGACCTATACGCGCATCAGCCGCGATGCCGAGGGCACCCATGTCCACTACCGTGACAAGGCGACGGGCGAAGATCGCGCCCTGACCTGCAAGATCGTGATTGGCGCGGATGGCGCTCGCTCGAACGTGGCCCGAACCGAGGTCAAGGGCGGTGACAAGATCCCCTATGTGATCGCCTATCACGAGATCATCGAAGCCCCCGAAAAGGGGGCACATTACGATCCGGAACGCTGCGACGTGATCTATGACGGCCGCATCAGCCCCGATTTCTACGGCTGGGTCTTTCCCCATGGCACATCGGCCAGTGTCGGCATGGGGTCGATGGTGAAATCGGTCGATGTGAAACAGGCCACTGCCGATCTGCGCGTGGCCTCGGGCCTGCAGGATTGCAAGACGATCCGCCGCGAAGGCGCGCCCATCCCGCTCAAGCCGCTGGATGAATGGGACAATGGCCGCGACGTGGTTTTGGCCGGGGATGCAGCGGGCGTCGTCGCCCCCTCCTCGGGTGAGGGGATCTATTACGCGATGGCGGGCGGCCGCTGCGCCGCCACCGCTGCGGCGGCCAAGTTGCAGACCGGCCTCATCCGTGACCTCAAACTGGCCCGCAAACTGTTCATGCGCGAGCACAAGAACGTCTTCAAGGTGCTGGGCGCCATGCAGGATGCCTATTACAAGTCGGATGAACGGCGCGAACGGTTCGTCAGCCTTTGCCACGACATCGATGTTCAGCAATTGACGTTCGAAGCCTATATGAACAAGGAACTGGTCAAGGCACGCCCGATGGCGCATCTCAAGATCGGCTTCAAGAACCTGTCCCATCTGACCGGCCTCGTTCCGGCGACACGCATATGACAATCGACATTCCCACCTGGGTGGATGGCCGCCTGACACCCGTCGAAAAGCTCGAAGCGCATGTCAAAGGGCTGCGTCACAAGGCGATTTCCGTGTTCCTTCTGCGCGAGGGGCGCGTGTTGCTGCAGCGGCGCGCGATGGGCAAGTACCATACGCCGGGGCTTTGGGCGAATACCTGCTGCACACATCCGTTCTGGGGTGAAGACAGCCTGACCTGCGCCAGCCGACGCCTCGCTGAAGAGCTTGGGTTGCATGACGTGACCCTGACCTATCGCGATACGGTCGAGTACCGGGCCGATGTCGGCGGCGGGCTGATCGAGCACGAGGTTGTCGATATCTTCGTGGGTCAATTGCCACAGGGGACCGAGCCACAGCCCAACCCCGACGAGGTGATGGATACCATCTGGCAGCCGCTCGAGACGCTGGCGGAGGATGTGGCGCGACAACCGGATGGGTTCACGCCCTGGCTGCAGATCTACATGCGCGACCACGCCGAGAAGATTTTTGTCGAGGCCGATCCCGCCTGACAACAGCAAGGTGGATACTAAAAAGGGCTGCTTCTGGCAGTCCCTTTTTCTGTTTCCGGCAGGCTCAGGCGCGCTTGGGCGCGACGAAATCCGGCGTGGCCACACCCATCGCCTGCAGCGCGGTCGCCGCGATATCGGTGGCGGTCAGCCCGGCATCTTCATACATGTCGGACGGGCTGGCCTGATCGATGAAGCGATCGGGCAGGAACATGGGTCGAACCGCGCAACGCCCGTCCAGCTGCCCGGTCGCGGCAAGGTGGTGCAAGACCAACGCCCCGAAGCCGAGCATCGACCCCTGTTCCACCGTGACTAGGGCGGCATGATTGGCAACCAGATCGTCGATCAACTGGGTATCGAGTGGTTTCGCGAACCGTGCATCGGCAATCGTGACCGAGATGCCCTTGGCCTCGAGGGCGCGCGCGGCCTCCTGAACCTCGGCCAGATGTGCGCCGAGGGAGAGCAAGGCAACATCATGACCGTCTTGCAGGAGACGACCCTTGCCGATCTCCAGCACGGTGCCGGGGTCGGGCAGATCGACGCCGACCCCCTCGCCCCGCGGATAGCGCAAGGCGATCGGCCCATCGTCATAAGCCGCGGCCGTCGCCATCATGTGAACCAGTTCGGCCTCGTCCGCGCAGGCCATGACCGTCATGTTGGGTAATGCGGCAAGGAAACTGATGTCGAACGCCCCGGCATGGGTCGGCCCATCGGCCCCGACCAGGCCGGCGCGATCAATCATGAAGCGCACCGGCAGGTTCTGCAGGGCCACGTCGTGAACGATCTGATCGTATCCGCGTTGCAGGAAACTGGAGTAGATCGCGCAGAACGGTTTGAGACCCCCGGCGGCAAGACCGCCGCAGAAGGTCACGGCATGCTGTTCCGCAATGCCGACGTCAAAGACACGCCCAGGCATGGCCTTTTGCAACACGTTCAGCCCGGTACCGCCAGGCATGGCCGCGGTAACACCAACGATCCGCGAGTCCGTCTCGGCCATGCGGGTCAGGGTCGATCCAAACACGCCGGTATAGCTGGGTGCGTTCGATTTCGATTTCTTCTGCTCGCCGGTTTTGACATCGAACTTGGCAACGCCATGGTAGCAATCGTCGGCACCTTCGGCCGGGGCATAGCCTTTGCCCTTGACCGTCACGGCATGAATCAGGACCGGCCCCGTGGCACGGGCCTTGGCCGCGCGCAGCACCGCGAGCAACTCGGCCATGTCGTGCCCGTTCACGGGCCCCAGATAGGTGAATCCCAGATGCTCGAACAGCGTCGCGGATTTCGGGTGCCCCGTAACCAACTCGCGCGCGCGTTCGGCCCCCTGGCGCAATGGCTCAGGCAGGTGCTGGGCCACGCCATCTGCAATATCCTTGAGGGCGGCCAGCGGGGAGTTCGTGGCCAGGTTCGACAGGTAGCGCGACATGGCGCCCGTCGGAGGGGCGATCGACATTTCATTGTCGTTCAGAATTACGAAAAGGCGGCGCCCGTAATCGCCGGCATTGTTCAGGGCCTCATAGGCCATGCCGGCACTGATTGACCCGTCGCCGATGACGGCCACCGCATCCCCCGTGGCTTCGCCCAGTTCGCGCGCCATGGTGAAGCCTAGCGCGGCCGAGATACTGGTCGAACTATGCGCGGCGCCAAAGGGGTCATAATCGCTCTCGGAGCGTTTGGTGAAACCGGACAGGCCGCCTTTCTGGCGCAGGGTGCGGATCCGATCGCGCCGACCAGTGACGATCTTGTGCGGGTAACACTGGTGCCCGACATCCCAGATCAGCTTGTCATAGGGCGTGTTGAACACGGCATGAATGGCCACCGTCAATTCGACCACACCCAAGGACGATCCAAGATGGCCGCCGGTTTGGGAAACCACGGAAATCGTCTCGGCGCGCAACTCGTCGGCGCATTGTTTCAATTCCGCGTCACTCAGACGGCGCAAATCCGCCGGATAGGTCACGCGATCGAGAATAGGGGTGTTCGGTGTGTCGGTCATTCTCAGGGTCCTCTCGAACCGGGTCGCCAAAGGCGAAAAAGCCGCGGATAGGGTCTGAGCCTATCCGCGGTCAAGTTAACCTCACGAAGGGACGTAAGGGTCTTTCAGATCCGCGGGCGGCGTGAACCGCCCGCGGTCAAACTTGCTATGGCACACGGCCCTCATGGCTCACTCGAAGGCCGAGTAGTCTGGCTCACCGTCAAGGACGGCCAGCTCGGGCCAGTTGCGGATGACGTTCAGGCCATTGAGCGGCTGCTGCTCGTACTGGTGGCACGTGCGGCACGCGGCAAGCGGCATGTCGGCATAGACCGGGCCCAGGCGTTCTTCGGGCAACACATCCTGCAGCGGCAGGAGGTATTCCGCTATGATTTCCTGAACCATGGTGATGCCCAGGGTCGCGGTGGCCCATTGCGGGGTCACCTGGCCGGGATCGTAGAACGCCCGCGTGTTGTGGCAGAAGGTACAGTTCACACCCAACGAGTTCGAGATGTAGTTCATGAACGCGTAGGTCCGTTCCGTCTGCTGGATCAGCGGATCGCCCGGTTGCTGCTGCACACGGCTGGCCAGATCGTGGACGTTGATGTCGTTGTAGAAGCCTTCCTCGTTCTCGATCAGGTAGTGCTCGAGATAGTCCGAGGGCAGCGACGTGAAGTTCGACGCCATCGTGACCCGGTTCTGGTTGGCGCTCCAGCCCGCAACGTTTTCGTTCACGGGGCTGACCCGATACCAGATGTTGTTCGGCACCGGCATCCCGCGGTGGCAGGAGTAACAGGTTACACCCACCTCTGCGTTCGCCTGAACGTGTGCCGCCCAGTTCTGGTTGATATTCTGGGTCATCTGGATCATCCGCCGGGCGACCGTGGTCTGGTAGTTGTCCAGACCAGGTTCGAGCAGATCGGGAATACCCGTCCAGCTCCGCATCGCCTCGATCAGCCGGTTGTAGTTCTCCACCGAGAGGTCGGCCAAGAGCGGCTCGGCCCCTTCGATGACGTCCCCGGCCCGCTCGGAGTCTGCGGTCGGCACCACCGGTTCCGAGGTGAAGTACCCCGCAATCGTTGGATCACCGGCCTCGAGATCCGAGACGAATTCGGCGACGTGCATACCGGTCCCGCGGGGTCCGGTCTGCATGCTGTCTGTTGCGTAGGGTTGTCCCCAGGTCACGAGCATCGCTGCTACGAACACCGCCGATCCCGCGACACCGACAGCAACTGCGGGGCCGAAGATATTGGTGGGGTTCTCCCGGTTCCAGTTGTCAAACCACTTGGGAAACATGGCTCACTCTCCTGTCGGGGCGATGCCGCCGAAGTCGCTGTACGTACCGTAGGCTTCGTAACCATAGGCACCCAGATACTCGGGGGCGAAGTTGTGTTCCTGGGCCCAGATGAACCAGTTGTCCACGACGGTCCCGGTGAGAAGGATGCCAATACCGCCGGTGATCGGGGTCAGGACCGCGAACCACCAGGCCCACCGGTGAATCCCCTCCATCGTGGCATTGAAGCCCATCGTCCAGCGCCAGAACAGCGCCGCCCGCTCGGAAGCCGTGCCACGGTCGACGATCTGCTCCAACTCCCGGTCGCCGCCATAGCGGGTCACGGCCATGATGGTGCCGCCGTGCATCGCGAAGAGCAGGACAGAGCCATAAAGGAACACGATCGAAAGGGCGTGGAACGGGTTGTAGTAGAGGTTCCCGTAGCGGATCGAGAAGGCCGTGGTCCAGTCGAGGTGCGGGAAGATGCCATAGGGCACCGCCTCGCTCCAGGATCCCATCAGGATGGGGCGGAACAGGCCAAGGACAAGGAACAGCCAGATCGCGGCAAGGAAAGCCCAGGCGATGTGCTTGCCCATCTTGTGCTGGGTGGCCAGCAGATAGGTGCGCACCCACCATGCCATCACCGAAACGAGCAGGAAAAAGCTCGCGATGATGTACCAGCCCCCGTCATTGAGCGGCGGGAATCTGAGGCCCCATTCCGGCCCCGGCGGTTCAAGGGCCAGCCAGAACAGCTGACGCAGGAATTCGGGGATCGACCAGCCGACTTGCGCCAGCATGTTGAGGCCCACGATGAAGAACCAGGTAAAGCCGGTGGCAAGGCTGGTAAGGCCGGCCCAGCCCAGGTAGATCGGGCCAAGCTGGGCGTTGCCGACCCAACCCAGGAGTTTGGAGAAGGTCGTGCCATCGGTGCGACCGCCGCCGAGAACGTTTTCCTTCAACTCCATGCCCATCTCGGGCTCGCCCTGGACCTGGACCTGCGTGAAGATGTTTTGATATTCGAAGTAGGCCATGGCTCATTCTCCCCCAATGACGGTGGCGGAGGCTTCGGTGCCGTAGGTGGCCATACCGGTGCTGTCGTAGACAACGCCTTGGTCGGGCCAGATCGGCAGGTCGAGCCACCAGTTCCACCACTCGGGCCAGCCTGCGGTCCAAACCGGTCCGGAAATGATGATGCAGACCGCGCTCCAGAACACCGCCGCGATGGCCAAGAGCAGGCCAAGACGGTGGATGCCCAGGGTGCCGATCGAGTAGCCGATGAAATCACGGAAGAAGGTATCCTCGTGATCCGGCGTCTTCATCTCTTCGCCCTTTTCAGGGTTGGCCGCCGACAGGATCAAACCGCCGTGCAGCGCCAGGGCCAGGGTCGTGGTGAAGAACAGCGTCACCGCCAGCATGTGGGCCGGGTTGTAGTGGAAGTGCAGGTAGGCGTAGCCAACATTCGACACCCAATCGAGGTGGCTGAAGATCCCGTAAGGGAAGCCGTGCCCCCAGGCCCCCATCAGAAGCGGGCGAAAGATCACCAGCGTCACATAGGCCAGGATGGCGAAAGCAAAGGCAAAGGGCACGTGATACCCGATCCCCAGCTTGCGGCAGATTTCGACCTCGCGAAGGGCCCAGCTGATGAATGCGCCGGTGGCACAGAACGTGATGATCTGCCACAGACCGCCTTCCATCAAGGGCGCCATCCCGAGACCGTAACTTAGGTCAGGGGGTGCGATATTGATCGTCCAGGGATTGAACGTGCCTTGCATGGCCGCCCCCCAGAAGATCAGAACCGTTCCCAGAACGGCGAAAAATGCTGTCGTGACTCCGAAGAAGCCCACGTAGAAAGGGCCCACCCAGAAATCGAACAGATCGCCGCCGATCAGCGTCCCTCCGCGGACGCGATATTTCTTTTCGAAGCTCAGCAAAGCCATGCGTCAGTCTCCGCGGGTTTGGCGGCAACAAATGCATCGCTCCAAGGCAAGGCTACGTCACCGTCATTTTACATTGCTAATCGCTGCGGGCGAAACACGGATGCGCCGCCCGCAGCAACTGCCTTAGTGCCTGTGCGGCTACAGGCTTGGCGGCTCAGCCGCCGAAGCCTGCGGTTGCAGCGGCGTTTTCCATCCAGTTCAGGCCGGACGAGAGCACCGCGAGGTGAATCAACACAGCCAGAAGGAACAGGAAGACGCCCTGGGCCACGAACACGCGGCGGGGGTCAAAGATGAGCCAGATCTTGTAGAACTTAGCCATGATTTAGCTCCTTCCTCAGAACCAGGGTGCCCAGATGTACGTGGCAAGGTGGGCGACGACGGCAACGGCCGAAAACAGCCAGAGCCCGCTCATATACACCGCGTGCAGCTCCTGGGCTTGCTCGTCGGTCAGACCCGTGAAGGACAGGTCGGTATTGTCAGCCATAAACTTTCCTCCGGAACGTTAGACTGATGCCGCGAACCCCGCGGCCGGGCCCCGACAAGGCCTCATTGCCCTGTCGGCATTCCATCCGATCCGAGGCTCAGCCCCGTCTCGAATGAACTCAGTATCGGCTCCGGTCGTCACGCCGAGTATCTCTTGGGGCCAAATCCGCCAGCCGGGTCTGAATCGGCTCTGAATGGCGGGTTCGGCAGAATTTTTCAGGCCGAGAAGATCATCGGAGTGATGATCCGCGCCTGGCTCCAGGCGCGCTTGATCGGCCCTTTCTCGGTCCAACTCCCGGTGCGGATCGCGGCCAGCATCCAAGTCAGGAGTGCCAAGGGCAGCGTCGCAAGGAAGATGATCCCGAAATAGATCATGAATTCCGTCTTGGGCGGTTTGTGCCGTGTGACGGGGGTGTTCGAGGTCATGTCAGTCATTGTGGTCTCCCTCGGTGAACTCGAATCCGGCGGGCGCAAGCGCCTTGACCGTGTCGCGCATGACCCGTTCGGCACCATTGGCGAGCGCGGCCTTCTCGGCGGCGTCGCGCAGCGTCTTCGCGGCGGAAATGCGCGTCAGAATGGGGTGTTCGGCCACGATCCGGTCGAGCAGCGCCTGCGCGTCCTCGTCCCATGGGAAATCGCGGCGGAGCGTTGCCGGCGTCGCCTCGGCGCTGTCCATCTCGCTACCGAGCGGCAGGATATGGAAAAGCGCGTCGAACAGGCCGTTGCAAACCTCTTGGATCAGGTAGGTCGCGCCGGCATAGCCCATGAAGGGCGTGCCCGTGGCGCGACGGATCGCGGCGCCGGGGAAGCTGGCGGGAATGAAGGCCGGTTTCGGGCCATGGCCCGCGCTCATCTCGGCGAGATACATCTTCTCGTTGATCGACCCCATCAGCACCAGCGGGCGCTTTTGGCTGACCATCGCGCGGACCTGGTCGTTATCGGTCTTCTTGCCGGCGCAGCGCGCCACGGCAAAGGCGCAGGGCAGGCCCATGTCTTTTTCAAGGAAGTTCCGCACGCCGCGGGCATAGGTCTCGTTCGCCACGATGCCGAAACTGGCGGTGGCAAAGAAATCCTGCGTGACCGAGCGCCACAGATCCCAGATCGGCTTGATCGTCGAATGCTTTTCACGCGCGATGAAGGGCTCGGGGTCGAGGCCCGTCAATTCGCCCAGTTTGCGCAGGAACTTGGTCGTGCTGTCCACGCCGATCGGTGCCTGCAGGTAGGGCTTGCCCAGCACCTCGGCCAAACCGCGGCCGAACTCGCGATACATCACGATGTTCACGTCGGCATTCACAAGGTTGCGCATCTCGGCCAGATGGCTGCCCAGCGGCATCACCATGTTGACCTCGCACCCGATGCCTTCGACCAGGCGACGGATTTCGTGCAGGTCGGAGGGCATATTGAAGGTGCCATACATCGGCCCGAGAATGTTGACGCGCGGTGCGGCGCCCTCTTCACGTTTCTTTTCCGGGGGCATCCGGCCCTTGGTCATGCCGAACTCGGTGAAGATCCAGGTCATCGCGCGATCGGCGCTTTCCCATTGGTCCTCGTCGATGGTGCGCGGCAGGAAACGCTGGATGTTGGTGCCCATGGGCGTGACGCCGCCGCCAATCATCTCGGCGATCGAGCCGGTGACGACGACACTGGGCAGTGCGGGGTCGAGCACGTCCCAGGCGCGCTTCATCGCGCCTTCGGTACCATCGCGGCCCAACTCTTCTTCGCCGAGGCCGGTGGTGACGATGGGCAACTCGTGCGGGGGCAAACCGTCGGTATAGTGCAGAACGCTGGTTACCGGCAGGTTTTCACAGCCGACCGGGCCGTCGATGATGACTTGCAGGCCCTTCACCGCCGTGAAGGCATAGACCGAGCCCCAGTAGCCACCTGCGCGATCGTGATCTTGAATGAGCATCAGATCATCTCCTGCGCTTTGGCCGCTCGGGCGAGTTTGTCCAGTTTCTTCTGGTGCTGGGCGCGGAAATCGGGCCGAAGGTTCGGGGACCCTTCCCAGATCCCGGCGGTATCGCCCTCACCCACGCCTTCGAAGAACTCGCGCATGTGATCCATGCGCGCCTTGTTCGCCATGGCGGCATTCACGACCTGCCCCAACGACCCGGCCCCGGCGGGGCCCATCAGCGGACGTGCCGAGATGAGGTTGGTGAAGTAGAGGCTGGGGATGCCCAGCTCCTTACCCTTCTGGACGACCGGCGTCGTGCCGATGGCCAGATCGGGCTGAATCGCCTCCATCGCGGCGCAGTCATCTTCGAGACTGGCGCGGAACTTGATCTTGACGCCCTTTGCTTCGAGCCATTCGACATCCGGCGCGGACCAGGGCGTTTTCGGGCAAGCCGTGCCGACATAAGGCACCTCGGCGCCGCTTTCGATCAGCAGGCGCGCGACCAGCAATTCGCTGCCCTCGTAACCAGACAGCGTGATCGTGCCGTCGATCGGGGCCGATGCAAGCGCGCCCTTGATCGCGGGCAGAAAGGCGTTTTGCGCCGCGGCCACCTTGTCGGGCGCGACATTGTACGCCTCGCCGATCGCGGCCAGCCAGGCAGCGGTGCCGTCATGGCCAACGGGGGCGGACCCCACGATGGTGCGGCCGGCGGCCTGAAACTCGCGGATTGCGCTGGTGTAGAAGGGGTGGATCGCGGCCACCACTTCGCTGTCCAGCGCGGCATAGAGCTCGCGCCACTCACGGCAGGGAACGACCGGACCTGCCGCCAGACCGAGTGGCGCGAGCATCCCTCCGACTCCAATCGGATCCGCAGGGAACATTTCGCCCAACAGGGTCACTGTCGGACGGTCTGATTTACCCGAGACAGGGGCCTGAACGGGACCGGCCTCCACCTCCTGTCGGGCATAGTTGAGCATCGCCCCGGCGAGGACATCCTTGGCCTCGGCATGGGTCGGCACCCCAAAGCCCGGAACGTCGATGCCGACGATCCGAACCCCATTGATTTCGTCCGGCAACAGCCGGAGCGGCACACCCGACGCCGTGGGCACGCAAAGATTGGTGATCACGATTGCATCGTAGCGCTCGGGATCTGCCATTTCGTGCACGGCATCGCGAATGTCTTCGAAGAGTTTCCCCGTCACCAGGGTCTCGGAATTGAACGGAACGTAGCCGACCGAGCGGCGCGCGCCGTAGAAATGCGACACGAAGGTCAGGCCATAGACACAGCAGGCCGATCCGGACAGGATCGTCGCGGTGCGCCGCATCCGCAGACCCACCCGCAGGCTTCCGAAAGCCGGGCACATGGATTGCGGTTTGTCATGGGGACCCTGCGGATAGTCGGCCGCATATTGGTCAAGAATGTCGGATTTACCGGCCATGCGGGCGGCTTTTTCCATCTCGGCCGCCCCTGCATGGCAGCCCATCCCGTCGCCGTGAGGCAGAGACGGGACGGCCGCATCGGCACGGTCATCGCGGGCATCGCCCTGGATGATCTCGGCCGTGTCGGCGTCGTCGTATCTGATCTCGTCGGTCATTCTCTCATGCCTCGTCGTAGACGACTTCGAGGGATTTCTTGGGCTCGGCATCCTTGCCGCGCATGTCTTCGTCGGTAGCGGGCTCGAGCACGACACCGGCGCCTGTGTCTGACCCGTCGAACAACTCCAGCAGCTCATCCTGGCTGAGGGCGGTCGGGCGCATCGGCGGCGCCTTGGCGACGTTCTCGCCCAGCGCGGCGAACAATTCGCCCCAATGGCTCTCGGCGGTGCCGACGATCTGGTAGTTCGCAGATTTCTTGCGCAGGTCGTCATCCTGCGGGATCGACGCCAGGACAGGGATGTCCACCGCCTTGGCAAAGGCCTGAGCCTCGCCCGAGCCGTCATCCTTGTTGATAACCAGGCCCGCGACGCCGACATTGCCGCCCAGCTTGCGGAAATATTCCACCGCCGAGCACACGTTGTTGGCCACATACAGCGATTGCAGGTCGTTCGACCCGACAAGGATCACCTTTTGCGCCATGTCGCGCGCGATCGGCAGGCCGAAGCCGCCACAAACCACGTCACCCAGGAAATCGAGCAGGACATAGTCGAAATCCCAATCGTGGAAGCCGAGCTTTTCCAGCAGCTCGAAGCCGTGGATGATGCCGCGCCCGCCGCAGCCGCGACCGACTTCGGGGCCGCCAAGCTCCATCGCGAACACGCCGCCCCGCTTGAAGCACACATCGCCGATCTGCACCTCTTCCCCGGCCAGTTTCTTCTGGGTCGACGTTTCGATGATCGTCGGGCAGGCCTTGCCGCCGAACAGCAGGCTTGTGGTGTCGGATTTCGGATCGCAGCCGATCAACAGAACGCGCTTGCCCTGTTCGGCCATCATGTGGCTGAGGTTGGCCAGCGTGAAGGATTTGCCGATGCCACCCTTGCCGTAGATCGCGATGATCTGGGTCTTTTTCGTCGGCTCGGATTGGGGAACCTCGAGCGTGGGCTCGGACGCTTCGTCTTTCAGCCGCGCGTCATAGTCTTTGAGGTTCGGTACATCGAGGGTCATGCGGCGTTCTCCCAATTCAGGATCATCTTGAGACACGCCGGATCTTCGAACGCCGTCTGGTAAGCGTTCGCGGCGTCGCTCGCGGGTACGGAATGCGTGATCAGGCCCGAAAGGCTGAGCGCTCCGTGAGTGATGAGGTCACGCGTGGCAACAAGGTCATCGCGGGTCCATTCGGCCGCGATGCGGAATCGCGCCTCGCGCAGGAACGCGGGCGGGAACGAGAATTGCAGCGGCTCGGGGTAAAAACCGGCCAGCACAATCTCGCCACCCTTGGCAAGACGTCCGACTAGGGTGTCAAGCAGGCTGGACACACCCGAGGCGTCGTAAATGCAGCGATAGTCGCGCCGTTCATCCTCGTCGGGATGAATGACGGGATAGCCCGTCGCACCCTTTGCGCGGTCGGCGTCGATCTCCCAAACCGTAGGGGCGGCGCCACCGGCGGCCATCGTCAACCGGGCCAGCAGACGCCCAAAGACACCGTGCCCCACAATCAGGTCGGGCAACACCGTGTCCATCCCCGCCACGGCATGGCGGGCGGTCGCGGCCAAGGCCAACAGGGCCCCTTCGGCCCCCATGTCATCGTCGATCTTCACGACACGCTCGGCCGGGGTGACCAGGCGACTGGTTGCGCCGCCGAACAGGCCGCGCACGTCGCCGTAGCAATTCGCACCGGGCACGAAAACGATGTCGCCGGTCTTGAAGGCTGTGTTGGCGCCGGCCTCGACAACCTCGCCCGCGGCCTCATAGCCGGGAACAAGGGGGTAGCCCATGCCGGGGAACGGCGGCATCTGGCCCGACCAGAACAGCTTTTCCGTACCGGTCGAAATACCGGAATGGCGAACCTCGACCACCACATCCTCTTTGCTGGGGTCGGTCAGGGTGACCTGCCCCAAGCCCAGGGTCTTCGGACCTTCGAGAATGACGGCGGTGGCGTTCAACTCTTTCGACCTTTCGTGGTGGCGGCAGGTCGAGACTCACAGAATCCCCTACCTGTCGATTTAACATGTGTAAGTTTAACCTGACACTTTTGAATGTCAATGAGAATGGACATGTTACACCGGCTTTCTGGCTGGCTTGGTGGCCGTCACAAGCCCGGTGATGAACATCCGCCCGATCCGCGGCGCGCGGATGTCAGAAAATCCCTCTTTTTCAAGAAGTTCCGAGATTTCCGCGGCACTGCGGGCACGACCGGTGCGCATCGCCATGCAATAGATTGCGAAATAGGCATCGCCGGCCCGCTCGGGGTGGTCGCCGCCTGACATCGGCTCGGCCACGATGACGCGGCCGCCGTCTGGCAAGGCCGCGAAGACCTTCTTCAGCAAGGCTTCGACCGTTTCATCGCTGTGATCATAAAGCACCCGAACAAGGCTGATGGCATCGGCCCCACTGGGCAGGGCGTCGGTGCGGAAACTTCCACCGCTGATCGTTGCCCGTTCGCTCAGCCCGTGGCGTTCGAACCTTGCGCGGGCCCCCTGTGCGACAACAGGCAGGTCGAACAGCTGCAGGCGGATTTCTGGATAGGCAAGCCCGACGGCCGTCAGAAAGGCACCAGTCCCACCGCCGACATCCAGCAAGGTTTCGACGTTGCGCAGATCAAGGTGGCGCAAGGCCTCTTCCGCGACCAGCGTCTGGCTTTCGGCCATGAGGTCGGAATAGGTCTCGGCCGTTTCGGTATCGATCTCGCCGGTGGCGCCAAAGACATATGGCCAGAAATCGGCCAGTTCCGTGGTCGACCCATCGCGGAAGAACACCACCGGATCCATGAGATCGCGATAGAGCACATCGTGATGGGCGATCATCATCTCAAGGCCCGGTATCCCAGGCAGGGCCGCGCCAAGACGGCCCAGCGCGTAACGGCCGTTGCGCGTGCGCTTCATCAATCCAAGCGAGGTCGCGGCCTGGCACAGCACCCGCATTCGCGACGCCGGGACCTGCGTGCGCAGGGCAAGATCCTGGACGCTGCGCGGGGCATGGGCCAAGTGATCGGACAGCTTCAAAATGACAAAGGCCTGAAGCACCTGCGCGTGGATGAACCCGGCGACCAGATCGAACAGCGCCTCGCCATCTTTCTTGGCGATCCGCGCGGCAAAGGGTGTGCGCGCGGCCCATTTCTGGAATTTCCGTGACCGCAGCAGCGCCGTGCGCCAGCCATAGATGCGGTCGCTCAGGCTTGGACGGCTCAGATCGGTCTGATCCGCGGTCGCCATGGCTTACACCGTTTGATGCGCTGGCACGACGGGTGTCAGACGCTCGGCGGTTTTGCGAACCATGTCGCACAGCGCCGCCTCACCAGGGCAGGACGGGATCGACGCGATGGCCCCCGACAGGATATCTTCCAACCGGCGGATGGCGCCTTTGACGCCCAGCGCGGACACCGCGTTGGGGCGACCGTTGATCTGATCCTGCATCGCCGGTTTGCCAAGCGCGTCTTCGTCGTAAAGCGCATCACGCAGATCGTCAGCAACCTGGAACGCTTCGCCGATGCGTGCGCCCAGTTCGGTCCAGGCGTCATGCTCTTCACCGGCGGCAGCTGCCCCCATGCGCGTCGCCGCCGTGAACAAGGCGCCCGTCTTGGCCTTGTGATAGGCCGAGAGGTCGATCTTGTCCTCACTCTCCCACCCCTGGCCGGCACAGATGCCGCCGGGCATGCCAGTCGATTCCGCGAGAATGCGGATCAGGGTGATGGCGCGGGCCGGATCGGCATCGGCGGCGCGCGCCAGAACATCGAAGGCGGCGATGATCAGCGAGTCGCCGGTCAACAGGGCGAGTGGCTCGGAATAGGCAAGATGAACGGTCGGCTTGCCGCGACGCACATCTGCATTGTCGAAACACGGCATGTCATCGTGGACGAGACTGGCGCAATGGATCAACTCGATGGCGGTGGCGGCCGCGTTCGACATCTGGGGTTTGTCATCGCCGCAGGCCAGCGCAACGGACAGGCAGATCGTGGGGCGAATACGCGCACCACCGGGGGTGACGGCGTATTCCAGAGCCGAGGCCAATTGCGGCGGCGCGGCCCGGTCGGCCCCTTGCGCGGTTGCAATGGCGGCTGAAATCGCCTGCTCGATGCGGTGGGTCAACGGCATGGCACCCTCGTCTGTCAAAGATTCTGCAGTATAACGTCTGGTGTAAATCAGACTGGACATATTGCCGGGTTCTGTCAACAATAACTGACAGTCATGTTGGAGGCTTTTTTGCCGGAACGATCGGACGCACCCCCAAAGGCGATCATCATCGGGGCTGGCATCGGTGGACTGTCGGCCGCGTTGCGGCTGGCCCATGCTGGTATCCGTGTCGAGCTTGTCGATATGGGCGAAGGCCCCGGCGGCAAGATGCGCACCAGGGCGTCAGACGCAGGGCCGATTGATATCGGCCCCACGGTCATGACCATGAAAAACGTGTTCGAAGACCTGTTTGCCTTTTCTGGCGAACGGTTAGCCGATCATGTGACCTTGACGCCCAATACCGTTCTCGCGCGGCATTGGTGGCGCGATGGATCGACCCTCGATCTGCATCACGATCCCGACCTGAACGCCAAGGCGATCAGGGAGTTCGCCGGCGCCGAGGCAGAGGGGCAATTCACCAGCTTCTGCACCAAGACCCGCCAACTGTTCGACGCGTTCGAGCAGCCGATCATGGGGGCCGCAGCCCCGCGTTTGGGGTCGTTGACCGCGCATGTGATGACCCACCCTGCCCTGATTCCGGCGATGGCCCCCGGCCTCAGCCTGGCGCGCAGTCTGGCGATGCAATTCAGTGACCCGCGCCTGCGGCAATTGTTCGGCCGTTACGCGACCTATGTCGGCGGGTCGCCGTATCACAGTCCGGCGGTTCTGGGCCTTATCTGGCATTCCGAGGCATCGGGCGTCTGGAGTGTCACGGGCGGCATGAATGCCCTCGCCCGCGCCGTGCACAAACTGGCCGAGGCGCGCGGTGCCCGCTTTACCTTTGGGGTCAAGGCCGAGCGTATCGAACGGCAAGGGGCCCGCGCCCACGCCATTCACCTGTCGGATGGTCGCAAACTCACGGCCGACACGATCCTGTTCAACGGCGATCCCAAGGCCCTTTCGGACGGCCTGCTTGGACCGGCGGTCAAAAAACTTTTGCCCAGCGCGGCAACCCGGCCACGCAGCCTGTCGGCCTTTGTCTGGGGGTTCGCGGCGGAACCTCATGGCGTCGAGCTGTCGCACCACAACGTCTTTTTCTGTGGCGATCCCAGGATCGAGTTCGGCGATATCGCCGCCGGAAAAATGCCGCGCGACGCCACATTGTACATCTGCGCGCAGGATCGGGGCGGTGATGCCCGGCCAACCGGTCTGGAACGCTTCGAGATCATCATGAACGGACCTGCCGGCCACCAGGCCACGGCAGAGGAGGAACAGACATGCCGACGCAAGACCTTCGAAACCTTGCAACAGATGGGGCTGCGTTTCGACCCGACGCCGGCCACGAGCAAGCTGACGACGCCGGCGCGCTTCGCGCAGGCCTTTCCGGGGTCGGACGGTTCCCTTTACGGGCGGAGCCCACATGGAATGATGGCAACCTTTCAGAGGCCCACGGCCCGAACACGCCTGCCGGGTCTGTACCTGTGCGGGGGCGGGACACATCCGGGGGCGGGGATTCCGATGGCCTGCCTCTCCGGCAAGCACGCGGCCGAGGCGATCTTGAGCGACCTTGCTTCGACATCGACGTTCCGCCCGACGGATACGCATGGTGGTATCTCGACGGGATCAGCGACGATGGCGAGCGCGCCATCTCGATCATCGGCTTCATAGGATCGGTCTTTTCGCCTTGGTATCGTTGGTCGGGCCGCCGAAATCCGGCAAACCATTGCTGCCTGAACGTCGTCACCTACGGGCGTGGCGGCCGGTGGACCATGACCGACCGTGGCACCGAAGCCTTGGGCCTGTCGCAGGATCGGTTGCAGATCGGGCCATCGGCCATGGTCTGGGACGGCGAGAAGCTGATCGTCGAAATCGACGAGATGACGACCCCCCACGCGCAAAAGCTGACGGGAACCGTCACGGTTCGCCCCTCGGCCCTGACCAGTGTCGAATTGCCCCTGACCGAATGCGGCACGCATATCTGGCGGCCCTTCGCCCCGAAATCGGACATCGAGGTCAAGTTGAACCGACCCGGCTGGAGCTGGACAGGGCATGGCTATTTCGACGCGAATTTCGGCACGCGCGCCCTGGAGGCGGATTTCAATTACTGGACCTGGGGGCGGTTTCCCCTGTCGGACGGGGCAGCCTGTTTCTACGACGCGACGCGACGCGACGGAAGCGACCTTGCCGTGGCCCTCGGGTTCGATGACGACGGCACGCCGCGCGCGATCGAGATGCCGCCCAAGGCGGCCCTGCCCCGCCCGTTCTGGCAAGTGCGCCGCGAAACGCGCGCAGATCCGGGCTATCGCCCGCATCAGGTCAAGGCCATGCTGGATGCGCCCTTCTACAACCGATCCGCCGTCAGAACCAAAATCAACGGAGAGGAAACCGTCGGCGTTCACGAGGCGCTTGACCTCGATCGCTTCCGCGGTCCGTGGCTGATGCCGATGCTGGCGGTCAGGGTGCCGCGCCGCGCCCGCTGGCCCAGGGGCCTCGGTCGCTAAGAAAAGGCACCCGGTTGTCGGTGCCGCCCCGCCTCTCCATATAGGCCAAAAGACAAGGAGGCCCCATGGCAGAGAACGAGTTTCCCGGTTGGCACGGCACCACCATCGTCGGAATCCGAAAAGGCGGAGAGGTGGTCGTCGCCGGTGACGGTCAGGTCAGCCTGGGCCAGACGGTGATCAAGGGCAGCGCCCGCAAAGTGCGCCGGCTCAGCCCCGGTGGGCATGACATCGTTGCCGGGTTTGCAGGCTCGACCGCCGATGCCTTCGCCCTGCTCGAACGTCTCGAGGCCAAGCTGGAGGCCACGCCCGGTCAGTTGCAACGCGCCAGTGTCGAACTGGCCAAGGATTGGCGAACCGACAAGTATCTGCAAAAGCTCGAGGCGATGCTGATCGTGACGGATGGCACCGACCTGTTCGTGATTACCGGGGCCGGCGATGTTCTGGAACCGGAATACGGGATCGCGGCCATCGGCTCGGGTGGCAACTATGCTTTGGCGGCGGCGCGCGCCCTGATCGACACAGATGCGGATGCCGAGACGATTGCGCGCAAGGCCATGGGCATCGCCGCCGAGATTTGTGTCTACACCAATGGCAACCTGACGGTGGAACGGATCGGCCAATGACCGATGTCACCCGCGACGACCTGCGCGCGGCCGTGTCATCCGGCGTCATGACCGAGGCACAAGCCGCATCGCTGATCGTGCTAAGCGAAGAACGATCCGGCGCGCGTGCGCGACGCTCGGGCCTCGATGAACCGTTCGAACTGTTCAAAGGGTTCAACGAGATCTTCATCGTGGTCGGTCTTGTGATCCTGTTTGCAGGGTGGATGGGCACCACCGGCCTCAGCCTTTTGTCGATCGACAGCGGGTATATCCTGGGCCTGGTCTTTTCTGCGCTTGCCATGGGGGTGATTGCGCTGCTGGCGCGGTATTTCACCGTGGCCCGGCGCATGGTGGCCCCGTCCATCGCGCTGGCCGTGATGTTCGGAATATCCGCCGGACAGGCCGGGCTGTCGCTGGCCGCGGCACTGGACACGGAGTTGCAAAGCACCATCACCCTCGCCTCGGGCACGGCTGCGGTAATGCTGAGCGTCTATTACGCCTTGTTCCGTGTGCCGTTCACCGTCGCCTTGATCGCATTGGGGGTTTTTGGAACCTGCTTTGGCCTTCTCACCCTGGGCGGATCAGTGCCCAGCGCGCCCGAAGATCTGTTCCTTTTATCGGCCGACGGCCCCTTTGCGCTGTTGACGGTGGTGCTTGGGCTTGTGGGCCTGGTGATCGCGCTGCGTTTCGACATGAGCGATCCGCATCGCGTGACGCGCCGGGCGGCCTCGGGCTTTTGGCTGCACGTGGTTGCAGCCCCGGCGATCGTGAATACCGTTGCCCTGACGCTGTTCGACAATGGCAGCCTCATGGCGCGGCTCGTCCTGGTCGGGTTTGTGGCCATGATGGCCCTGTTTGCCGTCGTGATCGACAGGCGATCCTTCCTCGTTTCCGGGGTCGGCTATGTCGTCGCGCTGTCGATCACCGTTGTCGAAGACAACGCCTTTTTCGTCATCCTGCTCCTTGGTGCAGGACTGGTTCTGCTTGGGGCGCAGTGGGAGGTGTTGCGCGCCGCCCTGATGCGCACGCTCCCCGCGTTTCCCGGCAAGACCAGACTGCCACCCTGGAGCATCCAACCCCCTCAGGAGCAGAGATCGTGACCGACCTGACCCCCCGCGAAATCGTGTCCGAACTGGACCGCTTCATCATTGGCCAGAAGGACGCTAAGCGCGCCGTGGCGGTTGCGTTGCGCAACCGCTGGCGCCGCAAGCAACTGGGTGATGACCTCAGAGAAGAGGTGTATCCAAAGAACATCCTGATGATCGGCCCGACCGGTGTTGGCAAGACCGAGATCTCGCGCCGTTTGGCCAAACTGGCCCGCGCGCCCTTTATCAAGGTCGAGGCCACGAAATACACCGAGGTCGGTTATGTCGGCCGCGATGTTGAACAAATCATCCGCGATCTGGTGGACGCCGCGCAGATCATGGTGCGCGAGCACATGCGCGAAGAGGTCAAGGCCAAGGCGCACGAGGCCGCCGAAGACCGCGTGATCGAGGCGCTGGCCGGGACGGATGCCCGCGACCAGACGCGCGAGATGTTCCGCAAGAAACTGAGATCCGGCGAGCTGGACGACACCGTGATCGAACTGGAAGTCGCCGATACCAGCAACCCGATGCCGATGTTCGACATCCCCGGCCAACCCGGCATGGGCGGGCCCGGCGGAATGATGAATCTGGGCGACATCTTCGGCAAAGCCTTTGGCGGTCGCAGCGTGAAACGCCGCATGACCGTAGCCGCGAGTTACCAGATCCTGATCGAGGAAGAGGCCGACAAGCTGCTGGATCAGGAGACCGTGACCAAGGAGGCCATCCGCGCCGTCGAACAGAACGGCATCGTTTTCATCGATGAAATCGACAAGGTCGCCGCCCGGCAGGACGTGCGCGGCGGCGATGTCAGCCGCGAAGGTGTGCAGCGCGATCTGCTGCCCCTGATCGAAGGCACCACGGTGTCCACCAAGCATGGGCCGGTGAAAACCGATCATATCCTCTTTATCGCGTCGGGAGCGTTCCACATCGCGAAACCGTCCGATTTGTTGCCGGAATTGCAGGGTCGGCTGCCGATCCGGGTCAATCTGCGGCCCCTGACCGAAGAGGATTTCGTGCGCATCCTGACCGAGACGGACAATGCCCTGACACGCCAGTACTCGGCCCTGATGGCGACCGAACAGGTGACCATCACGTTCTCGGATGACGGGATCGCGGCGCTGGCCAAGATCGCGGCGGACGTGAACGACAGCGTTGAAAACATCGGTGCGCGCAGGCTTTACACCGTGATGGAGCGTGTTTTCGAGGAGTTGAGCTTTGCCGCGCCCGATCGCAGCGGAGATGCGATTACCGTCGATGCCGATTTCGTCGAAGAGAACTTGGGCGAGTTGACGCGCAGCACTGATCTCAGTCGCTACGTGCTGTGAAAATCTGGTAGGCTTTGGCCATGCGCTTGCACCTGGTCTTTGTTGTGTCCCTTGGCCTCGCCGTCACGGCGTGCTCGGGCCGGTCGAGTATTCAGCTTGCGCCCGAGCTGGCCGGGATCGGGGCCAACGAGCGGGTGTATGTTGCCAGCACGCGGGCCTTTCTGAACGGCAATTTCACCGATGAGCGGCTTGAGGGTCTCGATTACCTAAGGTTCGATGTCAGCGTGCCGCCCGACCGGCTGCCGGGTGAGGTCGAACTGGCCGACGCGACACCAAACCCAAACCGCGAATTCCTGACCACGGCGGCCGATCGCTACAACGGGCCCTCGACGTTTCGATCGGCACTGGCCGGCGAGTTGGCCAGCCGCCCGCCGGAGCAGCGCGAAGTCATGCTGTTTGTCCATGGTTACAACAGCACCTTTGCCGATGGCCTCTACCGCACGGCACAGATCCGGTATGATTTCGAAATTCCGGGGATACCCGTTCACTATGCGTGGTCCAGTGCGGGGCACCCGTTTGGCTATGCCTACGACCGTGACAGTGCGCTATTTGCCCGCGACGGTCTGGAAACCCTGATTTCCGAGATTTCCGCCGTTCCCGGCGCGCGCATGATCGTGATCGCGCATTCCATGGGCTCAAGCATGGTGATGGAGGTTCTGCGGCAACTGCGGATCGGGAATCGCGATGACGTCATCGCCGACATCGCGGGCATCGCCCTGTTGTCGCCGGATGTCGATATCGACGTCTTTCGCAGCCAGGCCCACCGCATCGGGCACCTGCCGCAACCGTTCTTCATCTTCACGTCCCGCCGCGACCGCGCGCTACTGATTGCGGCCCTGATCACAGGGCAACGCAGCCGTTTGGGCACCTTGGGCGAGGTCGACGACGTGTCCGAGTTCGAAGTCACGCTGATCGACACGTCCGAGTTCCGGGGCGGCGAAACGGATTCGATGAATCATTTCACCGCGGCATCCAGTGCGGCCATGGTTCAACTCTTGCGCCAGATCCCGGCGGTGAACCTGGCCCTTGCCAACGATCCGTCTCAGCAACTCGACCTGTTACAGGGGACGGTCCTGACCGTGCGCAATGCCACGCAGATCATCTTGGCGCCGCAGGTCCCCTAGCCCCGGCGTTTGAGATAGACGTAATAGGCCCCGCCTCCGCCATGTCGCTGATGGGCCTCTCGGACATCCAGGACAATCGCGCCAAGGGGTGGCGCGTGCAGCCAACCGGGCACTTGCTGTCGCAGCACCCCGCGCCGGATCGGAATGGGCCCGTCATTGGGATCATCCGGATGGCCGCGGCCCTTGCCGGTGATGACAAGAACAAGGCGATGGCCTGCATCGAAACTGTCGATGATGAAATGCACCAGGGCCGGATGTGCCTGGGCCAGCGTCATGCCATGGAGATCGATCCGCGCGGCGGGCTTGAGTTTTCCACGCTGCATCTTGCGGTAGGTGCCGTGATCCATCCGAACGGGCGCGTGGGCGACACGATGGGACACCTCGTCACCAGGCATGTGTGGATGTGATGAGGCAACGGGGGCGCGTTCCCCGATCCGGAAACCCTTCAGTTTGGATTTTTCAGGCTCGACCGTGCCCTTTTGTATCGGCTTGGGAGAAAGCGGGTCATGCACCCCATCGCTATCGACGGGTTTTTTCTTGTGAAGCGGCCGTGCCGTTCGGGCCACCCTTGACCAAAGATCGCGGTCCTCGGTGCTCAGGCCCTTTTTTCCCGGTTTTCGCATGCCCCCGCTCACGCATCCGGGACGCGGCGGTGCGCCTCTTCGATCGGCAAAAGGACGATCATGCGCCCGGCATCGCGGATGGTGCCGGCCTCTCGGCCCGCCGCATCGCCGTACCCGAAAAAGATATCGGCCCGTTGTGCGCCACGAATGGCACCGCCCGTATCCTGCGCGATCATCAACCGTCGCATCGGTGCCGCGCCATCCTTTTCGATCCAGACGGGTGCACCCAGAGGTGTGAAGCGCGGATCGACGGCGATGGTTCTCATCGGTGTGATCGAGCGGTTCATAGCGCCCAGCGGACCGAGCGAGGGATCGGAAATTTCGACCTCACGAAAGAAGACATAGGACGGGTTGTGATACATCAGGTCACGACCAGCGGCCGGGTTGCGGCGGACCCAATTCTGGATCACCTGCGCCGAGACCTGATGCGCATTGTAAATTCCGCGGCGCACAAGCTCTTGCCCGATGGAACGGTATTCGTGTCCGTTTCTGCCACCATACCCCACGCGGATGACCCGGCCATCGGTCAAGCGAATGCGCCCGGATCCCTGGATCTGCAGAAAGAACAACTCGACCGGGTCGTCGACCCAGGCAATCTCCAAACCGCGGTCTTCAAGAACGCCACTCTCTTCGATCTCGCGCCTGCTCAACCAACGGCCCGTCGCCTCTGGGGGCATGCGATAAACCGGGTAGCGATAGCGCGAAGTCCGGCGTGTCGACCCCTGCAACTCTGGTTCGAAATAGCCGGTGAACAGGGCCGTGGCCTCACCGCCGATCAAAACGGGTCGGAACAACAGTTCGAAAAAGACGCGCGCATCGGTGGTGGTTTCAGCCATCGCACAAACCGCCGGCCATTCGGCCCCATCCATGTCGCGACAGGTGCTTTGAAAAACCGAAAGGGCGGCGGCGTGGTCGTCCTCCGCCCACCCGTCGAGATCGGCATAGTCGAGAAGTCTGACCGATGTCTCAGCCAAAGACGGCCTCGGCAGCAGGGCGATAACCAGCCCAAGCGCCAGAATTCGGCCAATCCGCGCCATGCCTCATCCGTCTGTTGCCACCAGCATCCAGTTGGGGTCGTCCCGGCCCATCGTGCGGGCGAATGTCCAAAGATCACGCTGGCGCTTGATTTCGGTCGGGTCGCCTTCGATCACCTGACCCTCGGCATTCTTCACGACCGAGGTCAATTCGCCCACGAAACGCACCGTGATTTCGCCCACCTGGGTGTCGCGATCGTATGTCGCCGCCTCAAGGGCAAGTTCCCGGATACCGACGAACTCGGCCTCGATGGTCAGGCCCTGCTCTTCGCGCTGCTGGATTACTGTCTCGAACATCTCGAGCACATCGCCAGACAGGAAATTGCGCAACTCGTCGACTTCGCCCCGCTCGAACGCCATCAGGATCATTTCGTAGGCGCCCCGCGCGCCGTGCAGGAACTCGCTGACGCGAAAACCGGGCTCGGCCAGTTTCATGGCGGCCAGCGCCTTGGCGGCCTCGGTCCCGTCGGCGACGTGGTCGATGATGTCGTCGTCAGGCCCGCCTTCGATCACTTCGAATTCGCGGCGCGCTTCACGGCGCACGGTTTCCGGCCGCGGGGCCGGTTTTTCAAACCCTTCACGGGTGCCCAACACGCTGCGCAGGCGCAGGATCAGGAAAATCGCAATTCCCGCAAGAACCAGCAGGGACAGGAGGGAGGAGTTCATGCGCAAAAACCTTTCGGGGGCGGCGATGGGCTTACATCGTGGGTCGCAAGGCACATATGTAAGGCAGCGTAGCGGTCAAGTCCATCTTGGGCCGACCCGAACCTTGGCTGTCGTCGACATACTGTGGAGCGGAGCGAGAACAATGTGGCTTTTCCTTCTTTTTCTGGCGGTCCCGCTGATCGAGATCGCGCTGTTCATTCAGGTCGGCGGATGGATCGGATTGTGGCCAACGCTTGGAATTGTCGTGATCACGGCCATTGCCGGGACCATGCTGGTCAGGTCTCAGGGGGCGCAGACCATGCATCGTCTGCGACGCAGTTTCGACGAATTGCGCGACCCGACCGAACCGCTGGCGCATGGCGCGATGATCCTTTTTTCCGGCGCATTGCTGCTGACACCTGGTTTTTTCACGGATGCCGTGGGGTTCGCCTTGCTGGTTCCGGGCTTTCGCAACCTCGTTCTGCGCGAACTCAAGAAACGGATCGAGGTTCACTCGGTCGTCAGTCGAAACGGTCAGTGGCAGTCTGCCGAGGATGACGTGATCGACGGCGATTTCACGGTCGAGGATCGCCCGCCGCATTCGGGCCCATCGGGCTGGACGCGCCATTGAGGGTTTCTGCGCGCCCTGATAGATGACGAAAAATTTTTAGTTGAAGGAGGCTTTGATGGCCCAGGACGATACCGGGGCGCCCGCCGCCCAGAACGGCGCACAGGCGCAGCCCACCCTGCCGAAAATGCAAATCCTCGGGCAGTTCGTCCGTGACCTGTCATTCGAGAATATTGCGGCACAGAAATCGACCCAGTCGCAGCTGCAGCCCGACATTCAGGTGCAAGTTGCCCTTGATGCCCGCAAGCGCAGCACCGAAGGGCAGTACGATGTGCTGATGAAACTGAAGATCGACAGCAAGACCAAGGGTGAAACGCCCGAACCGATCTTCTTGCTGGAACTGGAATATGGCGGGATCTTCTCGATCGAGAACGTCGCCGAAGAACAACTGCATCCCTTCCTGCTGATCGAATGCCCGCGGATGCTGTTCCCCTTCGTGCGTCGCATCGTGTCGGATGTCACCCGCGATGGCGGCTATCCGCCCCTGAACCTCGACCAGATCGACTTTATCGCGCTCTATCGCCAGCAACTGGCGCAGCGCCAGGCCGCGCAAAAGGCCGACGCCTGATCGACCTCAGGCGAAGCGGTTCCAGACAGCCGCTTCGCCCATTTCGCCCACGAATTCCTCATGTGCCGCGCGTTCGGCATCCGTCAGGCGCGCTGGCAAAGGTGCTGGGCGTGGTCGGGGACGCCATGTTTCGTCCACAGCGCTGGAGGTGCGTCGGCTTTCACGGGGTGCAAGGGCGAAATCCGGCTGTTTGCCGCCGGTCAGTTCGAGATAGACCTCGGCCAGGATCTCGGAGTCGAGCAGGGCACCGTGCTTTTCACGTTTGGAATTATCGATGCCAAAACGCCGGCACAGCGCATCCAGCGACGCGGGCGACCCCGGAAACCGCTTGCGCGCGATCATCAACGTATCAAGTGCCTGATCAGACGGCAGGGTTGGCATACCGCACCATTCAAGTTCGGCATTCAGGAAGCGCATGTCAAAACTGGCATTATGAATGACCAATCGGGCGTCGGTCACGAAATCGCGAAACGCCTGCGCGATGGACTGGAACACGGGCTTGTCCGCCAGAAAATCATCGCCGATGCCATGCACCTCGAAGGCTTCGGTGGGCATGTTGCGTTCCGGGTTGATGTACTGATGGTACGTCCGACCCGTCGGCACCTGGTTCCACAGCTCGACGGCGCCGATTTCGACGATCCGATGCCGTGGGGTGTCGAACGGATCAAGGCCGGTTGTCTCGGTATCCAGTACGATTTCACGCATGAGCAGAGCCTGTAAGCTTTGACACGAGTTCTTTCACGGTCTCGCGTGTTTGTTCAAGACTGTCGGTCCGAATGATATGATCCGCACGCGCCCGTTTCACTTCATCGGCAATCTGGCGTGCCTTGATCGTTTCAAACTGGTCTTCGGTCATGGTCCTTCGGTCGAGTACACGTTGGCGTTGCGTCTCGGCGTCGGTGGTCACGACGGCCACGGCATCCACAAGGCTTTCGCCGCCCGTCTCGAACAGAAGCGGGATATCAAGCACCACAATCGGGGCTTTGGCATGATCGCGGAGAAACGCCTTGCGATGTCCGGCCACAAGGGGATGCACCACCTTTTCCAGCTGATCGAGCAACTCCGGGTTTTCCGCCAGCGCCGCCTTGAGCCGATCGCGATCAATTCCTTCATGCACTTTTGCCGAGGGCGCGAGGTCGGCCACCGGCCCGACAGCGGCACCCCCGGGCGCGTACAGTGCATGTACCGCTGCGTCTGCATCCCAAACGGGAATGCCGAGATCGGCAAACATGCGCGCCGTGGTGCTTTTGCCCATCCCGATCGAGCCGGTCAGCCCCAAAACGAAACTCATTGAGCGAGAACCGCCTGGCGCAGATCGTCGTCAACCATCGGGGTGTAATTGAACCAACGCTCAAATCCCGGCACGGCCTGATGCAGCAACATCCCCAATCCGTCGACCGTTTCACAGCCGCGGGCGGCCGCATCCTCGAGCAATTGTGTCCGCAATGGCGCATAAACGATATCGGTCACGACCGTGGGCGGTGTCAGCCGCGACAGATCGACAGACAGGGGCGGCTGCCCGGTCATGCCCAGCGATGTCGTATTCACGATCAAGGCGGCATCTGCGACACGATCGGGGATCGCCGTCCAATCGACTGGCGAGACACGAGCACCGAACTGATCGCGCAAGGCGTCTGCGCGCGCCCGGGTTCGGTTGGCGACGTGAACGACGGGCGCGCCATCGGACAACAGCGCCCAGACGATGGCCTTGGCGGCACCGCCGCTCCCCAGCACCAAGGCCGGGCCGACCGAGGCCGTCCAGCCCGGCAGGCTTTGCTTGATGCTGGCAAGAAAGCCCAAACCATCGGTGTTATCGGCCTGGATCGCGCCGTTCGATTGAAAGGTGAGGGTGTTGGCCGCCCCGATCAGTGCGGCCCGATCGGTTACGTTATCGGCCAGCGACAACACATGTTCTTTGTGGGGGAGCGTGACGTTCACGCCGGCAAAGCCCATTTTCGGCAAGGTGCGCAACACCTCGGCCAAGTCGGCCTGGTTGACGTGCAAAGGAACATAGTGACCGGGCAGACCGTAGCGCGATAGCCAATGTCCATGCAGGCGGGGCGACAGGCTATGTGCGACGGGGTCACCGATCACACCGGCCAGCCGGAGGGCAGGGCGCGACATCAGGACATCCAACCTTTCAAACGCAGAAACGAGAGCAGCTCCAACAGTGGCAATCCAAGCACGGTGAACCAATCGCCGTCTATACGAGAGAACAGACGCGCCCCTATTTTTTCAACCTGATACGCCCCCACACAATAGGATACATCCGGCCAGGCTAGATCCAGATATCGGTCGATCTCGGAGTCGGTCAGGGCATGCATGGTCAACCGGGTTTCGCCGACATGGCGCCAGATTGGTGTGCCATCCTCATAAAGAACGGCGGACGATAACAAGTGATGTTGCTTGCCGGCCAGACGGCGCAGTTGATCGACCGCATCATCGCGGGTCATCGGTTTGCCTGGAAGGTCGCCTTCGATCGCAAGAATTTGATCACAGCCAAGAACGCGGGGCGATCCGAACTTTTCAAAGGCCTTGCGTGCTTTGAACTCTGCCAATGCATCCGCCACATCGCGCGGCAAGGCACCCTCTGCCTGAAGAGACAGGCGCAAGGCCTCTTCGTCGATTCGCACGGGTTTGACCTCGATGCGCAGACCGGCGTTTTCCAACAGGCTGCGCCGGATCGGAGAGCTGGAGGCGAGGGTCAGATGCGTCATGCCGCGTGATTTCCTGTGGGTCGACTTGTTGAGATCTGGACGAGGAAGCGCTTGGCCGAAAGTGAGCCAAGTGCCGGGTGACATGCTTTGTGCGTAACCCGCCACATCTTTCCGTCCTTACCCCCGACTTGTCCCCGTGGACATAGATGTTCATGTGAGCGGTGCAAAATCCCGCAACGGCGGCGTGACCGAGATCATATCCACAGGTAGTTCCACCAGTTTTTCCATTACAAGTGATTGAAAATAAAATACTTTCTGTCTTTTCACTGATGTCGCAACAACTTCATCCCACAAAGTCATGGTCAGGACAATCCTGTTGAAAAAGAACCAAAAACAGTGCTGTCCCGTTTGCTAACGCGACTACTACACCCCCAACTTTTAAAATTTCTTTTCATATTTATTGGAAGGTCACGGTCGAGAAGCCAGAATTGACAATCGGTCGTTCGCAGCCTAGCAGGGAGACAAGGCCATCGTCCGATGGCGGTAACCCCATGACAGTGCCATCACCCATGCCAAGCGTATTTGGCATAGATGATGATGATCGGTGACCAGCGATGAGCAACAACACCCTGCGTCTTGCAGACCTGAAGGCCAAATCCCCCAAAGACCTGTTGTCGATGGCCGAGGAATTGGAGATCGAAAACGCCTCGACCATGCGCAAGGGCGACATGATGTTCGAGATCCTGCGCGAGCGGGCCGATGAAGGCTGGGAAATCGCCGGTGACGGCGTTCTCGAGGTTTTGCAGGATGGGTTCGGTTTCCTTCGCAGCCCCGAGGCGAACTATCTCCCCGGTCCCGACGATATTTACGTGTCGCCGGACATGATCCGTCAACATAGCCTGCGTACGGGCGACACGGTCGAAGGCGTCATCGCCGCGCCGCGCGAGAACGAACGCTATTTCGCGCTGACGAATGTGTCGAAGATCAATTTCGAAGACCCGGTCAAGGCCAAGCACAAGATCGCTTTCGACAACCTTACGCCGCTATATCCCAACGATCGCCTGAAGATGGAGATCGAAGATCCGACGATCAAGGATCGCTCGGCTCGGATCATTGACCTGGTTTCACCGATAGGTAAAGGCCAGCGTGCCCTGATTGTCGCGCCACCGCGTACGGGCAAAACGGTGTTGCTTCAGAACATCGCCCATTCTATCGAGACGAACCACCCCGAGTGTTACCTGATCGTCCTTTTGATCGATGAACGCCCAGAAGAGGTCACGGACATGCAGCGTTCGGTGAAGGGAGAGGTCATTTCCTCGACCTTTGACGAACCGGCAACGCGGCACGTCGCGGTCTCGGATATGGTCATCGAAAAGGCCAAGCGCCTGGTAGAACACAAGCGCGATGTCGTCATTCTGCTGGACTCGATCACGCGTCTTGGTCGGGCCTTCAACACAGTGGTGCCATCGTCCGGCAAGGTTTTGACCGGCGGCGTCGATGCTAATGCGCTCCAGCGGCCCAAGCGGTTCTTTGGTGCCGCGCGCAACATCGAAGAAGGTGGCTCGCTAACCATTATTGCGACCGCGCTCATCGATACGGGTAGCCGAATGGATGAGGTCATTTTCGAAGAATTCAAAGGTACCGGTAACTCTGAGATCGTCCTCGATCGTAAAGTTGCCGACAAACGCGTTTACCCGGCGATGGACATCCTGAAATCCGGTACCCGCAAAGAGGATCTGCTGGTCGAGAAGGGTGATCTGCAAAAGACCTTTGTTCTGCGTCGGATCCTGAACCCGATGGGCACGACCGACGCGATCGAGTTCCTGCTGTCCAAGCTCAAGCAGACCAAAACGAATTCGGAATTCTTCGACTCGATGAATACCTGATCGGAAGACATGGCCATGAGCACCATCTTTGCCCTGGCCACGGCGCGGGGAAAGGCGGGCGTGGCTGTGATCCGGGTGTCGGGGCCGCAGGCGTTTGGGGTTGCGGATCGCCTGGTTTCCACCCTGCCGGATTCCGGTCGGTTTGGGTTGAGGAAGATACGGTCTACGGCCGGGGAAATCCTCGACGACGCGTTGGTGCTGGTTTTCAGCGCACCCCACAGTTTTACCGGAGAAGATGTCGTGGAGTTTCACCTCCATGGCAGTCGTGCGGTCATCAATGCCGTGGAGTCAGCTATTCTGAATACGGGCCTCGCCCGACCTGCAGAGGCCGGAGAATTCACGCGGCGGGCTTTGATGAACGATCGGCTGGATCTGGCGCAAGTCGAGGGACTGTCGGATCTGATCGAAGCCGAAACTGAAGCGCAGCGGCAACAGGCGATGCGTCTTTACGAGGGCGGATTGCAAGAGACGTCAGAGATCTGGCGAAGGGACCTGATCCGCGCGGCCGGGTTGATCGAGGCGACGATTGATTTCGCGGATGAAGATGTTCCCGTTGATGTCGCCCCAGAAGTTCTGGATTTGCTGGAGCGGACACGTTCGACAATTCGACGCGAGATCGAGGGCTCGCGCATTGGCGAGCGGATACGGGAAGGCTTCGAGGTGGCAATCCTCGGTGCGCCGAACGCGGGAAAATCCACCTTGCTCAACCGGATCGCAAAGCGCGATGTCGCGATAACCTCCGAGATTGCGGGGACGACGCGTGATGTCATCGAGGTGCGCGTCGATCTTGGCGGATTGCCGGTGGTGTTCCTGGATACGGCGGGGCTGCGAGAGACCGAGGACCAGATCGAGAAAATCGGAGTCGCGCGAGCCAGGGAGCGCGCAAAAGCCGCGGATCTCAGGGTACTTTTGCTGTCGGACGATGAGGCGGATGGTAGCGACGTGATGTGCCAAGGGGATATCGCTGTGCGATCCAAAGGGGATCTGCGGGATGGCGATGGGATATCGGGGTTGACCGGGCAGGGGGTGGATGCCCTGTTGTCAAGTATCACGGCGGTATTATCGGAACGGGCGGACAAGGTTGCAACGGCCACGACGGCGCGCCATCGGCATGCGTTGCAGCAGGCGGAAACGGAGCTGGACGTTGCAGAACAGTTGTTGGTCGCAGAGGCGGGGTTGCCCGAATTTGCGGCAGAACATTTGAGGTCGGCGGTGACAGCGCTTGACTCGTTGATCGGTCGTGTCGATGTAGAAACCGTTCTGGGCGAGATCTTCGCAAACTTCTGTATCGGAAAGTAGGAGTGTTTCACGTGAAACATACCGACTTCGACGTCATCGTGATTGGCGGCGGCCATGCGGGGGCAGAGGCCGCCCATGTCGCTGCACGCGCCGGGGCACGCACGGCTCTCGTGACGCTCACACGGGATGGGATCGGTGTGATGTCGTGCAACCCGGCAATAGGCGGGTTGGGTAAAGGCCATTTGGTTCGAGAAATCGATGCCCTAGGGGGGATCATGGGCTTGGCCGCTGACCGGTCAGGCATTCAATTTCGTCTGCTAAATCGGCGGAAGGGCCCCGCCGTCCGCGGACCGCGGACGCAATCGGACCGCAAGCTGTATCGGCAAGCCATTCATGCGTTGATGGACGATCAGGCTGGGCTCAGCGTGATCGAGGGCGAAGTTTCAGATCTGATCGTTACCGACGAAGAAATCGGAGGTGTCGTGCTTTCCGATGGGTCCGAAATCACAGCGCTATCAGTGGTTCTGACCACGGGCACATTCCTGCGCGGCGTTATTCATATCGGCGATCAGAGAACGGCCGGCGGGCGGATGGGTGACAAGCCGTCGATCAAACTTGCGCAACGCCTTGACGACATGAGCCTCCCGTTGGGTCGTCTGAAAACCGGCACGCCGCCAAGGTTGCGGAAAAGCTCGATCAATTGGGATGATCTTGATCTGCAGCCGGCCGATGATGACCCGTTCCTTTTCTCGTTTTTATCGCACGAGCCATCGGTTCCTCAGATCGCATGCGGAATCACGCATACGAACGAAAGAACCCACGACATCATCCGCGCCAACCTTGACCTATCTGCCATGTATGGCGGGCATATCGAAGGCGTCGGGCCACGCTATTGCCCCTCGATCGAGGATAAGGTGGTCAGGTTTGCCGACAAATCTTCGCATCAAATCTTCCTCGAGCCTGAGGGACTGGATAGCGATGTGATTTATCCTAACGGGATTTCGACCTCGCTGCCACAAGACATCCAGGTCGGCTATGTTCGATCCATCGCCGGTTTGGAGAAGGCCGAGATCCTGCAGCCCGGATACGCCATTGAATACGATTATGTCGATCCACGTTCGCTCGACGTCCATCTGCAACTCAAGGCGCTGCCCGGTCTGTACCTCGCAGGTCAGATCAACGGAACGACCGGGTATGAGGAAGCCGCGGCGCAGGGCTTGTTGGCCGGCCTGAATGCCGCGAAGCGTGCCCAGGGAAAAGAGCCAGTTTCCTTTGCACGAGACGAGGGGTATATCGGCGTGCTTGTTGATGACCTTGTGACCCGAGGGGTGTCCGAGCCCTATCGGATGTTCACCTCACGAGCCGAGTATCGGTTGTCGCTCCGCGCTGATAATGCAGATCAACGCCTGACGCCCCGCGCGATCGCACTTGGGATTGTGGACGAAACGCGGCAGTCCATCTTCGAGGCGAAGATGGAGCGTCTGGAGCATGGTCGGACACTCCTCGAATCCGTGTCCATTTCTCCGCGCGACGCGACTGCGATTGGCCTCAAGATTAATCAGGATGGGCAGCGGCGTAACGGATTCCAGATGCTGGCCATACCGGATGTAGGTTTTGACGCACTGACGCAATTGGCGCCGGAGGTTCAGAACCTCGATAGTGACACCAAGGATCAGTTGGCCATCGAGGCGCTGTACGCCACTTATGTGGCTCGGCAGCAACGCGATGCCGAGGCGCTAAGGCGCGATGAAAACCTGATGATTCCGGATGGATTCGCATATGGCGATTTGACAGGGCTCTCAAACGAGTTGCGGGGCAAGTTGTCGCAGATACGGCCGAGAACACTGGGGCAAGCAGGCCGGATCGACGGGATGACGCCTGCTGCCTTGGCTTTGATCTTGACCAAGCTACGACAGAGCGAACGGAAATCGGCATGACCGAGGACGCGGCGCGCGCGCGGCTTTTTTCAGGTGTTTCACGTGAAACATCGGAGAAGTTGATCGCTTATCACACCGCTTTGCTAAAATGGCAAAAGGCGATCAATCTGATATCCCCGTCCACACTCGGCACCGCGTGGGAGCGTCATTTCCTCGACTCAGCGCAGGTGTTCGAAGCGGCCACCAAAACCGAAGGGAAGTGGCTGGATCTCGGCAGCGGGGGTGGTTTCCCCGGTATGGTGTGCGCCATCCTCGCGTCGGAGAAGGCGCCGCAGCTTTCCTTCACATTCATCGAGAGCGACATTCGCAAATGCAGTTTCCTGAGAGAGGTCGGCCGGCAAGTCGGGGCTTCTGTCAATGTGCTAAGCCGCCGGATTGAGGACGCTCCGCCGCAGAGGGCCGATGTGATCTCGGCCCGCGCACTGGTCAATCTTGATCAATTATTGGGCTATGCGCATCGGCATCTCGCACCAGACGGGGAATGCCTGTTTCAAAAGGGTGCAGCCTATCGCGAAGAACTTGCGTCCGCTCAGGCCAACTGGCAGACGGATGCCGACTGCATCCCCTCGACGACGGCCGCAGATGCCGCCATCCTGCGTATAGGAAATATCTCGCATGTCTGACGCTCAGGCCCCCAGGATCCTGGCCATCACCAATCAAAAGGGTGGCGTGGGAAAAACCACAACCGCCATCAATCTTGGTGCCGCCCTAAGCCGGATCGGAAAGACCGTCCTGATTGTCGATATCGACCCGCAAGGGAACGCGTCCACCGGGTTGGGGATCGAACCGTCCGCACGTGATCTGACGACCTACGATTTGCTGCTCGATGACGCCCCCTTGGCCCAAGTGATCCAAAAGACCGAGATCTTGGGGATGTCCATCGCGCCGGCGACCACGGACCTCAGCTCAACGGATGTCGAGTTGGTGTCGCAAGGCAACCGCGTATTCCTGTTGAAAGAGGCGCTGAACGGACCGACCGCCGCTGCGTTCGATTATGTCCTGATCGATTGCCCGCCTTCTCTCAGCTTGTTGACGGTGAACGCTTTGGTTGCCAGCGACGCCGTTCTGGTCCCGCTCCAGTCTGAATTCTTCGCGCTCGAGGGGCTGTCGCAACTCATGCTGACGGTCCGAGAGGTCCGGGAAACCGCAAATCCCGGCCTGCGGATCGAGGGCATTGTTCTGACGATGTACGATTTGCGCAACAACCTGTCGCGACAGGTCGAGGCCGATGCCCGCGAAAACTTGGGCGAATTGGTGTTTCAAACCCGTATACCTCGCAATGTTCGCGTGTCCGAGGCCCCGTCTTACGCGATGTCGGTGATCGATTACGATCCGGCGTCAAAAGGTAGCCAAGCCTATATGGCACTGGCTGAGGAATTGCTGGCGCGGGCAAGTGTCGAGAAGGAGCAGGCGTGATGGCGCAGAAAAGAGATCGTAAAGGTCTGGGCCGTGGGCTGTCGGCCCTGATGGCCGATATTCAGCCCGAGGAAAGCGAACGCGCTGCAGTACCTTCAGAGGTCGAAACGACCAGCCCGCGCAGGGCTGATCAGCTTGTTCCGATCGAACGCATTTTCGCCAACCCGGATCAGCCACGCCGCGCCTTCTCGGATGAGGCTCTCGATGAACTCGCCGCATCGATTCGCGAAAAAGGTGTCATCCAACCCCTCATTTTGCGGGTCGATCCCGCCGACTCGGGCCGATATCAGATCGTCGCGGGCGAGCGTCGCTGGCGGGCGGCGCAACGGGCGCAACTGCACGAGTTGCCCGCCATCATTCGCGATTTCACCGATACGGAAGTATTGGAGGTCGCGATCATCGAAAACATCCAGCGCGCCGATCTGAATGCCGTCGAAGAGGCGCAAGGTTATCGGCAACTGATGGATCGCTTCGGTCACACGCAGGACCAACTGGCCACGGCCATGGGCAAGAGCCGTAGCCACATCGCCAACCTGATGCGCCTTCTCCAGTTGCCTGACGAGGTTCAGGATATGCTGCGCGATGGCCGGCTGTCTGCCGGTCATGCCCGAGCGCTGATCACGACGGAAAACCCGGTCGAGTTGGCTCGGAAAGCGGTGGCCAAGGGATTGTCGGTACGCGAGGTCGAAAAACTGGCCAGGAAACCGGCACAGGGCGGCCCGTCGAAACGTTCTGCCAAAGGTCAGTCGTCGAAAGACGCCGACACGCGCGCTCTTGAGGGCGATTTAAGCGCGGCACTGGGCATGAAAGTGTCCATCTCGCATGACGAGGCCAAAGGAACGGGGAATATATCGATCAATTACAAAGACTTGGGAGAGCTGGACGACCTGATGCGCCTGTTGTCGGCGCAGGTGACCTGATCAGATCAGCAGATCACGAAGGATCGCATTCAAGACAGGCCGGCCCGCCGCCGTCGTGCGAAGCATGCCATTCTCGACCGCCACCAGCCCAAGACCTTGCAAATGGTCGATCCGATCCGGGGCTAAATTGGTCCCGCTGATGCAGCGGAGTCGGTCCAGCTCGACGCCATCACGCAGGCGCAAACCCATCATGATATATTCGACCCCATGATCCTCAGGCGATAAAGCCTGTCTCAGGGTTTCGCCAGTCCCGGCGCGTTCGACCGCGCCAATCCACGCCATGGGCGCCAGTGGCGTTTCGGTGGCATAGCGTGTGCCATCAAGCGTCAAGCGGCCATGCGCGCCTGGTCCAATGCCGGCCCAATCCCCCGATCTCCAATAGATCAGGTTGTGTTGCGATTGCGCGAGGTCCCCCGCATGATTTGAGATCTCGTACGCCGGCAAACCCGCCTTGTCACAGAGCTCTTGCGTGACCTCGTACATGTCGGCGGCAAGGTCATCCTCGGGCAAACCGGCCAGACCGCCCCGCGCCTGGCGATCTGCAAAGGCAGTGCCAACCTCGATTGTCAGCTGGTAGAGCGACAGATGGTCGATCGCCATCGACAGTGCTTCGCCAAGTTCGGCGGACCAGTCGGTCAGGCTTTGGTGTTGTCGCGCATAGATCAGATCGAAACTGACGCGGTCGAACACGGACCGCGCGATATCGTAGGCTGCCTTTGCCTCGGCCGCGGTATGTAAGCGTCCAAGGCCGCGCAGATCGGCGTCATTCAGCGCCTGAACGCCCATCGAAATACGGTTTACCCCCGCGTCGCGGTAGCCTTGAAAGCGTCCGGCCTCGACGGATGTGGGATTCGCCTCGAGCGTGATTTCGATGTCATTTGCGGTTGGCCACGCGCTACGTACCGTGTCCAACACTGCCGCAACGACCTCGGGCGCCATCAACGATGGGGTTCCGCCGCCGAAAAATACGCTGCGCAGAACGCGATCGGGCGTCTCTGATGCGACGCGCCGGATCTCGGAGACATAGGCGTTTGCCCATCGCGTCTGATCAATGTGCGAGACGACATGACTGTTGAAGTCGCAATACGGGCATTTGGCCTGACAGAAAGGCCAGTGGATATACAGGCCGAACCCAGCCGTTTCCCAGTCAGGTCGGCTCAAAGACCGTCACCAGTTTGCGGAACGCATCGGCCCTGTGGCTGATGCGGTTCTTTTCCCAGCGATCCATCTCCCCAAAGGTGATGTCGTACCCCTCGGGCTGAAAGATCGGGTCATACCCATGCCCCTGATCCCCCCGCATGGGCCAAACCACCTGTCCTTCCATGACACCGGGGAACACCTCGTCATGGCCATCAGGCCAGGCCAGAACCAGGGTACAACAGAACCGGGCCAGGCGTGGGCGAGGGGCATTTACCTTGTCCAATGCCTCGTTCGTTTTGCGCATGGCCATCTCGAAATCGCGCCCATTGGGTGTTTCGGCCCAATCGGCCGTGTACACACCGGGCGCGCCGCCAAGCGCGTCGATCTCGATTCCACTGTCATCGGCCAGCGCCGGCAGACCGGTCGCCTTGGCGGCGGCGTGGGCCTTGATACGGGCATTCTCGACAAAAGTCGTGCCAGTTTCCTCGGGTTCGGGCAGATCGTGATCCTTGGCCGATGACACGGTGATGCCGAAATCCGCCAAAAGATGCGCAATCTCCTCAAGCTTGCCGTGGTTATGCGTGGCGACCAGCAATTCCTTTCCCTGGAACCGGCGCATCAGGCAATGGCCGCTGTCTGTGTCGCAACCAGCTCGGCTACGCCTTTCTCGGCAAGGCTGAACATCTCTTCAAACTGCCCCCGGCTAAAGGCGGCCCCTTCGGCGCTGGCCTGAACCTCGATCATCGTCCGGTTGCCGGTCATCACGAAATTGCTGTCAGTGCCGGCCTCGGAGTCCTCGGCGTAGTCGAGGTCGAGCACCGCCTGCCCGGCATATATCCCGCAGGACACGGCCGCGATGTGATCGACGATGGGGTCGGTGATCAGATCACCGGATTTCAAAAGCTTGTTCACCGCAAGGCGCAGCGCCACCCAACCGCCGGTGATCGAGGCACAGCGCGTACCGCCATCGGCCTGGATCACATCGCAATCGACAGTGATCTGGCGTTCACCAAGTGCCTGCCGGTCGACACCGGCGCGCAACGCACGGCCGATCAGGCGCTGGATTTCCTGTGTCCGGCCCGATTGCTTTCCGGCCGCGGCCTCGCGTCGGCCCCGCGTGTGGGTTGCGCGAGGCAACATGCCGTATTCCGCCGTAACCCACCCCTGGCCCGAATTGCGCAGAAACGGCGGCACGCGTTCCTCGAGCGAGGCGCTGCACAGAACATGGGTATCCCCGCATCGGATCAGGCACGACCCCTCGGCATGGCGCATCACCCCCGTTTCGATGGAAATTGAACGCATTTCGTCTAGGTTTCGACCGGAAGGACGCATAGATATCTCCTGATTTTCCACTCGCGGGATAATCTGCCAACGATAGGCGGACAACCCCGAATGGCGACGCAGAGGAACGGATCTGGCAAGACAGAGACGGACGATGACGGACCAGAAAGACATTTTCGACGACCTGAACAACCGCTCGCGCGAGGTCTTTCGCCGGGTTGTCGAAGGATACCTTGAAACGGGTGCGCCGGTCGGGTCGCGGACCTTGACCCGCACCTTGTCGGAAACGGTCTCGGCCGCGACGGTGCGCAACGTGATGCAGGATCTCGAATATCTCGGTCTGCTGGGCAGCCCCCACGTTTCGGCTGGCCGTGTGCCGACGCAACTGGGCCTGCGGATGTTCGTCGACGGGTTTCTCGAAGTCGGCGACCTCAGCGCACAGGAAAAAGCATCCATCGACGGCACGCTCGGATCAAATGCCGCCGATGTGAACGGATTGCTCGATCGTGTGGGCTCGGCCCTGTCGATTGCGACCCAAGGGGCAAGCCTGGTTTTGTCGCCCAAGCACGAAGCGCCGATTCAGCATATCGAGTTCGTATCGCTGTCGCCCCAGCAGGCCTTGGTCGTGCTGGTTTTCTCCGATGGGCATGTCGAAAACCGGCTGTTCACGCCGCCCCTCGGAGCAACGCCCAGTTCCATGCGCGAAGCGGCCAATTTCCTGAATGCGCGCTTGGTGGGTCAGACGATCTCGTCGTTGCGCGCGCTGATGCAGGCCGAGGTTGAAACGCGAAAACGCGAAATCGACACGTTGGCAGACCACCTGATCGAGTCTGGTCTTGCGGTTTGGGAAAACGAGGGGGACCGCACCGAGCGTTTGATCGTCAGGGGCCGCTCGAACCTTTTGTCGGAGTCATCCGAGGCCGAGGACCTCGACCGCATCCGCCAGCTTTTCGACGATCTCGAGCGAAAACGCGACATCGCCGAGTTCCTCGAATTGACCGAGGGAGGCGACGGTGTGCGCATTTTCATCGGGTCGGAAAACAAGTTGTTTTCACTTTCGGGTTCCAGTCTCGTCGTGTCTCCTTATATGAACGCTGACCGAAAGATCGTGGGCGCGGTCGGTGTCATTGGACCGACCCGGCTCAACTATGGCCGCGTTGTCCCGATCGTGGATTACACAGCACAACTGGTCGGACGTCTGATTTCCGACCGGTCTTGAGAGGGTAAGATGGCAGAGCCGAAACAGGACCAGGTTGCAGAAGATCAAACCGCAGAGGACTTGACCGAAGGTCAGGACGAAGAGGTGTCCGCAGATCCGTACGTCGAGTTGGAGATCCTGCGCGCCGAACGTGACGAATTGCGCGACCGCATGTTGCGCGCCTTGGCGGATGCCGAAAACAGTCGAAAGCGCGCCGAACGCGACCGCCGCGAGGCCGAGCATTACGGCGGCTCGAAGCTCAGCCGCGATTTGCTGCCGGTCTATGACAACCTCAAGCGCGCGATCGAAGCGGCGAGCGAGGAAGAGCGCAACATCGCCGGTGGCGTCATCGAAGGGGTCGAGCTGACGATGCGCGAATTGCTCAACATCTTTGCGAAACACGGCGTGACGCCCGTGTCGCCCGAGGTTGGCGATACCTTCGACCCCCAGATGCACCAAGCCATGTTCGAGGCCCCCGTGCCCGACACCAAGGCCGGCGAGATCATTCAGGTGATGGCCGAGGGGTTCATGCTGCATGACCGCTTGTTGCGGCCGGCCCAGGTGGGTGTGTCGTCCAACCCCGGCTGATCGATCAGTCGCCCATCAGCGCCTTCAACTCGTAGACAAGGTCCAAGGCTTCGCGCGCGGTCATCTCGTCGGGATGCACCGCGCGAATGCGGTCTTCGATGGGCGAGGGGGCCGCCGCGCGCGCCACCGGGGCGGGCGCCACCGAAAAAAGCGGCAGATCATCGATCAAGGTCGATCTTTCGGGTCCTTCGCGCTCGCCTTTTTCCAATGCATCCAGCACGATCTGGGCGCGATCTATCACCGGTCCGGGCAATCCGGCCAGTTTTGCGACCTGCACGCCGTAGGATCGATCCGCCGCGCCCGGTCGCACCTCATGCAGGAAGATGACCTCGCCCTCCCACTCCTTGACGGCCACTGTGGCGTTGGACAGCCCGTCCAGTTTAGCAGCCAGGGCCGTCATCTCGTGGTAATGGGTGGCGAAGAGCGCGCGACACCGGTTCACCTCGTGCAGGTGCTCCAGCGTTGCCCAGGCAATCGACAGGCCGTCATAGGTGGCCGTGCCGCGCCCGATCTCGTCCAGGATGACAAGCGCCCGGTCATCGGCCTGGTTCAGGATGGACGCGGTTTCGACCATCTCCACCATGAAGGTCGACCGCCCCCGGGCCAGGTCATCGGATGCACCAACGCGGCTGAAAACCTGACTGACCAGGCCGATTTCGGCCTGATCGGCAGGCACGAAACTGCCCATTTGAGCCAGAATCACGATCAGCGCGTTCTGGCGCAGCCATGTCGATTTCCCCGCCATGTTCGGGCCGGTCAGCAAGGTGATCGCCGCGCCATCGGTTTGCGGTGTCAGCGTACAGTCATTGGCGACGAAGGCCTCGCCGCTGCGGGACAGGGCCGCCTCGACAACCGGATGACGGCCGCCGACAATGCGAAAGCTGCGGTCCTCACTCACCCTCGGGCAGGTCCAATCCCCTTCGATGGCGCGGCGGGCAAGGGCCGCGGCAAGGTCCAGTTCCGACAGGGCGCGGGCCGTGCCACCGATCCGGTCATGGCATTCCAGGATTGCCGCGCGCAGGGATTGGAACAGCGCACGCTCGATTTCCAGGGCGCGGTTGCCTGCGTTCAGGATACGTGTTTCCAGCTCGGACAGCTCGACCGTGGTGAACCGCACCGCATTCGCCGTCGTTTGCCGGTGTATGAAACGCTCTGACAGGGGGGGCGACAGCATCTTGTCCGCATGGGTCGCTGTCGTTTCAATGAAATAGCCCAAGACGTTGTTATGCTTGATCTTCAGCGAGGTGACCCCGGTGGCCTCGACATAATCCGCTTGCAGGCTGGCGATGACACCGCGGCCCTCATCGCGCAGCGTCCGCACCTCGTCCAACTCGGCACTGTAGCCCGCGGCGATCAGCCCGCCATCGCGCAGTTGAACCGGCGGTTCATCGACCAGGGCCGACGCCAGCATGGTGCAAAGCGCGTCATGACCTTCAAGGCCAAGGCGCGCCTCGGTCAGCAAAGCGGGCAATTCGATATCGCTCAGACGCCCGGCAAGCCGCGCCGCGCCGGCCAGGCCATCGCGAATAGCCGCCAGATCACGCGGCCCGCCACGGTCCAACGCCAACCGTGACAGCGCGCGATCAAGGTCCGGGATTTGCCGCATCAGGGCATCCTGATCGTCTCGAACCTGCGTATCAGACACGTAAAACGCCACGGCTTCGTGACGCGCCCGGATGGTTTCCAGCGATGTGGACGGCCCCGAAAGGCGACGTTCCAGCAACCGGCCGCCGCCCGCCGTCAATGTGCGGTCGAGAACGGCCAGCAAGCTGTTGGCCCGCCCGCCCGACAACGCGTGGGTCAGTTCCAGATTTCGGCGCGTTGCGGCGTCAATCTGCAGGATTCCGCCGCTGGCTTGCTGCCGCGGGGCCCGCAACAAGGGCAAGCTGCCCTTCTGTGTCAGATCGAGATAGTCGATCAGCGCGCCCATGGCCGACAGTTCGGCGCGCCCGAAGGTGCCGAACGCCTCGAGCGTCGTCACACCGAAAAGGCCGCACAGCCGCTTTTCCCCCGATTGAGAGTCGAAACTGCCCGGCGACAGCGGCGTGATTGCACAGCCCACCTCGCCGATCGCATCTTGCCGCCCAATCTCCATGCTGTCCTGCACCAGGATCTCGCGCGGGGCCAAACGCGCAAGTTCCGGGCCCAAGCGAACCGGCGGGCAGGGCAACACCCGAAAATCGCCCGTCGAGATATCGGCCCAGGCCAGAGCGCCTTCCCCGCGAACCTCGGCATAGGCCGCCAGGAAATTGTGACGCCGCGCCTCGAGAAGGCTGTCTTCGGTCAAGGTGCCGGGCGTGACGAGGCGCACAACCTCGCGACGTACCACGGCCTTTGATCCGCCACGCTTCTTCGCCTCGGCGGGGTCCTCCATCTGTTCGCAGATCGCCACGCGAAACCCTTTACGGATCAGGGTCAGAAGGTAGCTTTCGGCACTGTGCACAGGGACACCGCACATCGGGATGTCGGCGTCGTTATGCTTGCCACGCTTGGTCAACGCGATGTCCAATGCCTCGGCCGCGGCCACGGCGTCGTCAAAGAACATCTCGTAGAAATCCCCCATCCGGTAGAACAGCAGCGCATCGGAATGCTGCGCCTTGATCTCCAGATACTGCGCCATCATCGGCGTGACTTGTGCGGTCATGCCCTTCCCCCGTTTCGGCTGGGCGACCCTACGAAAGCCGGCGTCGGGATTGAAGCGGCAAAGCCGTCATTGTCGTGGCTTTTTGTGCCCGCTATGACGTGTCGAACCAGCAAGCACGGGGTAACGGATGGCCGAAAAAACGAGGATCACACGGGATGAGGCGCTGGCCTACCATCTGGATCCCACACCCGGGAAGATCGACGTTTCCGCCTCGACCCCAATGGCGACGCAACGCGACCTCAGCCTTGCCTATTCGCCCGGCGTCGCCGTGCCCTGCGAGGTGATCGCCCAGAACCCCGAAACCGCCTATGACTACACCACCAAGGGCAACATGGTCGCCGTGATCTCGAACGGGACGGCCGTTCTGGGGCTGGGCAATCTTGGGGCCTTGGCGTCGAAACCGGTGATGGAGGGCAAAGCGGTGCTGTTCAAACGCTTTGCCGACGTCAATGCCATCGATATCGAACTGGATACCGAGGACCCGGACGCATTCATCAAGGCGGTCGAGTTGATGGGCCCCAGTTTCGGCGGGATCAACCTCGAGGATATCAAGGCGCCCGAGTGCTTCATCATAGAGCAGACCTTGAAGGAGAAGATGGATATTCCCGTCTTCCACGACGATCAGCACGGTACGGCCGTGATCTGTGCCGCCGGGCTGATCAACGCTTTGCATATCTCCGGCAAGAAGATCGAGGATTGCCGGATCGTCCTGAACGGGGCCGGGGCCGCCGGGATCGCCTGTATCGAGTTGCTCAAGGCGATGGGCGCACGGCACGAGAATTGCATCGTCTGTGATACGAAGGGCGTGATCTATCAGGGCCGCACGGCCGGCATGAACCAGTGGAAATCGGCGCATGCCGTCGCCACCGACCTGCGCACGTTGCAAGAGGCGATGGAGGGGGCCGATGTGTTCCTGGGGGTGTCGGTGAAGGGTGCGGTGACCCAGGACATGGTGAAATCCATGGCCGACAACCCGGTCATCTTCGCCATGGCCAACCCCGACCCCGAGATCACCCCGGAAGAGGCTCATCAGGTTCGTATCGATGCCATCGTGGCCACTGGTCGGTCGGACTACCCCAACCAGGTGAACAACGTTCTGGGCTTTCCGTATCTGTTTCGGGGGGCGCTCGATATTCATGCACGCGCCATCAATGACGAGATGAAGATCGCCTGCGCCGAGGCCCTTGCCGCCCTGGCGCGCGAGGATGTACCCGACGAGGTCGCAATCGCCTATGGCCGCAAGCTCAGCTTTGGACGCGACTACATTATCCCCACGCCGTTCGATCCGCGCCTGATCTACACCGTTCCGCCGGCCGTGGCCCGCGCCGGGATGGATACAGGCGTGTCGCGGCGTCCGATCGTCGATCTCGATGGGTATGCCGACAAGTTGCGCGCCCGCATGGATCCGACCAGTTCGATCCTGCAGGGCATTTATGCCCGTGCCCGGAACGCGCAGGCCCGCATGATCTTTGCTGAAGGGGACGAGGTGCGCGTGTTGCGTGCCGCCGTCGCCTATCAGCGAAACGGCTTGGGCAAGGCGCTGGTCGTGGGGCGCGAAGCCGACGTCAAGGAAAAGCTCGAGACCGCCGGCCTTGCGGATGCGGTGCGTGAGCTCGAGGTCGTGAATGCCGCCAATACGCAGCATCTCGAAAGCTACAAATCCTTTCTGTACCAACGGTTGCAGCGAAAAGGGTTCGATCGGCACGACATCCATAAACTCGCCGCGCGGGATCGACATGTCTTTGCCTCCCTGATGCTGGCACACGGCCATGGCGACGCCTTGGTGACCGGCGCCACGCGCAAATCGGCACATGTGCTGGAACTGATCGGCAAGGTGTTCGATGCCAGCGCCTCCGACGGCGCCGTCGGGATCACGGCCCTGTTGCACAAGGGTAAGATCGTTCTCGTCGGGGACACGCTGGTGAACGAGTGGCCCGACGACAATGACTTGGCCCTTATCGCCGAGCGTGGTGCCCATGTGGCCCGTGAGCTGGGGCTGGACCCGCGTGTTGCGTTCGTCAGTTTTTCGACATTCGGGTATCCGGTCAGCGAACGGGCCGACAAGATGCACCGCGCCCCGGCCGTTCTGGACGAGCGCGGGGTCGATTTCGAATATGATGGCGAAATGACCGTGGATGTGGCGCTGAATCCGGCCGTGATGGCGCAATATCCGTTCTGCCGTCTGTCCGGCCCGGCCAATGTTCTGGTCGTTCCGGCGCGCCACTCCGCCAGCATCAGCGTCAAACTCATGCAGGAAATGGCAGGGGCGACCGTGATCGGGCCGATCCTGACGGGGTTGCAGCACCCGGTTCAGATTGCTTCGACCGTTTCGACGGCGAATGACATCCTGAACATGGCGGTGATGGCCGCTTGTGAAATCGGGCGTAACTCGTGACCAAAAAAAGGGCCCCGTTAGGGGGCCCTTTTCATCCTGCCGGAAAGCTTCAGCTGGCGAGATCGTCCCAGAATTTCTTGACCTTGTCGAAAAAGCCCGAGGCGTTGGGGTTGTTCGACTTGGAAAAACTGTCCTCGAACTGGCGCAGCAGGTCCTTTTGATCGCTGGTCAGTTTCACCGGGGTCTCGACGGCCAATTCGATATACATGTCGCCCTGACCGGGCCCCCGCAGCGCCGGCATACCCTTGCCGCGCAGGCGCATCTGACGGCCGGACTGGCTGCCTTCGGGCACCTTGACCCGGGTCCGACCGCCTTCGATCGTGGGCACCTCGACCTCGCCACCCAGGGCGGCGGTCACCATCGACACGGGCACCCGGCAGAACAGATCCATACTGTCGCGCTGGAAAAGCGAATGATCCGCAACCTCGATGAAGATGTAGAGATCGCCGGCAGGTCCGCCGCGCAACCCGGCCTCGCCCTCGCCTGACAGGCGGATGCGCGTGCCGGTTTCGACACCGGCCGGGATGTTCACGTTCAGCGCGCGATCCTTTTGCACGCGACCGGCACCGCCGCAGGAACTGCAGGGGTTCTTGACGATCTGCCCCACGCCGGAACAGGTCGGACAGGTGCGTTCAACCGTGAAAAAGCCCTGCTGCGCGCGCACCTTGCCCATCCCGGAACAGGTGGGACAGGTGACAGGTTCCGACCCGCCCTCGGACCCTGTGCCGTTGCAGGCAGAGCAGGCCACCGAACTGGGCACGGTTATCTGCTTTTGCAGGCCCGAATACGCATCTTCGAGATTGATCCGCAGGTTATAGCGCAAGTCCGAGCCACGGGTCGCGCGGCTTTGGCGGGCGCCGCCGGCGCCGCGTTGACCGCCCATGAAATCGCCGAACAGATCCTCGAAGACATCGGAAAAGGCACTGGCGAAATCCCCTTGGCCGGGCCCGCCACCATAGCCGCCTGCGCGCGGCCCGCCCGCCATGCCGCCGTCAAAGGCCGCATGACCGAACCGATCATAGGCGGCTTTCTTTTCCGCATCCTTCAGAACGTCATAGGCCTCGTTCACTTCCTTGAACTGTGCCTCGGCATCGGGGTTGTCCGAGTTGCGGTCGGGGTGAAGCTCTTTCGCCTTCTTGCGATAGCCCTTCTTGATCTCATCGGCCGATGCGCCCCGCGCAACGCCCAATACCTCGTAATAGTCGCGTTTTGACATGGGTTTTCCGTTTCCTCCGGAAATGCGTGGGCCGGTACGGTCTTTTCCGCACCGGCCCCGGCAAAGGTCACATCACGCGATCACGACCGCTTCTTGTCGTCGTCGAGATCCTCGAAATCGGCATCGACGATATCGTCGTCCACGGGGCGTGCGGCGTCGTCATCCTCGGCTTCTTTGGCCTCGGATTCCTCCATCTGCGCCTTGTAGATCGCCTCGCCCAGCTTCATCGAAGCTTCGGTGACGTTCTGGATGCCGCCCTTGATCTTGCTGGCTTCGCCGCTTTCGAGCTGCTCCTTGAGGTTCTTGATGGCCAGTTCGATCGCCTCGACCGTGGTCGGATCGACCTTGTCGCCATGCTCTTCCAGCGACTTTTCGGTCGAATGGATCAGGCTTTCGGCCTGGTTCGTCGTCTCGACCAGTTCCTTGCGCTCCTTGTCGGCCTCGGCGTTTTCCTCGGCCTCGCGCACCATGCGGTCGATATCATCGTCCGACAGACCGCCCGACGCCTGGATCGTGATCTTCTGTTCCTTGCCGGTACCTTTGTCCTTGGCCCCGACCGACACGATGCCGTTGGCGTCGATGTCGAAGGTCACCTCGATCTGCGGCACGCCACGCGGGGCGGGCGGGATGCTTTCAAGGTTGAATTGACCCAACATCTTGTTGTCTGCGGCCATTTCGCGCTCGCCCTGGAAGACCCGGATGGTCACGGCGTTCTGATTGTCTTCAGCGGTCGAGAAGATCTGCGCCTTCTTGGTCGGGATCGTCGTGTTGCGATCGATCAGTCGGGTAAAGACACCACCCAGCGTCTCGATCCCCAGCGACAACGGCGTCACGTCCAGCAGAACCACGTCCTTGACATCACCCTGCAGCACGCCGGCCTGAATGGCGGCGCCCATGGCGACGACCTCGTCGGGGTTCACACCCTTGTGCGGTTCCTTGCCGAAGAAGTTGGTCACCTCCTCGATCACCTTGGGCATGCGGGTCATGCCGCCGACCAGCACAACTTCGTCGATGTCGCCCTTGGACAGGCCCGCATCTTTCAGGGCGGCCTGGCACGGTTTGATCGACTGCTTGATCAGGTCGTTCACCAGGCTTTCCAGCTTGGCGCGGGTCAGCTTCATCACCATGTGCAGCGGCTGACCATTGGCGCCCATCGAGATGAAGGGCTGGTTGATTTCGGTCTGGCTGGCGCTGGACAGCTCGATCTTGGCCTTTTCGGCAGCTTCCTTGAGGCGCTGCAGGGCCATCTTGTCCTGCTTGAGATCAACGGAATGCTCTTTCTTGAACTCGTCGGCCAGGTAGTTGACGATCCGCATGTCGAAGTCTTCACCACCGAGGAACGTATCCCCGTTGGTCGACTTCACCTCGAACAGGCCATCGTCGATTTCCAGGATCGTGATGTCGAAGGTCCCGCCGCCAAGGTCGTAAACGGCGATGGTCTTCGTGTCTTTCTTGTCGAGCCCATAGGCCAGTGCGGCGGCCGTCGGCTCGTTGATGATCCGCAGAACCTCGAGACCCGCGATCTTGCCGGCATCCTTGGTCGCCTGGCGCTGTGCGTCGTTGAAATAGGCGGGAACGGTGATGACCGCCTGCGTCACTTCCTCGCCAAGATAGGCCTCGGCGGTTTCCTTCATCTTGGTCAGGATCTGCGCCGAGATCTGCGAGGGGCTGTATTTCTCGCCCTTCACCTCGACCCAAGCATCGCCATTGCCGCCATCGACGATCTTGTACGGCACAAGATCCTTGTCCTTTTCAACCTCGGCATCGCCCAGGCGGCGGCCGATCAGGCGCTTGACGGCGAAGATCGTGTTTTCAGGGTTGGTAACCGCCTGGCGCTTGGCCGGCTGACCAACGAGGCGTTCGTCATCCGTATAGGCCACGATCGAGGGGGTGGTGCGGGCACCTTCGGCGTTCTCGATCACGCGCGGCTGGCTGCCGTCCATGATCGCAACGCACGAGTTCGTGGTGCCGAGGTCGATACCAATTACTTTGGCCATGGCTGTCTGGTCCCTTTCTTCAAGCGAACTGGCGGGGCGGGTCCGATTGCGGCCCCCGTTCCGCAACTCACGGTTTGGATATATCCGGCACGGGTTGCACGCCGCGCCGGTTTCCGAGGGTATATAAGAAGGGGTCCATACCCCTGCAAGCGTTCGCGACACGAGGAAAGGACAACACCCGCAGATGACCGAGATCACGGTGAATGGTGTCCGGGTCCTGCCCGGTTTTCTGGATGAGGGCGAACAACGTGCCCTTGTCGAGGACCTGAGGGCCGTTGTCGCGGCCGCGCCGTTGTTTCACCCGGTCACGGCCAGAGGCAAGTCCATGTCGGTGCGCCTGACTTCGGCTGGTGATTACGGTTGGGTGTCGGACCGCCGAGGCTATCGCTATGAAGCACGGCATCCGCAGGGGATGCCCTGGCCGCCGATCCCGGAACGTGCGCTGCGCGTCTGGCATCAAGTATCCGGCGTGGGCCGGGCACCTCAGTGTTGCCTGGTCAATTTCTACTCGGATACCGCACGCATGGGGATGCATCAGGACCGCGACGAGGCGGATTTCGACATGCCGGTGGTGTCGATTTCCCTGGGGGACGAGGCGCTGTTTCGCGTCGGCGGCGTCGTGCGGGGTGGGCCCACGAAATCCGTCTGGCTGCGGTCCGGCGACGTGGCCATCTTGTCGGGAGAGGCGCGCCTGGCCTTTCACGGGATCGATCGCGTCAAGGCCGGCAGTTCGACACTTTTGCCCAAGAGGGGCCGGATCAACCTGACCATGCGGGTCGTCGATTAGCGCTTGGCGTCCCAGCTGGCCGAGGCGTGCTTGCGGGTGTAGAAATCACCCAGCATTCCCAGAAAGATCAATCCGATCGTCACGTAGAACGCATACTGCCAGTTGGTGTTGTGTGGGAAGTAGTTCACAAAGGTGTACCCGCGCGCCTGGTCGATGATGTGGAACAGCGGGTTCCAATCGAACATGTTGATCATGAAACCCGGCAACATGTTGGCCACGAACATCTTGCCTGACGCGATCATGTTGGCGCGGATATAGACCATCTGCGCGATGTTCACGAAATCCGGCGCCCACGGTTTCAGCGCCAGGAAAACAAGCCCCACGGCGCAGCCCGACCCCCAGGCCAACAGATACATCATCAACGCGCCGGACCAATTGTGGATCTCGACGGGTTCCATCAGGACGTGGATCACGAACAGGATGACCAGGAGGCTGATCATCTTGACGTACAGCGTCGACAGCGCCGCAGACAGAATGGCCACAAGCGTGTTCATCGGCGCATGCTGCATCATGGACGAGGTTGGCCCCTCGGCCTTGAGGATCTGGCTTACGGCCTGGATGTGTGTCAGGTACAGAAAGATCCCCGTCAGCAGATACAGGGTGAAGTTGCCCCGGATCGCGGCGGTGCGCGTGCCCATCAGGTTGAACATGAAATAGAACGCGGCGATGAACATCAGGCTCTGCAGCAGGCTCAACCCGATGGCCAGAAGCGCATTGCCATGGGTCTGGCGCACCTTGCGCACCGAGGCATGGTACGTGACTTCGAGGAAGTTGAAGACCAGCGCCCGTGTCGATGTCGGTTTCGCGGTTTGAAACATGCCGCCCGTCCTGTACCCAGCCAGAGCCAACTGTGTGACGTCTCAATATGTCGATTATAAGGCTCTGCGCGACCGCATCACTTGCTGATGTCGTTTAACGCGACGATAACCAGAGGCAAACGCATTATCAATCTAACGCAAGGGAACAGACCTTTGGATCATGCCCATTTGATGCAGGTTCTGCGCAGCGCCGCCCTGGAAGGCGGCCGGACGATCATGGAAATCTACGAGGCGGATGATTTCGAAATTCGCTCGAAATCGGATGACAGCCCGGTCACCGCCGCCGACGAGGCTGCAGACGCGATCATTTCGGACCGGCTGCGCCGCGCGTTTCCCGATATCGCCCTGGTCACCGAGGAACAGGCCGACAGCCACGAGCAAAGCGCCGAGCGCTTTCTGATCGTCGACCCGCTGGACGGCACCAAGGAGTTCATCCAGCGACGCGGCGATTTTACCGTGAATATCGCGTTGGTGGAAAATGGTGTGCCAACCTTTGGCGTTGTCTACGCGCCGGCCAAGGGGCGTCTGTTCTACACCGACGCGAGCGGTCAAAGTGTCGAAGAGTCGGGCCCGTTCGAGCTGGACACCGTTGGCGAGGTGAAAAAGATCGCCGTATCCCAGCCCGACAACACCGCATTGCGCGTGGTCGCGTCGAAATCGCACCGCGATGCCGCGACCGATGCCTATATCGGCAAATACGCCTGCGCCGACATGAAAAGCGCGGGCTCGTCCCTGAAATTCTGTCTTGTCGCCACCGGCGAGGCCGATCTTTACCCGCGCCTTGGCCGTACGATGGAGTGGGATACGGCCGCGGGCGACGCGGTGCTGCGGGGGGCCGGCGGCGCCATGGTTCGGTTCGACGATCACGCGCCCTTTACCTATGGCAAGGACGGGTTCGCGAACGTGTTCTTCATCGCCTATGCCCCCGGTGTCGCGTTGAAACCGGCATGAGCATCGTCTGCATCATCCCGGCGCGCTATGCCTCGACCCGTTATCCCGGCAAGCCCCTGGCCGAGTTGCGAGGGGCCACCCGCGTCGCCCGCAGCCTGATCGAACGCAGCTGGCGCGCGGCCTGCGAGGTGTCGCGCTTCGATGCGATCTATGTGGCGACCGACGATGACCGGATCGCCGAGGCCGCGCGCGGCTTTGGCGCCGCGGTGCTGATGACCTCGGACCGGTGCCGCAACGGGACCGAACGATGCGCCGAGGCGCTGGGCCTGCTTGGGGACACGGTCGAGATGGTCGTCAATCTGCAGGGCGATGCGCCGCTGACCCCGCCGTGGTTTCTCGAGGCGTTGATCGACGGATTGCAGGCCGACAGCCAGGCTGCCCTCGCCACGCCGATCTTGCGATGCGATGGCCAAACGCTGGCCGCGCTCAAGGCCGATCGCGCCGCCGGACGGGTTGGCGGCACCACGGCCGTCTGTGACAGCGAACGCCACGCGCTTTATTTTTCCAAAGAGGTGATCCCGTTCACCAGCACCGACTATGCGCCCGAGGCCGACACGCCCGTCTTTCACCATGTCGGCGTCTATGCCTATCGGCCATGGGCTTTGCATGCCTATCCCGACTGGTCCATGGGCGTTCTGGAAACGATGGAGGGTCTCGAACAACTGCGGTTTCTCGAAGCCGGGCACAAGGTGCGCTGCGTCGAGGTCGAGGCGCGCGGCCGAAAATTCTGGGAGCTCAACAACCCCGAAGACATCCCCCGCATCGAGGCCATGCTGGCGGAGATGGGGTTGCCCTGATGGCCTCGATGCGGCTCAGCGTTGTGGTGGTCAGCCATGGCCGGCCACGTCCGCTATGCCGTTGTCTGACAGGAATTCATCAGCTTTCGGGTCCCGACATCGAACTGGTCGTGGTCAGCGACGACGACGGATTGGCGGCGTTGGACCGCCTGCCTTTCGCCGATCGCATCAAGACAGCCAGCCAGGCGCAGCCAAACATTTCGCAGGCGCGAAACATCGGGCTCTCCCGCGCCGCGGGGGAGATCGTCGCCTTCATCGACGATGACGCGGTTCCAGCCCCCAGCTGGGCCAAGGCGATCATGACCGCCTTTTCGGATAGCCCGGACCTTGCCGCCGTGACCGGCCCCGTTCTGGGCCGCAACGGCATCAGCCTGCAATGGGGTCACATGACCGTTGATGCCTTGGGGCGCGACGGACCGCCCGCCGAGGGACGTTTCATCAAGCTGCACGGCACGAACATGGCCTTTCGCCGCCAGATCTTGGAGGATCTGGGCGGGTTCGATACGGGGTTTGCCTTTTTCCTCGATGACACCGACCTTGCGGTGCGCATCGGGCGTGCGGTGTTGATGACACGTTGGCTGGACAGCGCGATCGTTCACCATGGCTTTGCCGCCAGTGCGCGACGCAGGGCAGATCGGGTTCCCCTCAGCCTGTATGATATCGGGGCATCGACCGCTGTGTTTCTACGCAAACATGCCCCCGCCGATCAGCACGCCATCGAACTGGACAGGTTGGTCAGCGATCAGCATGCGCGACTGCTGCGCCTTGCGCGGCGTCGCAAGCTGGGTGCCCGGCAGATGCATGCGTTGATGCAAGGCTTGCATGACGGCATCTCCGAGGGGCAGGCGCGGCCGATGTCCGAAGGGCTGATTCCCCCACCGTCCATCCCGTTTCAAGCCTTGCGTGAAGTCGAAGCGGAGGCGCCGGTCGTTCTGTCGGGCTGGCGGCATCAGGCACGTCGTCTCAGGGCCGAAGCGGCCCGGCTGACCGGCGAGGGACGGATCGTCAGCCTGTTCCTGTTCGAGCCGACACCACGCAAGCATACCGTGTCGTTTACCGACGGGGGGTGGTGGGAACAGATCGGTGGCCTTTACGGCCCATCCGATCGGTCGGGCCCCCGGTTGCAGGCCTGGGGCATGGCCGGTCGCGTTCGTGCCGAAATCGCAAGAACCCGGCGGGAAAGAAGTCACAACCGACGCTTATGATAAATTCGATGCTTACTGCGATTCGGTAATGATGGTACTGCAATGCTGCGGGCGACTGGCGGGGCGGCCGGGCGGTTTAATGAGGGATATGATGAAAAAGAAGGTTACCAAAGCGATCTTTCCGGTTGCTGGTCTTGGGACACGGTTTCTTCCGGCGACCAAATCCATCCCGAAGGAGATCATGACGCTCGTGGACCGGCCGTTGATCCAATACGCGATCGACGAGGCGCGGGCCGCCGGGATCAAGGATTTCATTTTCGTCACCAGTCGCGGCAAAAGCGCGTTGGAGGACTATTTCGATCACTCGCCCGAGCTTGAGAACGCTCTTCGCAAGAAGGGCAAGGACGATCTCCTTGCGACGCTGAAAACAACCAACATGGACTCGGGCGCCATTGCCTATATCCGGCAGCACAAGGCGTTGGGCCTTGGGCATGCGGTGTGGTGCGCACGGCGTTTGTTGTCGAACGAACCTTTCGCGGTCATTCTTCCAGACGATGTCATCGCGGCGGAAACGCCATGCCTGAAACAGATGGTCGAGGCGTATGAGGAAACGGGCGGGAACATGGTCGCCGCCATGGATGTGCCCGATGACAAGACCCACGCCTACGGGGTTCTCGACATCAACGAAGACATGGGCAACGTGGTGTCGGTAAAGGGCATGGTCGAAAAGCCCGAGCCGGGAACGGCCCCCTCGAACCTTGCCGTCATCGGGCGCTACATCCTCAGCCCCAATGTCATGAACCATCTCAACAAGATCAAATCCGGTGCCGGCGGTGAAGTTCAGCTTACCGACGCGATCGCGCGCGAGATTTCCGAGGCGAACAACGTCTATGGGTTCCGGTTCCGGGGGCAACGCTTCGATTGCGGATCAAAGGCGGGCTTCCTTCAGGCCACCGTCGCCTTCGGCATGGCCCGCGACGACCTTCGAGACGAATTCACGGACTACCTGATCGACGTGATTTCGGCCCGAAACGCCGCACAGTGACCCTGGTGTCCGGATTGCCGGGCACACTCTGGTTGGATGTCACCCGGCTTTTGACGCGCGTGGGGCGTGGGGCTCTTTCGGGCATTGATCGGGTCGAACTGGCCTATGCCGAACAGCTCCTGACCGAAACGCCCAAGGCACGGTTTCTGTGCAGAACGACGCGGGGATACCTGTTGCTCGGACCGGACGGGGCCGCCTGTCTCCTCTCGATGGTCAAGGGCGATACGCCCCTCGGCCAAGCCGATGCCTGGTCACGCTGGACCGGCCGTGGCCAGCGCCCGCGACATCGCGCCGAGGCGGCCCTGCGCCCATTTGCGCTGGACCGAAGCGCTCACGGGGCGTTGGCCCGCCTGCTCGCACGTCAGCGTGTCAAACCCATAGCCTATCTCAACACGGGGCACTCGAACCTCACCCGTCAGACCCTTGCACCCCTCAGGTCATCAGGGGTTCGGGTCGCGATCCTCGTGCATGACATCATACCGATCCGCCACCCAGAGTTCGGGCCCCCGAAACAGGCTGGCTCCTTCACGATCAAGCTTACGAACGTCGCCAGCTTCGCCGATCTCGTGATCTGCAATTCGCACGACACGCAACGCCAGCTATCCGACCTGTGGCGTGGCAGAGAACCGTGCCCACGGACCCTTGTCGCGCATCTGGGTCTGACCCCGATGCCCCGTATCGCCGGGGTCGCGCGCGATCCGGCGCGCTTCGTCATGCTGGGCACCATCGAGCCGCGCAAGAATCACGCGCTTGTCCTGCAGGCATGGCGACTTCTGGCCGATTCACTGCCGGATACGCATATGCCGGAGCTGCATATCATCGGCGCGCCGGGTTGGCAGTCGTCCCGGATCATCGCGACGATCCGGGCGCATCCCTTGTTTGGGCGCAAGATCCATTTGCATGGCGCCTTGCCCGACACCGAGGTCGCCGCGCATCTGGCGGCGGCCAGTGCCTTGCTCTACCCATCCCATGCCGAGGGGTTCGGCCTGCCGCCGATCGAGGCTTTGGCGCAGGGGGCGTTGCCGATTTGTGCCGATCTTGCCGTTTTGCGCGAGGTTCTGGGTCAGCACGTCGTTTACCTGACTCCAAACGATGCGTATCCTTGGTCGGAAACGATAAAAAAACGAATTTCGGGTAATCTGACCGCACCTGTCGGAACGGTGTATGATTTTCCCGACTGGCAGGATCATTTCTCCCTTGTTGCGTCTGCCCTCGGGTCCAAGGACGCAGCCGAGCAGGAAGGCACAGAATGAAGGCGGCCCGACGCTACGCCTTGCGCCTTGAGCGCCGCAAATACCTGATCCGCGCCTGGCGAAAAAGCCGGAGCGTGCTGCCCGTCGTTGATCGGACCGACGCGATCCGCCCCCGCGACGTGCTGTGCTTTTGCACGCTCAGAAACGAGCGTGTCCGGCTAAAGTACTTTCTGTCCTATTACCGCGAACGGGGTGTTTCGCACTTTTTCTTCGTAGATAACGACAGTGAGGACGGCACGCGCGAATACCTTGCCGAACAACCCGATTGCTCGGTCTGGACCACTTCGGCCAGCTACAAGCGCTCGCGCTTCGGGATGGATTGGATCAATCGTCTGCTGCGCCTTTATGGCCACGGGCATTGGTGCCTGACGGTCGATCCCGACGAGTTTCTGGTATTTCCGTTCTCCGACACGCGGCCGATCCCGGCCTTGACCGATTGGCTCGATGCATCCTCGATCAAGAGCTTCGGAACAATGCTGCTGGATATGTACCCGAAGGGGGCGATCACCGCGCAGCCCTATTCCGAGGGCGACGACCCGTTCAAGATCGCCTCGTGGTTCGATGCCGGCAACTACACGATCACGCGCAATTGGGTCTATGGAAACCTCTGGATTCAGGGGGGGCCGCGCGCGCGATGCTTCTTTGCCGATAAACCGGCCCGCGCCCCGGCGCTCAACAAGATCCCGCTGGTGAAATGGCACCGCTCCTATGCCTATGCCAGTTCGACCCACATGTTGCTGCCCCGGGGGCTGAACCTCGTCTATGATGAATGGGGCGGGGAAAAGACCTCGGGCGTGTTGTTGCATGCCAAGTTCCTCGACATCTTCACCGAGAAGGCGGCGGAAGAGCTCGATCGCAAGCAACACTATGCGGCCAGTGCCGAATACCGGGCCTATCACGAGGGGTTGAGCCAGAATCCCGATTTCTGGACGCGCTGGTCGGAACGTTACATCAATTGGCGCCAACTCGAGATCCTCGGCCTCATGTCCAAGGGGAACTGGGCATGAGCACTTTGGGCTTTGTCATGCTGTGCCATACCGCGCTGCATCGTGCTGCGCAGGTCGCGCGACACTGGGCAGAACGTGACTGCCCCGTGGTGATCCATGTCGACAAATCCGTCGGGCGCGACCGGTTCGAGGAGTTTCGGCGCAGGTTGTCGGACCTTGAGAATGTGCATTTCAGCAAGCGGCATCGTTGCGAATGGGGCACCTGGTCGTTGGTTCAGGCCAGCCAGACCGCCAGTGAATTGATGCTGAACACGTTTCCCGGTGTCCGGAATGTCTATCTCGTATCGGGGTCCTGCCTGCCGCTCAGACCGGTGGACGATCTGCGAGCCTATCTGGCCGCGCGGCCGACGACGGACTTCATCGAAAGTGTCACGATCCGGGATGTGGACTGGACCGTGGGGGGTCTGAATGCGGAACGCTTCACCTTTCGGTTTCCCTTTTCGTGGAAGCGGCACCGACATCTCTTCGATCGCTATGTCGACCTTCAGCGTCGGGTCGGGTTTCAACGCCGCATTCCCGATGGGGTCGTGCCCCATCTGGGCAGCCAATGGTGGTGTCTGACGCGGCAAACCCTGTCGGCGATTCTGGACGATCCGCGTCGTCACGAATTGGAACGGTACTTCAAACTCGTCTGGATCCCGGACGAAAGCTATTATCAGACGCTTGTCCGAAACTATGCGCGCAATATCGAAAGCCGGTCACTAACACTGTCCAAGTTTGATTTCCAGGGCAAGCCGCATGTGTTCTACGACGATCACCTGCATCTTCTCAGGCGGTCGGATTGCTTTATCGCGCGCAAGATCTGGCCGCAGGCCAACCGCCTGTACCGCACGTTCCTCAGTGCCGAACATACCGGTGAACGCATGGCCGAACCCGCACCGGGCAAGATCGACAAGGTGTTCTCAAAGGCCTTGGTGCGTCGGACGCGGGGGCGCGCGGGTCTCTACATGCACAGCCGGTTCCCCAATCTTGGCTGGGAAAACGGGCGCACCGCCGCCCCCTATTCGTTGTTCCAGGGGTTCAACGAGTTGTTCGATGATTTCGAAGGGTGGTTGTCGCGCCGCCTTGGCACGACCGTGCATGGCAACCTGTTCGCACCGCAAAAGGTCCGGTTCGCGGGGCATGGCGATGTCTATGCCGGCTGCCTGTCCGCCGACCCCAAGCTGCGTGATTACAACCCCGAGGCGTTCCTGAAGAACCTGGTGTGGAACACGCGCGGCGAGCGGCAGGTGTTCATGTTCGGGCCGCAGGACAACCAGCGTCCGGGCGCGTTCATGGCCAACGATGCCAATGCGCAGATCTCGGTCATCACCGGGGCCTGGGCGGTGCGGCTGTTCACGGCGAACCGCAACTTCGCCGATATCCGGGCCGAGGCCGCCCGCCTGCAACGGCGCGAGGTCGAGTTTGTCGAGGTTCTGCGCGACCGCGGGGCCCGTGCGGATATTCGCATCTGGACGCTTGCGGATTTCATCGAGGAACCGATGGAGAACCTTCAAGGCATTCTCGACGCGATGGAGGGTGCCCCCCTTCAGCGCCTGACCGAGGCACCGCGCATGCGCGATCTGCGCGGGTTTCCGCAGTTTCTGCAAAACCTCAAGAACCAGGGCATGAACCCGTTCGTCGTGGGAGATTTCCCGCAAGAGGGGTTCGCCCCGAAAAATCAGACCGGCGATGGCGGCCGGCCCTATCTGGTGCGCTGAGACATGATCCGACCTTTCGATGCATTCGTTCTTTTCGCCGAAATGCGCACCGGCTCGAACTATCTCGAGGAGTCGTTGAATGCCTTCCCCGACATCACCTGTTACGGCGAGGTCTTCAATCCGACCTTCCTGGGACATCACAACCGGTTCGAGCTGTTCGATTACGACATGGAACGGCGCGAGCATGATCCGCTTGGCCTGATCGCGCGGATCATCGAGCAGACCGAAGGAATCCCCGGCTTTCGCCTTTTCCATGACCATGACGATCGGGTGGTGGATGCGATTTTGCCCGATCCGCGCATCGCAAAGGTCATCCTCACGCGTAATCCGCTGGACAGCTATGTCAGCCGCAAGATCGCCACCGCGACCGGCCAATGGCGTCTGACCGACATGAAGAATGCGAAATCGGCGCGGATCACCTTTGACGCCGGCGAATTCGACGATCTGCTGGATGCGCTGATGCCGTTTCAGGACCGGTTGCGCCATGGCTTGCAGACCACGGGTCAGACAGCGTTTTACATCCGCTACGAGGATATCAACGATCCCGACATCCTGAACGGATTGGCGCGGTTTCTCGGCGCATCGGGGCAGGTCGATCAGACATCGAAGAAACTCAAGAAACAGAACCCCTCGGATCTGCGCGACAAGGTCGAGAATTACGAAGAGATGGTTACGGCGCTGCAAGACCTCGACAGGTTCGGTTTGGACCGTGCCCCCGATTTCGAGCCGCCACGGCAGGCAGGGGTCCCCCGGATTTGTCGCGCATCCCGATGTCGGTTTGCTGTTCATGCCGATCAAGGGCGCACCGGAACAGGCCATCCTCGACTGGATGGGCCAGATCGGCGGCGTCGGGCGCGAGAACCTGTTGCGCAAGATGAGCCAGAAGGATTTGCGGGCCTGGATGAAATCACATCCCGGCTATCGCAGTTTTTCGGCGCTCAGGCATCCGTTGTTGCGGGCGCATGTCGTGTTCAACCGCTTCATTCTGCCGACCGACAGACCGGCCTATGCCGACCCCCGCAAGATCCTGCGGCAGCGCTACAACCTGCCCATCCCCAACAAGGCGCCCGACGAGACCTGGACGCCGCAGCACCAGAAGGAGGCCTTCGCCGCCTTCTTGGCGTTTCTCAAGGGCAATCTGGCAGGGCAGACCAGTATCCGTGTCGATCAGGCGTGGGCTAGCCAGACAGCTGTCTTGCAAGGGGTGTCCGCCGTGGCTCTGACCCATGCCATTGTGCAGGAAGACGATCTGGCCGAGCAGTTGCCAGCGCTGGCGCGTGCGGTGGGGGTCGCGACATGTCCCGAATACCGGCCCGAGCACTTGCCCGGTCCGGTGGCGCTAGACGCGATCTATGACGGCAAGGTCGAGAAAGCGGCGATCGAGGTGTATCGCCGCGACTATCTCAATTTCGGCTTTCCGCGTTGGAACCGCCGGTAGCGGATCAGGCGGCCTGACTGGCCTGTGCCTCGGTCAACAGGGTGTGAAGCGTCGCGGGATCGGAATTCGCCCTGAGCTTGGCACAAAGCGCATCGTCACGCAGGGTGCGCGATACCAGCGCCAGCGCCTTGAGGTGATCGACACCCGTGTCGCTGGGGGCAAAGAGCGCAAAGACAAGGTCCACCGGCTGACGGTCGGCCGAGTCGAAATCGATGGAGCGTTCCAGTTTCAGGAATGCGCCCTTGACCTCGGTCAGATCGGTCAACCGCGCATGGGGCAATGCCACACCATGGCCCACGCCCGTCGGGCCCAGGCTTTCGCGTTCCTGCAGCGCATCGAAGATCTCGGACGATTTCAGCCCGATCAGACCTTCGGCCAGATCCGCAATGCATTGCAGCAGGCGCTTCTTGCTGGTCACGTCGCTGACGACCTTGACGGCCTGCGGACTGAGCAGTTGCGAAAGGTCCATTCCGGAATCCCTTGTTCGCAGCCGCCCCGGCCCAAGTCGGTTGGACGGAGGCGGCGCATGAAGTCTGTTTCAGTCGAGGGTCGGATCGATCCAGCCGACATTCCCGTCGTCGCGGCGGTAGACGACATTCACGCCATCATGTTTCTCGTTGCGGAACACCAAGAGCGGTGCGCCGGAAATTTCCATCTGCATGACGGCTTCGCCGACCGAGAGCGAGGGAACCTTGGTCTCCATCTCGGCCACGATGATGGGCTGGAGGCTTTCGGGTTCGGCGTCCTCGTCATGGCTTTCGGAAGAGGCAAGGATATAGGACGCGGCCTGCATGACATCGATGGGCTGCGTGCGTTCGCGGTGGTGATCCTTCAGCCGGCGCTTGTAGCGGCGCAGCTGCTTTTCCATCTTGTCCGCCGTCTTTTCGAACGCGGCATAGATCTCGTGCGCCGACGCCTTGGCCGAGGCCGTCATGCCGGTCGACAGGTGCACGGTCGTTTCGCACACGAACTCGGCCCCCGATTTCGAAAAGATCACCGTCGCGTCCGTCGGACGTTCGGCGTATTTGCCCACGACACTGTTGAGGCTGTCCTTGACATGAACCTGCAGGGCATCGCCGATGTCGATCTGCTTACCGCTGATTTGATAACGCATGTTGTCTCCCGATTTATTGGGCGCGCATACTAGAAAGGCCGTCGCAGGCCAAGCCTCCGCGCGAGGGTTTTTGCTGTTGTCCGGGGTTCTTCCGCGCCTTCGGTTCGGCCGCAATGCGGCGCGACGTCCTGCAACCGGAAGGGGATGAAGCAAGTGCGGTCATCGTCCCCATTTGGCCGTGAGTCTGGGCCGGATGTCAATGTAATCACGGCGCGCAGCCAAGGCTTCACTTGATGCTGAAGGTTTCGCCCAGATAGACGCGGCGCACGTTTTCGTCGCGCACGACCTCGTCCGCCGTCCCGGACATGATGATCATGCCGTCATGCAGGATATAGGCGCGGTCCACGATCTCGAGGGTTTCGCGCACGTTGTGGTCGGTGATCAGCACACCGATGCCGCGTGTCTTGAGCTCGCCCACAAGATGCCGGATGTCGCCGACCGCGATCGGGTCGACCCCGGCAAAAGGTTCGTCGAGCAGCACATAGCGCGGGTCCGAGGCCAGGCAGCGCGCGATCTCGGCCCGCCGGCGTTCGCCGCCGGACAAAGACAGTGCGGGCGCACGGCGCAGATGCTCGATGGAAAACTCGCTCAGCAGCTCTTCGAGGCGCTCCTTGCGACGGGCGCGGTTCCTTTCGACGATTTCGAGGATCGCCATGATGTTGTCTTCGACCGAGAGACCGCGAAAGATCGACATTTCCTGTGGAAGATAGCCAATCCCCGCCCGGGCACGGCGATACATGGGTAACAGCGTGACATCCTGTCCGTCGATCGTGACCTTGCCACCATCGGGCGTGATCAATCCCGCGATGCAGTAAAAGGACGTGGTTTTGCCCGATCCGTTCGGGCCCAGCAGGGCCACGACTTCGCCCCGGTTCAGGTGCAACGAGACATCCCGGATCACCAGCCGTCGCTTGTAGCTCTTGCGCAGGCGGTCGATGCGCAGGCCCGTGGCGCCGCCACCGGCAACGGACAGGTGCAGCCGGTCGGTCATTCCGAGCCGCCGGTGTCCAGAACCGTGCGGACGCGCCCATCAACCGATCCGTTGCCTGTGCGCATGTTCACCACCAGTTGGTCGCCTGCGACGGCGGTGCCGCCCTGGGTGACCAGCACATCGCCCCGCATCGTCAGAACCGCGGTGGCCACGTTGTAGCGGGCTTCGCCACCCTCGGCGGCATCGGCGCCACGCGTCACCAACACGCCCCCGGTCGCGACAACCTCCTGCACTTCGTTGCGGCCGGTACTGTCGGAGTACAGAACACGTACCCGGCCGGCGGCCATCCGCAGATCGCCCTGCACGACTAGGACATTCCCGTCGAAAACGGCTTCGCCGGTGGTCTGGTCGATCGTCAGGCTGTTGGCCGTCACCTCGACCGGCTGGTTCGGGTCATAGGCCACCCCGCCAAAGCCGATGGCGACCTGTGCCGCACCCGCTGCCGGAAAAACCGCAAGGGCGATCAGGCAAACCAAGCTATGGATAAGAAATCTGCGCATCCGCGCTCCCTAGTTCTGTGCCTGATATAGCAGTCGAACGCCGTTGGTGAAACTGACAACCGTGCCGCCCGCCTGATCGGTGACCTCCATGGCGCCGGCGCTCAGCATCAGGCCGGGGCCGGTGATTTCGACGGCGGTTTCGGACAAAAGCCCGGTTTGCGCCAACTGCATGCGGATGGCATCGGTGATGACCGTATAGCCCGTTTCCGTTTGCGCCCTTACGCCGCCGCGCAGGTCGGCCACCTGCGCCGCCATGTCGATGGTGCCATGTGCTGCCTCGAGTTGCAGGATATCGCCATCGGCCAGTTCCAGGCGACCGGCTACGTTTTCGGTCACGATGGCGTTGGTCGTCATCCCGTCCGAGGCGAAACTGGGCGTTGCCGCATCCGCGACCAGCGTCAATGCGCGGCCATCCTCGAGCACGCCGGCAAAGCGCGGCTGTGACAGCCGCTGCTCACGCGCCAGTTGCGCCACATCGACATCGGCGTAGGGGATCGCCTGTTCGGGATCGGGCGGGTTGGAAAACAGGAACATCGTCGACAAAAGCCCGATCGCCGCCAGCGGAAGGGTCAGCTTGAGCCCGGTGACCAGTTTGCTGTAGCGACTCGCGGCTGGCATTGGCGTCGGCCGGTCAATGCGCGAAGATGTCGATATCCGGCCAACCGGCCAGGTCAAGCTTGGCCCGTGTCGGCAAGAACTCGAAACAGGCCTTGGCCATCTCGGTGCGATCCTCGCGATCAAGGCGCGCATTCAACGCGTCGCGCAGGCGGTGCAGATACAAGACATCGGATGCGGCATAGGCCATTTGTGCCTCGGTCAGGTCCGGCGCGCCCCAATCCGAGGTCTGCTGCTGTTTCGAGATATCGATCTCGAGCAGTTCCTGGAGCAGGTTCTTCAGCCCGTGCCGGTCCGTATAAGTGCGGATCAGTTTCGACGCGATCTTGGTGCAATAGACGGGCGCGGCAAGCGCACCGAAGGCATTGTACATCGCCGCGATATCGAAGCGCCCGAAATGGAACAGCTTCAGAACGTCTGGATCCGTCAGCAGGCGGCAGAGGTTCGGGGCCTCGGTCTGGCCCTTCGCGATCTGCACCAGGTGGGCATGGCCGTCACCCGACGACAATTGAACCAGGCACAAGCGGTCGCGCTGCGGGATCAGGCCCATGGTTTCGCAATCGATCGCTACCTTGGGGCCAAGGTCCAACCCATCCGGTAGGTCGTTCTGGTAAAGATGGATGGTCACGCCCGTTCCCTTTCCTGCATGCTATGGCCCGTGTTGCGGACCCCGGAAGGGGATGGTGCCCAGGAGAGGACTCGAACCTCCACGTCCATACGGACACTAGCACCTGAAGCTAGCGCGTCTACCAATTCCGCCACCTGGGCCGGTGTCGTGGGAGCGGCTGATATCGTGGGTCCGGGGGCGTGTCAACAAGGCTTGGGGTGTTTTCTGCGGATGGCGGGAAACGCCTAGTAATCACGTTCGAAAAACACACCGACCGAGCTGTTGCCATCCGAAGAAAAACTGCCGCGCGCGGTGATATCCGGTGACAGGTCGATGTTCAGCGAAAGGTCCGCTTCGCCGTCGGCGTTCACGGTGACATCGGTATAGATGTTGTCCGACAGATACCGCCCCGCCCGCACCGCCGCGTTGCCTTCATCATCGGTTTGCAGGTCCAGATCGTCGAGGCCAAGGCCCGTCCTGAGATTGGCGAGAAAGCCGCTGTTCGTACTGCCACCCGCAAGCGATGTCGCGGCATCGGCCAATTGCAGCAACTGCACCGGCGACAGCGACGACACCGAGCGGCCGAACAGCAATTGCGCCAGCACTTCGTCTTCGGGCAGGGCGGGGTCCGAGGCAAAGGTGATCTCGGGCGCCGAGGCCGGCCCGCTGACCCCGATGCTGATCACGTAGCCCCCCGACCGGCTTTCGGCGGTGAGGTCCAGAAAGGGGTCGAAACTGCCTTGCAGGGTTGCGCTGCCCTCGGTGAAATCCAGTCGCGTTCCCAGGATCGAAAGCCGGCCGCGGATCAGATTGAACTGGCCCGATGGAATGACCTGTGCGCTTGTCCCGTTCAGGCGGATCTCGCCGCCGAATTCGGCATCTATGCCGCGCCCCCGCAGGTAGATTCGCCCCGGCGCCGCAATCGTCAGGTCCAGACCGACCCCGCCGCCGGCCGACGCCGGGTTGCTACGCGCCAAAAGCCCCGCGAAACGCCGGGTCTGACGCTCGGCCGTGGTTTCGTTCACGTGGCGGATCTCGGGAATGGGGGCCGCGCCGCCAAGCCCGGTTTCCGGCACACGCAGTTCCGTTTCGCCCAAGGTCACAAGGCCGCCGACCTCGAAGAACCGGGTCAACGGGCCCGATACGCTCAGATCCGCGCGGGTGATGCGCGCCTCGAACAACTCGGGGTCGACCAGTCGGGCATTGTCGGCCGTGATCGCGATATCGGCCGGCATGCCCGCGGCGGACAGGTTGATCGTGCCACGTGCCGAGACCTGCCCCCCGGTATTCAGCCGCCCGCCGCCATCCAGGCGGATCTGCCCCTGCGATAGGGTCGCCGACAGCGCCAAATTCTCGAGCGCGGCCTGCAAGGTCGGTAGCGACACCCGCGCCCCGTTGGTCGTAAGCGTGCCTGACACCGCGGACAATCCGGGCTGCCCGCGCACGGCCAGGTCAAACCCCAGCGTGCCATTGACGGATCGCGGCCGGATGAAGCGATTGGCCAGCGCCAGGGGCAGACTGCCCTGTGCCTGCAAATCGACGCTGCCATCCGGCAGGCCGACACCGCCCGTGACCCCCGCGCGCATGCCGCCCGGCCCGTTCAGCGCCACGTCGATCTGCCATGGGGCCGTGCCGCGCCGGGTGACCTGGGCATCGGCGCTGATCGGTCCGCTCAGCGCATCGGTGAACAGGCCCACGTTGCGCAGGCGCAGATCGGCGGCGAACTGCCCCCCGGCCGTGTGGAGCGATCCGTCACCGGACAGCGCCAGCTCGGCATTGTCGAGGGCAATCCGTTCGACCCGAAGGCCCCCCGTATCGCGGATCGCATGCAGGCTCAGCACGGTTTCTCCGGCGAAAAGGGCGGGGGGCAAGCCGGCCCCGAACCCGAGACCCTGGCCGCTGCCCTCGACGACAAGGTCGAATGCACCCGAGAGCGGTTCGACACGGCCCGACAGGCCGGCATCGAGTTGACCGTCGAGGTCCTGGCCGGTGAGGGGCGACAGCCGCGACAAATCCGCGATGCGCAGCGCCAGATCCAGCGCCGTGTCCAGCCGCGCCTGTCCGACCTGCACACTGGCCCCGCCCCCGGCGATGATGTCACCGGCCGTCAGCGACAGGCCCGAAATCAGGATCGCGGCTCCTTCCGTCCAGGATACCTGGCTGCGAAAGCCGACCGTTTCGCCGATGGCCCGGGCAAGGGCGGGGTCGCGATGGGCCAGGCCATCGATATCGGCCGTCACGGTTGCGGCCACGGCGCCGATGCCGCTGGCACTGGGCGTGATTGTGCCATTCGAGCTCAGCGCGATTCGGCGAATGCCGAGATCATCCGTTTCGAACGCCGCGATATCGGCCTCCAGAACAAAGGCATCGCTGTCGGTGGCGTCGAAATTCAACGCCAGGGTCGCGCGCCGCAGGCGGGCCTCCATGCCAACAGGCAGGCGCACCGGGCCTGCGCCGGCCGGGTCGGCCAAGGTGCCAGTGACGTCGATCACCTGCGGGCGCCGCGCCGCGTCCAGCGCGACCGAACCGGTCAATTCCAGGGCCCGCGCGCTGAGGTTCATGTCCTGAAGCGAGATCGCGCCATCGGCATGCAGGCGCACCAAGGCGGCAAGGCTGGTGTCGTCGCCGAAAAAGCCGTGATATTCGACCGGCATCATCGGTGTCAGGTCGCCGCCGAGATCCAGGGCGATCACGTGATCGCCGCCCGTTTGCGCCATGCTGGTGATCATACCCCCCAGCCGACGCGCGCCATCGGTCTCGAGGGCGATCTCAGCAGTGAAATCGTCGATTGGGCCTTCGCCATCCACCGCGAACCGGAGCGCGGGCCGCCCCGGCAGGTTCAGCAGTTCCGAGGCCAGACCGCCCGCCTCTTCGGTCAGCAACAGATCGACGGACAGGATGTCGGTGTCATTGGCGTAACTGGCCGACAGATCGAACACGTCGCCGGGCCCATCCAGCCGCACCAGTTCGATATCCGCCGCGCCATCGCCATCGGCCAGTCGCGCCGCGCCATCGAGGGAGAATCGCCCGCCTACCCCGATGACCGACACATCGAGGTCGATCTCGTCGATGGCCATCTGGTCGATGGCAATGCGGACCGGCAACTCGGGCAGGGCAAAGGGCTGCGCCTCGGCCGGGGGCAAATCCAGCGACGCGTCCGCATCGGTGACGGGCCGACGCAGGATGACCAGCCGTTCGGCTGTAAGTTCATCGATCTGGAGGGCACGCCTGAACAGCGCCGATCGTGTCCAGACCAGACGCGCGTTTTCAAGGATCAGCCACTCGCCCTCGGCGTCGGCGATGGACAGACGATCCAGTTCCGCGGTCGAAGACAGGGCCCCGCGAAACCCGTCGATCCGGACCTCGCGCGCGCCGTCCGACAGTTGCTCTTCCAGAAACTGCACGATGCGGCCGCGATCGCCGTCGGCGTCGCTTTGGGCCTGCGCCATAAGGGGCAGCATCAGGGCGATGCAGAGAGACAGCCAGATGTTCCGCATCAGAATGCCTGCCCGATGCCGATATAAAGAAAGACGTCCTCGCCCGTGCCGCCGCCGCGCACCGGGGTCGCCAGATCAACACGGATCGGCCCGAAGGGCGTTGCATAGCGCAGTCCCAGCCCCGCCCCCGCGTGCCATTCAGGGTCGTCCTGAAACCCGGCATCCGACGAGATCAGACCCATGTCGGCAAAGGCGACGATCCCGAAATTCGACTCGCCGATATCCTGACGCAGTTCGGTGGACAGCGCCGCAAAGCCGCGACCCCCGGCTTCGACGCCGCCATAATCCGCACCGAGCGATTGATACTCCTGTCCGCGAACGGTGCCAGACCCTCCGGAGTAGAACAGGAAATCCGGCGGAATCTCGGCGATATCGGCACCGATGACGCTGCCGATCTGACCGCGGGCCGCCAGCCTCGTACGATTCTCGGCGCCAAAGCCCAGATACCCGCGGGCGTCCAGCAGCAGGCGTGCGCCCGCGCCGCCCTCGGTCGTCAGAAACGGCGTGGCCGCGGCGGCGACATAAACCCCATCCGCCGGGTCGAGCGGATCGTCGCGGTTATCCCAGCGCAGTTCGGTCGGCAGAAAGGCATAGCCGATATCGAACTCGCCAAAGGGCCCGTCGATCCGCATGCCGATCAGCCCCAGCGCGATGGACCCCTCAAGGCGCTCGTCGAACACATGCTCGACCCCGACCTCGCCACCAAGGGCGGTTACGGTGAACCCAGGTTCTTGAAGCCGATAGGCTCTGAGCTCGGCCACGGCCGTCGTGTCGGGCGTAAAGGTCGCGGGGCGCGAGAACCGGACACCGAATTCAAGGTCGATCCCCTCGATCGCCTCGGTCGAGATCTCCTGCTGGCCGATCCCGGTGATGGCGGCGTCGAAGCGCAGACGCTCGGCCCCGCCGAAAAGGTTGCGGTGCAGCCAATAGGCATAAAGCGACCCGCCATCCTCGGTCGAAATCTCGGCCCCGAATCCGAACCGGCGCAAGGGCGACTCGGCCACGACGGCGGTGAAATCCATGACGTTCCCGCTGCTCGGGTCGGTCTGTGTCAAAGCCACGGCCGAGAAGACGCCCGACTCTCTCAGGCGTTCCTCGGCGCGCGCGACCTCTTGCGGTGAATAGGTCAGTCCGGTTGGCAGGCCCGCGATCTCGACGATCCGTTCGGGCCGCATGCGGTCATGGCCCTGCGGGATCAGGGCGCCAAAGGTGATAACCGGGCCGGGGTCGAGGCGGATATCCGCGTCGAGCCGCGCGTCACGGTGCCGTGCGGTGATTTGCTGGCCGGCGACATCGGCCAGGGCATGCCCGCGATCGCGCCAGCCGTCGATGGCGGCAGCGGCGGCGTCGCGCAGAACGGATGTGCTGGCCGGTTCGCCGCGCGCGAATTCGGGAATCGCGTCGCTGCGCCCGGCCAAGGGGCCAATCTCGACCTCGCCAAATCTGTAGTCGGGGCCGGGATCGACCCGGATCTCGACACGGGCGATGGCCGCCGGGACCGCAAAGGGCGAAATTGTGGCCGCCTCGCGACCGTCCAGTTGGATGCGAACCACGGGCGAGAAATGACCGGCATCATAAAGGGCCGCCGTCAGGCGCGCATAATCGGCGCGCGCGGCTGCAAGGATATCCTGTGCGCTGCGCGGCTCCTCCGAGGCCGGCCGAAACAGCAAGGAGGCCGCGCGGAGTGTCTCCTGCAACTCCTCGGACGTCTCGGGCGCGCGCAATTCGACCTGTTGGGCGGACACCGGCAGGGTGACCCCCACGGATCAGCAGCGTTGCGACAGCGGCTTTCAGATGAGCAAACATATCTTCGATGGATAGGGCGTCTGGCGACACCTGACCAGTAGCATCCGCGCGATCACACCGCTTGCGCGGCAGTTTGCGGCCCCCGGAGGCGTGAATTGCGACTTGTCCGCCCCTCGCGCAAAGCCTATTTCCGACCAAACGACGACCGGAGGTGGATGCCATGGCCAAACTCGTGACGATTTTCGGCGGCTCAGGGTTTGTGGGGCGCTACATCGCGCGACGCATGGCGAGGGAGGGCTGGCGCGTGCGCGTGGCCGTCCGGCGCCCGAACGAGGCGTTGTTTGTCCGCCCCTACGGCGCAGTGGGACAGGTCGAGCCGATCTTTGCCAATGTGCGCGACGATGACTCGGTTCGTGCGGCCATTCATGGCGCGGATGTCGTCGTCAACTGCGTCGGTATCCTGTCCGAGCGCGGCAAGAACAAATTCGGGATGATCCAGCATCACGGCGCGGCCCGCGTTGCGCGAATCGCGACCGAAGAGGGCGTGACCTCTTTCGTGCAGATTTCGGCAATCGGCGCGGACAGCGAAAGCAACAGCCTTTATGCCGAATCCAAGGGCAAAGGCGAGGAAGCGGTGCTCGAGGCGTTTCCGACGGCCATCATCTTGCGCCCTTCGATCGTGTTCGGCCCCGAAGACGAATTCTTCAACCGCTTCGCCAAGATGACCCGCACCGGGTTTCTGTTGCCGGTTGTCGGTGCGTCGACCCGGTTTCAGCCGGTCTATGTGGATGACGTTGCCAAGGCCGCGGTCAAGAGCGTCAAGGGCCAGGTCGAGCCCGGCATCTACGAATTGGGCGGCCCCGATGTGAAGACCTTCCGCGAATTGATGGAACAGATGCTGGAGGTCATTCGCCGCCGCCGTCTGATCGTGAACGTGCCGTTCTGGATCGCCAGCATCATGGCGGGGGTTCTGGATACCGTTCAGATGCTGACCGGCGGCCTGCTGCACAACGCGCTGCTGACGCGCGATCAGGTGCGCAACCTGCGCCGCGACAATGTCGTGTCCGAGGGTCGGATGGGTCTGTCGGATCTGGGGATTGAGCCGGTTGGGATGGACGCGGTCCTGGAAGACTATCTTTGGCCGTATCGCCCGTCGGGCCAGTATTCCAAGATCAAGGAAAGCGCCAAGAACCTCGCCGCCGAAGATCACACTCAGGCATAGGCGATCGCCAGCAGCACCACCCCAAGGACGATGCGGTAGATCACGTAAGGTGTGAAACTGACGCTCTGCAACAGGCGCATCATCATCGCCAGCGCCGCGAAGGCTGCGACAAAGGACATGGCGGCGGCAATGGCGCCGTCGCGGGCCATTTGCATGTCGGCCGTGGCGACGACCTCGGCCCCGAGCAGCAGCGCAGAGGCCGTGATCGTCGGGATGGACATGAGCATCGCGATGCGCGCCGCGCTTTCGCGGTCATAGCCCAGCAACCGCCCCGCCGTGATGGTGATCCCCGAACGCGACGTGCCCGGTATCAGGGCGACGGCCTGCCACAACCCCATGACGATGGCGTCGCGCAGGGTCCAGTCCGCGCTTTGCTTGACGGTGCTGCCGCGCTGGTCAGCCCAGTAAAGCACGATACCGAAGACGATCATGGCCCATCCGATCACCGCGACCGAGCGCAACAGGTCGCTGGCGCCGGTCGCGTGCAGGACAAGGCCGACCCCTACGACGGGGAGGGTCGCGATGACCAGAAGAAAGGCCAGTTTCGCGCCGGGCGTGTCCAGACGACCGGTCAGCAGGCGCGGGATGCCTAGAATGGCAAGCTTCACCTCGCGCCAGAAATACAGGATGACAGCGCCAAGCGTGCCGGCGTGTACCGCCACGTCGATGACTTGTCCCTGATCCTCGAAGGACGAGAGATTCGGCAGCAGGATCAGATGCCCCGACGAGGAGACGGGCAAAAACTCGGTAATCCCCTGGATGACGGCCACTAGGAAGAGGTGAAATAGACTCATCTATGGATCCTGGATGTATCAGAGGGAACATCATAAGCGATTGAAAGAAAATATACTTCTGAACAGTAAGTCAGTATATATGACATTAAATTGCTAGCGAGTGGCGGATTTGGTGTATATGAGATTGAAAAACGCCCTTATAGGTCAGCATTGTTGTCTTTTTATCCTGTCAGCCAGTCGGTATAGGAGCGGCAGCAAGATGGGAGATATTCGGTGGCCAAGCAACCCATGCTGAAGTTTGTCAGCATCCCGAAAGAGATGCCGTCGAAGCGCGACGCCGACCAGCGGCGCGAGGATTTCAACGAAATCTACGGCGAGTATGTAACGGAAAAAGCACGCCAGCAGGCGGGCCGCTGTTCGCAATGCGGTGTGCCCTACTGCCAGTCGCATTGCCCGCTGCACAACAATATTCCCGATTGGCTGAAACTGACCGCCGAGGGCCGCCTGCAAGAGGCCTACGAGGTCAGCCAGGCCACCAACACCTTCCCCGAGATCTGCGGCCGCATCTGTCCGCAGGATCGCCTGTGCGAAGGCAATTGCGTCATCGAACAGTCGGGCCACGGCACCGTGACCATCGGCGCGGTCGAAAAATACATCACCGACACCGCCTGGGAAGAAGGCTGGGTCAAACCCATCTCGCCCGCCGAGGAACGCCCCGAATCCGTCGGCATTATCGGGGCTGGCCCCGGTGGTCTGGCCGCGGCGGACCGCCTGCGCCGGGCCGGTCTGCAGGTGACGGTCTATGACCGCTACGACCGCTCAGGCGGGCTGATGATCTATGGCATCCCCGGCTTCAAGCTGGAAAAGGACGTGGTCATGCGTCGCAACGCCCAGTTGGAAGAGGGTGGCGTGACTTTCGTGCAGAACTGCAATGTCGGCGAGGACATCACCTTTGACGAGTTGCGCGGAAAGCACGATTTTGTCCTGATCGCCACCGGTGTCTACAAGTCCCGCGACCTGCCCGCGCCGGGTGTCGGGGCCAATGGCATCGTGCGCGCCATCGACTACCTGACCGCCAGCAACCGTATCGGGTTTGGCGACAGCGTGCCGGAGTTCACCTCGGGCGAGTTGAACGCCGAGGGCAAGCGCGTCGTGGTCATCGGCGGCGGCGACACGGCGATGGATTGTGTGCGCACCGCCATCCGTCAGGGCGCCACCAGCGTGAAGTGCCTGTATCGTCGTGACCGGGCCAACATGCCCGGCTCGCAGCGCGAGGTGCAGAATGCCGAGGAAGAAGGCGTCGAGTTCGTCTGGCTGTCGGCGCCCAAGGGTTTCACCGGCGGTGACGCGGTCGAAAGCGTCATGGTGCAGAAGATGCGCCTGGGTGCCCCGGACGCCACCGGCCGCCAAAGCCCCGAGGTGATCGAGGGCGCGGATTACGTCGAAGACGCGGACCTCGTCATCAAGGCGCTGGGTTTCGAGCCCGAGGATCTGCCGAGCCTTTGGAACGTGCCCGAGCTGGAAGTGACCCGTTGGGGCACGATCAAGGCCGATTTCCGCACCCATGAGACCCAGATCGAAAATGTCTATGCAGTCGGTGACATCGTGCGCGGTGCCAGCCTGGTGGTTTGGGCCATCCGCGACGGGCGCGAGGCCGCGGACGCGATCCTGGACAAGGTGATGGCCGCGGTCCCCTCGGCCACCGAGGTCGCCGCCGAGTAACCGGCCCATCCCTGCCCCGAGGCGCAAGGTCGGCTCTGGGCAGGGGGCACACCCCGTACACAGGCTGTACACACCCTGTACATACGCAGATCGCGCGCGAGAAAAGCATCGGTATCCCAATGGTCAGAAAGGCTGACATGATGACACGCAAAGGACTGGCGCCGCTCGTGGCCGCAGCCATTGCCGGGCTGTCGGCCGCGCCTTTGGCGGCGCAGGATGGCGGGCGCCTGTTTCAGGTGCCCGAGGGCTGCGAGGCGTTTCTGACGGTGCAATCGCGGTCCTGTCTGGTGTCGCATCACTGGCGCTGCGAGGCCGATCCCGAGGGCAGCAGCTGGCGGGCCACGCTGGATCAGGACGGGGCCTTTTACCTGAGCTTCACCGATGCCGAGTTCCGCTGGCTGCGGAGTTGGAGCCTGCGCAGCGGCAGCAACGACACCCTGATCGAACCCGAGGAAGACCCTGCCAGCCTGTCCGAGCTGTTGGCGACGGGCCGCGACGCGATGGTGTTCTCGATCCGCGAGGAAAGCACGTTGGGCACGTTCCAGCGTGACTATACCGGGTATGACGAGTTGACCGGCGAAAGCGTCGAGGTCGATGGCCGCACGTTGCTGGTGACGCGGTTCGCCTATCAATACGACGCCGCCGGCGGCACGCGCCGGACCGAAGGCAACCAGTTTGTCCACGAGGGATGGCGCCTGTTCTTTGGCGGTCTGGAAACGACGACGCGGCCCGATGGCGAAACCTTCGAGGGCAATTTCAGCCCGATGGAGTTTGCCGAAGCGGGCGAGCGTGGCTTTCTCAGCGTCGAACCGATCTATGATTGCGGCGACATGATGTCTGCGCTGCCATCCCCGGTCTGGAGGGTGCGCCAATGACCGGAACGACCGGCGGATGTCTGTGCGCCGCGGTTCGCTACACCCTGGCCGAGGCTCCGACGACGTATGGGGCCTGCCATTGCGGCATGTGTCGGAAGTTTTCCGGCGGTGTCGAACTGGGCATCGAGGTGCCGCCGGGTGGTCTGTCCTTCGACAACGACGCCACCCTGGAGACCTATCGCTCGTCGGACTGGGCCGAGCGCGGATTCTGCCGCATCTGTGGGTCGAGCCTGTTCTGGCGGTTGACGATGCCGGGGCCGATGCAGGGCCTCTACAGCCTGGCGGCGGGATCGCTGGACGATATGAGCGGACTGACCTTCACGACCGAGGTGTATATCGACGCCAAACCCGACAACTATGCCTTTGCGGGCGATCGTGCGCGCCTGACCGAGGCGGATGTCATGGCCATGGTCAATGCCGGGCCGGAGGATCAGGCATGACCCTGTCGCCCGAACGGAAGGTGCGCCGCCGGGCCGGGGGCGCGCGATGAGCGGTCTGGAGGGTACGTGTCTGTGTGGGGCTGTGTCGGTCTCGGTCAGCGCCTACACGCCCGAGGTGTCGGCCTGCCACTGCCGCCTGTGCCGGGTGTGGTCGGGGGCCGTGCAGATGGGCTTCGAGGCGCCGGTGGACGCTGTGCACGTGCGCGGCGATGTGCGCCGCTATCGCGCGACGCCCTTTTCCGAGCGGGCCTTTTGCCCGACCTGCGGCACCGCCCTGTGGCTGAAGGACGACACGGGCGGCTACGAGTTCGTGCCGGGCCTGTTCGACGGGGCGCGCGAGCTGCCCCTCGTCCGAGAAGTCTATGCCGACCGCGCCTTTGCCTGTGTGCCGCTGGCCGGCACGCATCCCCGCGTATCGCGGGCCGATTATGAACGCATCAACCCCCACGTGGAGGGAGACACGCCATGACCAAATATGATGCCGATTGGGCCGCCGCCGAGCAGGCCAAGCGGGAGTGGATGGCCGAGAACGCCATGTTCCGCGAAGAGGACGAGCATTCCTCCTGCGGGGTGGGCCTTGTCGTGTCGATCGACGGCAAACCCAGCCGCGCCGTGGTGGAAAACGGTATCAGCGCGCTCAAGGCGATCTGGCACCGCGGCGCCGTCGATGCCGATGGCAAGACGGGCGACGGGGCCGGCATCCATGTGCAGATCCCGGTGCATTTCTTCTACGATCAGGTGCGCCGCACGGGCCACGAGCCGCGCATGAACGAATTGATGGCGGTGGGCCAGGTCTTCCTGCCGCGCAACGATTTCGGCGCGCAGGAAACCTGCCGCACGATCGTCGAGTCCGAAGTGCTGCGCATGGGCTATTACATCTATGGCTGGCGTCACGTGCCGGTCGACATCACCGTGCTGGGCGAAAAGGCCAACGCCACCCGCCCCGAGATCGAGCAGATCATCATCTCGAACTCGAAAGGCGTGGATGAAGAGACGTTCGAGCGCGAGTTGTATGTCATCCGCCGCCGCATCGAAAAGGCCGCCGCCGCGGCGCAGGTCGGGCAGCTGTATCTGTGTTCGCTGTCCTGCCGCTCGATCATCTACAAGGGCATGATGCTGGCCCAGGACGTGGCCGAGTTCTATCCCGACCTCAAGGATGAACGATTCGAGAGCGCTTTCGCGATCTATCACCAGCGCTATTCGACCAACACGTTCCCGCAGTGGTGGTTGGCGCAGCCGTTCCGCATGCTGGCCCATAACGGCGAGATCAACACGCTGAAAGGCAACGTCAACTGGATGAAGAGCCACGAGATCCGGCTGTCCAGCGCGTATTTCGGCGAGATGGCCGAGGATATCAAACCGATCATCGCGCAGGGCGCGTCGGATTCGGCCGCGCTGGACGCGGTGTTCGAGGTGCTGGTGCGCGCGGGCCGCTCGGCGCCGATGGCCAAGACCATGCTGATCCCCGAGGCCTGGAGCCAGACGGCCAGCAAGTTGCCGCAAGCGTGGCAGGACATGTATTCCTACTGCAATTCGGTGATGGAGCCGTGGGACGGCCCCGCCGCCCTGGCGATGACCGATGGCCGCTGGGTCTGTGCCGGGCTTGACCGCAACGGCCTGCGCCCGATGCGCTATGTCGTGACGGGCGAGGGGCTGCTGATCGCCGGGTCCGAGGCGGGCATGGTGCCGGTGGACGAGGCCACAGTCGTCGAGAAAGGCGCGCTGGGCCCCGGTCAGTTGATCGCCGTGGACATGGCCGAACAGAAGCTGTTCCACGACACCGAGATCAAGGACGCGCTGGCCGCCAGCCGCCCCTTTGGCGACTGGGTGGGCAAGATCACCGATCTGGCCATCGAGACCAATGGCGTGACGGAAACCGCGATCTTCGAGGCCACCGAACTGCGCAAGCGGCAGGTCGCGGCCGGCTATTCCATGGAAGAGCTGGAACAGATTCTGGCCCCGATGGCCGAGGACGGCAAAGAGGCCATCGCCTCGATGGGCGACGACACGCCGGCTGCGGTGCTGTCGAGCATGTATCGCCCGCTGAGCCATTATTTCCGGCAGAACTTCAGCCAGGTCACGAACCCGCCGATCGACAGCTTGCGCGAATACCGGGTGATGAGCCTGAAGACGCGGTTCGGCAACCTCAAGAACGTGCTGGACGAGGATAGCAGCCAGACCGAGATCCTGGTGCTGGACAGCCCCTTCGTCGGCAATGCGCAGTTCGACGAGATGGTGAAGCATTTCGGCGCATCGCTGGTCACGATCGACTGCACCTTTCCGGTGGGGGGCAAGTCGGGCGCGCTGCGCGACAACCTGGCCCGCATCCGGCAAGAGGCGGAAGATGCCGTGCGCTCGGGCGCCGGACATATCGTGCTGACCGACCGGTTCCAGAGCGAAGATCGCGTGCCGATGCCGATGATCCTCGCCACCAGCGCGGTGCATAGCTGGCTGACGCGGCAGGGGCTGCGGACCTTCTGCTCGCTCAACGTGCGCTCGGCCGAATGCATCGACCCGCACTACTTCGCGGTGCTGGTCGGTTGCGGGGCCACGACCGTCAACGCCTATCTGGCACAGGACAGCATCGCCGACCGTATCGAGCGCGGCTTGATCGACGGCACGCTGACCGAGGCGATGGCGCGCTACCGCGCCTCGATCGATGCGGGTCTGCTCAAGATCATGTCGAAAATGGGCATTTCGGTGATCTCGTCCTATCGCGGCGGTCTGAATTTCGAGGCCGTGGGCCTGAGCCGCGCGATGGTGAACGAGTATTTCCCCGGCATGCTCAGCCGCATTTCGGGCATCGGGGTCAGCGGCCTGCAAAAGAAGGTCGAGGAAGTCCATGCCAAGGGCTGGCAGGGGGGCGCGGACGTGCTGCCGCTGCCCATCGGTGGCTTCTACAAGGCGCGGCGCTCGGGCGAGAAACACGCCTGGGAAGCGCAGACCATGCACATGATGCAGATGGCCTGTAACCGCTCGTCCTACGAATTGTGGAAGCAATATTCGAAAAAGATGCAGAGCAACCCGCCGATCCATCTGCGCGATCTGCTGGACATGAAGCCGCTGGGCGAGCCGATCAATATCGAAGAGGTGGAAAGCATCACCTCGATCCGCAAGCGTTTCGTCACGCCGGGCATGTCGCTCGGCGCGCTGTCGCCCGAGGCGCACAAGACGCTGAACGTCGCGATGAACCGGATCGGGGCCAAGTCGGACAGTGGCGAGGGCGGCGAAGACCCGGCGCATTTCGTGCCGGAGCCCAATGGCGACAATCCGTCGGCCAAGATCAAGCAGGTGGCCTCGGGCCGGTTCGGCGTCACCGCCGAATACCTCAACCATTGCGAAGAGCTGGAAATCAAGGTCGCTCAGGGCGCCAAGCCCGGCGAGGGTGGGCAGCTGCCGGGGATGAAGGTCACCGACCTGATCGCGCGGCTGCGGCACTCGACCAAGGGCGTGACGCTGATCTCGCCGCCGCCGCACCACGATATCTACTCGATCGAGGATCTGGCGCAGCTGATCTACGACCTCAAGCAGATCAACCCGCGCTGCAAGGTGACGGTGAAACTGGTGGCGTCGTCCGGTGTCGGCACGATTGCGGCCGGTGTGGCCAAGGCCAAGGCCGACGTGATCCTGATCTCGGGTCACAATGGCGGCACGGGGGCCTCGCCCGCGACGTCGATCAAATATGCCGGTCTGCCATGGGAAATGGGCCTGACCGAGGCGCATCAGGTTCTGGCGATGAACAAGCTGCGCGACCGCGTGACGCTGCGCACCGATGGTGGCCTGCGCACGGGGCGTGATATCGTGATGGCCGCGATGATGGGGGCCGAGGAATATGGCATCGGCACCGCCGCGCTGATCGCGATGGGCTGCATCATGGTGCGCCAGTGCCAGTCGAACACCTGCCCCGTGGGCGTGTGTACGCAGGACCCGGCGTTGCGTGAAAAGTTCACCGGCAACGCGGACAAGGTGGTGAACCTCATCACCTTCTACGCCCAAGAGGTGCGCGAGATCCTCGCCTCGATCGGGGCGCGCAGCCTCGACGATGTGATCGGGCGCGCCGATCTGCTGACGCAGGTCAGCCGCGGGGCGGCGCATCTGGACGATCTGGACCTGAACCCGATGCTGATCACCGTCGATGGCGCTGATCGGATCGTCTATGACCGCTACAAGCCGCGCAACGCCGTGCCCGATACGCTGGACGCGCAGATCGTGAAGGATGCGCATCGGTTCCTCGAAGACGGGGAAAAGATGCAACTGTCCTACGCGGTGCAGAACACGTTGCGCACCATCGGCACGCGCACATCCAGCCACATCGTCAAGAATTTCGGGATGCGCAACCACCTGCAGCCCGATCACCTGACGGTGAAGCTGGAGGGGTCGGCCGGTCAGTCGCTGGGCGCCTTTGCCGCGCCGGGCCTCAAGCTGGAGGTGTCGGGCGATGCCAACGACTACGTGGGCAAGGGTCTGTCGGGGGGCACGATCGTTGTGAAGCCGCCTCAGGTCAGCCCGCTGAAGGCCGATGACAACGTGATCGTGGGCAACACGGTGCTGTACGGGGCCACCGATGGCTACCTGTTCGCGGCCGGACGCGCGGGCGAACGCTTTGCCGTGCGCAATTCGGGCGCCAAGGTCGTTGTCGAGGGCTGCGGCTCGAACGGGTGCGAATACATGACCGGCGGGGTTGCCGTGATCCTGGGCTCCATCGGGGCCAATTTCGGGGCCGGCATGACCGGGGGCATGGCGTATCTCCATGACCCCGAGGGGCAGACCGGCGTGAACATGAACATGGAAACGCTGGTGACCTGCCCGGTGACGGTGGATCATTGGGAACAGCAGCTGCGCGGCCTGATCGAGCGCCATGCCAAGGAGACGGGCAGCCGCAAAGCCGCCGACATCCTGCAGCACTGGGACCTGGAGCGCGGGAATTTCGTTCAGGTCGTGCCGAAAGAGATGCTGGACAAGCTGGCCCATCCCGTGGGCATCGAGGCGGGGGCCGTGCCGGCCGAGTGACGCCACGCCCTTGCGCCAACCAGTTAGAACGGCCCCGTGCAGCCCGCTCGGGGCCGTTTTCGTCAGGCGGTGACGAACTCGTCGATGGCATAGCCCTGCAGATAAAGCAGTGCGCTCAGATCGCCATGGTTCACCCGGTGCGGGGCCTTGGCCTGAACGGCGGGTTTGGCATGCAGGGCCACGCCGGTGCCGGCAAGCTCGATCATGCCGAGGTCATTGGCCCCGTCGCCCACGGCGATCACATCGGCCGGGGTCAGGCCTAGGCGCGCGCTGATCTCGTGCAGGGCCTGCACCTTGGCATCGCGCCCCAGGATCGGGCGGGCGACATCGCCGGTCAGGATGCCATCCTCGGCCAACAGCGTGTTGGCGCGGTGCTCGTCAAAGCCCAGTGTCGCGGCAACGGCGGTGGTGAAGGCCGTGAACCCGCCCGAGACAAGCGCGGCATGGGCGCCGTGGGCCTTCATCGTCGCAATCAGGGTCGCGCCCCCCGGAATCGGGGTGATGCGCTTTTCCAGCACCTCGGCGATGACTGTTTCGGGCAGCCCCTTGAGCAGTTCCACACGCTCGATCAACGCCCCTTCGAAGCCAAGCTCGCCATTCATGGCGCGCGCCGTGATCTTGGCCACGCGGTCCCCCACCCCGGCCTCGGCGGCCAGTTCGTCGATGCATTCCTGCCGAATCATGGTCGAATCCATATCGGCCAGCAGCATCTTCTTGCGCCGTCCCGCGCTGGGCTGGGCAATCATGTCGACACCTTCGCCCTGCAGGCTTTCCCAGACCGAGTCGATGTTCGAGGGCAGGCGTGCGACCTCGAACTCGGCGGCGTGGTTCGGGTTCAGCCAGATGGCATCGCCGCCGCCCATGGCATTGCGCAGGCTGTCCACCAGGGCAGGGTCGAGATACATGGCTGAATTGGTGATGAGCGTGATGGTATGCATCGGACCGGCTCTGTTATGGACGTTCGCCGCAGCGTAAAGCATGCAATCGCGCAAAGGGCCAGTGGTTCAGGGGCCGGGCCACGCTAGGTCTGCCCCGAGGTGAAAGGGTGAGGTACAGGGTGACACGCAGAGCAATTTTGGCGGTGCTGGCCGGTTTGGCCATTCTGGTGGGGCTGATCCTGTTGGAGCGCCCGCGCGCCGGCCTGGAGATCATGCATATGGATGTCGGCACGACGCCGGTCACCGTCATGCGCCAGCCCCGGGCAGAGGCACCAGTGGTGATCGTCACCCACGGTTTTGCCGGGTCGCGGCAGTTGATGGAGGCTTATCAACTGACGCTGGCGCAGGCGGGATACATCACCGTCAGTCTCGATTTCGAGGGGCATGGCCGCAACCCGGTGCCGATGTCCGGCGATGTCACGGCGGTCGGGCCGGGCGGCACAACACAATTGCTGATGGACGAGATCGCCCGTGTGACCGAGGCGGCGCTGGCCCTGCCGGGCGCCGAGCCGCGCGTTGTCTTGCTGGGGCATTCGATGGCCTCGGACATCATCGTGCGGCAGGCCATGCGCGACGACCGGGTGGCCGGGATTGTCGGCTTGTCGGTGTTCAGCCAGGCGATCACCGAGGAAAGCCCCGAGAACCTTTTGATCGTCAACGGCGCATGGGAAACCATGCTGCGTGAAGAGGCCCGCCGCGTCATGGCCGGGCTGGACGCCGCCGAGGGCGAGACGGTTGGCACCCCGGGCGAGGGGTTTGCCCGCCGTGCCGTGGCCGCCCCGCTCGTCGAGCATGTGGGCATCCTGTATTCGCCCACGGCCCTGCGCGAGGCGCGCGCCTGGCTGGACGCGACCTTTGACCGAGAAGGCGGCGGGCCGGTGGCGGCGATCGGGTGGCCCATCCTGCTGACGCTGTTCGGGATCGTCCTGTTGGCGCGTCCGGCCAGTGCGCTGCTGCCGTCCGGGCCGGCCCCCTGGGCCCCATCGCGACGCATCTTCTGGCTGTTGGCGAGTGTGCCCGCGATCGTGACGCCGTTGATTCTGGCCCTGTTCGAGACGCGCGTTCTGCCCGTGCTGGTGGCCGATTACCTGGCGCTGCACCTGGCCCTGTATGGCGCGCTTGTCCTGATCAGCGCGGCGTGGTTCGGCGGCCTGCCGGCGCGGCGCGGATGGATCTGGGGGCTTGCCCTGGCGGCCTATGGTTTGCTGGCCTTTGGCGGTGTGATGGATCGCTACGTGGCCAGTTTCGTGCCGGTTGCCGGTCGGTTGCCGGTAATGGCGCTGATCCTGCCTGGGGCGATTTTGGCGATGCTGGCCGATGCGGTGCTGCTACAGGCGGGTCAGGCGCGGCCATGGCGGCGCTGGGTGGCGCGGTTGGCCTTTCTTCTGTCCCTCGGGCTGGCCGTGGCCCTCGATTTCGAGCGACTGTTCTTCCTGATCATCATCTTGCCAGTGATCGGCCTGTTCTACGCGAGCTTTGGCGTGATGGGCCGTTGGGTCGGCCAGCGCACGGGATCGGTGCTGGCGATGGGTCTGGGCCTCGGGCTGGTGCTGGGCTGGGCGCTGGGCGTCAGTTTTCCGATGTTCGACCCGTCGCTCTAGCCTGCTCAGGGGGCAATCCACTGTCCCTGCCAGCCGGTTTCGGCGGTATAGAGCGCCCGTTGATGCGGGTCGGCCAGAAGCAGGGCGTCGATCTGCGTCACCTGACACCGGATCAGGGCAAAGCGGCTGGCATCGGGTGTGGGTGGCTGGGTGTGCGGCCCGGCTGTGCCCGGCGCGGGGCCACCGTAATTCGCCTGTGCCTCGGGCGGCAGGGCGGCGAAAAGGGCCGGATCGCCCGGTTCGAGACGCGCCAGACCCCGCGCCCTGATCTGCAGCCGCGCCTTGGGGATCCAGACATGCAGGGCGATCAGGGGATCCCGGCGGATTTGCGCGTATTTGGGCGAGGCGGCGTCGGTGTGCAGATCGAGGCGTGCGCTGTCGCGGTGGGCGGCGCGCAAAACCAATGTGCGCATGTCGGGGCCGTCGGGGCCGATGGTGGCGAGCGTCGGGTGCCGGGCGGGATGTCTGCGGTCGGACACGCCGCGTGACAGATGGCCCCAGACCATGTCGAACATGCCTGTCAGAGTCTGTTCACTCATAGCCCGTCATCTCCAGGTAACCGCGCCCCTCATGCGTGCCGGAAAAGGTTATCGGCCCTTCCCAATAGGCAAAGGACGTCTCCATCCAGCTGTCGGGGTTCAGGGCGGTGGCCACGATATTGAGATCGCGCGCGGGCAGCTCGAGGCGCCAGATGGTGGGGACATTGCGCCCGGCAACCGAATGCGTGCCCAGCGGTGTCAGCCGCAAGGCCCCATCGGGATAGGCGGTGGTGGTGCCATCGGCCTCGATCCAGGTGGCCGAGGTATACAGCCCGCCTCCCGCCTCGCGCAGGCCAAAGCCCATCATGCGCCCGCCATCTGGAAGCTGCAGGGAAAACCAATCCCACCCCCGCTGATTTTCCGACAGCGGCTGCGACGACCATTCCCGGTCGAGCCAGGCATTTCCCGAGACCTCGACCGGCCCATCGGGCAGGGTGATCGTGCCGCTGACGCGATAGAAAGGCTGCGAGTAGTAGTAGCTGGCTTGCCCCTCGGCCGATTTGACCGAGTAACCTCCGTCGCCATGAAAGACGAGCGGCCCAGTGGCCGACAGGTTCAGGTCATAGGAAAACGTGTCCCCGCGCGCAGATAACGACAGGTCCGACAACGCATCGTCCCCGGTCTCGGCGCGCGAGGTCATGTGCCAATCGTCGATCCAGGCGCGGAACGGCTCGGCGGTGACACCGGCCTGCCCGATGCCGCCGCGGGCAAGGCGTTCGGCGCTGACATGCAGGTCGGGCGTGGTGATGGCAGCATGCCCCATGAAGAGTTGCGGGGCCTCCCACCCCTGGGCCTCGCGCGGGGCCAGGGCGCTGCGAAACAGGGTCCATTGCGCGCCGTAGTCCCGGCCATCGGCCCCTTGCAGCGTGGCGGTCAGATACCACCACTCGATGCGATACTCGGGGTGCGGCCCGTGATCGGTGGGAAATGAGAACTCGGGTGTCGGGTCGGGCACGGCGAACCCGTCGGCCGTGGTGCCCAGACCGGCGAACCCCTGGGCGTTGAGCGGCGTCGCCAGGGCGACAAGGAAAAGGACAAGGCAGCGCATCATCGTTCCTGTGCAAAGACTTGCAAAAGGCGTGCGGGCGGGATTCGGGCCAGCCGCAGCGCGGGTAACAGGGCGGCGAGGCTGGCCGCCAGAAGCGACAGGAGAAACAGCCGCAGCCAGTCGCCCGGAAAAACCTGCAAGGGCAGACGCCAGCCGAATGCCTCGACATTGACCACGGCCAGAAGGACCCAGGCCAGCGCCACGCCGACCGGCAGCGCCAACAGCCATGTCAGCGCCGCCAGAACGAGACTGCGCGCCAGTTCCGTGCCCGCCAGGATGCGGCGCGGCAGCCCCACGGCCCAGACCGGCGCCAGTTGCGGCAGACGCATGGTGGCGAGCGTCAACAGGCTGGTCAAAAGCGCAAGACCGGCCACCCCGAGCGTCAGCACGTTCAGTGCGCCCGTGACGCGAAAAGTCTGTTCGAACACGTCGATCGAAAAGCGCTTGATCTGTGCCTGGTTACGCACCGCCTCGGCGGGAAGGCCGAAGGTTTCGCGGAGATCCGAGGCCAGGTCGGGCGCCTGCGCGGGGGGGATGCGAATGGCGAAATTCGACACGTCGACAGCGGGGAAACTGGCGCGAAAGAGGTCGAGGCCAAGAATGACCTGCCCGGTCGGATTGCCGTAATCGGAATAGACTCCACCGATCGGCAGGGTCAAAGCCTCGCTCAGCATGACCGGATCGCCCAATCTCAACCCCTCGCGGCGGGCCAGCTGTTCATTGACCAGTGCCACCTCGCCGGAAAACAGCCTGTCCCACGTATCGTCCGTTGCGTCGAGCAGGGGCCAGTGATCGCGGTAGGTGGCATGATCGGCCATGCCGAACACGTCCCCCGGCAGGCCGAACAGGCGCAGATCGGTCGAGACGATGGGCAGGACGGCCTGCGCCCGCGGGTCCAGCCAGGCCGCGATCTCCCCGGCCTGGGTCGGGTCGTTGGCGCGCACATAAAGCTCGGACGCCAGTCTCTGGTCCAGCCAACCCAGGAACGTGGCGCGGAACGACCCCACCATGGTCGAGACCCCAATATTGGCCGCAAGGGCCAGCAACAGGGCCATGAGCGCCAGCGACAGGCCCGGGATCTGCTGGCGCATGTCGGCCAGGACCCATTGCGAAAACGGGCCGTGCACGCGTGTCTCGACCGTTTTCAGCGCCCATGTCAGCAGAACCGGCAGCGCCAGCGCCGCGCCAACCAGCAAAGCGGCCAAAGCGGCGAACCCGGTCAACAGGCCCGTGCCGAACAGGATCAACCCGCCCGAGGCCGCCAGAAGCGCCACCGCCGCCAGCCCCTGTGCCCGGATGGTGCGGGCCGAGGCCTGCGCCCAGGCCCGCGGCTGGGCGGGTGACAGGATCGGCATGCGTGCCGTGCGCAACATCGCCTGCGCGGCGGCGGCCCCGGCGCCCACAAGGGTGATCCCGAGGGCCGATATGGCCCAAACAGGGTCGAACGACAGGGTTCCGGGCACATTCGCGCCGTAAAGACCGCTGAGCGTGCCGGCCACACCGGGCATGAGGGCCGCCGCGATCGCATAGCCCAGGACGACCCCGACCAGACCCGACACAAGGGCGATGGCGGCAATCTCGACCGCCAAGGCCAGCAGCAGGCTGCGCAAGGGCAGGCCGATGGCCCGCAGGGTCCTGAAGCTGCTGCGGCGCTGCTCGAACGCCAGCCCGATGGCCGCATGGACGATGAACAGCCCCACCGCAAAGGACAACAGGCCAAAGGCGGTCAGGTTCAGGTGAAAACTGTCGGTCAGCCGCCCGATATCGCTGGCCTCCTGTGGTTGCGTCACGATCAGGTCGGTGACGTCAGACAGAGGCGGCAGACCCGCGGGCTGTTCCGGCGCGACCAGCAGGAACGAGGGGTCGTCCTGCCCGATCAGGCGCGCCGCGGTCGAAATGTCGGTCAGGGCGGCACCGGGGGGCATCCCGTCGGACAGGCGCAGGGGCGGCAGACCGGGGGGCAATGGCCCCGCCGCCGTGTCCGGCGAGACGATCAGGATACCCGGCGCGGTGAAGAACGCCGCCAAATCGAGATCGCCGTCAAGGGCCGGGCCCTGCGCCTCGGCCGGGGCGGTCAGCGAGTCGATCCCCTGAACGCGCAAGCGCGCGTCCGCCGTGCGCAACTCGCCCGCAATGACGGGGGAGACCTGGTATCCAGCCTGTCGGAGGGCAAGAAATTCGGCCAGCGGCACCGGCTGCCCGTCGGCACGTGACAACCTCGACAGGCTGTCCTGCCCCAACGTTTGCGCCGCGCGATCGTAGCTGGCGCGGGCCTCGGCATTGATGGCCTGCACACCCGACCAAAGCGCGGTGGCCAGAGCCAGCCCAAGGGCCAGCATGGCAAGCTGCCCGGGGCGGCGTCGCCAATGTGAAAACAGGCTCTGCAATGCGGTATAGAGCATGATTTCAAACGCTCGTATCGGCCGGTGCGATCTGGCCATGGCTCAGGTGAACGCGCCGTGACAACAGGTTGGCAAGACGCGTGGAATGGGTGACCATCAACAGCGCGGCATCGGTTTCCGCCACGAGGTCGAGCAAAAGGGCCAGCACCGTGTCGCCGGTGGTTTCATCGAGATTGCCGGTCGGTTCATCGGCCAGGATCAGCGCCGGTCGCGCGGCCAGGGCGCGTGCGATGGCGACGCGTTGTTGCTGACCGCCCGACAGCTGTTCGGGATAGCGTGTGGCAACGGCCTGCAGGCCGAGACGGTCGATCAAACGCGCGCACAGGTCAGGATCGGGCCGCCCGGCCAGACGGGCCTGCAAGCTGATATTCGCCGCCACGCTCAGCGACGGCACGAGGTTGAACTGTTGAAACACCAGTCCGACCTTGTCACGCCGCAACGCGGCGCGGGCAGGGTCGCCGAGGGCTGCAAGCTCGACCCCGTCCATCCGGATCGAGCCTGTGTCCGGGGCATCGAGGGCTGCGGCCAGATGCAACAGCGTGCTTTTGCCCGAGCCGCTCTCGCCCGTCAGGGCCAGGGTTTCCCCGGCCGTCAAGGTCAGGTCGATCCCTTGCAGGACGGGAACCGTCCCCTCGGACCCCGTGTAGGACTTGTGCAGGTTTGCGATGTGCAGAAGTGGCGTTGTCATACCCGGCCACATAGCAGCCGGATGCCGCACGAACAGCCCTCAGCGAAAGGTAACGGGCAGGGAAAAGCCGTAGCTTGCCTCGGTCAGTCCGTCGGGGGCGGCCGGAAACCGCCCCGCGCCGCGCACGGCCTGCAACGCGGCCTGATCCAGCCCGGGGTTGCCCGAGGATTGCGCGATACCAACGCCCGTCAACTGGCCGGCGGGCGTAATCGTCAGGCGCAGAACGGCGCGCCCGGTGTCGCGCACGCGCGGGCGGGCACGCTCGATCCGGCGTTGGATCTGCGCGCCCCAGCGGGCCATCAGGCTCTGGCGTTCGCCAGCAGACAGGCTGGGCTGCGGCGTCGGTTGCGGGTTTGCGCCGGCCACGGACCCGCCGCCATCGCCAGCGGCCTGGCGCTGTGGTGCCGGTGCGGAAGGCGGGGTTGGAGCAGGGGCTTGAGGTCTCTGTACCGCCGGTTCGGGTCGTGTATCGGGGCGGATTTCGGGCCGGGGCGATCTCGTTACGGCCAGCTGAGAGCTGGGCGGCGGCGGTGTCATCCGGTCGACCCGAGGCGGCGCCGACATCTGCGGTGGCGCAAACCGGGGCTGCGCCATTTGCGGGCGTGGATCCGTGCTTGGTGCAAGATCTGGCGCCGCGTCGGGCAGGGTTGGCATGAAGGTCGGGCGCGGCGCGGTCTGGGCCTGAATGCGTGTGGGGGCCGGTTCTGCTTGCGGCAGGGCGGCCGGCGCGCTTTCGGCCGTTGGCCGCGCGGGCGCGGTCGGAACGGGGCGGGGCACCGGGGCCTCGGCGCTGGGGCGCGCCGTCTGCAGCGCCGCGAGCCGGGGCGGGGCAGTGCCGTGGGGGTCGTGACATCGGGGGGGGATTGCCACTGTTCCAGAAGGGCGGCGACGCTGTCGGGGCTGGCTTGCAAATGCGCCATATCCTGCCCCCCCGCGCCCGGCCCGCCGCCGCCCCCGGGGTCGGACAGATGCAGCGCGAGACCCGCGTGCAACCCTGCGGACAGGATCAGAAAGCTGCCGATCTCGATCATCCGCCTCATGGCTGCACCGTGATCAGGCGCACATCCCGGACACCGATTTGCGACAGACGCGGCAGAAGGGCCGCAAGATCGGCCGCCGCAAGCGTCGCGTCTGCCTGAATGGCAAGGGTGTCGCGCGGACCGATGGCGGCAAACACCGCGTCACCACGGGCATCGCCGAACGCCATGCGCCCGTCGCCCGCGATATAGAGCGTGTCTGGCCCGCGGTCGCCCGGTGTGCCCGCGGCCAGGGCCGGGTCGAGCGCGAAGGGCGGAGGCGGCGTCAGGCTGGCGGTCATCAGAAAGAAGATCAACAAAAGGAACACGATGTTGATCATCGGTACGATGGCCCGATCCTGGGTGCCGCGTCGCGGTCGGGGTGCGGCGAAGTTCATGGCGCCTCCGCCAAGATCAGAGACGAAAACCCAGCCGCACGCAATTGCGCCATGACGTCGAGCAAGCGCTGCAGCGTCACCTCGTCATCCGGCATCAGGATCACCGGATCGTCGCGGGATTGGACCAGCGGCTCAAGCATGTCGGACAGGTCGGGCAACGCGGCGGGCACCCCGTTCAACCGAATGCCGTCGGCCGCGATCTGCACAAGGCGCGGTGGCCCTTGCCAGTCGGCCGTCGCCGCACCGGGGGACGCGGGGGACAGGGCGATTTCGGTTTCCACCCCGAACCGCGCCGCCAGCATGAAAAACACCAGCAGCAGAAAGACGACGTCGATCATGGGCGTCAGGCTGGGCCGCCGCCGGACGCGGGGGGATGCGAAGGAAAAACTCATGACACAGCCGCGTGCGGGCCGCGGATGAAGATGCGGGTGGCGTCATCCTCCATCTCGGCCTGAATGCGATCGGCGACCGCGTCGAACCAGGTCAGCGCCATGGAGGCCGGGATGGCAACGCCCATGCCGGCCGCTGTGGTCAGAAGGGCCTCCCAGATACCGCCGGCCAGCGTTGCCGGGTCGGCCTGAATGCCGGCCTCTTGCAGGGCCTGAAACGCGGCGATCATGCCAAGCACCGTGCCCAGCAGCCCCAGCAGGGGCGCAATCGTCACGATCAGATCCAGCGGGCGCAGGCCCATGCGCATCTGCCCCAGCAGGGCGCGGGCCTGACGGGCGGTTTCCTCGCGCGCGGCTGCCTCGGTGAGGCTTGCGTCGCTGCAGGCGGCCATTGCGGCGTGGGCCAGCCGTGCCCGCACAGCGCGCCGCCCGTCCAGACGGGCCAGGGCATCGGTCGCCCGGCCAGACTGCCACAGGGCGATGGCGTCGGCCGTGATCCGTTCGCCCGACCAGGCCCCCGACAGGGACAGCCGCCAGAGTTTCCAGAGGATCAATGCCACCGTCGCAACCGACAGCGCGGCAATGATCCACAAGACGACGCCACCATTTGCGATCAGGTCGGTCATGTCAGCCACTCCGCGTCTCTAGCTGCCCCTGCAGGGCTTCGGTCTCCATCCAGTCGCGCACACCGCGCGCGACGGCCGCGTACACAGCGCGTCCGAGGGCCTCGCCCACCTCGGTATGCAGGCCGGCATGGGCAATGTCACCCTCGGGACAGGCCAGAACGATACAATCGGTTCCGGTTCCGGTGGCCCGGCCTGTCTTCAACTCGGGGCCGTGGTCGAGGATGGCCGCGGTGCGGGCCTGTGTGACGATCGACAACGCTTCGAACATCGCGACATCCGACAGCGGCGCATCGGTTGCGGCCAGCAGGTTCACCGTTCCGCAAGGCTGTGGCACGACCGGCCGCCTGTGCCCGACCCGTTCGGCATTGCCAAGCCCGACAGTGGCGAGGCAACTGGCCTGTGTCAGGCCCGAATCCGCATGTTCGAGACAATAACGCCCGATATCGCGCGAGGTCAGCATGCCGATATCGCCGCCCGAGTTCCTGGCCTGCATCTCGGTGGACAGCCATGAGATCGCGTCGAAATCACGGGTCAGATCGGCGTTGCGCACCTCGCGCCACAGGATGTGCCGGGCGCGGACCAGACCGGGGTTGTGCGGGGCCCAGCTCAGGCAGCGCATGGCACGCGCGAGCGTGGCGGTCAGCCACGGGCGGTCGAGCCGGACCGAGATCATCGCAACACCTCGAGCGGCTGAAAAATCATGCCATCGGGCCCCTCGGTCAGATGCGCGGAAATGCCAAAGACGTCGTGCAGGTTCTTCGGCGTCAGAACGATGCGCGGCGTCCCATCGGCCACGATCCGGCCCTGATGCATCAGGATCAGCCGCGAACAATGGCGCGCCGCCAAGCCCAGATCGTGCAGTGATACGAGGACGGATTTCCCCTGTCTCGCGATCCGGGCAAACAGGTCCATCGTGGCGATCTGATGCGCCGGGTCCAGCCCGGCAATCGGTTCGTCCGCCACGATCAGCGGACAATCCTGCGCCAGTGTGCGCGCGATCAGCACACGCGCCTGTTCGCCGCCGGACAGATCGGTGGCGGGGCGGGTTTCGAACCCGACCAGCCCCATATCGGCGATGGCCTCGGCCACCGCGGCATGATCGCGTTCGCTGGGTCTCTGGCCCCCGGCCAGATGGGGGACACGCCCCAGCATGACGAGGGTTTCGACCGCGATGGGCCATGCGATTTCGCGGGCTTGCGGCATCCAGGCGGCGGCGCGGGCGCGATCGGCTGGCGACAGCTGCGCAAGCGACGAGGTTCCGGAATGGGAAATCAGGCCCAAGGCGCCCCGGAACAGGGTCGTTTTCCCGGCACCGTTCGGGCCGATCAACCCCACCACCTCGCCACGATCGACCGACAGGCTGACCCCATTGACCACCGGGCAGGGCCCGCGTTTCACCGTCAGTTGGTCTAGCGCGAGAAGGGTCATGCCATTCTCCGCCGTGTCTTGTAGATCAGGTGCAGGAAGAGCGGCGCGCCGATGATCGCCATCAGAACCCCCAGTTTGAGGTCCCTCTCCGGCAGGACAAGGCGCACCGCGATGTCGGCCGTCAGCACCATGGCCGCCCCCCCGAGGGCCGAGGCCGACAGCAGGCGGCCGGGCCGTGCGCCGACCAGCGGGCGCAGCAGATGCGGCACCACAAGGCCAACGAAGCCGATGGCGCCCGCCACGGCGGTGGCCGCGCCGACACTAGCGGCCGTGCCGACGACCAGCATCAGGCGCAGGCGGCGCAGGTTGATGCCGAGCGCTTGCGCGGCGTCCTCGCCAAGGGTCAGGGCGTCCAGCCCGCGTCCCGTCAGGGCCAACAGCACCCAGCCCACCGCCATGAAGGGCAGGGCGATCCAGACATGCGCAAACGACCGGTCGGCCAGCGAGCCCAGCATCCAGAAGACCGTTTCACTGACGGCGAAGGGGTTGGGGGAGAGGTTCAGCGCCAGCGAGGTCAAGGCCCCGGCCAGCGCGGAAATCGCGATCCCGGCGAGGATCAGGGTGATCGACCCGCCCCGTGGCCCGGCCAGCAGCAGGATGAGCAGAACCGCGACCATCGCCCCGGTCAGCGCCGCAAAGGGCAGGGCGAGCGCAAATAACGCCGCAAATCCGGTTTGCAGCGCGATCACCGCGCCCAGTGCGGCCGAGCCCGACACGCCGATCAGCCCCGGTTCGGCCAGCGGGTTGCGAAGATATCCCTGAAGCGCGGCCCCAGACAGGCCCAGCGAGACGCCCACCATCACCGCCAGAATGGCGCGCGGCAGGCGGATTTCGCGCATCACGAGGGTCACGGCGTCGCCTTGTCCCGCGACAAGCGCCCTGAGCGAGTCGCCCGGCCCGAACCCCGCCGGACCGATCAGCAGCGACAGCACGAACAGGACCGCGACCAGGGCCATGAGCGCCGAAATCAGGGCAGAGTGCGTCATTCCCCGCCCTCCATCGCGCGGCGGATCACGGTCAGATCGACCAGCGCATCGATGACATGGGGCGTGCCACAGACCCAGTCGGGGCCGCTCACCGTACCCCGGCCAGCGGCAATCAGGGCCTGTAGCGCCGGATGGCGCAGGATCTCCTCCGAGCGGGACGCCCCGGCATAGGGGGTACTGCCGATCACGAGGTCGGGTTGGGCAATCGCCAGAAGCTCCAGCGCCAGACGCCCCGAGGCGCTGCGCCCCAACTCGTCGGCGATATGGGTAAAGCCCGCAGTGGTCAGAATGTCATGCGACAGCGTCTCGGTGCCGACGGTATATCCGTTGGGATAATAGAAGGCGGCACGCGGGCCGCCCGGTTCTGCGGTCAATCGGGCCAGATTCGTCTCGAAAGTGGCGATCAGGCTCTCGGCCCGGTCCATCTGATCTAGATGGCCGGCCACCTCTCGCAGGCGGTCGGGAATGTCGATCAGGCTTTGCGCGACCTGGATCTGTTCGACCCGGATGCCGAGATTGCGCAGCATGGCGACCGTGGCGGGGTCGGAATAGACACCGGCCAAGACCAGATCGGGGTTCAGAAGATAGATTTCCTCGGCGCCGCCATGGTTGCGCGGATAGCCCGCCGCCCGATCCGACATGGGCGAGATCAGCGGGTCGGTCGCGATCGCGCTGACCGAGATCAGTTGCCCCGGCGCGGCCAGCAGCATGGCGAACTGATCGGTGCACAGGTTCATGGAAACGACGCGGGCGGGGGCATCCGCCCATATCGATGTGGTGGCGGAGAGGGTCACCCCCACTGCCACCAGAAGATGCTTCAGCCGATCAGAAGCGCGAGCGCAGGCCAATGTAGAATGCCCTGTCGCTGGTGCCGTAGCCGGTTGCGGTCTGATACTCTTCGTCAAAGATGTTCTCGATCCGCAGGTAGATCTCGGCCTCTTCGGTGATACCGTAGCCGATCTGTCCATTGGCGAGAACATAGTCGTCCATCGGGGCCGGATCGACGCGATCCGCGACATTTTGCAGGCTGAAGCTGCCCGACCAATTGGGCCCGAACTCGCCCGCGATCCCCAGCGTGGTATCGTGGCGCGGCACCCGCCGCAGGCGTGCCCCCGTCTGATCCTCGGCCTCGGTGTAGGTGTAGTTGGCGAAGGCTGTCACCGCATCGCTCAGCATGTAATCGGCGGTCAGTTCGACGCCCTGCGTCGTGCTGGTGCCAGGTACCTGGTTATAGCCGCCGCCAGAGAACCTGATCAGGTCGTCGATTTCGGTGTAGAACACGGTCGCGCCCAGCGTCAGGTCACCGAATTCCCGCTCGATGCCCAACTCGATGCTGCGGCTCTGTTCCGGTTCGAGGTCAGGATTGCCGAAGAACCCGGAATACAGCTCGAACAGAGACGGCGCGCGAAACCCCGTTGCGATCGATCCGCGCACCACCGTGCCTTCGGCAGGGCGCCAAGCCGCCGCGATCCGGCCCGTGGCCTGCCCGCCGAAAATGGAGTGTTCGTCATAGCGCAGCGAGGTCGAGAGGTCGAAATCGCTGCCGAACGCCGCGACATATTCGGCAAAAACCGCAGCCGTCTCGACATCGCCCGAATCAGCACCGGCTTCGAAGTCTTCCTCGGTCACATCGATGCCGAATGTCAGCGTATCGGCCTGGCGCACGCTGGCCGTGCCGAGATAGGACAGGGTCACGCGGTCGCCGCGAAAGTCCTCGGTGAAGCCGCCGGGATAATACCGCTCGGTGCGCGACCCGCTGGCCGCGATTTCATGCTCGATGCCAAACGCATCGAAATTGGCATAGGCGCGCAGGCCATAGCGTTCGTCTTCCTGCTCGTCTTGCGTGTCCGCCAGCGTGAAGGCCGGGGCGGGGAACCCGTCGATCTCGCTGAAGCTGTCGATGTAGAAGGCGCTGAACCCCAGTGTCAGCGCGTCGGTGGCGTCGTATTCACCCGTCAGCATCAGGGTGGTGGACTGGTGACCATCCTCTTCGGAATTGCCATCATTCTCGTCGGCCGCCGAGAATCCTTCGGTCACAAGCTCGGTCGCCGAGAAGGACAGCGTCCCGCGTTCGAAGCGCGCCCCGATGCCGAGGCTTGCCAGATACGTCTCGTAGCTGCCGGCCTCGAGGCTGATGGTCACCTCGGTCCCGAGGTCCTCGGGCGCGAGATCGGTGGTGATGTTCACCACCCCGCCGATGGCCTCGGATCCATAGATCGCCCCCTGAGAGCCACGGAGGATCTCGACGCGCGTGGCCGCTGCGCCCGTGAGAACGCCGAAATCGAAACCCATCTGGGCCGAGGACGGATCGGTCACGTCGATGCCGTTCAGGAAAACGGGAATGTAGTCGCTATCGAGGCCCCGGATCCGCACCGTGGTCGCGGTGCCGACCGGGCCGTTCTGGCTGACGCTCAGGCCCGGAACCGTCGCCAGCGTGTTCGACAACTGGATGTCGCCGGCATAACGCAAGTCCTCGGTCGTCAGCACATCGACCGTCACGCCGGTGCGGTCTTCCTCGATCTCGGTCAGGCCGGCCGAGAAGATGATCTCGTCCAGTTGGAAAAGGGTTTCCTGCGCCAGCGCCGGATTCGCGGCAACCAGCGCGCAGACGGCCGTCATGGCCAATCGTTTCGTCATGTGTAGTCCTCCATCGATACCGGCCCCCGGTACTCGGACGTTTTCGATATGTGTCGTTGGAGGCATGTCCCCCGCAGACGGTGCAGTTACGTCACCACTACGGAAGGGTCCGTTGCCCGCTGCGCCACCCGCGCAAGGACAGGGTGATCGCTTTGGCAGGTCTCCTGACTTCGCGGGTCTGGGCGTGGATCGGGCCTTCCCGGGTTGCCCCAGTGGCATATGCCGATCACGCTCACCGCTTACAGTTGCGGGGGCAGTTGCGGAATTTCACCGCATTCCCTTTTCACCGGACGGTTGTGCCGCCCGGACCAAAGCGTCCCTTCGATACGACTGTCAGATTTTTTTGACAAGCGTTTGGATCGCCGCAAGCGACACATGCTGTGCAAATGCAACAGGCGCTTGGGTCAGCCGGGTTCGCCCCAGCCACCGCCGCCGGGTGTCAGCATCTCGATCGCGTCGCCGATCTGCAGCTCGGCCCGCGCGTTCCCGGCAAGGTCCTCGTGCCGCCCATCGCGCCGCAGGACACGGTTTTCCCCGACGGCCCCATCGCCGCCGCCCGCCCGGCCCGGCACGGATACCTTGCGATGCGACGACAGGATGGTGACGGTCATCGGTTCAAGAAACCGAAGGGTTCGGTGCATCCCCTCGCCGCCCCGCCAGGCGCCCGCGCCGCCCGATCCACGCCGATGCGCCATGCGCTCGACCCGCACGGGGAACCGTGTTTCCAACACCTCGGGATCGGTCGCGCGGGTGTTGGTCATATGGACCTGTACGCAGGACGCCCCGTCAAAACCCGGCCCGGCCCCGGCGCCGCCCGCGATGGTTTCGTAATTCTGGATGCGGTCGTTGCCCCAGACGAAGTTGTTCATCGTGCCCTGGCTGCCGGCGATCACGCCCAGCGCGCCATACAGGCATTCGGTGATGGCCTGGCTGACCTCGGTATTGCCGGCGATCACGGCGGCGGGGTGGACGGGGTTGATCATGCTGCCTTCGGGCAGGACGGTCCGCAGAGGTTTCAGACACCCCTCGTTGAGCGGGATGTCGCGCCCCACAAGCGTACGGAACACATACAGCACCGCCGCCGTCGCAATGGCCTTGGGCGCATTGTAGTTATTGCGATGCTGAGGCGAGGTTCCCGTGAAATCGATCACCGCGCGCCCTGCGCCCTGATCCACGGTGATCTTCACATGGATCGCGCTGCCATCATCCAGCGGATAGGTGCAACTGCCATCCTTGAGCGATCCGATCACGCGGCGCACGCTGGCCTCGGCATTGTCTTGCACATGGCGCATATAGGCCAGAACAGTCTCTAACCCAAAGGTATCGATCATCGACCGTACCTCGCGCATGCCGGTGGCATTGGCGGCGATCTGCGCCTCGAGATCGGCCATGTTATCGTCGATATTGCGGCACGGATACCGCCCCGAGGCCAGTAGCGCGCGAGTGTCTTCGGCACGAAAGCGGCCCGCCTCGACCAGCTTGAAATTGTCGATCACGACGCCTTCTTCCTCGATCCGGGTGGAATCGGGTGGGGCGGAGCCGGGGGTTTTGCCCCCGATATCGGCGTGGTGGCCACGGCTGCCGACCCAGAACAGGATCGTTGTGTCATCCGTGTCGAACACGGGCGTTATGACCGTCACATCGGGCAGGTGGGTGCCGCCGTTGAACGGCGCATTCAGCATGAAGGCATCACCGGGCACGATCGCGCCGGCGTTCAGGCGCGCGACCGTGCGCACCGCATCCGACATCGAGCCCAGATGCACGGGAACATGCGGCGCGTTCGCAACCAGATTGCCGGTCGCATCGAACAGCGCGCACGAGAAATCGAGCCGTTCCTTGATGTTCACGGAATAGGCCGTGTTTTGCAGCGTCGCGCCCATCTGCTCGGCGATATTCATGAACAGGTTATTGAACACCTCCAGCATCACGGGGTCGGCCTCGGTTCCCAAGGCGCGTTCGGTTTCTTTCTTTTCCCTGCGCTCCAGGATCATGTTCCCCAGCGCGTCGATGCGACCCTGCCAGCCGGGCTCGATCATGGTCGTGCCGGTGTCTTCGCTGACGACAGCAGGCCCCGATATTCTTGCCCCCACTGGCAGTGCGTCGCGGGCGTAGAGGGGCGTCTGCAGGGTTTCGCCAGACAGATGAACCGACAACAAATCCAAGGGCGCTGGCGCTTGGGTGGCGTCGGGCACGGGGGCATCTGGCGCGTCGGTTGTTCCAATGGCTTCGACTTCGAGCATTTCGAACACGATGTCGCGTCCGGCTGCGGTGAACCCGTATCGCCCATGATGCGCCGCCTCGAAGCCCTCGATCAGGGTCTCTTTCGGGCCGAACGGCACGGCCAGCGATTGGTGCGAGCCTGCATAGCGCAAATGCGCCCGCTGCTCGACATGGATGCGGTCGGGCGCGATCCCTTGTGCCGCCACTTCGCGCGCTGCGTCCTGCGCCAGCTCCTCCAGTCTCTGTTGTGCATGATTGAGACGATCCAGCCCTGCGTCGAACTGTGTCTCGCGCAGCGCGCGGATATCGGCCAATCCCATTCCATAGGCGGACAGGACCCCGGCATAGGGGTGCAGGATCACGGTCGTCATCCCGAGGGCATCGGCCACAAGGCAGGCATGTTGTCCGCCAGCACCGCCGAAACTCGCCAGCGCGTATTTCGTCACGTCATAGCCGCGCTGCACACTGATTTTCTTGATGGCGTTGGCCATGTTCTCGACCGCGATGCGCAAGAACCCTTCGGCGACATCCTCGGGAGAGCGGCCCTCGCCGATCTCGGCGGCAAGCGCTGCGAACTTCTCGTGGACCACGGCGGCGTCGAGCGGTTGATCGGCCTTTGGCCCGAACACGGCGGGGAAATGCGCGGGTGACAGCTTGCCCAGCATCACGTTGCAATCTGTCACGGTCAGGGGCCCGCCACGCCGATAACAGGCCGGGCCGGGATCGGCGCCGGCGCTTTCGGGGCCCACCTGCAACCGACCATCGCGATAGGACAGGATAGATCCGCCCCCGGCCGCGACCGTGTGGATATGCATCATCGGGGCGCGCATGCGCACGCCGGCGACCTCGGTCTCGAAGCTGCGTTCGTACTTGCCGGCGAAATGGCACACGTCGGTCGAGGTGCCGCCCATGTCGAAGCCGATCAGCTTGTCGAATCCGGCCGCTTGGCCCGTGCGCACCATGCCCACGACACCCCCCGCCGGCCCCGACAGGATCGCGTCGCGCCCCTGGAACAGCCGCGCATCGGTCAGCCCGCCGTTGGATTGCATGAAGAACAGGTGCTCGCACCCGCCCCGGCCGAGGTCCAGCGCATCGGCCACCTGATCGACATAGCGGCGCAGGATCGGCGACAGGTAGGCGTCGACGACCGCCGTGTCGCCACGACCCACCAGCTTGATCAGCCGGCTGGCCTCGTGACTGGGGGTGATCTGGGTAAACCCGACCTCGCGCGCGATGTCGGCGGTGCGGGCCTCGTGCGCCGGATTCAGATAGGAGTGCAGATAGGCAATGGCGACAGACCGAATGCCCGTCGCATGGGCGCGGGTCAGCGCGTCGCGCACTGCGTCTTCGTCCAGCGGGGTGAGAGGGTCGCCCGCGGCATCCAGCCGCTCGGGGATCTCTGCGACATCTTCATAGAGCAGTTCGGGCAGCCGCACGTTCAGGTCGAACAGTCGGGGCCGGGCCTGCGTGCCGATCCGCAAAAGGTCGCGGAACCCTTCGGTCACGAGCAGCAGCACGCGCGCGCCCTTACGCTCCAGCAGGGCATTGGTGGCCACCGTGGTTCCCATCTTGACCGCTTCGATCGGGGCATCCGACCCGGCCATCAACCGCCGGATCCCTTCGACGGCGGCATCGGCATAGTGTTCGGGGTTCTCGCTCAGCAATTTGGTGGTGACGAGCGTGCCATCCGGACGCCGCCCGACCAGATCGGTGAAGGTGCCGCCGCGATCGACCCAGAATTGCCATTTGCTCATGATCCGCTCCGCTCTGCCCGTGCCTTGCTACCAAAGCCGACGCAGGCTAGCCAGATGTCGGGGAGGGTCGCATATGCAGATCACCGATTGGGACGATGCCTATCAGAACGGCGCCTATATCGCGGATGCGGATCGCCTCGTGGCCGGTTGGGCCGAGCGCGCGGATACCTTTCGCACCGATCACGCTGGCCAGGAACTGCGATATGGGAAGGATTCGCGCCAGTTTCTCGATCTTTTTCGACCCGATCGCGCCTTGCGGGGTCTGACGGTCATCGTGCATGGCGGCTATTGGCACAAGTTTGAGGGGCGCGCGTTCTCGCATCTTGCGGCCGGTCCGTTGGCCGCCGGTCAGGCGGTGGCCGTCGTCACCTACACTCTGGCCCCCGAGGCCCGGATCGCCGACATCACGCAAGAGGTGCGTCGCGCCATCATTCTGGCGGCGCAAAAGGTGCCGGACGTGCCGCTGTACCTGACCGGTCATTCCGCCGGGGGCCACCTTGTCAGTCGGATGGCCTGTCGCGGGGTTTTGCCCGAAGATGTCGCCGCGCGTCTGGCCCATGTGATGTCGATCTCGGGCGTCCACGACCTGCGGCCGCTGCTGCGGACAGAGATGAATGCGATCCTGCGGATCGACGCGCAAGCGGCGGCAGACGAAAGCCCCGCCTTGCAGACGCCGATCGACGGGGTGCGTCTGACTTGTGTGGTGGGGGCGCAGGAACGACCCGAGTTTCTGCGTCAGAACGATTTGCTGGCGAATATCTGGACAGGCCTCGGGGCTGATACCCGCGCGGTCCACATCCCCGACACCAACCATTTCACGGTCATCGCCGGCCTCGAACGGCCAGATGGCACGCTGACGCGCCTGCTGCTCGATCAGAGTTGATCGAACAATTCGCCGATGGCGGTTTTCAGCTGTGCGCGATCCTCGGGGCCGAGCGCGTCTAAGAACAGGCTCTCGGCGTCGCGGGCCAGAATGCGCAGCCGCGTGACCTCGTCACTGCCCTTGTCGGACAGGCGCACGACCAGCCTCCGGCGATCATCGGTATCCCGAATCACCGAGATCATCTGCAATTCCTCCAACCGGCGCTGGGCACGGCTGACCCGCGCAGCATCCATCGCCGTCAGAATGCACAGATCCTGCGATGAACAGGGTTGGTTCGCTGGCAGGGCCATCATGATCCGCCATTCGGGTACCTGCAGTCCTGCGTCTTCCATGACTTGCTGGAAAACGCGGCCCGAGATGACAGACATCTGAAAAGGCAGGTAGTCGCAGAGGTCGAAAAGCAGGGATTGGGCTTGATCCTTCACGCGCCGCAATCCTTTCAATAGGGGTGAATTCGCCAATAAGTTTAGTGTGGCATTGCCTGCTCGCGCAAGCAGAATGTCAATCCGGGTGGACAAGACGAGCGCCGAAAGGTGCCTAGTTCAGTTTACTTACAGCGAAATCAAGGGATTGCGGTCTCGCGGTCTATCGCCACGGGCAGGCTTGGGCAAGATGCGACGCTTTGGGTTGATTTTCCGGCTTGCCCAGGCCCGCCGCTGGGCCTATCCCCGGCGGCGGGACACCCCTCCCCAACGAGGGGCGCATATCTGTGAGGGTATCAGATAATGGCTATCGACCAACCGGCGACGCGGCCGGCCAATCCGCGTTTTTCCTCTGGCCCCTGTGCCAAACCCCCCGTGTTTTCGCTCGACAAACTGGCCGGCGCAGCGCTGGGCCGCTCGCACCGTGCCAAGGTCGGCAAGGACAAGCTGAAGGCCGCGATCGAAACGACGCGCGAGGTGCTGGGCGTGCCCGCCGAATATCGCATCGGCATCGTGCCCGCCTCCGACACCGGCGCGGTCGAAATGGCCATGTGGTCGCTGCTGGGCGCGCGTCCGGCGACGATGATCGCATGGGAAAGCTTTGGCGCGGGCTGGGTCACCGACGCGGTCAAGCAGCTCAAGATCGAGGCCGAGGTGAAGACCGCCGAATACGGCCAGATCGTCGATTTCGCCGAAGTGGATTTCAACTCCGATGTCGTCTTCACCTGGAACGGCACCACCTCGGGCGTGCGCGTTCCGAACGGTGACCTGATCCCGGCTGACCGTGAGGGTCTGACCATCTGCGACGCGACCTCGGCCGCCTTCGCGCAGGACCTGCCCTGGGACAAGCTGGATGTGACGACCTTCTCCTGGCAGAAGGTGATGGGTGGCGAAGCGGCCCATGGCATGCTGATCCTCAGCCCCCGCGCGGTCGCGCGTCTGGAAAGCTACACCCCTGCCTGGCCCCTGCCCAAGATCTTCCGCCTGACCAAGGGCGGTAAGCTGATCGAGGGCATTTTCGAGGGCGCCACGATCAACACCCCCTCGATGCTGGCGGTCGAGGATTACCTGCTGGCGCTGGACTGGGCACAAGCCATCGGCGGCCTGCCGGCCCTGATGAAGCGGGCCGATGCCAACGCGCAGGCGATTTTCGATTTCTGCGCCGAGCGCGACTGGATCGACAATCTTGCCGAGGATCCGGCGACGCGGTCGAACACGTCGGTCTGCCTCAAGTTCACCGATGACCGCATTGCCGACGGCGCCGCCTTTGCCAAGGCCGTGGCCAAGCGGCTGGAGGCCGAAGGCGTGGCGCTGGATATCGGGGCCTATCGCGATGCCCCCGCCGGTCTGCGGATCTGGTGCGGGGCGACGGTGGAAACCGCCGATATCGAGGCGATGCTGCCCTGGCTCGACTGGGCCTTCCACGCCGAGATCGACGCACAGGCCCAAGCCGCCTGAAGCCCCGGATCGCGCCCTCCGACAAGGCAGGATTTTCCTGAAAATCCTGCCGGGCCGAAAATCCTTCGTGAAGGATTTTCGCGCCGGGTGGCGCCGTCTTTCCCGATTTTCAAACGACAGGACCCATGACCATGGCCCCCAAAGTACTGGTGAGCGACAAGCTCTCTGAAACCGCTGTCCAAATCTTCCGTGATCGCGGCATCGACGTGACCTTCGACCCCTCCATCGGCAAGGACAAGGACAAACTCCTTGACGTCATTGGAGATTACGACGGCCTGGCGATCCGCTCGGCGACCAAGGTGACCGAAAAGATCATCGCCGCCGCCCCGAACCTCAAGGTGGTCGGCCGGGCCGGGATCGGCGTGGACAATGTCGATATTCACGAGGCGTCCAAGAAGGGCATCATCGTGATGAACACGCCCTTCGGCAACTCGATCACCACCGCCGAACATGCCATCGCCATGATGTTCGCGGTTGCCCGCCAGATCCCCGAGGCCAACGCCTCGACCCATGCCGGCAAGTGGGAAAAATCCCGTTTCATGGGGGTTGAACTGACCGGCAAGACCCTTGGCGTCATCGGCGCGGGCAATATCGGGTCGATCGTCTGCGACCGGGCGCGCGGCCTGAAAATGAAGGTCATGGCCTACGACCCGTTTCTGTCCGAGGAGCGCGCCAAGAACATGGGTGTGACCAAGGTCGAGCTTGATGACCTGCTGGCGCATGCCGATTTCATCACCCTGCACGTGCCCTTCACGGAAAAGACCGCCAACATCCTGTCCGCCGACAACCTGAAAAAAACCAAGAAAGGCGTGCGGATCGTCAATTGCGCCCGCGGCGGCCTGGTGGACGAGGCGGCCCTTGCCGCGCTGATCAAGGACGGGCACGTTGCCGGTGCCGCCTTTGACGTGTTCAAGGAAGAGCCGGCCACCGAGAACCCGTTGTTCAACCTGCCGAATGTCGTGGTCACGCCCCATCTCGGCGCCGCCACCACCGAGGCGCAGGAAAATGTGGCCCTGCAGGTGGCCGAGCAGATGTCGGACTATCTGCTGACCGGGGCCGTCACGAACGCGCTGAACATGCCGTCGGTCACCGCCGAAGAGGCCGCCATCATGGGACCCTGGGTCAAGCTGGCCGAGCATCTGGGCGCTTTCGTCGGCCAACTGACCGAAGAGGTCATCGAGTCGATCGAAATCACCTATAACGGGCTGGTCAAGGACATGAACCTTCAGGCCCTGAACTGTGCCGCCATCGCGGGCCTGATGAAACCGTCGAACCCCGGCGTCAACATGGTCTCGGCCCCGGTGATCGCCAAGGAGCGCGGCATCGAGATCTCGACCACCACGCAGGACAAGACCGGCGTTTTCGACGGCTATATCCGCCTGCATGTGAAGACATCCGTCAAGGAGCGTTCGATCGCGGGCACGGTGTTCTCGGACGGCAAGCCGCGCTTCATCCAGATCAAGGGCATCAATATCGATGCCGAGATCGGCGAACACATGCTGTACACCACCAACAAGGATGTGCCGGGCATCATCGGCCTGCTGGGGCAGACGATGGGCGAGCATGGTGCCAACATCGCCAACTTCACCCTCGGTCGGTCCGGTGCCGGACAAGAGGCGATCGCCATCCTGTACCTCGATGAACAGCCGCCGGAAGGGGCCCTGACCCAGCTGCGCGAGACCGGGCTGTTCCAGCAGGTCCGCCCCCTGCAGTTCGACGCGGCCTAGCGCGCGCTGTCACAAACCCGCACCGCCCGGCCCAGCGCCGGGCGTTGTGTTTGCCCGATGTGCCGTGGCGTCGCGTCGATCTTGCCGACGCCCGGTTTTCGCGTCAGACTCGCCCGACGTTCAAAGTGTATGTGTTCCCATGTCCGATCCGTTCAAACTCGACGATTTCCTGCCCTATCGGCTTTCGGTTCTGGCCGGTCGCCTCAGCCGTGAATACTCGCAGGTTTACCGGGAAAAGTTCGGAATCGGCCGGGCCGAGTGGCGCGTGATCGCGCATCTGAGCCAGGAAACCGCCGTCTCGATCCGCGAGATCCACCAGCGCGTGGACATGGACAAGTCCAAGGTGTCCCGCGCCGCGGCCCGGCTGGAAGAGGCCGGGATCATTACCAAACGCGTGAACACGAATGACCGGCGTTTGGTGGAATTGTCCCTGACGCAAACCGGTCAGGAGATGATGCAAGCGCTCGAGCCCCTGGCCCATGCCTTCGAGGCCGAGATCCGCGACCGGCTTGGGCCGGACGCCGATGGCTTTCTGTCAGGGGTCGAGCGCCTCTTGCAGCACAAGGACTGAGGCGCGCCGCGCGCAAACGCAACGTCGCACTGGACCCGGCCCCCGGGCTTTGGCTTAACGGTGCAAACCGTTCAGTCATCAGGGAGGGGAAAACCCATGGACGATATCGTGATCCTGTCGGGCGCGCGCACCGCGATCGGCACCTTTGGCGGATCGCTCGCCGGTGTGGCGCCGATAGACCTGGGCGCGACGGCGGCCAAGGCGGCGCTGGAGCGGGCCGGGGTCGAAGGCGGTCAGATCGGCCATGTCGCCTATGGGCATGTGATCAATACCGAACCGCGCGACATGTATCTCAGCCGCGTCGCCGCGATGCAGGCCGGTATCCCCGACACGACGCCCGCGATGAACGTCAACCGACTGTGCGGGTCGGGCGCGCAGGCCATCGTGTCGGTGATCCAGTCGCTGGCGATGGGCGATGCCGCGTTCGGCCTTGCCGGGGGGGCCGAAAGCATGAGCCGGGCGCCCTACATCATTCCGGCGGCCCGCTGGGGGCAGAAGATGGGCGATGTCGGCACCCGCGACATGATGCTCGGCGCGCTTAACTGTCCCTTTGGAACCGGCCATATGGGTGTGACGGCGGAAAACGTCGCCAAAGAGCATGACATCAGCCGCGAGGCACAGGATGCCTTTGCCTTGGAAAGCCAGACGCGCGCCGCCAGGGCCATCGAGGAGGGCCGTTTCAAGGCGCAGATCGTCCCCGTCGAGGTGAAGGTGAAGCGCGATCTCGTGCCTTTTGATACCGACGAACACCCCAAGGCCACCACGGCCGAGGCCTTGGCCGGCCTGCGCACCGTGTTCCAAAAGGACGGCACGGTAACCGCCGGCAATGCCTCGGGCATCAATGACGGTGCCGCGGCGCTGGTGCTGGCCCGTGCCGAGGCCGCCGAAAAGGCCGGCCTGACGCCACGTGCCCGTGTTCTGGGCTATGCCCATGCCGGGGTGCGGCCCGAGGTGATGGGGATCGGCCCGGTCCCCGCGGTCGAGAACCTGCTGGCGAAAACCGGCCTGTCGGTCGCCGATTTCGACGTGATCGAGTCGAACGAGGCCTTTGCCGCGCAGGCCTTGGCGGTGAACAAGGGCCTCGGGCTGGACCCGGCCCGCGTGAACCCCAATGGCGGGGCCATCGCGCTGGGCCATCCGGTCGGGGCGACCGGCGCGATCATCGCCGTCAAGGCGCTCTACGAGTTGGAGCGGATCGGCGGGAGCAAGGCGCTGATCACCATGTGTATCGGCGGCGGCCAGGGCATTGCGCTGGCCATCGAGCGGGTGGGCTGAGGTCGCAGCCTCGTGGCCCTACGGGGCCGCGATCTCGAGGGCGCGCCGCTGCGCGCGCCCTTCGGCGTCGATGACCGTCAGTTCGCCGAACCCGATGCCGGGGTCCTCCAGCGTGACCTCCCGGTCATGTCGCCCCGTGGCCAGCGGTGCGCCGTTCCACAGCCATGTAAAGGGTGGGCGGCCCTCGGCCACCCGCGCGACAATCGGCAGATCCGGCTGTCGGGCCAGAACCGCGCCCTCGGGTGGAAAGGTGATGTCTGGCCCATCGGACGCGGGCAAAGGGCCCTGCCGCGGCGAAAACCGCTGTAATGGGGCCGGGAGCTGTGACCGGCTGACGATCAGCGCCCCCGCCGGCGGGGCGGGGCGCCGTGTCATGGTCGGTCCGATACGCGCAAAGGCCTCGAACAGAACGGGTGCGGACAGGTCGGCACCAAAGGCCCCCGGGACCGAGGCGCCATCGGCCCGCCCCATCCAGATGCCGACGACATGCCGCCCGTCAAATCCAAAGGCCCAGGCATCGCGGTGCCCATAGCTGGTGCCGGTCTTGTACGCCAGGCCGCTGCGCGGTGCGCTGGCCGGCGGCGGGACATCACCCAGGATATCGCTGAGATACCAGGCTGCCGTCGGCCCGATGACGCGCTGCCCCTCGGGCGCGGCGTCGCCCTGTCGCCAGTGCCACGGCGCAGCAACACCCCCACGCGCCACGGCCGCATAGAGCCGCATCAGATCCTCCATCCGGGTTCCGATGCCGCCAAGCGCAATGGCAAGGCCGGGTTCTTCGCCCACGGGCAGGTCGATCTCCATACCGGCCCGACGCATGGCCGACAGCATCTGCGCCGGTCCCAGTTCCCGCAACAGGCTGACGGCCGGGATGTTGAGCGACATTTGCAGCGCCTCGGCGGCGGTCACTTCGCCGCGAAACAGATTGTCGAAATTCCGGGGGGCGTAATTGCCAAACCGGGTCGGGCGGTCACCGATCAGACTTTCGGGGTGCAAAAGCCCGGCATCAAAGGCAAGGCCGTAGATCAGCGGTTTCAGGGCCGATCCGGGCGAGCGCACGGCACTGGTCATGTCGACGAAGCCTGCGCGCGTCACATCTGTGTAGTCGGGCGAACCGACCGAGGCCAGCAAGGCCCCGCTTAGGTGATCCATCACCATGATCGCGGCGCTCATGCGCGGCCCATGGCCCTCGACGGCGCGCGCGGCAAGGTCTTCCATCCGGCGTTGAAGATCCGCATCCAGGGTCAGGTGATGCGTGCCTTGTGTCGGGCGCTCGGCCAGGGCGCGATCGGCAAGGTGGGCGGCCAGGGCCGGAAAGGCCCGTCGCTCGGTCGGGATGGGCTCGGCCCGCGCCCAGGCGATCTGGCTTTCGGTCAGGGCGGTGAAGCGCACGGCGCGGTCCAGCACCCTGTCGCGGGCGCGTTGAGCCGCCTCGGGGTATCTGTCGGGGCGACGCGAACTGGGCGCTTGGGGCAATGCCACCAGCAGCGCCGATTGCGCCGCGGTCAGGCGGGCAGGCTCGGTGCCGAACCAGGTCAGGCTGGCGGCCCGAATCCCCTCGATATTGCCGCCATAGGGGGCGAGATGCAGGTAAAGCGTCAGGATCTCGCGCTTGCTCAGAATGCGTTCCAACGCCAGCGCCAACCTGATCTGGCGCAGTTTCCCCTGCCATGCCCCGGTGCCGGAGTTTTCCAGCAGACGCGCCACCTGCATCGTCAGGGTCGAGCCCCCCGAAACGATTCGGCCCGATGTGATCCCCTGCCACGCCGCGCGGCCGAAGGCGCGCAGATCGATGCCAGGGTGCCGCCAGAACCGCCGGTCCTCGTAAGCGATCAACATCTCGACAAATCCGGGGTCGACGGCGTCATAGCTGACCGGCAGACGCCAGCGGCCATCCTCGACCGTGTAAGCGCGCAACAGGCGCCCATCCCGGTCCAGCACCTCGACCCCTGTTTCCACGACCAGGGGCGGGATGTCGGTGGTGGCAATCCAGCGGTCCAGTCGCCACGCGCCCAGACCGGCCGCCAGCACCACCAGCACGAGCATTCCAAGGAGGACGCGCCGCATCATTCGCCCGAGATCACCACGCGGCCCGAGCCGGTTTGCGCGCGGTATTGCGGGCGGTACATGTCTTCGACGCTGGCGGCGGGGTGATGGAATGCACCGGGTGTCACCGCGCGCACGATATAGGCAAGGTGAAAGGCGTCGGCCTCGGCCCGTCGGTCCACCGCGGCGACAAAGCGATCCTGCCGGAACTCGGTCATGGCGGTTGCGGTGTGAAACGCCTGCCCTTGCAGGGCGCCGATGTCGCCTGACCGCAAGAGGTTGGGATTGTCGATCTCGAACCCGGCGGGCAGGGGGTCGGTCACGATCAGACGTCCTTCGCGCAGGCCGGCCGTCGGGGTGACCGTCAAGACGGCAACCAGGCGCGTGCCATGTTCGACCTGCGCCGGATCGGTCGGTTGACCATCAAGCCGCAGATAGCTGCGCGTGATCCGAAAGCCGTTGCCGAAGGCCTCGGTCGCGCCCTCGCGCACGCCAAAGCGCGTGATGGTCAGGGCATGATCCGTGTCCCCGGTGTTTTCGATCAGCCGTTGGCCCGACTGACCGGCGCGGATCAGTTCGACAAAGGGCCCGGTGATCGCCGTGCCGTCCAGCTCCAGCCCGGTGGCGCCGGGCGCGTCGATCAGCGCATGGGCGGCCAGCAGGGTCCAGACGGCCTCTTGCGTCGAGACGGGCGCATCGGTGGGGCGCAGGGCTTCGGACAGGTCGGCCACCGGGATCGCCTGCGACCCGGCGGCGGCGGCGAGGGCCAGCAAACCCGCCGCATCGCGCCGGTCGCTGCCATAATCGACGCGCCAGACCTGGCCTTCGCCTTCGCCCTGCAGGGAGTGCAGCAGGGCATAGCCCGCCCGGAACATCGCATCGGCGCGTGGCTGATCGCCATACATGGCCAAGGCCGCGCCAAGCTGCCCAAGGGCAAGCGGCGTGGCGAAATCGTCGGCTTTCACATCGGCGTAATAGCGCAGATCGCCCATGCTGACCTGCCCCTCGCGCGCCAGAACCATCAGGGCATAGGCCAGCCCCTGGCCCGCATCCTCGAAATCGGGATACGCCGCCGCGCGGTTGGCCAGGTTGTCGAGCGCGGATTGAAAGGCCGTCGCGGGCACGTGATGGCCCGCCCCGCGCGCACGGCTGAGGAAATCCGTCACATAAGCGTCGAGCCACAAGTCGCCCGACCCCGCGCGCCACAGGCCGAACCCGCCATTGGCTGATTGGTTCGTCAGCACCCGTGCGATCGCATCGTCGATCCGCGTGGCCAGATCCCCGGAAGTTTCCAGGTTCAGGGCGCTGGCGACCGAGGACAGGTACAATAGCGGCAAGGCCTGGCTGGCCACCTGTTCCGTGCAGCCATAGGGGTAGCGGTCAAGCAGCGTCAGCAGGCCCGGCACGTCGAACCGCGCCAATGGTGGTCCGACCGACACCGTCGCCATGCCGGTGGAGGCGCGGAACCCGGCGAAAATGGCCTCGTCAATGGCAAAGGATTGCCCCGGCGCAAGGCTGAGCCGGGTGGTTTCGGCCACCTCGGGGTCGTTGACCTGAACGGGCAGGGCGAGGGACTGCGTCAAGACGGTTCCATCCGGTGTGGTCAGACGGATCGTGATCTCGCGCAGGCCGGGCCGGTCGCCCGCGCTCAGCGGAACGGAAAGCTGCCGCGCCCCGTTTTCCGCCAGTGTCACCGTGTCGGGATAAGCACCAAGCGTCAGTCCGTCACCGGCATCAATGGCAACCGCGACCTCGCCGGCGGGACCCTCGGTATGCGTCAGGTCCAGCAGCAGCCGGGTCGTATCGCCGGGCGCCAGAAACCTGGGCAGGCTGGCCGACACGACCACGGGGTCGCGCAGGATGACGTCGCGCGCGGCTTGCCCCACCGCCGTGTCGGACCATGCGATGGCCATGACGCGGACGGTACCGTTGAAGGCGGGCATGTCGAAACTCGTGCGAACCTGCCCATCCGCCCCGACGGTCAAAGCACCCGAGAACGCGGCCACGAGGTCCTGGGTCGGCGGCGGGGCTTGCATGCGCAGGGATGCCCCGGCATCGCCCCCTTGGCGGATCCGCCCCTCGGCGCCGTCGCGGCTGTCGATCAGGCGACCGTAGACATCGCGGATGGCCATCCCCAACCGGCGTTGCCCAAAGTAATGGGCGCTTGGATCGGGGCTGTCGAACCCCGTCAGGTTCAGGATGCCCAGATCCACGGCCGCGATCGTGGCATAGACGGTGTCACCCGGCTGCGCACCGGCCACCTGCAGGGTCACGTCCAGCCGGTCGCGCGGTCGCGCGATTTCGGGGGCTTGCAGCGTGACATCCAGTGCCCGGTCGCCCGGATCGATCGCGGTATGGACAAGGCCCAGGGCGCGCGCCGGAACCGGGCCGGACACCGACCCCAGCGGCCGGATCAGCGATGCGGTGACATAGGCCCCGGCCCCCCAATCCTCGGTCACGGGCAGGGCCACCTCGGCCACGTCGTCGCCCAGTTCGACGATCCGCATGTCGATCAGCCGATTCGACATCACCTGCACCAGGGCAATGCCGCCCTGTCGCGGGACGATCCGCAAGGTGGCCGTCTCGCCGGGGCGGTAGCGCTCGGCATCGAGCGAGACCTCGAGCACATCGGGCGTATCCGTCGCGCCTGTTGCGCCATACCAACCGGCCTCGAAAGCCACCGAACTGATCGCGTACCCGTCCACGTCGCTTTCGACGCGCAACTCGTAGCGGCCCCAGTCCAGCGGCAGGGTCAGGCGCTGCGCTGTCCGGTCGAGGTCGATCTCGCCATTGGCGATACGGGTGCGGGTCGTGATCGGCTCCCACGTCCAGTTGCCGTTCTGGCGATACCACTGGTAGCGCTGTTCGACCCGGTTCAGGACCCAACGGGCGGGCAGGGTCCCGGCCCCGGTGGCGATCAGGTCGAACGCGGCCTCGGCCCCCTCGGGCAAGGTCGTGTCGAACAGCGGGCGGATGCCGATCATGGCGTTTTCCGGTAGGACATCGCGGCTTAGCTCGCGCTCGACCGGCCGCCCCGAAGCTTCGGTGATCTCTGCGGTGACGTTCAGGCGGGCGGGTTGCGGCGCCCCCGTCAGCGACGGGATCGGCAGGCGCATCTCGGCCGACCCGTCCGCTGCGGTGGTGGCGGGGGTGAGGGTCACGAACTCGGCATTGGGTTGATCGTCGTGCCGCCCGAACAGGTAGCCCGGAAAGACCTCGGTCCGGCGCATGGGACGCAGGGCGGCCCGCCCGGTCACGTCGAGGTCGCCGGCAGGCGCGCCGAACAGGTAATCGGCCTGCACCCGCAGCATGGGTCGGTCGCCGGGGGCGAAGGACGCGTCGTCCATGTCCAGCGCAAGGTCGATGCGCTCCGGCAGGAAATCCTCGACTAGCAGACTCGTGCTGACAAGGGGCGCATCCTCGGGGTCGGCATGGATCGACAGACGCCATGTGCCGCGCGGCACGTCCGCGCCAAGCACGAAATCGAAAACATATCCCCCGGCGCCGACCTCCTCCAGGACCTGTCGCCGGTATTCCACGCCATCGGCACGGGTCAGGATCGCCGTCAGGGGCAGATCGGTGATCGCGCCGGCCGCCATATCGCGGGCCAGGGCCGTGGCATGGATGGTTTCACCGGCCCGATATGCGCCGCGCTCGGTCGTCAGGAACATGTCTATGGCGCCGGCCGGTTCGCGGCCCTCGACACCCCTGTCGCTCAGGTCGAACTCGGCCTCGCGCAGGCTGAGAAAGGCGAAATCCGTGTCGCCGTCGCGCAGGCTGACCATGGCGGGGGTGGCCGCGGCCTGACCGCGGGACAGCCCCGCCGCGAACTGTGCGTAGCCGTCGGCATCGGTCACCGCCTCGCCCAGCACCCGGTTGGACTCCGAGATCAGGCTGACCGTCACGCCGGCGCGCGGCCCCGCCGTTTCCAGAGAGCGGACGATGACGTGTACACCATCCTCACCGCTCAGGGTCGTGACGCCCAGATCGCTGACCAGGAACCATTGCGTGGCCCGATCCGCGCGGTCGCCCGCCCCACCGACCGAGGCCTCGAGGGCATAGAGCCCAGGTGCGCGCCCCTCGAGCACGTCGCCGATCGGAATGCGCGTCGTGACCGAGCGGTTCTGCTCCATCGCGACGTCGGCCTCGCCGTGCCAGACCTCTTCGCCGACCTCCTCGGCGAACCGCGTCAGTTCCCAATCGGCAAGGGGGCGGCCAAAATACTGCTCCTGCAGGGTGCGCAGGATATTCCGGTCGGACACATGGTAAAGACGCAGATCCACGAGATCCGCGTTCACCGCCACCAGCGGGATGGTGCCGCCGGCACTGGCCGGCAGGATATAGGCGCGCCCGGCAAAGCGGACGCTGGGTTGGCGGTCGCGCACGTATTGGCGCAACGCCACCGGCGCGCGCAGCACCTCGCCCGATGCGGCCGGCAGCCCGGCCCGTAGCGTGAACGCATAGCGCACGCCATGTGTCACGCCGGTGATGCAGAACTGCCGATCCTCGGCCTCGACTGCCAACCCCTCGACCGTCGTTTGCAGAAAATCGTCGTAAACAACCCCACCGGGGGCCAACGGTTCAGAGAAGACGGCGCAGATGCGCGGAAACTCGGCTTCGGCCTCGACCGTCGTCTCGATGACGCGAAATCCATAAAGGCCCAGAACCCGGTCCAGCGCCGCGGCGCGACTGTCCGAGGGCGCTTCGGCCATCGCGAGGCGCAGGGCGGGGATGGCGTCGCGGCCGCGGCCCTGCGCCTCCAGCGCGCGGGCCAGAACCGTCGCGGCCAGCGCCAGATCCTCGCCGGGTGCGGCGCGCAGGCTGGCGTTGACGGCCGCCTGCAACGCTGCCTGCCGATAGCGTCGCTCGGCGCCGCGATCCGTCGTCTCGATCTCCAGCAGCAGCCGGGCGTAATCGCTCCAATCGGCGGCCAGATCGCCCCGCGTCACGCCTGCCCCGATCAACCGCATGGCCCCCACAAGGTTGCCATTCGCCTCTTCGCGGGCAGAGACGGCGCGCCATTCGTCCGCGCTGGACAGATTGCCGTAATGGGCCAGCGCCATGCCAAGGGCCTGCTGCCGTGCCGCGCTCAGATCGGCCGATCGCAGGAAAGACAGCTGATCCAACCGCGACTCGAGGCGCGCGGCCACCTCGGTCGCGGTGGGACGAAAGACACCGGACAAGGCACCGCTATAGGCCACCGCCTCGCCAGTGGCGGATTTCGGAAAGCAGCTGTCATTCCGGGTGTTGTAGGTAAAGGCGACACAGGCGGGGTCGGCCCGACAGGCTGCGGCGCAGGTTTCAATCGTGGTGTCGAACAGCGGCCGCAGATCGTTTCCCGGGTAATCGACATCCCGCGCGATGGACAGGATCCTGTCGGGCACAGCCTCTTGCGCGGCGCTCGGCAGAGGCAGAAACAACCCCAGGCCGAGAAAAATGGCGGCCAAGCCTCGCATGTCTCTTTCCATTGCAGCCGTCAGGGACGGGTCGACCGTGCCACGCCCGCAACACCCGAGTCCATGATTCCCACGGTCGGGGCGGGTTATCCTTACCCTTAACCGGTTGTTCAGCAGGCTTGCGCCAATATCCCGCCAAGCCTTTGGAACAAGGATGTCGATGCGGGTATGGGATTGAACGGTTTCGACGACCGTCTGGCGCAGGAACGTCGCGCCCGGCTCCAGGCCGAGCGGCTGCTCGCCCTGCGGTCCGAGGAACTGTATTCGGCCAACCGCAAACTGGCCGAACACGCCCATGCGTTGTCGCACAAGGTCATCACCCAGCGCGAGGAAAACGCGACGCTCAGGGGGCAGCAGGAACAGGCCTCGGTGGCGCTGGATCTTGCCACGGATCGGGCCGCGCTGGCCGAACGGCGCCTTTGGGACGCCCTGACCACGGCCGAGAACGGCTTTGCCATCTTCGACGCCGATTGCCGTCTGGTCATCGCCAATCCGGCCTGGCTGGTGCCTTTCGACGGGCTGGCCGATGTCGCACCCGGCGCCTCATACGAATCGATTCTGCGCCTCTGCGCCGAGGAAGGCATCGTCGATCTGCAGGGCGACGCCCCTGAGGATTGGGTGGACACCATGTTGGCGCGTTGGGAATGCACCCCCACTCCACAGACGGACATCAAGCTGTTCAACGGCACCTTCGTCCGTCTCAACGACAAGCGCAGCCCTCAGGGCGACACCGTCTGCCTGGCGGTCGACATCACCCACAGCGTCCGGCGCGAGCAGCAATTGCGCGAGGCGCGCGATGCCGCCCTTGCCGCCAGCCGCGCCAAGTCGGCCTTTCTGGCCAACATGAGCCATGAGATCCGGACACCGATGAACGGCGTGTTGTCGATGGCCGAGTTGTTGCGCGACAGCGGTCTGACCGAGGATCAGATGCTGTTCGCCGACACGATCCGAAACTCGGGCGAGGCGCTCTTGGTCATCATCAACGACATCCTCGACTACTCCAAGATCGAGGCCGGCAAACTGGTCCTGCACCGCGAGGCCTTTGACCTGCCGGGCATGATCCACGAGATCTTTCGCCTGTTGCGCCCGTCGGTGCAGGGGCGCGATCTCAGGCTCAGTCTCGATTATGACCTGTTTTTGCCGGATCGCATGATCGGCGATCCCGGTCGCGTGCGTCAGATTCTCACCAACCTGATCGGAAACGCGGTCAAGTTCACGCCCAAGGGCGATGTTCTGGTGCGCGTCGTCGGCGACCCGCCGCCGCCCGAGGGCGAAACGCCCGCGCGGATTCCCCTGCGCATCGTGGTCGAGGATACGGGGATCGGAATCGCCCCCGAAATGCAGTGCCATATCTTCGGCGAATTCAACCAGGTCGAGGATCAGGCGAACCGGCGGCACGACGGCACAGGGCTGGGTCTTGCCATCACGCACCGCCTGGTGCGCTTGATGGGCGGTGAAATCTGGCTCGACTCGACGCCGGGCAAAGGGTCGTCCTTCGGCTTTCGACTCGAGCTCGAAACCGACCCCGCGACCCCGTTCGAGCCGGTCCCGCCCTTGCCGCAGGGGTTCGGACGGGTCCTGATGGTCGGCGAAGCGGGGGATGCCGGGCATGCGCTCCAGTCCTTGCTGCTCAGGCTCCAGGCCGATGTGCAAAGCTGCAGTGACCCGACCGCGCCCGGCGATCTGTCGGATGTCGGGGCCTTCGTGTTTCTGACGCCACCCGACAAGCCCGATGCCGTGCTCGCGCAGATGCAGGATGCGGGCCTCAGGGGGCCGGTCCTTGGCCTTGCCACGGACAAGGCGCCCGCGGTTCCGGGCGGGATGACGCCCTTGTCCTCATCGACGTCGCTGGCAGAATTGCGTGTGGCGCTGATGCGCCCGGCGGCCGCGCCCCCGTCCGGTGACACGGCCGCGACCGACAAAGGGGCGCAGCGGCGCTTGCGCCTGCTGGCGGCCGAGGACAACAAGACCAACCAACTGGTCTTTCGCAGCATGCTGAAATCCCTCGATATCGACCTGACGCTTGTCGAGGATGGGGCTGCATTGGTCGCCGCCTATCACAACGCGGTTCCCGACCTGATCTTTACCGATATCTCGATGCCCGGCATGGATGGCACCGAGGCGGCGGGCCGGATCCGCGCCTTTGAACAGGAGAACGGTCTGGGGCCTGTGCCGATCGTGGCCATGACGGCCCATGCGATGGCCGGGGACCGTGATCGCATTCTGGCCTGCGGCATCGACGATTACATGACCAAGCCCTTGAAAAAGGACGAGTTGTTCACGCGGATCGCGACCCACGCGCCCGCGGATCTGAACCCCGTTCCCCGGGTCCCGGCTTAGGGGCGCCACCGGGCCAGATCGTCACTGACCTTCAGATGCCCGGTTTCGATGCCTCGCCAGTTGCGGATCGGTCCGTGGGAAAAGGCCACCGCGTCGGGGTGATCCGGGTCCAGGACACCCATCGCGATCAGGATCTGCGTGATGACGGCCTCGGCCGCGCGGGTGCCGCCATCGTCGATCTTGACGGCCACGCCCATGCGGCGTTCTGGGATGATCGCGGCGAAAACCGCCTCGGCCCCGGTCTTGATGCTGGCGCGTCCGTTCATCGCGCGCATCAGGCGGGTACAGGCTCGCCCCTCGCCGGCGACGAGGTCGGGATGGGCCGCCATCGCGTCGCGCAGGGTGACCATCGCATCGTCGCGCACGCCGCCGCCTGCCCCCGCTGCTGCATAGGCCGCCATGGCGCGTGCAAAAGCCTTGAGCCGCGTTGCGAAATTCGGGGCCGAGCAGCCGTCGATCCCGTATCCGGGGCTGTCTTCGCCCGTCACCTCTTCGAAGGCATGGCGCACGGCAACCTGAACGGGGTGGTCGATGTCCAGGTATTCCGGCCCGGCCCCAAGGTGCTGTGCCAACGTCAGGAACCCGGAATGCTTGCCCGAGCAGTTGTTGTGCATCTGATCGGGGGCGCCATGGGCCCGAATCAGGCGGTCGCGTTCCTCGGTGTCGTTGGGCCATTGACAGCCGCACCGCAGCGCGCGCTCGTCCAGGCCCAGATCGCCCAGCCAGTCGGACACCATCCCGTGATGCAGCGCCGCCCCCTGATGCGAGGCACAGGCCAGCGCCAGGTGCCAAGTCGTCAGCCCGGCGGCCTTGGCCGCGCCGCTTTCGACCAGCGGCAGGGCCTGGATCATCTTGGCGGAACTGCGCGGCAGAATGACGGCCTCGGCATCGCCCCAACTGGCCACCAGACCCGTGTCGTGATGCCAGATCGCGACATGCCCGCGGTGGACGCCCTCGCGGAACGGCCCGCGCCAGATTTCCAGCAACTCGTCGGCTTGGTCCGCCATGGATTTGCCTCTCCTATCGTATCGTCTTCACAGACTGGCGATTTTCCGCCGCCGGGTCTTTCTCACTTCGGCGCAATCGCCTATGTTCCCTCTGTGGATAAGGTGTGCGACCCGGCTCTTCCTGAACCAAAATCCAGGCGCGCGCCAGAGGCAGTAAAAAGGGCTGGAGGCTCTCGTGTTCATGAAGAATACCATTGTCGGCATGGTTGCGGCGGCGGCATTTGCCTGGGGCTCTGCCGCAGTCGCGCAGGAAGAATCGTCGAACCGCGTGGCCGCCGAAACGGATTGGAGCGTGTTCGTCGAAGACGATCCGACCCAATGCTGGGTCGTGTCCACACCGAGCGAGACGTTGAACACCCGCGATGGACGCGAGGTGTCGGTGCGTCGCGGGGAAATCCTGATGTTCGTCAGTTTCTGGCCGGGCCAGGATCGTCTTGGCGAAGTGTCCTTTACCGGCGGGTATCCCTTTGCCGATGGCTCGACCGTCAGCGTTGAAATCGGCGATTCGACCTTTGAACTGTTCACCGAAGGCGAAATGGCCTGGGCTGCCTCGCCGCAGGACGATCAGCGCATCATCACCGCGATGAAACGCGGGGCCGAGGCCGTGCTGACCGCGCGTTCCAGTCGCGGCACGCAGACCCAGGATACCTTTTCGCTGATGGGCTTTACCGCCGCCGTCGAGGATGCCGAGGCTCGCTGCTCGGGCTAAGGCCTGGGTTTGCGAAATCGCGGCGGCCTCTATATGTGAGCCTCGACCCCGATCCGAGGAATCTGACCGATGACCGCCAGCGCCCCTGTCACGCAGGATGTTCTGACCATTCCGCGCAAGCTGCCCGAGGGCTGCAAGGCCAATCTCGTGGGGTTGACCCGCGAGGGGTTGCGCGATGCCCTGATCGCCGCCGGCACCCCCGAGAAACAGGCGCGCATGCGTACCGGGCAGATCTGGCAATGGATCTACCAAAAGGGCGTCCGCGACTTCGCGGCGATGACGAACCTGTCCAACGACTATCGCGCGCAGCTCGACGCGCATTTCACAATCTCTGTGCCCGAGATCGTCTCGAAACAGGTTAGTTTGGATGGCACGCGCAAATACCTGATGCGGATCGCCGGCGGCCACGAGGTCGAGGTCGTCTACATCCCCGAGGAAGATCGCGGCACGCTGTGCATCTCGTCCCAGGTGGGCTGCACGCTGACCTGCACCTTCTGCCACACCGGCACGCAGAAACTCGTCCGCAACCTGACCGCGGGCGAGGTGATTGGCCAGATCATGGTGGCGCGCGACGATCTGGATGAATGGCCACGCCCCGGCGAAGGCTCGGATGCGCGCCCGCGCCTGATTTCGAACATCGTGCTGATGGGCATGGGCGAGCCGCTTTATAATTTCGACAATGTCCGGGACGCGATGAAGATCGCCATGGACGGTGAAGGCATCGCCATTTCGCGCCGCCGCATCACGCTGTCCACCTCGGGCGTCGTGCCCGCGATCGCCAAGACCGCCGAGGAAATCGGCTGCATGCTGGCCGTGTCCTTCCACGCCACCACGGACGAGGTGCGCGACGTGCTGGTGCCGATCAACAAGAAATGGCGCATCAAGAAACTGCTCGACGCGCTGCGCGACTACCCCAAAGCGTCCAATTCCGAGCGGATCACATTCGAGTATGTCATGCTCAAGGATGTGAACGACAGCGACGAGGACGCGCGGCGTCTGGTCAAGTTGATCGCGGGGATCCCCGCCAAGATCAATTTGATTCCGTTCAACGAATGGCCCGGCGCGCCCTACCAGCGGTCTGATTGGGACCGGATCGAGAAATTCGCCGACATCATCTACAAGGCGGGCTATGCCAGCCCGATTCGGACACCGCGGGGCGAAGACATCATGGCCGCCTGCGGACAGTTGAAATCGGCCACCGAACGCGGCCGGAAATCCAAGGCCGAGATCGACGCCGAAATCGGGCTTTGAACGATCGGCACCGCAAGGCAAAGCCGCCCCATCGAGGGCGGCTTTTTTTCATCGGGGCACACGCCCAAAAGAAAAGACGGCCCGCCATGGCGGGCCGCCTTTCCAATCACGTCTAATCCGTGAGGATTAGTGGTGATGCAGAGCAGCTGCGATCAGGATCAGAGCGATCACCGGAACGATGATGCCGCCGGCCGAGCTGGACGTGTCTTCGACGATCACGACGGGCTCGATGACGGTGGGTTCAACGTACCCGCCGGCGAACGCACCAGTGGCGACGACCGACAGAGAGCAGCGAGAGCGAGTTTCTTCATAGTATCCTCCAAGATACGCCCCTATATGCGCAACATGCACAGGTTTGGGGCACCCAAGACTGTACCTCGTACACGTGTATAAGCAGCTATGCCTAGCGATTGCAACGCCGCTCGAAATGCGCCCAGCAGGTGTCAGACGGTGTCGTCAAATCCGCAACACTCGCCTGCCCGTCTGAACGGCAAAACCCGTCCGAGGCCATAATGCACCCTTAGCGTGCCAGATCGGCGCGGGCGAATGGCTTGCGCACGGGCTCTGCGTGCCGGGTATCGGCTGCGACAAAAATATCACGACCACCGCGGGTCTTGGCCGGATGCGCCCCCGACGGGCCGCGTTTACCGAATCTCAACCCACCCGGCATAGCGTTCAACGCCATGACCCGCAGACAGTTCCTTTTGGCGAGTGCTGCGTTCTTTCCGGTGCCCGTATCCTGCGGGCGGACTAGCCCCTTTGGTCATGGCGGTGCCCTCCCCGCCAACACCGTCGCCAGATCGCCCAACCCCGTCTCCCTGCGGCGCAGCGTGCTGTCGGCGCTGAATACCGCGCGCCGGTCTGACGGCCAGGGGCCGCTTGTCATATCCGAATCCTTGTGTCGGGCGGCCCTGTCGCACGCCCGCGATCTGGCGGGGCAAGGACTGGTCGGGCACCGCGGCACCGATGGCAGCACCCCGGCGATGCGCGCCCCGCGCACCGGCTTCGATGGCCGCGTTCTGGGCGAGGTCGTGGCGCGCGCGCCGGATCACGAGGTTTCGGTGCTGCGCGACTGGCTCGACCAACCCGAAAGCCGCGCGGTGCTGCTCGACCCGCAGGCGCGGCAGATGGGGGTTGCGCGGCACGTCACGCCCGACGGCATGGGCTGGTGGGTTCTGTTGGTGGGAACCGGGGGCGATCAGGGATGAATGATGATCGGCGTGCCATCCTCGACCATCGCGTAGATGCGCCGCATCTCGCGATTCGTCACCGCGATGCAGCCGGCGGTCCAATCCTCGGTGCCGCGGAATTCGCGGGGCGTGCCATGGATGAAGATGTCGCCGCCCGGGCTGACTCCGGCCTCTTCTGCGGCGGCGATGTCAGCCGCGTTGGGATAGCTGATCCCGATGGAAAGGTAATAGGCGCTGTCCGGATTGCGCCGGTCGATGACATATTCCCCCTCGGGGGTGCGGCCATCGCCCTCGCGTTCCTTGTGGCCATCGGGGTCAAAGCCCAGCTCGATCGGCATGGCGTCCAGCACCTCTTCATGATGATAAAGCACCAGGAACCGTTCGGATTTGTGCACCTCGACCCGCGTCACCTCGGGGCCGTCATACTCCATGAAACGCGAGCACCCCGCGCCAAGCGACAGAAACAGGGTCAGCGACAGGATAAGGAAGGCGCGCATAAAGGTTTGACTCGGTCAGGCAGCGGATATCGAAGCTTTACACCGGCGGCCCAATCCGGGCTAGCGATCTTGATGTGGCTCGGCGGAAAGCAGCGCGGCCAAACCCTCTCGGTAGGTGGGGTAGAGCAGTGTCACGCCCAATTCTTCCTTGATGCGATAGTTCCTGACCCGCTTGCTCTCGGCATAGAAACTGCGGGCCATGGGGCTCAACTCGACCTCGTCAAACGGGACTGGGGGTGGAACCGGCAGGCCCAGCAGCCCTGCGGCATGCGCGATCACGTCTTGCGGGGGGGCCGGATCATCGTCGCACACATTGTAGACCGCACCGGGCACAGGCCGCGCCATCGAGGCGCGCAGAACCTGCACGATATCGTCCACATGGGTACGGCTGAACACCTGCCCCTCCTTGATGATGCGGCGTGCGGTGCCGTTGCGCACCTTTGCAAAGGGTCCGCGCCCCGGCCCGTAAATCCCCGCCAGACGGAAGATATGCAGCGGCAGGCTATGATCGCGGTGCAGATCCTGCCACGCGGCCTCGGCCGCGACGCGCGCCTGCCCCCGCGCGGTCGAGGCGGTCAGCGGCGTGGCCTCGTCCACCCAGCCGCCATCGTGATCGCCGTAGACCCCCGTGGTCGAGAGATAGCCGACCCAGTCCAGCGTCGGGGCCGCTGCCAGCAGCGCGTCGCGCAGGCGGCCGATGACCGGGTCCGCCCCGTCCACCGGCGGGATCGAGGCCAGGACATGGGTACTGTCTGCCAGGGCCTCTGCGATCCGATCCTCGTCGCCGGGAAACCGGGCGATGTCCAATCCCGGCCCGTCGAGATCGTGCAACCGTTCCGGCGTGCGGGTGGTGGCAAGGGTCGGCGTGCCCTCGGGCAGGCTCTGCCACAGGGCACGCGCCGTGTATCCCATCCCCAGTATCGTCAGGCGCATCGCAGTTTCTCCATCGCCCAGGCGGCGGCATCGGCCACGGCCGCGTCAGGGTCGTCCAGCAGGCGTTGCGCCACCGCGCACAACCGGGCCTCTCCGGAATTGCCGATGGCATACAACACGTTTCGCACAAAGCGGTCACGCCCGATCCGTTTGATCGGGCTGCCCGAGAACATCGCCCGAAATTCCGCATCGTCCAGCATGGCGAGCGTTTCCAACGGGGCACACAGAAACTCGGGCCGGGCGGCATAGCGCAGCTCGCGCGCCTCGGTCGCGAACTTGTTCCAGGGGCACACCGCCAGACAATCGTCGCAGCCATAGATGCGGTTGCCCAGCCCGTCCCGCAAGGCGGGATCGACAGGCCCTTTGTGCTCGATCGTCAGGTAGGAAATGCAGCGCCGCGCATCCAGCTGGAACGGGGCCGGGAAGGCCCGCGTCGGACAGATATCGAGGCAGGCGGTGCAACTGCCGCAATGCTCGGCTTCTGGCGGGTCGGGCGCAAGCTCGACCGTGGTGAAAATCGCACCCAGAAAGAACCAGTTGCCCAGATCGCGCGACAGAAGATTCGTATGTTTGCCCTGCCAGCCCAACCCGGCCGCCTGCGCCAGTGGTTTTTCCATGACCGGGGCCGTATCGACGAAAACCTTGATGGCGTGTTCGGGGCGCTGCTCCAGCAGCCAGCGGCCCACGCGTTTCAGCCGCTTTTTCACGATGTCATGGTAATCGCGGTTCTGGGCATAGACGCTGATCGCCGCGCGATCGCGATGGGTCAGCGCCTCGAGCGGGTCCTGCGCGGGCGTGTAGGGCTCGGCCAGCATCACGACCGACCGGGCCTCGGGCCACAGGGCGGCGGGGTTGCCACGCCAGGCCATGCGCTCGGCCATCCATTGCATCTGGCCATGGCGTCCCTGTTCGACGAACGCGGCGAGGCGGTCCGCCGCCTGCGGGATGGCATCGGGCCGGCAGACGCCCATCGCCGCAAAGCCCGCGGCGCGGGCCTCGGCGGCGAGGGCGGTCTTGAGATCGGTCAAAAGTCCAGGTTCGCGTAATGGGGCGGTTGAATGAAACCGGGGATCTGATCGGCCAGGATCGACCGGAAGGCCGGGCGCGATTTCATCGTCGCGTACCAATCCTTGACCGAGGGCGACAGGTTCCAGTCCACGTCCGAGATATAGTCGAGGCAGGACAGATGCGCCGCGGCGGTGAAATCGGCCAGGCTCATGCGGTCGCCGGCCAGCCAGCGGCGATGATCCAGCAGCCATTCCATGTATCGCAGGTGGAACTTGATGTTCGCCGCCCCCGCCTTGACCGAGCGCCCGTCGGGGTAGCCGCCACGCATGATCTTCTTGTTCACGCGCTCATAGACAAGGTTGCGCGTCACCTCGTGATGGAACTTGTCATCGAACCACGCGATCAGGCGCCGAACCTCGGCCCGCGTGGCAGGATCGGCGGGCATCAGCGCCGGGTCGGGAACGGTCTCTTCGAGGTATTCGCAGATCGCCTGAGAATCCGACAGGTTCATGCCGTCGATCTTGAGCACCGGCACCTTGCCGGCGGGATTGCGACGCAGAAACTCGGTCGAAGGTTCCCAATACCGTTCCTCGATCAGTTCGACATCGATCCGTTTCTCGGCCAGCACAAGCCGGACCTTTCGACAAAAGGGCGAGAGGGCGAAATGATAGAGGCGAACCATGACTGCTCGGGAAAGGGGGTGATGCGTCCTCCTCGTCTTTGCAGAAAAAACGGTCGGGGTTCAATTCGCAAAGCACGCGTCGCGTCCATCCGCGCGGATCGTTGCCGCCCCCTCGGCGATGGACGTGGCCCGCCGTTCGACCCAGGCCGAGGGTGCCGATGCGCTGCGTTCGCCGGGGTTTGGCAGCACCGCGGCCAGCAGCGCGGCCTGCCGTTGCGACAGGTCGGCGGCAGATATGCCGAAATGATGTTGCGCCGCGGCCTCGGCCCCGAAAATGCCCGGCGCGAACTCGGCGATATTGAGATAGACCTCGAGAACCCGGCGCTTGGGCCAGAATGCCTCCATGACCGGGGTGATGGCGGCCTCCAGCGCCTTGCGCAGCCAGGATCGACCATGCCACAGGAAGGCGTTCTTGACGACCTGTTGGCTGATCGTCGAGCCGCCACGCGCCGCCCCTGCATCGATGGCGGCGCGGATCGCATCCATGTCGAATCCCCAATGCAGACAGAAATTCGCGTCTTCGGCGGCGACGGCGGCGCGCTGCAGGTGGGGCGAGATCTGATCCATCGGCACCCAGTCATAGCTGACCGAGTCCAGGCGCCGGGCCTCGGCAAGGATGTAGGGTGTCGTGGGCGGGGCGACGACGGCATAAAGGCCGACCCAGCCCAGCCCCAGAACGACCGCGCCCAGCATGCCGCGCAGCAGCCATCTCCGCAGCCCGCGCGCCACGCGCCGCGCCCGCGATTCGCGGCGTACCGCCTTCGACTTGCGTGTTCGTTTTGCCATGCCGCCTGCCTGTGGGGTTTTCCCTTTTTTTGGAACGATAGCGGCAAGCGGGCGGCAAACAAAGGGACCGCTGGGGCACGCCTTACTGTCGGCGGCGTTACGCGCGGCGCCGCTCAGTCGGCATAGCCCGGATCCTCGGCGTCCAGAACGGCGCGCATGCCCGACAGAAACTCGGCCTCGGCCTGTGTGTCGCCCTCTTGCTGCCGCGCGGTCGTTTCCGCCACCTCGGGCGAAAGCTCGCGCAAGGGGCGACCCGTGGACAAGGCGATGACATAGGTGCGCGCGGCGCGTTCGAAATAGTACAGGCGCATCAGGGTTTCGGCGACCGTCTCGCCAATGACCAGAACGCCGTGATTGCCCATGATCATGGTGCGCACGCTCGGGTCCTGGAACAGGCGGGCGCAGCGTGTGCCCTCTTCCTCCAGCGCAAGCCCGCCATAAGCCTCGTCGACGACCTGCCGATTGTAGAAGATGGCCGAGGACTGATCGATCGGCGGCAGGCGGCTGTCGGCCAGACTGGCCAGGACGGTGGCATAGGTCGAATGCACATGCATGGCGCAGCGGGCATGGGGGACATGGCGATGCAGGCTTGCATGCAGACCCCAGGCCGTTGGATCGGGCGCATCCGGCCCCTTGGCGCTGTCGGGGTCATTGGCGTCGATGACCCAAAGGTCCGAGGCCCGCATCAGGCTGAAATGTTTCTTCGGGTTGATCAGAAACTCGGTGCCATCTGCGTTCACGGCGAGCGAAAAATGGTTCGCGACACCTTCGTGCATGTTCTCGCGGGCGGTCAGGCGAAAGGCCGCGGCCAGATCGGCGCGCTGGGTGGCGTGATCCATCGAATTCCTCCGGGTCGTTTTGGCCGCACCCTGACGACCACCGCCGCCAAGGGCAAGGCCTGCACCAAGCTCCGGTCCAAGGAAAACGCCGGGTAAATTTCTGTTGCGTGGACATGAACGATCCTCGCAATTTCCCGGCTTTGGACAAGGCGCCACCCCAATGGCGCCCCAATTGCGGGCAAGTATCACGGTCGAGCAGAACGAATGCAGGTAGACGCATCATGGATCGTTTGACGGAAATGGAGGCTTTCGCCACGGTTGTGGACCAAGGGGGATTCACCGACGCCGCGCGCAAGCTCGGGATTTCGAAGTCGGCCGTGTCCAAGCATGTCTCCAGCCTCGAGGCGCGGCTTGGCGCGCGCCTGCTGAATCGCACGACGCGACGGGTCAGCCCCACCGAAATCGGCCTGGCCTATTACGACCGTGCGCGCCGCGTTCTGAACGACGCGGGCGAAGCCGATGCCCTGGTGACCGCCATGCAATCCGCCCCCTCCGGCACCCTGCGCGTCTCGATCGCGACCGATTTCGGGGTGAACCACATTTCGCCGATTCTGGGCAAATTCCTGCACGAGTACCCCGACATCACCGTGAACATGGTTCTGAACAATCGCTATGTCGAGCTGATCTCGGAGGGGTTCGACCTGGCCATTCGTGTCGGCGAGTTGGAGGACAGCAGCCTGCGCGCGCGCAAGATCTGTGAAACGACACGGCGCATGATCGCATCGCCCGCCTATTTCGAACGCTACGGGCGACCGCAAAAGATCGACGACCTGAACGAACACAAGCTGCTGCACTATTCCAACAACTCGGCCAGCAATGTCTGGAAGATCACGGCCCCCTCTGGCGAACAGCGGCAGGTCCGCTCGGCCGGGTGGTTGACCGTGAATGACGGGCAATCGCTGCTGAACGCGGCCATCGGCGGGCTGGGCATCGCCTATCTGCCCAGTTTTCTATATGCCGGGGCAATGCGCGACGGTTTGCTTGAGGATGCGATCCCCGATCTGCCCGTCGAGATACAGGGCATCTATGCCGTCTATCCGCCCGGCCGGTTCATTCAGCCCAAGGTGCGATCTTTCATCGATTTTCTGGTGACTGCTTTCAAGGACAAGGGGCCAGCCGACTGGTAGCCCCGCAAACCGATCTTTGCCGACGTGCCAGCGCCCTGTCATCCCGACGGGCGCCGACTATGCCCCGACCCGGGTCTTTCCGGTGTCGGGGTTTTTTCCGCGGTCGCCTTGCCCTAGTCGGTTGTGGACAGCACGACCTCGACCCGGCGGTTGGCCTGACGCCCGGTATCGGTGTCATTGGCCGCGCGCGGGGCAAGAAAGCCGATCCCGGCCGCCGCCACCTGGTCGGGCGACACCCCAAGGATGTCGATCAGATGCCGGCGCACGGCCTCGGCGCGGGCCTGGCTGAGGGCGATATTTCCTTCGAGCGAGCCTTCGGCATCCGTATGCCCCACCAGCACGACGCGGCGCGCCGGTTCCTCCGCGAGGAACTCGGCCAAGGTCACCAGCGAGGGATAATTCCGACCACTCAACTCGGACGCGCCGGTCTGGAAATTCAGATCGTCCAACGCCGCGGCGCCCGTTGCGAAAAGGCGCTCGATCAGCCGAGGCGACGTGGTCGGCGACAGAACCGGCGCGGTCTGCTCGGGCGTGCGGCTCGACCCGGTGACGGGCGGCGGCGCAACCTCGGGCGGTGTGATCGTGGCCAGATGCAGATAGGCCGTGCGCCCACCGCGAGACACCATCACCGCAACATGGTTGCGTTCGCCTGTCTCTTCGACGCGTTCCGCGGCGATGTAGCGATAATCGCTGAGGTCCACATGCATCATGGGGGCTTCGCCCACCGAAAGGGCATGGCGAAAATCGAACCCCCCACAGGCGCGATCGGCACAGGCAAAGACGATCTCGTAGCCCTGCTCATCCAGTTGTGCGCTGACCGCCCCGGCAAGGATGGCGCTGCTTTGGGTGGCGGCGTCGGGCACCTGCCAGGTGAATTCCTGAACGATGCCGCGCGCAAGCGTGGTGAACCCTGCCTCAGCCGTGAACGGCCCGTGCGCAATGGAAAGATCGCCGGGATGCGCCGGTTCCGTCGCCACAAGCTCCGCACCGGGCGGCAGATTCAGGTCAAGCGCGCCCGCGCCACCGGCAAACATCACCGTGGCCACTGTCGCAATCAGGGGGCGGCACAGGCCACGACCGACGTGGCCAAAGGCTGTCATTTTTGGGCAGTCTCGCCAAGCTTCACTCGATAGTAGTATTTTCCCACAGGATTCATCCCCAAGGAAGTGTAAAGCCCAAGCGCCGGCGAATTCTTGCGCGTGACAAGAACGGCAAAGATCTCGGCCCCCTGCGCTTCGGCCCAATGGGCCACCGCGCGCATCATATGCGCGGCCAACCCCTGACGCCGGGCGCGCGGTGCCACTTCGAGCGCGTGGAGCATCGCGACACCATCTTCGATCGCGATGAACGCGGACCCTGCGGGCCGATCGCCGATGCGCCCGAAAAGGCTGGTCTTGGGGCCTGTCACCCGGTTCATGATCGCCAGGCGCGCAGGCCCGATGCCGCCCTGTGCCCAGATCTCTTCCTGCACGGCGAGGGGTGGCCAGATGTCGAAACAGGTCACACGCGGTGGGGGGGCGGCCAGGTCGGCGGCGGCGACGGTCAGCGCGACGGTTTCGTCACGGGTGGTGTAGCCCTCGGCCTCGAGCAGGCCATCAAGGCCGGTCTGGTGGCCCAGCACCATGAAGAGTGCCTCTTGTCCCAAGGCGCGCTGGGCCGCTGCAACGCTGTCGATCTCGTCCCGCGACACCTCTGACCCGGACGCGCCGGCGTTCAACAGCCGCGCGGCCGAGACGCGGTTTCCACCCCCGCCCCCATGCGCCATGGCGAAGGGGCCAATGGTTTCGACCCGCTCGGGCGGCCACGTCTCGGCGATGACGCGCGCCAGCCGCTCGGGCGTCAGGCTCGCGGTCACCGCGCCTCTCCGAACAGGGCGGACAGCTCTTGCATCACGGCATCCACAGCCTGTCCGTCCTGACTGCGGACGACGATGTTCGACCCATGCACCCCGTCGCGGATGAACGGGTAGGAGCCGATCGAGACCTCGGGGTGATCCTTGGCCAGTTTGCCGAGCTTTGCCGCGATGTCGCCCTCGCCCTGCCGCACCATCAGGCTTTGTGACAGCATCGGCGCGCCGCCCGTCAGCGTCGGCAACAGCCCTGCCAGCATCGCCTCGAAGATCGACGGAACGCCCGCCATCACATGCACGTTCCCCAGGGTGAACCCGGGCGCCGCGGAAATCGGGTTGTCGATCAGGGTCGCGCCATCGGGGATCCGGGCCATGCGCAGCCGGGCCTCGTTCAACTCCTGCCCGCGGGCGTCGTAGTGCGCCTGCAGGATCGCGCGTGCGTCGTCGCGGATGCCGATTGCAGCACCCAGTGCCTCGGCCACGGCCTCGGCCGTGATGTCGTCATGGGTCGGCCCGATGCCGCCCGAAGTAAACAGATGGTCGTGGCGCGCGGCCAGGTCGCGGACGGTCGCCACGATGGTTGCGTGATCGTCCGGGATCACCCGCGCCTCGCACATCGGGATGCCGTGATCGGTCAGCGCGCGGGCGAGGTGGTACATGTTCGCGTCGCGGGTGCGTCCCGACAGGATCTCGTCCCCGATCACGAGCATCGCGGCGGTTGGGGATGGCATGGGCAGGCTCCGCGCTTGAGGAAAGGTCGATAATCGGTATACGGGCGGGCCCATGCGCTTTCAAACCCCTCTCGTGCCTGCGCGCCTGATCCGGCGCTACAAACGCTTCCTCGCCGATATCGTGCTGGAGGACGGCACCGAGGTGACCGCCCATTGCCCCAATCCCGGTTCGATGATGGGGCTGAACGCACCGGGCAGCCGCATCTGGGTCGAGCCGAACGACGACCCGAAGAAAAAGCTGAACTATGGCTGGCGGCTGGTCGAACTGGACGGTGGCCACCTTGCGGGCATCGACGCCGGCCTGCCCAACCGCATCGTGGGCGAGGCGCTGGCCGAGGGGCGCATCCCGGCGCTGACGGGCTATGACGGCATCCGCCCCGAACAGAAATATGGGGCCAACAGCCGCATCGATTTCCTGCTGTCGTCCCCGGGCCGCCCCGACGCCTATGTCGAGGTCAAGAACGTCCATCTGCGGCGCGCGGGCGATTGGGCCGAGTTTCCCGATTGCGTCACCGCGCGCGGCACCAAGCATCTGGGCGAGTTGTCGCGTATTGCGCAGGACGGCGGTCGCGCTGTCATGCTCTATGTCATCCAGCGCACCGATTGCGCCCGGTTTCGCCTTGCCGCCGATCTCGACCCGGCCTACGCGGCAGCCTTCGATGCGGCCCGCGACGCCGGGGTCGAGATGGTGTGCCACGCCACGCGGATCGATCGCCACGGGGTCGCGTTGGCCGGCCCGCTGCCCATCGACGACGCGCCGCAAGCCCTGCGTTGACCCATGCGCGCGGGGCGTCTGGAAAACCGGCCCTGAAAGGCATAAATTCTGCGCAAGCACAGGAGGCTTGTTTTGGACGAATTCAAAGGCCGTCTGACCAAGGACGGTATCCGCATCCATAATCCCGAGGATTTCGCCGGCATGCACAAGGCCGGGCGGCTGGCGGCCGAGATCCTCGACCGTATCGCGCCGATGATCGAACCCGGCGTGACCACCGCCGCGCTGGACGCCGAGATCGAGCGCATGGTGGACGAGGCCGGGGCCAAATCGGCCACCATCGGCTATCGCGGGTATCAGCACGCCTCCTGCATCAGCGTGAACCATGTCGTGTGTCATGGGATCCCGGGGACGAAGGTGCTCAAGGATGGCGATATCCTGAACATCGACGTGACCGTGATCGTCGATGGCTGGTTCGGCGATACCAGCCGCATGTATGTGGCGGGCAATCTGGGCCGCAAGGCACAGCGCCTGATCGAGGTCACGCACGACTCCCTGCTCAAGGGGATCGAGGCGGTCAAACCCGGCAAGACCTTTGGCGATATCGGCCACGCCATCCAGAGTTTCGTCGAAGGGCACCGCATGTCGGTCGTGCGCGATTTCTGCGGTCATGGGCTGGGGCAGGTGTTTCACGCCCCACCCAACGTGCTGCATTACGGTCGCCCCGGCACGGGCCCGGTCCTTGAGGAAGGTATGTTCTTCACCATCGAGCCGATGGTGAACCTTGGCCGCCCCGAAACCAAGGTTCTGGCCGATGACTGGACGGCGGTGACCCGCGACAAGAGCCTGTCGGCCCAGTTCGAGCATTCCATCGGGGTGACGGCGACGGGCTACGAGATCTTCACCCTGTCGCCGGCGGGCAGGTTTCACCCCACTTGGTCCTAGTACGGTAACCTCGCGTTAACCCGTCCATGGCACCGTGTCGGCATGTCACACGTCATGCCGAACCAGCCGAGCTTTTCCTTCGACGAGGTTTCGCCGCGTTTCGTGACGGCGGTTCCTGCCGCGTCGAAACCGGCCCCGACGGCGCGGTCGTTGGCCGGCGGCCCGTCGAAAGGGGCGGAACTGCACCGGCACAAGCATCGCGACCGGCTGCGCCAGCGGTTTACCGAGGGCGGGGCCGATGCCGTGCCGGATTACGAATTGCTGGAGATGATCCTTTACCGCGCGATCCCGCGCGGCGACACCAAACCACTGGCCAAATCGCTGCTGAAGCGCTTTGGCGATATCAACCACGTCCTCGCCGCGCCCGAGGCCCGGTTGAAAGAGGTTGTGGGCGTGGGCGACCGCGTGGTGTTCGAGTTGAAGCTGATGCAGGCCTTGGGGCACCGTATGGCCCGCGCCAAGGTGCTGAAAAAGCCGATTCTTTCTTCATGGGACGCGCTGCTGGAATACTGCCAGACCGCGATGGCCCATCGCGACCTCGAACAGTTCCGCGTGCTCTATCTCGACCGCAAGAACGTTTTGATCGCCGACGAGGCGCAGGCCGACGGCACGGTCGATCACGTCCCCGTCTATCCGCGCGAGGTTGTCAAACGCGCGCTGGAACTGAACGCCTCGGCGCTGATCCTGGTGCACAACCACCCCTCGGGCGATCCCACGCCCAGCCAGGCCGATATCGACATGACCTATGCCATCCGCGACGCGGCCGAGGTGTTGGGCCTTGTGATCCACGACCATCTCGTGATCGGCAAGGCTCGTGAACTCAGCTTTCGGGCCGAGGGGTATCTGTAAGCCTGCGGGCTCGTTCACTCCAGCCAGACCTCGACGCGCCGGTTGACGGCCCGGCCCCAGTCGGTGTCGTCGCAGGCCATGGGCATCGCCTCGCCAAAGGCGTCTACCGTCATCTCGACCCGGCCTGCGCCCGCATCCCCGGCGGCCGTCCGCACCGCCGTTCGCACGGTTTCGGCACGCCGCAAGGCAAGGCGCCGGTTGACCGCCGCCGATCCGACCCCGTCGGAAAAGCCCACGAACATCAGGCGCCGCCCATCAAAGGCCCCACGGTCGATCGCATCCACCAAGCGCAGGACCGAGGCGCGAGATTGCGTGTCCAGATCGGCCGTGCCGTCGCCAAAGCGAAAGGTCGAGGACAGGCGTTCCGCCCCGTCCAGACGGTCGACCATGTCCTGCAGATCGGCCAGCGCCACGTCATCGCCCGCGGCGGTGACGGCATTGGCCAGTCGCGCACCCTGCAATGCCAATGGCGTGCGCGTCAGGCTTTGGTTGACGTAGCCGGCCGATCGCACAAGGCGCTCGGCGCTTTCCGAGCGCGTGAAATCGAGGAACCGGCGCACCAGTTGCGGCAAGCGATGCGGCGCCAGATAGAGATAAACCGGCGCTGTCAGGGGGTAGTCCTCGGCCTTGACAGCATCGGGCGTCGCCATTTGCGCAAAGCCGCAGCTCCCCCGCAGGGCGAGGGCGCGGGCCGGGCCACGGGCCGAGCGCGGCATGATCCCCACCGCATAGGCATCGCGGGCAACGGCCGCGGCCAGGGCGGTCGCACTGTCGTGACGGACGATACTGTCGGCGAGGCCCGTCTCGGCCGGCACCAGCACCCGGTTCGAAAACCCCTGCGCCAGCCCCAGCCCGGGTGCCAGCATATGCAGCGCGACGGGCGCATCAGGCCCGTCAAGATCGGCCCAGCTTACGATGTCGCCGCTGAACAATCGCGCCAGATCAGGCAGGGACAGCGCATCGATCGGGTTTTCATGCGAAACCACCGGAACCAGTGCGTCGAGCGCCAACACCCGCACCCGCCGTTCGAGCGGAGGATCGTCGGGCGCCTGCGCCATGGCGGCGCGCCGTTCGGCGCTGTTGGGTTCGCGCAGGGCAAGGGCGATGTCGGTCTCGCCGTTCAACAGCGCGAGAAACCCCTGATCGGTGGTGCTGGGCGTCACATGAAACCGTGCGGCCGGACTGCCATCGCGACGGGACAGGGTGAAGACCTGTGGGCCATCCGCCGCACCCGCGCCGCGCGTCAGGGTCATGCCCTGGATGTCCGCAAATCCTTCGAGCAGGGCGGGGATCAAGCCGTCGGCCACGGTTGCGGCGCCGGCGATGCGCGCCTCGGCGACAAAGGTCGTCAGATCGGGGCAACCGGGGCCGGCGCAGGACACCCCCTGTGCCGAAATGGTCATCGGGCCAAACTGCGTCTCGACCCGGTAATAGGCCCCGTCATAGGAAATCAGGTTGCCGTCCAGTGTGACCGATCCGTCGAACGACCGCAGTTCGACATCCTGCGCAGGCGCGACAGCGGGACTCGACACGGTGAAAAGGGCGGCCATCACTGCCGCCCCGAGGTATCTGATCATGGATTCAGGAAACTGCGCGGGGCCTCAATTCGAGGCGAGTCTCAGGTCCCCCAGCAGATTTTGCAACACCAGAAAGTCGCCCACCGCATCACAGTCGGGGTGGGTGAAGGTCAGTGGCGTGATCTCGACCGGTCCGGCGGCTTCGCTGCGCAGGGTCAGGGCCTCGGCCGGCCGGGTGCAATTGGCCTCGGTGATCTCGGCATCGAGCGTGATGCGCACCGAATTGCCTTGCGACAGCGTCGCACGCGGCAGCGTGTAGACCTGGGCAAGCATCCGGTCGGTCATATCCGGATCGCCAAGTTGCGTCAGGAACCCGCCCGCGCCCTGCGATACGGCGTCGGTGGCGCGGGGGTTTTCGGCCCAGACATGACCGTCGTCGCCAAAGCGCGCGCCGAATTCCATCGCGTGCAGGTCAAGCTCGGCTTGATCGGTCCAGGACACGCCGATGCGGTCGAACTCGCGCAGGTCGGGCAGCGCGACGAGCAGCGACTCCTCGGTACCGTCGTCCATGCGCACAGTGAAGAAAGCCGGTGTTTCAAAGGCTGGGATATCGATCGTCAGCAACCCCATGGCGTCGGTCGTGGCCCCGATGGTCATACCGGAATGCGCGATCCGGACCGGGGCGTTGGGTTGACAGGGGTCCATGATATCCAGCGCCACCATTGCCGCCGGTTGCGCCGTGCCCGTGACCGACAGCCCGCAGGGCAGGCCGAGCGGTGACAGGGCGGGTGCCTGGGAAATCTCGGGCCCCGGGCCCGGGATCGGTGGCATGACAGGTTGCGGAGTGGGGTCGAGGTCGTCGGCCGTGTTCTGCAGCGGTGATTGCGCCTCGGCCAGATCCGGAGCGATATCATCGGTCGCGGGCAATGTCAGCGCGGCCTCGACGGCGGTCTGCGGCACCTGAAGGCCGGCCGGAGGCGTGGCGACCACAGCGGCGGTGACCGCGGCCGGGACCGTTGGCGCGGGCGTGGGCGGCAGCAAATCCACCTCGGCCTGCGCAGGTGCGGCCGGAGCTGTGGTGTTGCCGCCCGGCAGTGGCAGGAACCCCTGCGAGGCCGCGTAGACCGCGCCACCGGCCAAACCGACGGTGACGGCCGAAGCACGAAGGATCATGGTTCTCGACAGCATGGGCGACCTCTGGCGTGGTGACGTTCACGCATCAGGGTCGCAATCGAATGCGGCGGAAATCGGGAAAGAACCGGGGCGCTTTTGCGGAGTGTCGCCCCGGTTTCGAGATGTCAGGCCAGGCGCCCGTGGCAGTGCTTGAACTTCTTGCCGGACCCGCAGGGGCAGGGATCGTTCCGGCCCGGATTGCCCCAGGTTGACGGGTCGTTTTCGTCGAACCCTTCGACCAGCGGCGCGCCCTCGCCGCTGACGGGTGTGCCGGCGGCGGCCTCGGACGCGGCGGCACCGGCGGCGTCGGCCTGTTTCTGTTGCGCCTGCTGTTGCGCCTGAAGCTGGCGGATCAACTGTTCCTGCTGTTCCGGGGTCAGCGGCTGAATGCGCGACAGTTTCTGCGTCACATCGGCCCGCAGACCGTCGAGCATGATCTCGAAGAGTTGGAAGGCTTCGGTCTTGTATTCGTTCAGCGGGTCACGTTGGGCATAGCCGCGGAATCCCACGACCGAGCGCAGATGTTCCAGTGTCAGCAGGTGGTCGCGCCATTTCTGGTCGATGGTCTGCAACAGCACCTGTTTCTCGATGTTGCGCATCTGCTCGGGGCCGAATTGCGCGGTTTTCGACGCCATGTATTCATCGGCCGCCGTTTCCAGACGCTCGCGCACGACCTCCTGATCGACGCCATCCTCGTCGGCCCATTCCAGCACGGGCACATCGACGCCCAGGGTCTCGCGCGCGGCTTGCTGCAACCCTTCGCTGTCCCACTGGTCGGCGTAGGTCTTGGGCGGCATGTGGGTGTCGACCATATCCTCGATCACCTGGTGGCGCATATCGCGCGCCACTTCGGCGATGTCCTCGGCGCCCATGATCTCGTGGCGCTGGCCGAAGATGACCTTGCGCTGGTCGTTCATCACGTCGTCGAACTTCAGCAGCTGCTTGCGGATGTCGAAATTGCGCCCCTCGACCTTGGCCTGAGCGCGTTCGAGCGACTTGTTCACCCAGGGGTGAACGATGGCTTCGCCCTCTTGCAGGCCCAGCTTGGTCAACATCTTGTCCAGACGTTCCGACCCGAAAATGCGCATCAGATCGTCTTCCAGAGACAGGAAGAAGGACGAGCGGCCGGGGTCGCCCTGACGGCCCGAGCGGCCGCGCAACTGGTTGTCGATCCGGCGGCTTTCATGCCGTTCGGTGGCCAGCACGTAAAGGCCGCCCGCATCCTTGACCTTTTGCTCGTCGGTGGCGTGCTCGGCCTCGATCCGGACACGCACCTCGTCGGGATGGGCCTCGGGGTCGGCCTCGAGCGCTTCCATGATCTTGAAGTCGACATTGCCGCCCAGTTTGATGTCGGTGCCGCGACCGGCCATGTTCGTGGCAATCGTGACCGCACCCAGCTTGCCGGCGTCGGCGACGATCTGGGCCTCCTGCTCGTGCTGGCGGGCGTTCAGCACGTTGTGGGGCAGCGTCGCCTTGGTCAGCATCTGGCTGAGCATTTCCGATTTCTCGATCGACGTGGTGCCGACCAGAACGGGCTGCCCCTTGCCATGGGCCTCGCGGATCGTCTCGACGATCGCCTCGTATTTTTCCTTGGCGGTGCGATAGACCTGATCGTCGTCGTCGATCCGCGCAATCGGGCGGTTCGTCGGGATCTCGACCACGCCGAGGCCGTAGATCGACATGAATTCCTCGGCTTCGGTCGCCGCGGTGCCGGTCATGCCGCCCAGCTTGTCGTAGAGGCGGAAATAATTCTGGAACGTCACACTGGCCAGCGTCACGTTTTCGGGCTGGATCTTGCAACCTTCCTTGGCCTCGATCGCCTGGTGCAGACCGTCCGACAGGCGGCGCCCCGGCATCATGCGGCCAGTGAATTCATCGACCAGCACCACCTCGCCGCCGCGCACGATGTATTGCTGATCCTTGAGGAACAGCTTGTGCGCGCGCAGGGCGTTGGTGACATGGTGCACGACGGTGGTCGACTCGGGGTCGTACAGGCTTTGATCCTCGGGCAGCAGACCCGTTTCGTGCAGTTTCTCTTCCAGAAATTCGTTGCCTTCGTCGGTGAAGGTCGCGTTGCGCTGTTTTTCGTCCAGCGTGTAATGCTCTTCGCGGATCTCGGGGATGACCTTGTCGATGGCGACATAGAGGTCGGAGCGGTCCTGAGACGGCCCCGAGATGATCAGCGGCGTCCGCGCCTCGTCGATGAGGATCGAGTCGACCTCGTCCACGATGGCGAAGTTGTGCCCGCGCTGTGCCATGTCTTCGAGGCTGCCGCGCATGTTGTCGCGCAGATAGTCAAAGCCCAGTTCGTTGTTGGTGGCATAGGTGATGTCGGCGCGGTAGGCGGCGCGCTTTTCGTCGTCGGGCTGGCGCGGGTAGACGACGCCGGTGGTCATGCCGAGCGCGGTAAAGACCTTGCCCATCCAATCCGCGTCGCGCTTGGCCAGGTAATCGTTGACGGTGACGATATGCACGCCTTTGCCCGTCAGCGCGTTCAGATAGGCCGGAAAGGTCGCGACCAGCGTCTTGCCTTCGCCGGTCTTCATCTCGGCGATGTTGCCCTGGTGCAGGAAGATGCCGCCGATCAACTGCACGTCGAAGGCCCGCAGGCCAAGGGCGCGGCGCGCGCCCTCGCGACAGTTGGCAAAGGCCTCGGGCAAGAGATCATCGAGGCTTTCGCCATTGATGGCGCGGTTGCGCAACTCGGCGGTCTTGGCGACGATCTCGGTATCGGTGAGGGTTTCGAACTCGGGCTCGAGCGCGTTGATGCGGGCGACGATGGGGCGGACGGACTTGACCCTGCGGTCATTCGGTGTGCCGAAAACCTTTTTTGCGATCGTACCGAAACCCAGCATGCGTAACGCCTTTTCCCTGCGGACGCGCGGCGCACGCGCAGCCCGGACATCTCAAATCATCGTGTGGGGCATCCGGGTTGTTCGACCCATCGCGGCGGTCTATCAACGGCGGCAAGACGGCCAAGGCCCCGATGCGAAACCCGCAAGGGACATAAGGGGCGGCCACATCCGTGTCAACGCGGCCAAAGGGGCGTCGTCGCCCGGTCGTTCAACCAAGGGAAGTTTTCCATGAAATCGTTTTTCGCCGGTGTCGCCGTTTCGGCCCTGATCGCCCTGCCTGCCCTTGCCCAGGACGAGGTGACCGCCGAAACCGTTCTGGCCACCGTCAACGGATCCGAAATCACCGTGGGCCATCTGATCGCCATGCGCGCGATGTTGCCGGAACAGTACCAGCAATTGCCGGCCGAGGTTCTTTTCGACGGCATGCTGGAGCAGTTGGTGCAGCAGCAGGTGCTGGCCGATGTCGCCGCCCAGGACATGACCGCGGCGATGGAATTGAGCCTTGCCAATGAACGCCGCGCGATTCTCGCCTCGATGTTCCTCGACGAGGTCGCCATGGCCGAAATCACCGACGAAGAGATCCAGGCCGCATATGACGCGCAATATGCCAATGCCGAGCCGGTGACTGAATACAATGCCAGCCACATCCTGGTGGAAAGCGAAGAGGACGCGCAGGCCCTGATCGACGACTTGGCCGAAGGTGCCGATTTCGCCGAGCTTGCCGCCGAGCATTCCATTGGGCCGTCGGGCCCGAATGGCGGGTCGCTGGGGTGGTTCACCGCCGGCATGATGGTGCCCGCGTTCGAGAATGCCGTCATGGCGCTGCAACCCGGCGAGGTCTCGCCCCCCGTCGAGACGCAGTTCGGCTGGCATGTCGTGCTGCTGTCTGACACCCGCGAGCAGGAGCCGCCCGCGCTCGAGGATGTGCGCGCCGAATTGATCGAAGGCATGCGCCGCGCCCGTGTCGATGCCCGCGTCGACGAGTTGATGACCGCCGCCGAGATCGACCGCGCCACAACGGAGATTGACCCCGCCGTGATCGCGGATACTGAATTGCTCGACCAGTAACATCGGGGCTCAGGGGCGCGATGGCGAAACACGACAAGAAGGCCAAAAAAGGCAAATCAAAGGACAAGTCCGCCAAAAAGGCCAAGAACACGTCCGGCAAGAAAGGCGCGAAAAAGGCCAGGAAGACCGCGCCCAAGCGCGTGGCCGCCGTCAAGGCCGCGCCGCTTGTCTCGCCACTCGCGCCCGCGCGTTTCCCCGATCTGCCTGTTATCGACGGCGTGCGCTTCGCCACCGCGCAGGCCGGGGTGCGCTACAAGAACCGCACCGATGTCATGTTGGCCGAGATCGCACCGGGCAGCACCCTGGCGGGGGTTTTCACCCGGTCGGCCACGCGCTCGGCTGCCGTTCTCGACTGCGAGGACAAGCTCGAGATGCTGGGCGATGCGCCCAAGGGCGGCTTCGCCATCGTGGTGAATTCCGGCAATGCCAACACCTTTACCGGGCAGCGCGGGGCCAGCGATGTGGCCACGATCGCACAAGCCGCCGCGGCGGCGCTGAATGTGCCGGCCGGGCATGTGTTCACCTCGTCCACCGGCGTGATCGGTGAACCGCTGCCGGCCGAAAAGATCACCGACGCCCTGCCGGGGCTGGTAGAGCGTCTGTCGCCGGATGCCGCCGAGGATGCGGCGCGCGCCATCATGACGACCGATACCTTCCCCAAGGGCGCGATGGCCGAGGTCGAGATCGGTGGCGTCCCTGTAAAGGTCATGGGCTTCGCGAAAGGCTCGGGCATGATCGCGCCGGATATGGCGACGATGCTGGGCTATGTCTTCACCGATGCGGCTGTCACGCAGGACGGGCTGCAATCCATCCTGTCCGCCGCGACCAAGCGCAGCTTCAATGCGATTTCGGTCGATAGCGATACCTCGACCTCGGACACTGTGTTGCTGGCGGCCACGGGCGCGGCGGGGAATGTCCCCTTGTCCTCGGGGCGCAGCGCCGATGGCAAGGTGCTGGCCGCCGCGATCGAAGCGGTCATGACCGACCTCGCCCTGCAGATCGTCCGCGATGGCGAAGGCGCGACCAAGCTGGTCGAGGTGCGTGTCACCGGAGCCAAGACTGCGCGCGATGCGGACAAGGTCGCGCGGGCCATCGCCAATTCCCCCCTCGTGAAAACCGCCGTCGCGGGCGAGGACCCCAATTGGGGTCGCATCGTCATGGCGGTTGGCAAGTCCGGCGCGACCGCCGACAGGGATCTGTTGACCATTCGGCTGGGCGATATCGTCGTGGCCGAAAAGGGCTGGGTCGCCGAAAGCTACCGCGAAGAGGACGGGGCCGCCTACATGAAGGGGCAGGAGGTGTTGATCGCGGTGGATATGGGCCTGGGGAAGGGCGAGGCGGTCATGTGGACCTGTGACCTGACCAACCGCTATATCGAGATCAACGCGGATTACCGCTCGTGAAGGTGGTTCTGGTTTCCGCGGTGGCGCTGATCGACGCGGACGGGCGCGTTCTGTTGGCGCAACGGCCCGAAGGCAAGTCGATGGCCGGGATGTGGGAGTTTCCGGGCGGCAAGGTCGAACCCGGTGAGACGCCCGAACATGCCCTGGTGCGCGAACTGCACGAAGAGCTGGGCATCGAGACTTGGGACAGTTGCCTTGCACCGATGACCTTTGCCAGCCACAGCTACGAGGATTTCCACCTGCTCATGCCGCTGTTCGCGTGCCGCAAATGGCGCGGCGTTCCGCAGGCGCAAGAGGGGCAGACGCTGGCCTGGGCGCGTGCGGGCGAGCTGCGTAATTACCCGATGCCGCCGGCCGATATCCCGCTGATCCCACTGTTGCGGGATTGGCTTTGACGCAACACCTGCGGATTTTTGCCGATTGCCCGCATTTTGAGCGCTTGTTTCCCCTTTGCGAACAATTTGTCAGTGCTTTTTTAATTCTGTCGCCTAAAGTCGAAGCCCAGTCATATGGGGGATAGGCTGTGTTGACGACAATCACGATCGGAAGCTGCGTTTCGATTCAGGGCGCCTTCGTCAAGCAACTGAGCAACGGGTTTGTTCAGGTCAGGGTCGGCGACCGGCTCTATAGCGGCCGCCCGGTCAGGTCGCGCGCGGCGGCCTGATCACTCAAGCCAGCCCTTCAGGTTTTCTTCGACAACGGCGGCGAGCGCTTTCATATGCGCGTCGTCGTCGTTCAGGCACGGGATATAGGTGAAGTCTTCACCGCCGGCCTCTTCGAAGCTTTCCTTGATCTCTTCGTTGATCTCTTCCAGCGTCTCGATGCAATCGGCCGAGAATGCGGGCGCGCAGACGGCGATACTCTTCTTGCCCTCTTCTTCGGCAAGGCGCGCGACCTCGTCCACCGTGTAGGGTTTCAGCCACTCCTCGGGACCGAAGCGCGACTGGAAAGTCGTGGTGATATCGGTGTCGTCCCAGCCAAGACGTTCCTTGAGCAAACGTGTCGTCTTCTGGCACTGGCAGTGATAGGGGTCACCCTCCATCAGGTAGCGCCGCGGCACGCCATGATAGGAACACACCAGAATGTCCGGGCGCTTGTCCAATTCGCCATAGGCACGCTCGATCGACTGCGCCAAGGCGTCGATATAGTGCGGGTTTTCGAAATACGGTTCGACCGTCCGGGCGATGGGCTGCCACTTGATGTTCTGCAGCGCGCGGAAGAACTCGTCACAGGCCGTGGCCGAGGTTGCGCCGGCATATTGCGGATATAGCGGGAAAAACAGGATCTTGGTGCATCCTTGGGCCACCAGTTCATCGACCTTCGACTTGGTCGAGGGGTTGCCGTAGCGCATGCAGAAATCGACGATGACGTCGTCGCCATAGCGCGCGTGCATCAGCGCCTTCATCTTCGCCGTCTGATCCTTGGTGATCGTCATCAGCGGGCTTTCCCCCGCCTCTTCGTTCCAGATCGACTTGTAGGCCGCGCCCGAGCTGAACGGCCGTTTGGTCAGGATGATCAGTTGCAGCAGCGGCTGCCAGATCCACGGGCTGTAATCGATCACCCGCTTGTCCGAGAGGAATTCGTTCAGATACCGGCGCATCGACCAGTAATCGTAGTTGTCCGGCGTGCCGAGATTGGCGAGCAGAATCCCGACCTTGCCGAAGGTCACCTTGGGGTGGTCGGCAGGGGCATGGGTCGTCGGCGTTTTCGTCTTGGGCATCTGCTGCATCATGTTCATCTGTGGCAAGCCTCACTCATCGGGTCCGTGTAGGGCCGGAATGGCGGTTTCGTCAAACTCTGTCGTGTTCAGCGCGTCGGCGAGGCGATGTCGGGCCGCGCCGGGCCGCAATGGTTTCTGTTGGCTGTCATGCGGCGCCCAGCCGGTCAGGAACGCCAGATCGAACGTGGCGGCCACACGCCCGTCGGGCGTGCCGAACCGGTCCGCATAGAGCGCGGCCATCTGGGCGAAAACCGTTCTGGGCACCGGGCTGCGGTGCCGATCGGACAGGGCGTTGCCCTCGCCCATGTCACGCAGATCGCGCATCAGCGCGAACGCATCCGAATAGTGGACCGTGCGTTTGACGCGGTCTGCCACCGGCAGGGCCAGGCCCGCCCGCTGCAGCAGCGACCCCATGTCGCGGATCTCGGCCATGGGGGCCACGCGGGGCGACAACCCGCCAAGGGTCGCGATTTCGGCCTCGGCCAGTGTCTGGCGCAATTCGATCAACGTCTCGCCGCCGAAACAGACGGCCAGGAAAAGCCCGTCGGGTTTCAAGGCACGGCGGCATTGCACGATCTGTCCGACGGGGTCGTTCGCCCAATGCAGACCCATCGCATGGATCACAAGATCATGCGCGCCCGGTTGCAGATCGAGCAGCTCGTCATCGGCGACAAGGCGGGCCTTCGGCAGAAAACCGGTCCATTTCGCCGCGAATGGCGTGACGATCGCAGGCGACGTAAACCTTCTGTTAACGTCGATGAGCCTTTCCTCGATCTCGACCATCGCCTCGTCGTGCAGGAACCCGGCCCGGTCCAACCGCGCGCGGGCGCGGCGCTGCGCAAGCGCGCCGGCATCCACCAGGCGGGGCTGTTGGTCGGGGCGGGTCATCGAGGTCTGTCCTGTTCCGTGACCCGACGCAACTTAGGGGGCGAAGTTGAGATTGCAAACTATGCTCCATGCGGTGTTTCCGCCGGAATGCCTGAATTGCGGCGCGCGGGTGGAAAGCGATTTCGCCATTTGCGGATCCTGCTGGGCCGACACACCGTTCATTCTGGGCGCCTCCTGTGACCTGTGCGGCGTTGCGTTGCCGGGGCAGGCCGCCGATGACGAGGCACTGATCTGCGAGGAATGCCATCAGATCGCGCGCCCATGGTCGGCCGGGCGTGCGGTGATGGGCTATGGCGGGGTCGGGCGCAGGCTGGTGCTTGGCCTCAAGCATGGCGACCGGGCCGAGATTGCGCGGGCCTCTGGCCCGTGGTTGGCGAGGGTGGGGGCGGATCTGGTGCGGGGGGCGCCGCTACTGGTGCCGATACCCCTGCATTGGCGGCGGTTGGCGCAGCGGCGCTACAACCAGTCGGCCCTGCTGGCCCAGGCTTTCGGGCGCGAAGCGGGTGTCGAGGTCGCCCCGCAGGCCCTGCTGCGCGTGCGCGCCACGCCGTCACAGGACGGACGCGACCGCGAGGCGCGGTTTCGCAACCTCACGGATGCGATTCGGCCACATCCGCGCCATGGCGACTGTTTGAAAGGGCGCGATATCGTCCTGGTCGATGATGTTATGACCTCTGGCGCGACCTTTGCCGCCGCGACCGAGGCCTGCCGCATGGCCGGCGCCAAAGAAATTGGCGTGATCGCTCTGGCCCGCGTGTCGCGAGATGCCTAGGTTGCCCCGGTGACGAGCGAAAAGGATAGCGCGGCATGTCGACCATCGAGATCTACACATCGCCCTTTTGCGGCTTTTGCCATGCCGCCAAGCGGATGTTACAGAGCAAGGGCCTCAGCTTTGTGGAATATGACGTGATGCAGGACCCGTCCAAGCGGACCGAGATGCTGCAGCGCGCCAATGGGCGTCACACGGTGCCGCAGATCTTCGTCGGGGCGCATCATATCGGCGGATATGACGATATGGCCGCGCTGGAACGGGACGGAAAACTGGACCCGATCATCGCCGGGGGCTGACCTGACGCGACCACGCGTCCCTTGCGCGATGGACCGTGAACCGTTGAACATGTGCCATGTCCAATTCCGATGATCCGCTGTCTGTCGCCCTGTTCAGCGAAATGTTCATGGCCGACCAGTTGGCGCGCAACCGTTTGTCGCGCGCGCTGCCCAAAGGCATGGAGTTGAGCCATTTCTCGGTGCTCAACCACCTGGCGCGATCCAGCGAAGAGAAATCGCCGGCGCAACTGGCGCGGGTGTTCCATGTCACCCGCGGCGCGATGACCAACACCTTGAATCGTCTGGAATGGGCTGGTCACATCCATATCCGCCCCGATTGGGACGACGCGCGACGCAAGATGGTCGCCATCAGCACATCGGGCCTGCGCGCCCGAGAGGCGGCCATTGACGCCATCGCGCCAATTCTGGCCGAGACCGTGCGCGAAATCGGCGCCGACCGCGTGCGACAGGCGCTGCCGGTGATCCGGGAGTTGCGCCTGCGCCTTGAGGATGACGAAGGCGTTTAAGCGGGTTTTGTCGAGGCCGTGACGTAGTTGACGGACAGGTCCCTGTCCGAGATCGACCAGCGCCAGGCGATCGGGTTGAAGACAAACCCCTTGCGGTCCACCGGGTCGAGGCCCGCGTTGCGGATCAGGTCATACAACTCGTCGGGCGTGATGAATTTCGACCATTCATGCGTGCCCTTTGGCAGCCAGCGCATGACATATTCGGCCCCGACGATGGCCAGGGCAAAGCTTTTGGGGTTGCGGTTGAGCGTCGAGCACACCATCAGCCCGCCGGGCTTCAGAAGCTGGCGACAGGCCGTCAGGTAGGCCAGCGGGTCAGCGACATGTTCGACCACTTCCATGTTCAGCACCACGTCGAATTGCTCTTCCGCCGCTGCCAGCGCCTCGGCCGTGGTGTGGCGATAGTCGATGTTCAGGCCCGACTGTTCGGCATGGATGCGCGCAACGGGGATGTTGCGCTCGGCCGCGTCGGCCCCGACCACGGTGGCCCCAAGCCGCGCCATCGGTTCCGACAAAAGCCCGCCGCCACAGCCGATATCCAGCAGACGCAGCCCTTCGAACGGGGTCTCGGCGGTCAGGTCGCGCCCGAACTCGGCGGCGATCTGCATCGTGATGTAATCCAGACGGACCGGGTTCATCTCGTGCAGCGGCTTGAACTTGCCATGGGGGTCCCACCATTCGGCGGCCATGGCCTCGAACTTGGCGATTTCGGCAGGTTCGACCGTATCGACGATTTGAGTTGTTGTGTTCATGGACATCCCCCCGGCTTGGTGCGAGTTTGGTGGTGCCTGTGTCTGCAGGGTCTATATAGGAAGCCCATGGACAAGTTCTCTGGCCAAAAGCGCGCAGCCGCCCATCTTTTCCCGCCGATCGACCCGTTCGACCAGCGTATGCTGGAGGTCGGCGGGGGGCATCACATCTATGTCGAACAATGCGGCAACCCCAAGGGGGCGCCTGTTGTCGTGCTGCATGGCGGGCCGGGGGGCGGGGTGGCAGTCCGGCCATGCGGCGCTATTTCGACCCCAAGGATTGGCGCATCATCCTGTTCGATCAGCGCGGATGTGGCCGATCGCGCCCCCATGCGGGCGTCAACGACAACACCACATGGCATCTGGTCGCCGATATCGAGCGGATTCGGAATACGCTGGGCATCGACCGATGGGCCGTGTTCGGGGGCAGCTGGGGGGCCACGCTGGCCCTTGTCTATGCCGAAGCGCATCCCGAGGCGGTGGGCTACCTGGCCCTGCGCGGGGTGTTCCTGTCGATGCAGCGCGAGCTGGATTGGTTCTACGGCGGCGGTGCCGGGCAATTCTGGCCGGATCAGTGGGCCCGATTCGTCGCCCCCATCCCCGAGGACGAGCGCGGCGATCTGATCGCGGCCTACAATCGGCGGCTGTTTTCCGGGGATCTGATGGTCGAGACGCGCTATGCCCGGGCCTGGGCGGCGTGGGAGAATGCTCTGGCCTCGATGGATAGCGACGGTATGGTCGGCGAAAGCCCTGCGGATTACGCACGGGCCTTTGCGCGGCTGGAAAACCACTATTTCCTGAATAAAGGTTTTCTCGAGGAAGACGGTCAGATCCTGCGCGATCTGCACCGCATCGCGCATATCCCCGGCACCATCGTGCAGGGCCGCTATGACATGATTTGCCCGCCGCTTTCGGCGCATCGCCTGGCGGCCGGATGGTCCTTGGGGCGGCTGCACATGATCCGCAATGCCGGGCACGCCCTGAGCGAGGGCGGCATCAGCGAGGAACTGGTGCGCGTGATGAAGGGCGTCGGGCACAATCGTGACAAATTCGGGCTGTAGGCCACGCGCCTATCGCGTTGCATCGGGCCTTTTGGGCAACAACCCGATCTGAGCGGGGCCTTTCAGGAGGCGGCGATCGATGCGCGGGCTCAGGCGATGGCGGATCAGCGCCACGGGATGCGCGCGCAGCGTCAAGCGCATCGACACGTAATCCTCGACCACCTCTTCGCCTTGCGTCATGCGGGGCAGATGGGCGGCGGGCTCCACGATCGCTTCGCCATCCAGATCGCCGGCGAACAGGGGCAATTCACGCTTGGGGGTCAGGGCCCGTGCCGCCCATAGCGCCGCGCGCCGGGTCAGGCCCAGGCTGGCAAAGGCGTCGGCCTCGGCCAGAATGGTCAGGCTGCGCGCGTCCAGGCCCGCGCGCCGCCAGACATCCTCGACCGAGGTATAGCCGTTGCCGCGCGCCGCGATCAGCCAATCGGCGTCGTCCTCGCGCATCGACTTGATTTGCCGAAACCCCAACCGTAGGGCCAAGTCGCCTGTCTCGGTCCGCTCTATCATGTTGTCCCAGTGGCTGCGATTCACGCAGATGGGCCGTACCTCCACCCCGTGTTCGCGGGCGTCGCGCACGATCTGGGCGGGGGCGTAGAAGCCCATGGGCTGGCTGTTGAGCAGGGCACAGGCGAAGATGCCGGGGTGATGCCGTTTCAGCCAGGCGCTGGCATAGACCAGCAGGGCGAAACTGGCGGCGTGGCTTTCGGGAAAGCCGTAGCTGCCGAAGCCTTCGATCTGGGAAAAGCACCGCTCGGCGAATTCGTCGTCATAGCCATTGGCGCGCATGCCCCGCAGGAACCGGGTGCGAAATTCGCTGACATTGCCATGCTTCTTGAAGGTGGCGAGCGCGCGGCGCAGGCGGTCGGCTTCTTCCGGCGTGAATCCCGCGCCGGTGATGGCGATCTGCATCGCCTGTTCCTGGAACAGCGGCACGCCCAACGTCTTGCCCAGCACGCGGCCCAACGCGTCCGAGGGAAAGCTCACCTCCTCCTCGCCGTTGCGGCGGCGGATGAAGGGGTGAACCATGTCGCCCTGAATGGGGCCGGGGCGGATGATCGCGACCTGGATCACGAGGTCGTAGAAACAGCGCGGGCGCATGCGGGGCAGGAAGTTCATCTGCGCGCGGCTTTCCACCTGGAACACGCCCAGACTGTCGGCGCGGCACAGCATGTCATAGACCGCCGGGTCCTCGGGCGGGAGGGTCGCCAGCGTGTAATCGGCCTGATGATGCATCGCCAGCAGGTCGAAGGCCTTGCGCACGCAGGTCAGCATCCCAAGGGCCAGCACATCGACCTTGAGGATGCCGAGCGCGTCGATGTCATCCTTGTCCCAGCAGATGACGGTGCGGTCCTCCATCGTGGCGTTCTCGATGGGGACCAGTTCATCAAGGCGGCCTTCAGTGATGACGAAACCGCCGACATGCTGGGACAGGTGGCGGGGAAAGCCGATGATCTCCTCGATCAGGCGGATGGTCTGTTTCAGGCGCGGGCTGTCGGGGTCGAGGCCAATTTCGCGCATGCGGTCCATCTCGGGGCCGGTTTTCGACCATGACCCCCAGATCTGGCTGGACAGCGCCGACAGCACATCCTCGCTCAGCCCCATGGCGCGGCCGACCTCGCGCACGGCACGCTTGCCGCGATAGTGGATGACGGTCGCGCACAGGCCCGCGCGGTGGCGGCCATAGCGTTCATAGATGTGCTGGATCACCTCTTCGCGGCGCTCATGCTCGAAATCCACGTCGATATCGGGCGGCTCGTTCCGCGCCTCGGACACGAAGCGTTCGAAGACCATGGTCCCGATCTCGGGCGAGACACTGGTCACGCCAAGCGCGTAGCAGGTGATCGAATTGGCCGCCGACCCGCGCCCCTGGCACAGGATGCCGCGCGACCGGGCGAAGGCGACGATATCGTGGACGGTCAGGAAATAGGGCTCGTAACTCAGCTTGGCGATCAGGCGCAGCTCGTGTTGTAGCTGTTTTTGCGCACGCTCGGGGATGCCTTGGGGATAGCGCCAGGCCAGCCCCTCCTGCGCCAGTCGGGTCAGGCGTTGGGCGGCGGTTTCGCCATCGGCGATTTCCGAGGGGTATTCGTAGCGCAGGCTGGCGATGTCGAATTGCAGGCGCGCGGCGATCTGCGTCGTGCGCGCAACCGCGTCCTCGTGGCCGGCGAAGATCCGGCGCATCTCGGCCTCGCCGCGCAGGCGCTGTTCGGCATTGGCCTGCGCGGCGGTGCCCAGATCCTCGACGCGCAGCCCCTCGCGGATGCAGGTCAGAACATCGGTCAGCCGCCGCCGCGATCCGTGATGCATCAGGGGCCGGGCCGAGGCGACGGTGGGCAGGCCCAGCCGGTCGGCCAGTCGCGCGGCGGCGTCGAAACGCGCGGCATCCTGCCCGTCATAGCGCGGCGCCATCAGCAGGCTCATCTGTGGCCCGAGCGCGCGCACCAATCGGTCTGCCGGGCGTTGCCAGTCGGGGGTGGCGCGGTCAGGCGCGTGCAGCAGCAACTCCAACCCCCGCGCCTGCCCCAGCAGGTCATCGACATGCAGCACGCAGTCGCCCTTTTCCGCGCGCAGTTTGCCCACCGACAGCAGGCGGCACAGGCTGGCCCAGCCGCTGCGGTCGCGGGGCAGGGCGGTCAGGCGCAGCCCGTCGGCCAGTGTCAGACAGGCGGCGGGCAACAGGCGCGGCACATGGTCGATGGGCGCGCGCGGCGGATCCGGCAGATGCGCGGGCTTGGGCGGGCCGATCGGGTCGGTGCGGGCGGATTTGGCATCGGCGATCTCTTCCTCGATCTTGCGCAGTTCGGACCACGCCCGCACCACGCCCGCGACCGAGTTTTCATCGGCAATCGCGATGGCCTCGATCCCCAGCAGGGCGGCACGCCGCGCGTATTCCTCGGGGTGCGAGCCGCCCCTGAGGAAGGTGAAGTTCGAGGTGATGCTCAGCTCGGCGAATCCCATGGGGATGGATTATATTCACCTTTTGTTCTCATTTGGAGTCGGTGTCAGCGCAACTCGAATTCCGTCAGGACGCGGGCATAGATGTCGCGCTTGAACGGCACGATCAGATCCAACAGGTCGCGGCCCGTCATCCAGCGCCAATCGGAAAACTCGACATCTTCATGGGTCAGGTCGATCACGTCATCCCCGGCATCCAGCCGCATTAGCACCCACTTCTGCGTCTGGCCGCGATACTTGCCGCGATAGGGCAGCACCTCGGGCGGGAGGTCGTAGGGCAGCCAATCGGCGGTTTCGCCCAGGACGGTCACATGCTTGCGCTTGACCCCGGTTTCCTCGCGCAATTCGCGCAACGCCGCCGCCACCGGGGTTTCGCCGGTGTCGATCCCGCCCTGCGGCATCTGCCAGGCGGGGGTGTCCATGTCGGCACGTTGGCCGGCAAAGACACGGCCCTGCCCGTCCGTCAGGACCACGCCCACGCAGGGGCGATAGGGCAGGGCCGCGATCTCGTCCGGTGTCATCGGCCTAGTTGGCGCTTGGGCCAAGGGCGCCAAGACCGGTGAGGATGTCGATGGCATAGGCCAGTTGATAATCCTCGTTGCGCAGGCGGGCCGTCGCCTCGGCCTCGGCACGCTCTTCCTCGCGCTGGCGCAACTCGTCCTCGGTCAGGGTCGAGTTCTGCAGTGCGCCGCGCAGCGATGCCTCGGTCCGGGCGGGGCGGTCTTCGTCCTCGGGCATCTCAACCGGATCGCGCTGTTCGACGATGATGTCGGGGGCCACGCCAAGGGCCTGGATCGAACGGCCCGACGGCGTGTAGTAAAGCGAGGTCGTCAGCCGCATTGCCCCGTTGCCCGGCAACGGCATGACCGATTGCACCGACCCCTTGCCAAAGGTATTCGTCCCCACGATTACGGCGCGGCGATGGTCCTGCAGGGCGCCGGCAACGATCTCGCTGGCCGAGGCCGAGCCGCCATTGACCAGAACGACCATCGGCAACCCGTCGATCAGGTCACCGGCGGTGGCGTTGTAGCGTTCGCCATCGGCGGCTTCGCGCCCGCGGGTCGAGACGATCTCGCCGCGTTCGAGGAAGGCATCGGACACCCGGATCGCCTGACTGAGCAGCCCGCCGGGGTTGTTGCGCAGGTCCAGAACGACGCCATTGAGGTTTTCGAGGCCACCAACCTCGGCGATCATCTCCTCGAGGCCCTCGGCGAGGTTCGGGAAGGTCTGGTCATTGAAGGTCGACACCCGCAGGATCGCGGTGTTCCCCTCCAGCCGGTGGCGCACGGCGGTCAACTGGATACGGTCACGGACGATGGTGACGTCAAAGGGCTCGTCCTCGCCCTCGCGGACGATGGTGATCACGATCTCGGACCCGACCGGACCGCGCATCAGGTCGACGGCCTGTTCCAGCGTCAGGCCAAGCAGGGCCTCGCCATCGACATGGGTGATGAAGTCGCCAGCCTCGACACCGGCCTCCATCGCGGGGGTGTCGTCCATCGGCGTGATGACCCGAACGAACCCGTCTTCCTGCGTCACCTCGATGCCGAGGCCACCGAACTCGCCACGGGTCTGCACCTGCATGCTGTCGAAGTCACGCGGCGGAAGATAGCTGGAATGCGGATCGAGCGAGGTCAGCATGCCGTTGATCGCGGCTTCGATCAGGGCGGCCTCGTCCACTTCCTCCACGTAATTGCCACGGATGCGTTCGAATACGTCGCCGAACAGATCCAACTGCTGGTAGACCGAGGCATTGCGCGCGTCTTCCTGCGCCAAAAGGGGGCCGGCCACCTGCGTGGACAAAAGCACGCCCCCGGCGATGCCTCCGATGGCTGCGACGATCAGCTTGTTCATGGGTTTGCGTCCTTGTCCGTCTGTCGTTCGTTCCGTCTGTTCTGCGGGGCCCGTGCGGTCAATCGATGATGAACCACTGGCCCGGGTCGACCGGGCTGCCAGCCTCTCTCAACTCCATATAAAGCGTTTCCGACAATCCGGCACCACCGCCTTCCGCGTCGGAAACGATCAATTCGCCGCCAGTGGCCACCGGCCCTGGCATCAACCCGAGCGCGGTGTCACCGCCGACCAGTTGGCCCGCGACGACATAAAGATCGCCCAGACCGCCCAGGACCAGCAGGTAATCTGCATCGGGTTCAAGAATAATGACATTCCCGTAATCCAGCAGCGGCCCGGCGTAGCGGATCGTCGCGGGCCAGGGCGCCGTGACGAGGGCGCGGGGATAGGTGGCCAGCACGATACCGGGGCGGCGCACGCCGGCGGCATCCGTTTCATCATAGCGGCGCAACAACGCACCCAGCACGGGAAGGCGCAACGCGCCGCGCGCCTGCGCAAAGTCCGGCCGATCGGCGGCATCTGCCCTGGGATCGGCGCTGAGGATCTCGGCGAAACTGTCGAGCGAGTCGGCGTTTTCCAAGATCTGGCGCATGGCCTCGGGGTCGGTGTCAAAGCGCGGCGGCAAGTCCCGGCGATCGGCAATGGCCTGTGACAGGTCCGCGCGGGCCTGCTGGGCCCCCTCCAGCCCTTGGCCCAGTTGCCGCAGGGCGTTTTCCTGCAAGGCCCGGAGCAGGGCCAGTTCTTCGAGCTGGGCGCGCAGCGCCATCGCCTGATCGGCGACGGCGGGCGCGACCTCGGACACGATCATGCCGGATCGGGCGGTGCCCACCGGCCCCTCGGGGTGCAAAAGCAAAAGGGGGGCCGGGGCGGCTTCGATGGATTGCAGCACGGCCAGCAGGCGGGCCAGACGATCCCGCTCGGCCTCGAACAGCAGCAGGATGGTCCGTTCGCGCAGGGCGGCCTGCCGAACGCCGCCGCGCATCGCCAGGAGGCCCTCCTCGTAGGCGCGCACGGTTTGCGTCAACGCCTCGACCCGGTCGCGCGCGCTGCCTGCGTCGGCCAGGGACGCGGCGGCCTCATCCAGCAGCCGCGCGGCGCGGGCGGCGGTTTCGGCGGCATCCGTCTGGGCCAGACCCGTCCCGCCGGTCAGCAACGCGGCTGCAAGCAGGATCGCCTGTGCCCACAGCTTCATGTGAGCAGGCTTTGGCCGGTCATCTCGGCCGGTTGCGGCAGGCCCATCAGCGACAGAAGGGTGGGCGCCAGATCGGCCAGTTTCCCGCCAGGCCGCAACTGCGCCCCCTCGGGGCCACCCACAAGGATCACGGGGACGGGGTTCAGCGTATGGGCGGTATGCGGGCCGCCGGTCACGGGATCGACCATGGTTTCGCAATTGCCGTGATCGGCGGTGACGATCATGGCGCCCCCGGCCTTTTCCAAAGCGTCCAGCGCGCACCCAAGACCCGCATCCACCGCCGCGCAGGCGGCGATGGCGGCATCCAGATCGCCGGTATGGCCGACCATGTCGGGATTGGCATAGTTCACGACGATCAGGTCATAGTCATCCTCGATCGCCGCAACGAGGTGGTCCGTCACCTCGCCGGCCGACATTTCGGGTTGCAGATCGTAGGTCGCCACCTTGGGCGATTGCGCCATGTAGCGCACTTCGCCCTTCTCGGGCGGTTCCTTGCCGCCGTTCAGGAAAAAGGTGACATGGGGATATTTCTCGGTCTCGGCGATATGGAACTGCCTGAGCCCGTGCTGCGACACCCATTCGGCCAGCGTGTTCACGATCTGCTGTTTGGGAAAGACCGTGGTCATGTACCGATCGTGGCTTTTGGAATAGTCGACCATGCCCAGCTTGCCCGCCAGATCGGGGCGCGCGCCCGTGTCGAACCCGTCGAACTCCGGGTCGCCGATGGCGGCGAGAATCTCGCGGGCGCGGTCGGCGCGAAAGTTGAGGCAGAACACGCCGTCACCATCGGCCATCCCGCCATAGTCGCCCACAACGGTGGGCTGGATGAACTCGTCCGTTTCGCCGCGCCCATAGGCCTCGGCCACGGCATCGGTCGCATTGCCTGCTACGTTTAGTGTGCCCTCGGCATCCTTGCCGCGCACCATGGCGTTGAACGCGCGTTCGACCCGGTCCCAGCGCTTGTCGCGATCCATGGCAAAGTAGCGCCCAATCACTGTGGCAATGCGCACGCCCTCGGGGCTGTTGGCCTGAATATCCTCGATGAAGGTGCTGGCCGATTTCGGCGCCACGTCGCGCCCGTCGGTGATGGCGTGGATGCACACCGGCACGCCCGCCGCTGCGATGACCCGCGCGGCCTCGGTCATATGGGTGTACTGGCTGTGCACGCCCCCGTCCGACACCAGCCCGAACAGATGCGCCGTGCCGCCGGTTTTCTTCAGGGCCTCGATGAATTCGACCAAGGCGGGTTCGTGCGCGAAACTGCCATCCTCGATAGAGGCGTCGATGCGCACGAGGTCCATCATCACCACACGCCCGGCCCCGATATTCATGTGCCCGACTTCCGAATTGCCCATCTGCCCCTCGGGCAAACCAACTGCCCGGCCATGGGTGGTCAGCGTCGCATGCGGGCAGGTGTCGTGGATCCGATCGAAATTCGGCGTTGCCGCCAGACGCGGGGCGTTGTCGGTCTCGGTCGGCCCAAGGCCCCACCCGTCGAGAATGCACAGGACAACGGGGCGCGGTCGGCTCGGCGCGGGGTTGGGCATTGTCAGTCCTTCAGATTGCGTTTCCGTGAAATAGCCCCGCCGCGAGACAGGCACAAGGTCATCGGCGGGGCGGGCACGGGCCTGTCTGGCCTGAAAAAGCGCGCGTTCCGGTCGCTGCTTTTTCTTGATTACAAGTTGCAGACACCTTAAAAACCACGGCGACGGTATTCCCCGCACTTATTCATACCCCAAGGTTTTTGCCATGAGCTACAACTCCAACCCGCTTTACTCGCAACAGTGGCACTTTAACCTGATCGGCGACATCGAAACCATCTGGGCTGAGTATTCCGGCGATGGGGTGTTGGTGGCCGTCTACGATGACGGGGTTGAAGACACGCATGACGATCTGGACGGCAACTACGACTATGGTTCCGAGCTTTCGTACGATAACGGCGACCCGAACTTTTCGGGCGATGCGCACGGTACCAGTGTTGCAGGCATCATTGCGGCCGAAAACAACAACGAGGGCGGTGTCGGCGTTGCCTGGGGCGCGGATCTGGTCGGGGTCGATTTCCTGAACGACGCATTCGGCAGCGCGGCGTTGCGCGATATGTCCCAGTTCGACGTCATCAACAACAGCTGGGGCTACAGCGGGTTCTACTCGACATTCGATATCAACGGCGGGGGATGGGCGTCGACCTTTGCCGCCGACATGATGTTCGCGGTCGAGAATGGGCGCGGCGGTCTCGGCTCCATCGTCGTGAAATCGGCGGGTAATTCCGGCCGGAATGTCGACCACAGCTCGCAGAATGATCCGTTCAGTGTCTTGCACGAAGCCATCATTGTCGGCGCGACTGATGCCAATGGCTTCACCGAGGACTATTCGAGCTACGGCGTGAACCTGTTGATCACCGCACCGTCGGCGGCTGTGACCACCGACCGCGAGGGTTTCGCAGGCTATGAGGCCGGCGACTACAATTTCGGCTTCAATGGAACGTCGGCTTCGGCCCCGGTCGTGTCCGGTGTCGCGGCACTGATCCTGCAGGCCAACCCGAACCTCGGGTGGCGGGATGTGCAGCAGATCATGGCAATGTCGGCCTCGCATACGGGCTCGGCCTATGGCAGCGCTGCGGCCGGTTTCGAGGATTATAGCTGGTTCGCGAACGGGGCCGATAACTGGAACGGCGGTGGCATGAGCTACCATAACAACTACGGCTACGGCATGATCGATGCCTTCGCCGCGGTTCGCATGGCCGAGGTGTGGTCCGAGTTCTTTCCGGTGCCGCAGGACTCGTCCAACGTTGTCGAAAGCCTCAGCTACTATACCTCGCCCGCGTTTGCCGAAACGATTTCCTCGACCCAGCCGCCGGTCGTAGACACGATCTTCGTGTCCGAGACGATGGATATCGAGCATATCTATGTCATCGTTGATGGCAGCCACAGCTGGTCTGCCGACCTGGAAATCGTTCTCACCGCGCCCGACGGGACCGAGTTCATCCTGAACGACAACAATGGCGGCTATACGGATCGCTTCGGCAATTTCATCGAGGGCACGGCATTCGCCGGGTACACCTTCGGCGTGACCGCTGCGATGGGCATGGACAGCTACGGGCTATGGACCATTACCATCAGCGACACCGTTAATCTTGATGACGGTCTCTATACCGGCTTCGGCCTCGAATTTGCGGGCACGACGCCCGACAATGATGACGTCTACCACTTCACCGATGATTTCCTGTCCTATGAGGCCGTTGAGGGCACTCGTGGCGACATGACCGACACCAATGGCGGCACCGATTGGCTGAACCTTGCGGCGGTCACGGGTGACGTCCTGTGGGATGTCGGGTTGTTCACGGGCGTCCGATTCCTGGCCGTTGACACCGTGCGCTGGGTGGATTTCGGCAACGACGAGATCGAGAATATCGCGACCGGCGATGGCGATGACGATATCTGGGGCAACGACTACGGCAACATTGTCATGACCGGGCGTGGAAACGATAGCGTCTGGGGGTCCTTCGGCGACGATAGCGTGTATGGCGGCGCCGGCAACGACACGTTGCGCGGCGCGTATGACGACGACATGCTTCTCGGGGAAGAGGGCAATGACACACTCGAAGGTGGCACCGGCAGCGACACGCTGAACGGTGGCCTCGGCAATGACGAGTTGAGCGGGGAAAGCGGCGCCGACCATTTCATCTTCGATGGCGGCAATGACTGGATCCTCGACTTCACGGCCGAAGACCTCGTGTTCATCGACCCTGCCATCTGGGGCGGCACCATTGCCGGCCTTCTGGCTGGGGCTCAGACGATCAACGGCGATCTGTTCCTGGATTTCGGGTCCGGCAACAGCCTGACCTTTGCGGGGGTCACCAACACGAGTGAGCTTCAAGGCAAGGTTCTCTTCGTCGGCGAAACACCGCCCCCGCCGGTCACGACGCCCAATGCGATCACCATCGACATTTCCGCGGCCGGTCAGGCGGCCGGTCTTGCGTTGCAGGATGTCGAGGGGGCGCTGTCGGACCTCGTGATCGACGCCGAGATCCAGGCCGGGCAGACGTCGACCGGGTTCACCAGCATTTCCGTCGGCGGTGGAGAGACGATTGTCTACGCGGTCACGGGCACCGGACTGACCTATGGCACCGACGCGTTCGGCACTTTCCTGACTGGCGGCACGGTCACCAATGTCAACGTGACGATCAACGGCACGTTCGTGGGCAGTTTCTCCGGCACGGTCGACGCTGCGCAACTGTCTGCTGCAGCCTTTGCCGAGGTTGGCGGCTCGCTGGGCGCGCTCGAGGCGTTCTTCAGCGCCGTGAACTGGACCTATAACGGCTCGTTCAACAACGATATTCTCCCCGAGGGCTTTCTCAGCGAGGACGGTGTCCCGTTCGCGCTCAACGGCGAAGACTCGCTCAACCTCGGCGGCGGCAACGATTCGGTGTTTCTCGCGAACGGTGATGATTTCGCCAATGGCGGCGATGGCGATGACAGCATCGGTGGCGGCGACGGCAATGACACGCTCGAAGGCGGCAACGGCACTGATACGCTTGAGGGCGGGTCTGGGTCGGACACGTTGGAGGCGACGGGGGGCAATGGCAACCTGCTGCGTGGCGGGGCCGGCGACGATGTGCTGATCGGCGGCTGGGGCTCCGATATCCTGCAGGGCAACGATGGCGCGGACAGTTTCTCGGGCGGGACCGGGGCGGACGATCTCTATATCGACGGTCAGGACACGTTCTTCGACGGCGGCGGTGGCTATGACCGGCTGATCGCGGTGGATCCGGGCGGCGTGAACGTGGCGCTGTCGGGCACCAATATCGAGCGGGTCATCGGCGGCACCGGCGATGATGTCTTCGACGGCACCGGCGTGGCCCTGGGCCTCGTGATCTCGGGCGAAGGCGGCAATGACACGCTGACGGGCGGCTCGGCGACGGACCAGGTGTCGGGCGGCGCGGGCGACGACGTGCTGATCGGCGGCGGCGGGGACGATTTCCTGTTCGGCGACGGCGGCTCGGATTCCTTCGAGGGCGGCGCGGGCGACGACCGGTTCTTCGCCGAAAGCATCGACCAGTCCTTCGATGGCGGGGCCGGGTATGACCGCCTGTTCCTGCTGGACAACGGCGATTTCACCTTCGCGCTGGCCGGCACGGGGATCGAGCGGGTGAATTCCGGCGATGGCAACGACGTACTGGACGCCACCGGCGTGACGGACGCGGTGGTTCTGTCGGGGGCCGGCGGCAACGACGCGCTGACCGGCGGGTCGAACAACGACGTGCTGGCGGGGGGCGACGGGCAGGACACGCTGGAGGGCGGCTCCGGGTTCGACTCGTTCTTCGGCGGGGCCGGGGCGGACAGCTTCGTGTTCGAGGACGGCAGCGGCGTCGACTTCCTCGTGGGCTGGGAAGACGGGCTCGACCTGCTCGATTTCAGCGGCCACGCGCAGGTGAACGGGCTGTCGGACCTCACGATCACCGACAACGGCGTCAACAGCCGGATCGAGTTCGCCGACGGCGACGCCCTCATCGTCATCGGATACACCGGCGGCTTCGACGCGTCGGATTTCGACTTCGTGTAGGGTGCGGTTCGACATACACGTCTCGATCAGCATGCCTGGCTGGGCTACATCGGTGTGACGCACAGATTATTCCAGCCGGCGCGCTTGCGGTGACCTTATCGTTGAATTACCGCAAGCTCGAACGGTTCTGGATTTTCGCGACAACCCCAAGGCGTTGACATGCTATCGAAATACCTGTCGGCCCTCGGCAACAGATCAGCGCGCATTGACCCCGTCGATGCCATACGCGATCTTTTCGACGCTTCATTCTACGGCGTGAATTCGTCCGAGCCGGCCATAAGCGATGACGAACTCGCCCGCCACTACCTGGATGTCGGATGGAAGCGTGGCTTCGATCCGGCACGTTGGTTTTCAACCAAAGGTTATCTCGACGCGAATCCGGATGTTGCCGAAAGCGGCATGAACCCCTTGCTGCATTATGCACTCTATGGACGCGCCGAAGGGCGCGCGCCCGTGCCGCCCGAAGGAAATCCGACCCATCCGCTTCAACGGTCCGGATCAGTCAAACCCTCGGACTACGATGCTGTCACACCGTGGTTCGATCAGGCTTTCTACCGGGCCAGCTTTCGACGAGCAGACGTGCCCGACGATCCGATCGAACACTACCTGTCGGAAGGATGGCGCGAAGGTCGAGATCCAGTGCCGTGGTTTTCCACGCGCCACTATCTTGCAACGAACGAGGATGTCGCAGAGGCCGGCGTGAACCCATTCGTTCACTACTGTCTGACTGGTCGCTTTGAGCGTCGCCGCCTGACGCCGCTCGGTCACGCGGCCCAGGGACTCTACGACGCGCATCACAGCGCCCTGTCTCCAGGCCCATTTTTCGAAGACGTCGACCCGTCCATCGGTGTCGATGGAGAGCCTGCTGCGATGGTTCTGAGCTACTACCTTCCGCAATTCCATCGTCACCCCGTGAACGACCGGCATTGGGGAGATGGCTTTACCGAATGGCGCAACCTTCCACGGGCGCTGCCCCGGTTCGAGGGCCATCTGCAACCGCGCGTGCCACGCGATCTGGGGTTTTACGATCTTTCTAACAGGGACGTCCTCAAGCAGCAGATCCAGATGGCGCGGGCTGCCGGAATTCACGGGTTCTGTTTCTATCATTACTGGTTCGACGCAACGCGCGTGCTCGACGACCCGGTCGAGGCGTTCCTGGATGACCCGAGCCTCGAGTTTCCGTTTTGCCTCATGTGGGCGAACGAGAATTGGACACGGACGTGGGACGGTGCGGAAACCGATGTGCTCCTGGCGCAAACCTATGATCCCGATCACGATGATGCCCTCGTGGCCGATTTCGCCCGGCATATGATCGATCCCCGTTACATCCGGCTTGAGGGCCGCCCGTTACTGTTCCTGTATCGTCCCGGCCATGTTCCGAACGCCAAAGCCACCATCGCGCGCTGGCGCGAGATTTTTCGGCAAACGCATGACCTTGACCCTCTGGTCTTCATGGCACAGGGCTTTGGCGACACCGATCCCGGGGACTACGGATTGGATGGTGCCATCGAGTTTCCGCCGCACAAATTGCTGAACGGGCTGGATCCGATCAACGACAGTCTTTCTTGGATCGACGATCGGTATAGAGGCCATGTTTTCGATTTTGACGCGGTTGTCGAACGTTCTGTCGGGGAGCCGGCGCCAGATTTTCCATTGATCAAGACCGCAGTGCCCTCGTGGGATAACGAGGCGCGCCGCCCCGGACGGGGCATGATCCTGCATGGCGCGGCTCCGGATAAATTCGAGGCATGGATGCGTCAGCTGGTCGAGCACGCGCGGCAACATCCGGTGTTCGGGCATCCTATCGTCTGCGTGAATGCTTGGAACGAGTGGGCAGAGGGCGCCACCCTCGAACCTGATGTTCACCACGGGGGCGCCTATCTCAACGCCTTGGCGCGAGCCACGTTCGGCAAGATGGGATCGATCCGAGGATCCAACCTCCAGGTTTTGCTGGTCGGCCATGACGCAGAGCGGAATGGTGCGCAGATGCTTCTGCTGCACATCGCTCGGGTCCTCTCCGCCAGGATGGGCGTCAAGGTGCATTTCCTGCTTTTGCGCGGTGGGCCGCTTTTGCCGGATTACGAGGCCATCGGCGAGGTTTTCCTGGCTGACCCCGGTGCGTCGGAAGAAGACCTGAGGTTGCATCTGGCGCGCCTGCACATGCACGGCGTCCGCTGCGCTTTGACCAACACGGTTGTCGCTGGGCAACTCAGCCCCGAGCTCAAGCGCGCCGGGATGCGGGTTGTTTCACTGATTCACGAATTGCCGGGGATCATTTTGGAAAACGGACTGGAGGACGCGGCGCGGCGGGTTGCGGAACACGCCGATCAAGTCGTCTTCCCCGCAGTCATTGTGAAAGAGCGTTTCGAAAATCTAACCGGGCCGATTTCGAATTCGGCTGCGATCTCGCCGCAAGGGGCTTATGCCGAAAGGCCCGAAGCCGATGATTTGGCGCGTGAAGCAACGCGTGCGGAACTGGGCGCCGACGCGGCGAACAGTATCGTGCTCGGCGTCGGTTATGGCGACCTGCGGAAGGGGCTTGACCGCTTTGTTGCCGTAGCGCTTGCCGCGTGTCGCGCAGACCCCGGTCTGGTTTTCGTTTGGGTCGGATCGGTGGCGCCAGAGATGAAAATCTGGATCGAACCGGACATCGTTGCGGCCGGGTTGGCCGATCGGATCCGCATTCTCGGGCATCAGGAGGATGTCGGGCGGTTCTACGCCGCGGCCGATCTTTTCTATCTTTCGTCGCGCGAGGATCCGTTCCCCTCTGTCGTGATCGAGGCGCTTGCATGGGGTTTGCCGGTCGTCGGGCATCGCGGGTGCGGGGGCTGTGACGCCTTGATCGAACGACACGGGGTTCTTTTGGACAGAGCCCTTACAGAAGGCGTGAGCGCTGCGATCATTGACGCCGTGAATGTGCCGCCGGAGGTTCGCGCCACGCAGGCCGCTGCGCGTAAGCAAGACGTCGAAACCTCGTTCGATTTCTCCACCTACGTTTTCGACCTGCTGCAGCGGCTTGTCCCGGATTTGCCATCCGTGTCCGCTGCCATCCTCAGTTACAACTACGAACGTTACATGCCGCTGCGTGTGAATAGCGTGCTTGCGCAAACCCACCCGCTCAGAGAAGTGTTGCTGCTTGATGATGCGTCCCGCGATGACAGCGTCACGATCGCCTGCGATGTGGCGAGGACCGCCCGGCGCGAAATGGATGTCGTGGTTAACGAGACAAACTCCGGCTCGGCCTTCCGGCAATGGCGGCGCGCTGCGGAAATGGCACATGGCGAATACATCTGGTTGGCCGAAGCTGATGACATTGCCGACCCGGAGCTGGTCGCAACTCTGCTCCCCCGAATGACCAAGTCCGGTGCGATCATCGGGTTTTGCGACAGCACGCGCGTGAATACCCAAGGCAAGGTGATATCTGACAGCTACATGGCGCACCTCGATGATATCGAAGGTGCCGATTTCTCGAACCCCTTCGACATGGACGCCGAAAGCTTTCTTCGCAGCTGCCTTTCGATCAAGAACGTCATCCTCAATGCATCGGCGGTCGTGTTCCATCGGGGCGCGTTGCTCGCTGCTTTCGAGACGTTGGGCGATGAACTGGACTCGTACCGCATCGCAGGTGATTGGCGGCTGTACGTGGAAATGTGTCTGACGCGCTCCGCAAAGGTCTGTTACACGCCCCAAAGCTTGAACGCGCATAGATATCACGAGGACAGCATCACCCAGACTACCGACATAAAGCGACATCTGGACGAGATCACGCGCGTGCAATCGACGGTTCGGAACCTTGTTGATCTCGCGCCCGAAACCATCCTCCAACAACACCGGCACTTTGAAAGCTGCCGAGATTTCCTGGGTGCGCCATGACTGATCCCCAGCCCGGTTTGATCACAGCCGCCCGGAAACCAGAATGAAACGGGTTTTCGTTCATATCGGACTGCACAAGACCGGAACGACGTCGCTGCAACGTTTCCTGTATCAGAACCGCGGCGAACTGGGTGCCGAGGGCGTGCTTTACCGATGTCTTGACGAAGAATGGCCCAATCATCATCCGGTGGCGGTCGGTTGGCGCAAGGGACAAACAAGCGACAAGGTCGCCCACTTTCTGGACGACTGCCTGTCCTCTGAGCATCATCATACGGTTATCTTCAGCTCGGAAATGTTCGCGGAAGAGGCCTTTGATGTTTCCGGATTCCTCGAGGTGCTGGCCCCGCATGACGTGACCGTCGTGGCATACCTGCGCAATCCTTGCGCGCAACTGGTCAGCGTCTTCAACGAAGTGGTCCGTGATCAAAAGGTACAATGGACGCACCCGATAGGAAGCGATCCATCCCCCTACGATGTGTCCTATCATGCCCTTCTTCGCGACTGGTTACAGGCACCAAGGCTGATCTTGTGCCCTTACGATCCACCGCAATGGATCGGGGGCACACTCGAAGCCGATTTTCTGGCTACTCTGGGGGTAGACAACGTCGAACTGGCACCTTTGCCGTTTCGCGAGAATGTCAGCCTGCCGTTTTCCGTTGTCGAGATCGTGCGCCAGGCCAATCGGGCCGGGCTCGTCGAACCGGACCGCTCGGACCTGATCCGCTTCCTGAAGGCGGCAAGTTTCGATCCCGACCTTCCGGCGCGCTACCCTCTATCGGAAGTTCAGTGTCAGACACTCATTGAACGACTGCGCGCCTGCTATTCACTCTACAAGCCATTCATGAGAGACAATTTCGATGAATCATTCCTGTTCGAAATGCCCAGCGCTCTGCAGTTCGACAGCAAGCATTCGGATTTTCTTCCGTAGCCTTCGGTAAAGGACCAGAAGATGCGCCTTGACCCCAATGCCCAGTTTCGCCTTGATCAACCGATTGATCAAGATGTCGATCTGTACGTAGACTCGGACTGTCTCGGCAAGCTAGCGGCGGGCGTGCGCGATGTGCCCCTCGATCAATTGGCCCTGCATTTCGATCAACTGGCCGAACATAAGCTCGCTGCGAAATCAGTTGATGGCGAAAAGGTCTTTCATATCGATACCCACGATTTTGAAGAGGCTTATCAGACTGGCGACCTTCTTTCAGCGATGCAAACCGCTTTGGGCGCCGGAAAATGGCGGATCTACGAAATCGGTATCAAGGACGGTTCGATATACGCCGATGTAGGATTTGTTTTCCCGCTTTCGATCAGAACGCCCGTCCGCGTGGACCTCTTGTGCAACGGGGCGTCGGGGGTGTTGCTCGAAACCGATTACGACACGCATTTCGGTCGGACCCACTGGTTCATGCCGCCCCAAAACGTGGTGTGCCACAAATATCGCTTTCCGTTCTCACAAGTCGAGGGTTGGGCCCAGTTCCATCTTCGTGCCCTCAATGGCAATATGTCAGATGCTGCGCATTATCGGGATCAGTGGAATTTCACGAACCGCGATATGCTCGCTCAATTGCCTGATGATACGCGAATTCGGCGTGTCGCAAGCGCACAGGCCAACCGCGCGTCTTTTCTCAATGGCGGCAAAGCAGCGTACGAGGTCATTCAAAAGCTGTTCCAACGCTATGGATGCGGGGCATCGACATCCGAAGTTCACGTGTTGGACTGGGGTGTGGGTTGCGGCCGCGTTGCGCGGCATTTCGAAAGGGATCGCACGTTTCGGCTAACGGGTATTGATATCGACAAGGATAATGTAGATTGGTGTTCCGACAATTTGGCGGGCGATTATCTGCATGTGGAAACCTCCCCTCCCACGCCCCTTCCGAACGCAACATTCGATCTTGTTTACGCCTGTTCGGTGTTGTCGCATTTGAAGGAGGAGTCCATCGATCTATGGCTGGCCGAAATCGCACGGCTTTTGCGCCCCGAGAGTTTGGCGCTATTGTCATTTCATGGAACCTCGAATGCCGTGTCTTATCTCTCACGTCGTCCGAATGAATTGCGCGCTGTACTGAGTGGGGAATTGTTTGACGCCGACCAAAACCATGAACTTCAAGGGTTCATTTCGGATGACGATTACTATCGACAGGTCTTTTCGTCGGATTCATGGTGGCACCGAAAATTTTCCGAGTTCTTCGAGGTCATGGAGATCGAGCCTGCAGTTCTAAGCGGGTTCCAACATGTTGCGGTATTGCGCCCAAGGTGACGACGGGCGCTGTCTGATCTCCTGTCTGTCAGGAAAACATGAAATCCGACGCGTCGAAGCCGCCGGTGTATCCGATGACGATGAGGGCGTCGCCGTCGGCGAACTCGATCCGGCTGTTGACGCCGTTGTCGGTGATCGTGAGGTCCGACAGCCCGTTCACCTGCGCGTGGCCGCTGAAATCGAGCAGGTCGAGCCCGTCTTCCCAGCCCACGAGGAAGTCGACGCCGCTGCCGTCCTCGAACACGAAGCTGTCCGCCCCGGCCCCGCCGAAGAACGAGTCGAACCCGGAGCCGCCCTCCAGCGTGTCCTGCCCGTCGCCCCCCGCCAGCACGTCGTTGTTCGACCCGCCGGTCAGCGCGTCGTTGCCGCCGGCCCCCGACAGAACCACCGCGTCCGTCACGCCGGTGGCGTCCAGTACGTCGTTGCCATCGCCGGAATTCACCCGCTCGATCCCCGTGCCGGCCAGCGCGAAGGTGAAATCGCCGTTGTCCAGCAGGAACAGGCGGTCATACCCGGCCCCGCCATCGAAGGACTGGTCGATGCTTTCGGCGAAGAACCGGTCGTCGCCCGCGCCGCCCTCGAAGGAATCCGAGCCGCCGTCGCCGAACAGGAAATCGTCCCCGCCGCCGCCGATCAGCACGTCGTCGCCCGCGCCGCCCGACACCTGGTCCGTCGCCGAGCCGCCCGTCAGCGTGTCATTGCCGCCTTCGCCCGAGATCACGAGGCCCAGGGCCACGCCGGTGCCGTCGAAGACATCATCGCCGGTGCCGCCGATGACCCGCTCGATATTGGTGCCCGACAGCGCCACGTTCACGCCGCCCGGATCCACCGCGATCAGCCGGTCATAGCCACCGCCGCCGTCGAAGAACGTGTCCTGACCGTCGATATAGAGATCGTCCGCCCCGGTCCCGCCCGAGAAACTGTCCGCGCCATCGTTGCCCTGCAGGATATCGGAGCCCCAGCCGCCGATCAGCACATCGTCGCCGGCCCCGCCACGCAGCAGGTTGCCATTGCCCCCCGTCGCCTCCAACGTGTCCGACCCAGACCCGCCGAGCAGCGTGTCGGTGCCGTTGCCGCCTTCCAGATGGTCGTCGCCGCGGTCGCCGAAAAGATAATCGTCGCCGGCCTCGCCGCGCAGGGTGTCGCCGTACTCACTCCCATCCAGCCGATCGTCACCACTCGTTCCGAAGATGGTTTCCCCCGCGCTTTCTAGTGGCAGATTGACGGTCGGTATCCGGTTGGGCGCAAAGAGAAAGGCGTCGAAAATGTCGCCTGATGTCAGACTCTGGCCGGTGGTCGTCAGGATTTCCAGTGTCTCGCCGCGCCATTCGATGAGCGCGCCGGTCAACGTCGACGTGATCGTCAATTGCGCCGGATCGTAGAGCATGGACCAACCGGACAGATCGATACGGTCGATGCCCGGTTCGAAATCGGCGATGATATCAAGCTCGCCATCCGCGCGGAAAATGAAGGTGTCCGCCCCCGCCCCGCCCCGCAGCGTATCTGCCCCCGCGCCGTCCTCGATCAGGTCCCGGCCCGCACCACCCTGCAACAGGTCGGCGCCAGCCCCGCCCAACAGGATGTCGTCCGCCTCGGTTCCCGTCAGCGCCCCGCCGCCCCTTTCGGCGACAAGTTGGGCACCCTGTCGCGACAGGTCGATGGCCAGTTGGGTGATGCCGCCTTCGGCTTGCGAGGCGACGAATATTTCCAGGGCATTGCCCTCGACATGCGTGGCCATCGCCGTCACGTTGCTCAGCCCTGTCCGGAAATCGTCAGCCAGCACATCGAGCATCTGAAGGCGCCCGTTCGGCAGAAGTGTGAACAGGGTCAGCCCGTCATCGCCGCCGCCCGCAAGGACATAGATGCGGCCGTCCACATCGATGACCTCGAGGCTGTTGACCATGCCAAAGCGCGTATGGGTCGTGTCGATGACGTGATCGGTCGGGGTCAGAGACCCGTCGGCGCCAAGTTCCAGAATGCTGATCGCGCCGGACTGGCCCTGGCCGTCGCCGGGTGCCGAGGCGACGACGACGAAACTTCGCCCCTCGATCGTGGCGACCTGAACGCCCGTTGGCACCATGATGCCCAGACCTTCGGCCATCCCGATGCTGCCGGTCGCGACCAGTCCCTCTTCGGCGATGCGATAGGCCGTGACGCCGTGCTCGGCCTGGCAGGCCGAGATCAGATAGGTGGCGTCGTCCTTGGCGAGCGTATCGAGGGACACGACATTTGCCGCATAGGTCGTCTCGGTATCCGCGACCGTCCCGATCCGGGCGAGGGTGCCCTGAGGCGAAATCGCGTAGACCTGTATCGTGTTGGTGCCCGCGTCAGACAGGATCAGCGTTTCGGTGTCCAGTTGATCGAGGTCGAGGATTCGTGCCGTGGTCGCGTCGAGCCCCTGATACTGCGTGAGCTGGTCGAAGGTGCCGCTGTCCGACAGGGTCAGCGCGGTCAGCTGATCCTCGCCATTGCCGGCAACGAACAGTTCCGCCCCGGTCTCGGTGGCAAACAGGGTCAGTTCGTGCAGGGCGCCATCCGCCCATGCCCCGTCATAAAGGGTGAAATCCATCAGGTCGGGCGCCGCCGCGCCCGCGACATCAAAGGCGCTCAGCCCGCCTGTCGGCCCCGAGGTCGAATACAGCACGCGACTGCCATCGGCAGCCGTCGTGACCATCAGATCGGTGATCCCGAAATCGAGCGCGGTCTGTCCGGTCGCGAACGTACCCCGCACCATCAGATATGACATCCGTTCCTCGCGTCGCCGCAGGCCGCGCCGACCAGGCAGCGGGCCAAGAACCCCCCGGGTGTCCGTGCGTTCGAAAAGAACGCCGTGCGGTCCCGTTCACCGCGGTCGAACGTGGCGCTGCGGCGGGACGTCAGATGGTTGGTTTCTTGACGGAGTTGAGGAGAAAAGCAGGAATTGCGCAGAGCGCGTTAAGCACGGCGTCGGGGCCCGCTCAGGTTCCCATGTTGCGTTTGTGAACCTCGATGGCCTCGTCGATATCGGCGAAATACTGCAATCGACCATGTTCCAGAATGATGGCCTCCTGGCAGTAGTCGCGCAATTCGCCGAGGTTGTGGTTTACCATGATGGCCCCGGCCTCGGCCATGCGGGCCTCGAAAACGGCCTTGCTCTTGGCGCGGAAGGCGGCATCCCCGGCGGCCGTGACCTCGTCGACGAGGTACAGGTCGAACCGGATGCCCATGGACAGGCCAAAGGTCAGCCGGCTTTTCATGCCCGACGAATAGGTGCGCACGGGCATGAAAAAATGCTGCCCCAGCGCGGCGAAATCGCGGACAAAGGCGATCAGTTCATCCGTATCGACACCGTAGACCCGCGCGAGAAAGCGTGTGTTCTGGGCTCCGGTCAGTTCCGGATGGAAAGAGCCGCCAAAACCGACCGGCCAGGAAATCGTGCCGTCGGTCACGATCCGGCCGTGGTCGGGGCGCATGTTGCCGGCGATGATGTTCATCAGGGTCGATTTGCCCGCCCCGTTGCGCCCCAGCAGGGCCAGCGACCGCCCCGTGGGCAGCGTCAGGTTGAGGTCGTCGATCACGATCTTGCGCCGCCCGTTGACCATGAAACTCTTGGTCAGGTTCTCGAACCGGATCATCGCGTGTGCCCTCTACGCCGGTCTACTGCCGATCGCGGATCGAATAGTAGATCAACGCCAGGATCGACCAGCCCAACACAAGGAACAGGGCCGACAGCCCCAGAATGACGCCACGCCGCGGAAAGGCCGCGCTTTCGGGACGGGTGGGTTGGATATAGACCGCCAGATATCGGCTTTGGCGCGCGGCATTGGTGCGCGCCACATCCAATGCCGTCAGCGCGGCGCGATAGCTTTCTTCGGCGAATTCGCGGTCGACGACCAACCCCTCGTATTCCGCCATGAGGGTTGGATAATCTTCGCCGGCGGCCCCGATATCGTCGAGCGTGAAGGTCTCGCGTTCCTGCACAATGCGTTGGCGAATGACCTCGATGCGCCGGTCGGCCTGCAACAGCCGGGGATCGTTCTGGTTCGACGTGTTTTCGGTCAACAGGTCGTATTCGATCAGGGCCTCGGCCAGTTGCTGTTGCAAATTGTTCAGAACACCCATGCGCCCCTGCAGGTCGGATTCCGGGTCGACGATCTGGGTGCGCGTCCGAAAGGCGGTCAGCGCCTCGCGGGCCGACCTGAGACGCGCAAGCGCGCTTTCGAGATCCTGCTGGGCAAAGGTGATCGCATCGGCGCGTGCATTCGCATTCAACTCGTTCACGAGGTTCGTGCTTTCGCTGATGATCGCCAAGGCGAGGCGATGCGCCATGTCGGGGGTGAACGCCAATACCCGCAACTCCAGCAGACCCGAGGCAGAGTCGAAGGAGATGCGGACAACGCGTGCCCAGTGATCGGTCAAATCCTCGATCGAGGCGTCTGGACGGATCGTGTAGATCGGGTCGGAGTGACGCAGCGCCGAATAGTGTCCTACAAGGTCCAACTGCGCATCGAGCCGGCGCACCAATTCCTGGCTGACGATGAACTCGTAAAGGATATCGGCGTCGCTCGCGGCCCCGGCGCCGGTGAATTGCGCGATGCCCCCGATCACGTCGGTGGCCGCACCGGTTTCATTCTGGCGCACCGTGAAACCCGTGGTCGAGGCATACTGGTCTTCGGCGACAGCGAACATGTAGATGGCCACCACCAGCAGCGGAATCAGAACGAGCCCCAGGAAAGACAGCATCAGGCCGAAATGACGCGGGCGCATCAGGGCCGGGCCCGCCATCGGTGCCACGGGTGGCCTGACATTGGCTTTCCGTGTGCGGGCGACCACGCCCGGCACGGTCGGATGCGCCGGCTCACCGGCGGGGCCGGTGTGCGGATCGTCCATGGTTCGGGGTTTCTCGTCCAACGTGTCGTCTGCTCTTGTTGCATCGTTTGAACTCGGTGGGTCCGTCATACATACTCGGGCAACGCAAGGCCAGTCGCATGGCGCTCGGGGCGTTGCAGCGGACATCAGGGAACGGAACGGCAGGGTGACCAACAGCGCGCAGGAGTCTCCGGCAACGGGCATGCCCCGGCGCGGCCCCGTCTGGCTGGCCGGGCTGCGTGCGATCGTTGCCCTGATGCTGCGCGAGATGTCGACACGCTATGGCCGGTCGCCCGGCGGATATATCTGGGCGATTGTCGAACCGTTGGGGGCTCTGCTGGTCATGGCCTTCGCCTTTTCGCTGCTGTTGCGCGCACCGTCGCTTGGCAACAGTTTCCTGCTTTACTATGCGTCCGGGTATCTGCCGTTCCTCGTCTACGCTCAGGTGCAGGCGGCGGTGCAAACCGCGTTGCGGTTTTCGCGTCCGCTCTTGATGTATCCGGCGGTGTCCTGGATCGATGCCATTCTTGCCCGGTTTTTCCTGAACGTGCTGACATCCGTTCTGGTTATGGGGATCGTTTTCGCAGCCATGATCGAGGTGACGGGGGCGACCGCCGTGCTGAGCTACGGGCCGATGATCTGGGCCACCTGTCTGTCGGCGGTGCTGGGCCTTGCGCTTGGCACGCTCAACGCCGTGCTGGTGGGATTGTACCCGGCCTGGGGCAACATCTGGTCGATTGCCTCGCGCCCCCTGTTCCTGATCGCCGGTGTGATCTTCATCTACGAGGATTTGCCGCGCACCGTGCAGGACTACCTTTGGTACCTGCCCTGGATCCACATCACGGGCCTGTTTCGCACGGGGGTCTACCCGACCTACGAACCGCAATACATCAGCCTGACGCTCGTGATGGTCTGGGTTCTGGTGCCGCTGGCCTTGGGTCTGGTGCTGATGCGCCGGTTTCGCCAAGATATCCTGACGCGCTAGGCGCGGTGATAGGGCCCGCCTGCCAAGATACTGGCCGCCCGATACAGCTGTTCGCTGAGCATCACTCGCACCAGCATATGCGGCCAGACCATGTGGCCCAGGGAAATGGCGGTGTCGGCCTCGGCGCGCAGGGACGGGTCAAGCCCATCGGCGCCACCGATAACGAGGGTCAGATCGCCGCGGCCCTGATCGCGCAGGGTGGCCAGCATCTGTGCGAAATCCGGGCTGCTGGGTGTGGTGCCACGCTCGTCCATGACCCAGACGGCGGAGCCTTGGGGAATGGCGCGGCGCAGCAAGTCCGCCTCGGCCGCCATGCCGCCGCCCTTGCGATCCTCGACCTCGATTACCTTGCCAAGCGTCAGGCCAAGCTGTCGCCCGGTCTTGTCGAACCGGGACAGGTAGTCATCGACAAGGCTCCGTTCCGGGCCTTTGCGCAGACGCCCGACAACACACAGGTGAATGCGCATTGCAGCGTCGACCTACGAGGCCGAGGCGCTGGCCGGCAGCCACATCTTCTCGAGCTGGTAGAAGTCGCGCACTTCGGGGCGGAACACATGAATCAGCACGTCGCCCGCATCGATCAGAACCCAGTCGCCCGCATCCTTGCCTTCGACCTTGCAGATCAGGCCCATCTCCTGCTTGAGCCGGTCCACCAGCTTTTCCGAGATGGCGGCGACCTGACGTGACGAGCGGCCCGACGCGACCACCATGAAATCGGCGATCGAGGATTTGCCGCGCAGGTCGATCTGCACGATATCTTCGGCCTTGTCGTCATCGAGAGAGGTCAGAACACGCGACAGCAGGGCATCGCCTGCGAGGGGTTCGGTGTGCGGCGCGGTTTGTGCGCCTGTAGCGGCCGCGGGGGCCACCGCTTGGGTCGGTCCGGTCAGGACTCTGTCCTCCTTACTGTTCTGCGCCGAAAAACCGGCGCTCCACACAAGAAAGATAGCACTGCGGTGGCGCATTCTCAACGGGCCGCGCCCGCGGAAAGTGGAAACGCCCCCCGGCTCATGGCCGAGGGGCGCCTTGGGACGCATCGGAAGGGAGAGACGATGCGCGAGGGAACGTTCCCTCAGGCCGCGGCGACAGCGCCTTGCGGCAGCGGGCGGAAATGCTTGGTGGCCAGCATCCACACCAGGACGATCATCGCCACCTGAAAGCCCACCGCCAGGGCCGAGATGGTCCAGTAGGCGGCCGAGAACTTGGCCAAGATGCCGGCGGCCACCAGCCCCTTGTTCAGCCAGAAATGCAGCATGACCGACAGGGCGACACCGGGGCAGATCAGTGCGTAGGACCCGGCCGAGGTTTCCTGACCCGTGATGAAGCGGCGGAGGTAACCAACACGCGACAGAACGGCGATGCCAAAGAGGCCGAACAGCACCTGCACCGACAGAAGACGGGTCAACAGCATCATCGTCTCGGGGTTCGTGGTCGGCGAGGCGAAATTGGCCTCAAGGCCGTAATTCTGGCGCATCAGGGCAATCCCGATCACCGTCATCAACGGGATCACCACCATGATCGTCGGCGCGGCCTCGACATTGACGCCATGCTCCATCATGGGCCGGATGCTCATCGCCATCACCACCAGCGTGATGATCACGGCCGCCGTGATGAAGAAGCTCGACAGCACCAGGCTGATCCCCGACACCAGCGGCAGCGTCGACATGGCCGCCGGGGCGGCCAGGCCAACGCCGATCATCGACAAGGCGAAGGCCGGCAGCATCTGGGCGAAACTGTTGTTGCCCTCGCAGCTGAAGCCACCCGAGTGCAGGCGCGAGGCGATGAAATGACCCAATTGGCGCAGCGCCAGATAGCCGATCGCAAGGAAGGCGACCATGGCGGCAGGGAAGAGGTATTCCACCACGCTCCACAGCCCGGGCACAAAGGTCATGCCCAGGATGAAGCCCACATTGACCGACATGGCCAGGGCCAGCGGCATCGCCAGGATCTGACTGCCGGCGTTGGCCTGGGCAAAGGTTTCGAACCCTTCCGAACGCTTGAACTCGGCGTATTTGCGCAGATTGAAGATCAACAGCTTGATGTTGAGGAACGCGAAGAACGCGATGCCCGTCCAGGCGGTCAGGATCATTGCCTGTTGCAGCAGCGTGCCGCCCGTCAGCACCGGCCAGACGTCTTCGAAGACCGGAACGGGCTGGTTCGGGTGGGGCACCCAAAAGAACAGGTACATGAAAAAGGTGACTGACAAGCCGCCCATCCCCAGCGACGCGAGGAAGTAAAGCGGCGAGTATTTCGTTGCTGCATGTGACATGTTTTGCACCTCGGATATTTAACCTTGCAAACTAAATGGCATGGTTCGAGCGTGATTGCAATGCACAATGCGTCGCAGTGTTTGCCGTTTCGGTGCACGAGTGCAGAGAGAGGCTGTCGACATCACCCCACATTTGGTGAAAAGCCACATATCTTGGGGATAAGCGGCCACAATCCTCCATATCCAGTGGGCTGAGGTTGACTTGAACCGGCTCGCGCACGGACACTTCCCCTCCATCGGAATCGTAATCACCCAAGGGCGACCTCGTGCGCTTTTCGCGACTCAGGCTCAATGGCTTCAAATCCTTCGTCGACCCGACGGACCTTGTGATCGCGCAGGGTTTGACCGGCGTCGTCGGGCCGAACGGGTGTGGCAAATCCAACCTTCTCGAGGCGCTGCGCTGGGTCATGGGCGAGAATCGACCGACCGCCATGCGCGGCGACGGGATGGAGGATGTGATCTTTGCCGGGGCCGCCACCCGACCGGCCCGCAACTTTGCCGAGGTTTCGGTTCAGATCGACAATTCCGACCGGCTGGCCCCCGCCGGTTTCAACGACGCCGACCAGATCGACATCGTGCGCCGCATCACGCGCGATGCGGGGTCTGCCTACAAGCTGAACGGCAAGGATGTGCGCGCTCGCGACGTCCAGATGCTGTTTGCCGATGCGTCCACGGGCGCGCATTCGCCCGCGCTCGTCCGGCAGGGCCAGATCAGTGAACTGATCAACGCCAAGCCCAAGAACCGCCGCCGTGTTCTGGAAGAGGCGGCCGGCATTTCGGGCCTTTATCAGCGCCGGCACGAGGCCGAGTTGAAATTGCGCGGTGCCGAGACGAACCTTGCGCGAGTCGAGGATGTGCTGGAGCAGTTGACCAGCCAGTTGGCCACCCTAGCCCGTCAGGCACGGCAGGCCGCGCGCTATCGCGAGATCAATGCGGATCTGCGCCATGCCGAGGGTCTGCTGCTCTTTCTTCGCTGGCGCGATGCCGATCTCGGGCGGGCCCGTGCCGAAGAGGTCCTGCGCGACAGTCTGACCGCCGCCGCGCGCGCCGAGACCGCTGCGCGCGAGGCCGCCGGACTGCGCGAGACCGCCGAGGCCGCGCTGCCCGCGCTACGCGAGGAAGACTCGATCGCGGCCGCGATCCTCCAACGCCTCGTCATCGAACGTGACACGCTGCAGGACGAGGCCACCCGTGCGGCACAGGCCGTCGATGCGCTGACCGCGCGGATCAGTCAGTTGAGCCGTGACATCGACCGCGAGACCGCGCTGAATGCGGATGCGGGCGACAGCATCGCCGCCCTCGCACACGAGCGTGACCGACTGATGGCCGAGAGCGAGGGCCACCACGAAGCGTTGGCCGAGGCTGCCACAGCCGCGACCGAGGCCGCCGATATCCTCGGCGAACGCGAGGGGGCTTTGGCCGCCGCCACGGAACAGGCCGCGGCCTTGTCTGCCCAGCATCAGCAAGCCGATCGCCGCGTCGCCGAAGCCGAGAAATCCGCCCGCCGCAACACCGAAGAGGCCGCCCGCGCCGGTCAGGCCGCCGACGCGGCCGCCGCCCGCCTGTCCACCCTTGATCGCGAGCAGCAGGACGCCGCCGATGCCCTCGAGGCAACGCAGGCCCTTGCCACGCGGGCCGAGGAGACACTGGCCGAGACCGAGGCCGCCCGTGCCGCCGTCCTGACCCAGGAAAGCGAGGCCCGCGCCGCAAGGTCCGAGGCCGAAGGGCGCGCCGGAACGCTGGCCGCCGAGGTGGCGGCCCTGTCGAAACTGCTCGATCGCGAGCGGGGCACGGGGGATCAGCTGCTCGATCAGATCCGCGTTGCATCGGGGTTCGAGGCCGCCGTGGGCGCGGCATTGTCCGACGATCTCGAAGCACCGATGGCTGCGACGCCGGGCGGCACCGGCTGGACAGGGCTGGATCCGTATGCCGATCCGGCCCCGCTGCCGGCCGGGACCACGCCGATCAGCGATCATGCCGAGGGTCCGGCCGCGCTTGCGCGCCGGTTTTCGCAGATCGGGCTAGTCGAGGCCGCCGATGGTCCCCGCCTGCAGGGCGAACTGCGGCCCGGCCAGCGTCTGGTGTCCCGCGCGGGCGACCTGTGGCGGTGGGATGGCTACAGCGTTGCCGCGGTCGATACCGTGTCCAGCGCGGCCCGCCGCCTTGAGCAGAAGAACAAGCTGGCGGGTCTGCAGGCCGATGCCGAAGCGGCAAGGGCCGCGGCCGAGACGGCCAAAGAGCGCCATGATACGCTTGCGGCCCGGCTGACGGCTCTGACCGAGGCCGATCGTGCGGCCCGCACCGCGCGGCGCGACGCCGAAACGCGTCTTGCCCAGGCCAGCCGCGCCTTGTCGAAGGCCGAGGCAGACCGTTCGGTTCTCGGGGGCAAGCTCGAAACCCTGCGCGCAACGGCGGCCCGCCACGGGGACGAGGCCGGCCGCGCCCACGCGGAATTGCAGACGGCCCGCGACGCGCGTGCGGCGCTGGATGATCTGGACCAGGTGCGCGCCCGGTTGGCCGACACCCGCACGACGGTCGAGGCGGCACGCATGGCCATGATGGCTCGCCGCACCGCTCATGACGAGTTGAAGCGCGAGGGTGAATTGCGCACCGCCCGCATCCACAAGATCGCGCAGGAAATCGACGGCTGGAGAACGCGCCTCGACAGCGCGGCCAGCCGCCTGTCCGAACTGGAAAAGCGTCGGGACGAGGCCGCGGCCCAACTGGACGAGGCGAAAAAACGGCCCGACCAGATCGCCCAAAAACGCGAAGGTCTGGCGGAAAAGATCACCGACGCCGAAAACCGTCGCGCGATGGCGGCGGATGCGCTGTCAGGGGCCGAGCGTGCCCTGCGTGACGCCATAACCGCCGAGCGCGACGCCGAACGCAGCGCGTCCGAGGCGCGCGAAGCCCGTGCCGCAGCCCAGGCGCGCCGCGATGCCGCCGCCGAGGCCGTCACCACCGCCGCCGAACGCATCATGGAAGAACAGGAGGTCACGCCCGAGGCCCTGCTGGACAGCCTTGGCGATCTGCCCGATCCGATGCCGAGCGTCGAACGGATCGAAGGCGATGTCAGCCGCCTGCGCCGTCAACGCGATGCGCTGGGCGCGGTCAACCTGCGCGCCGAGGAAGACGCCCGCGAGGTGCAGGAAGAACACGACACCCTGGCCACGGAAAAGACCGATCTCGAAGAGGCCATCGCCAAGCTGCGCACCGGCATTTCCGCGCTGAACCGCGAGGGGCGCGAACGCCTGCTCAAGGCGTTTGACGAGGTGAACGGCAATTTTTCGCGGCTGTTCACGCACCTGTTCGGTGGCGGCGAGGCGCGGCTGGTGCTGGTCGAGTCCGACGATCCGCTCGAGGCCGGGCTCGAGATCCTGTGTCAGCCGCCGGGCAAGAAACTGTCCACCCTATCGCTGTTGTCGGGCGGGGAACAGACGCTGACCGCGCTGGCGCTGATCTTTGCCGTGTTCCTGGCCAATCCCGCGCCCATCTGCGTGCTGGACGAGGTCGACGCGCCGCTGGACGACGCAAATGTCACGCGGTTTTGCGACCTGCTCGACGAGATGACGCGCCAGACGGACACCCGGTTCCTGATCATCACGCACCACGCGGTGACGATGGCCCGGATGGACCGCCTGTTCGGCGTGACCATGGCCGAGCAGGGCGTGTCGCAACTGGTGAGTGTCGATCTGAAAAAGGCCGAGCAACTGGTGGCCTGAGGCCTGAACGAAAACGCGGCGCCCTGGGGCGCCGCGTCGTTGTCTTACCACTCGCCGCGCCTAGAGCGCGTTCAGCAACTGCCATGTTGGCCAGGCATCCGCCGGAAGGCCAAGCCGACGCTGTTCCTGCCGCACCGCCATCCGCGTGCCCGCGCCAAGGATGCCGTCGATCCCGCCGACATCATGGCCTAGCGCCTGCAAGCGTCGCTGCAACTCGCGCATGGAATTGCCGTCGAGGCCGGCATCGGGATTGCGGGCGTCCATCACCGGCGCGCCCTCCAGCCGCGTGCCGAAATAGGCCGCCGTCAAGACGTAGGTGAAGCTTTCGTTCCATTCGAACAGCACGTTGAAGTTCGGATAGGCCAGAAAGGCCGGCCCGTTGCGCCCTTGCGGGATCACGACCGAGGCCTGTGCGTTGCGCATCGGCAGTGCGCCGCCATTGCGCGCCCGAACGCCGTCGGCCTCCCACTCCGAGACACTGCGCGAGGTGTGGATGCCGGTCTGAAACCAGTCCAGATCGGAGGGCACCGTGATCTCGACCAGCCAGGGCTCGCCGGCCCGCCAGCCAAGCGAGCGCAAGACATTGGCCCCCGACATCAACGCATCGGCCGCCGAGGTCTGCAGGTAGACATGCCCGTCGCCATCGCCGTCGATCCCGTTTTCAAGGATGTCCTCGGGCAGCATCTGCACCATGCCGATCTCGCCCGCCCAGGCCCCCATCGTGTTGACGGGATCGAAATCGCCATGCTCGTACAGTTCGAGCGCGGCAAAGATCTGTGGCCGGAAGATATGCGGCCGCCGGCAATCATGGGCCAGCGTCACCAGGGCATCCAACGTGTTGTAATCGCCCTGGAACGCGCCGAAATCCGTCTCGAAGGCCCAAAAGGACAGCAGGATGCCCCGGCTGACGCCAAAACGCCGCTCGATCTCGTCGAAAACCGCGGCGTAGCGTTGGCCGTTCGCACGGCCGTTGTCCAATCGGTTCTGCGAAATCAGCCGCCGCGCGAACTCGGTGAACGGCACGGTAAAGATGCCCTGCCTGCGGTCGGCATCGACCGCGCGTTGGTAATAGTTCGCATGCGAGAAAAAGGTGTTCACGCTTTGGGCGGAATGCCCGCGGGCAAGGGCCTCTTCGCGCAGGCCCTGCACGAACTGGCCGAAATCGCCGCCGCATTGCTGGGCTGTCGCCGCCCCACCGGAAAGGCCAAGGGCGCACAGCCCCGCCATCACGAAACGCTTCATCGGAAAATACCCTGTTGGTCCTGATGCCGGCAGAGTATCAACCCCGCGCCATCCCGCAAGGGACAAGCCGCGCCCGACACCGGGCGGGGCGCAAACGGGGGCAGGGCCGGCTCAGGCCGCGCGCATCGCCTCGCGACCATGGGGGGCCCACCAGTCGATCCGCGGGTTGATCGGGATGATCCGGTGCGGATTGATGCTGTCGTGGCTGTAGTGGTAGTGGCGCACGAAATGGTCAAAATGGATCGTTTCGGCCATACCGGGCCATTGATACAGCTCGCGCGCATAGGCCCAGATATTGGGATAGTCGATGATCCGGGCGCGGTTGCATTTGAAATGCAGATGATAGACCGCATCGAACCGGGCCAGCGTGGGGAGCAGCCGCCAATCGGCCTCGGTGATGCGGTCGCCGGCGAGGTAGCGGTTTTCCGACAGGATGCCCTCGACCCAGTCCAGCGCGTCGAACAGGGCGGTCACCGCCGTGTCATAGGCCTTTTGCGTTGTGGCAAAGCCGGATTTGTAGACGCCATTGTTGATCTCGTCGTAGACGCGGGCGTTGATGGCGTCGATCCGGTCGCGCAGCGCATCGGGGTAATAATCGTCGCGGTTGCCGGTGACCCCATCGAAGGCCGAGTTGAACATGCGGATGATCTCGGCGGATTCGTTCGAGACGATCGTATTCTGCACCTTGTCCCAAAGGACGGGCACCGTCACACGCCCGGTCATGGTCGGGTTGGCGCGCAGATAGACCTCGCGCAGGAACTCCGACCCGAACAGCCTGTCGCCCGTCGCGCCATCGAAATCGGTGCCAAAGGTCCAGCCATCGCTCAGCATGCCGGGATGCACCACCGACACGTCAATATGATCCTCCAGCCCCTTGAGGCTGCGAAAGATCATCGTGCGGTTGGCCCAGGGGCAGGCATGGCTGACATAGAGATGGTACCGCCCGCTTTCGGCCTTGAAGCCGCCCGTACCGGTGGGGCCGGGCGCCCCATCGACCGTCACCCAGTTGCGGAATTTCGCCTCGGAGCGTTCGAACGTCCCGCCGCTTTTCTTGGTGTCGTACCATTGGTCGTGCCATTTGCCGTCGATGAACAGGCCCATGCTTCCCTCCTGTCGGCTGTGCATTTCTGCCATCGGATTTAGCGGCCGCGTCGGTGCAGAAACCGGCAGGGACGCAGGGCGCGTCCCGCATGTGTGCACAGCGCGTGGGGTCAGCCGGGGCTTTGCCCGTGGCGTTTGCGGGCCCGAAAGCTTTCGGCCTTGGCACGGTTGCCGCAACGCGACATCGCGCACCAGCGTCGCCCCGGGCCGCGCCCATGATCGAGGAAGAGGCGCGTGCAGCGCTTGCATTCCCTCAGGCGCGAAAGGTCCGCACGCGTCATCAGGTCCAGCGCGGACAAGGCCAGAAGATCCTGCAAACCGCCCAAAGGGCCGGGCTGAAAGGTTGCGCCGGCCTCGCGATGGAACCTCAGCGTTGCGTCGGCGATGGCCGATTTGATCGCCGCCTCCAGCATCAGGGTTTCCTCGCGGCCGGGGCGCCTTTTGGCGGCCAGCGCGCTCAACACGGCGTGGGCCGCCTCGCGCAGCGACACGAGTTGCGCAATCTGAGCGCGCGTGGGCGGGCTTTCGGTGACGGAAACGGGCAGGCCCGCCGCGCGCAGAATGTCCAACAGGGCGGTGCCGTCGCCAAAGCTGTTCATGGACCGTGTCTTGCCATCGTCGGACACCGTGTTCACGAAATCGAGGAACGGATGCCCCGTCTCTTCGCCGCTGTGGCGGTCATGTCTTGGGGGCATGATCGGATCGGGGTGCGCATATGCCATGACTGCCTGCCAGATCCTCTTGTCCGCTGCCGGGGCTTGTGCTCAGTGATTAACCGAAAAATGACAAAAAATGGTTTACGCCACAAGCGGACACCGACCCGCACGCCTGTCGCGGACCCGAGGGCGTGGCCCCGTGGCCAATCAGCCACGGTTGCACCTGCGGCAAAGACCTTGCGTTGACGGAATCGCCGCAAGGGTCATTTCTTTCGTCATATCCACCGCTTGCAGGATCTGTGTGCCCCGATGATCGACTTCTTGCCCAAGGAATTCCAGGACGAGCTTGCGCAAGCGCGGCGCCGCGACCGTCGCAAACGCGCCACACGGTTCGTGCATGTCGGCGACGAGGCTTTCGCCATCCTGCACTACACGGATCATGGCTTCGCCGTGGATGCCAAGGACGTGCCGCGCCTGCGGGGACTGATCGACATTTTCGACGGGCCGCGCCACCTGTATCAGGCGTTGATCGTGGCCTCGGAACAGGATGGCGATCTGATGCGCTACGAGTTCAAGCGCAACACCGCGGCGGCGGCCACGGCCCCGGTCGATTTCGAGCGGCCGGGCGATGCGCCCGCGGGGCTTCTGCCCTCGGACTGAGGCGTTGCGCGCACGGATCTTGTGCGCAGGCCGCCTGTTGCGCAAAAACTTTCGACACCGGCGTCGGCGCGCGGTGCTTTTCCCGAAACACTCGCGTTCGACCTGCCTTACCCTGCGCCGCGACTCGCAATTCGCAGCCCGGAGGCCGCCATGATCGAAACGCCCTATCTCCTCTTTCTCGGCGACGCGCCCGACCAACTGGCCGCCAAGGTCGCCCAGGGCATCCGTGACTGGCGCCCGGACAATGCCATCGGCCAGTTCCGGATGGAGGGGTGCAAGGCCGATGTCGGCCTGCCGGACATGGACCTGAACGCGGCCAGGGACGCCGGGGCCAAGACCCTTGTGATCGGTGTCGCCAATCGGGGCGGCGTGATCTCGGCCGCCTGGAAAAAGGTTCTGGTTCAGGCGCTGGAGGAAGGGTTCGACCTTGCCAGCGGGCTGCACAACCTGCTGCGTGACGAGGAGGACCTCGCCGCCGTCGCCCGCGCCACCGGGCGCAGGCTGCATGACGTGCGGGTGCCCGACGTGACATACCCCATCGCCAACGGGGTCAGGCGGAGCGGCAAGCGCTGTCTTGCCGTGGGCACCGATTGTTCGGTCGGCAAGATGTACACCTCGCTTGCCGTCGACCGCGAGATGAAGGCGCGCGGCCTGAAATCGACCTTTCGCGCGACGGGGCAGACCGGCATCCTGATCACCGGAAACGGCGTGCCGCTCGATGCCGTGATCGCCGATTTCATGGCCGGGTCGATCGAATGGCTGACGCCCGACAACGATGCCGATCACTGGGATCATATCGAGGGGCAGGGCAGCCTGTTCCACGTCAGCTATTCGGGCGTGACCATGGCGCTGATCCATGGCGGGCAGCCCGACGCCCTGATTCTCAGCCATGAACCCACCCGGACCCATATGCGCGGCCTGCCGGATTACGATCTGCCCTCGCTCGAGGCGCTGCGCGATGCCGCCCTGCCGCTGGCCCGCATCGCCAACCCCGCCTGTCAGGTCGTCGGCGTGTCGATCAACACCGCCGCGATGGGCGAGGACGCGGCACTGTCCTACCTCGCCGAGGTCGAGAAATGCATGGGCCTGCCCACCGTCGATCCGTTCCGCCAAGGGGCCGCCCGTCTGGCCGATGCGTTGGAGGCCCTATGATCCGCGTCACCCGTGACAGTTTCCCGTTTCGCGAAACCTTCACCATCTCGCGCGGGTCGCGCACCGTGGCCGAGGTACTGACCGTCACCGTCACCCGTGACGGGGTAACCGGGCAGGGCGAATGCGTGCCCTATGCCCGCTATGGCGAAAGCCTCGACAGCGTGACCGATCAGATCGAATGGATGCCGGCCGACATCACGCGCGGGGCACTGCAAGGGGCCTTGCCCGCCGGGGCCGCGCGCAACGCGCTGGATTGCGCGCTGTGGGATCTCGAGGCGAAGGCCACCGGACAGCCCGTGTGGCAGCTGGCCGGCCTGACCGCCCCCGGCCCGGTCACCAGTGCCTTCACCCTGTCGCTGGACACGCCGGAGAACATGCGCGCGGCGGCGGCGAAACACGCCCACCGCCCGCTCTTGAAGATCAAGCTGGGCACGCCCGATGACATGCCACGGCTCGAGGCCGTGCGCGCGGGGGCGCCCAGCGCGCGTATCATTGTCGATGCGAACGAGGGCTGGACGGCCGAGGTCTATGCCGACCTCGCCCCGCATCTTGTGGCGCTGGGCGTCGAGTTGGTCGAACAGCCCTTGCCAGCGGACGATGATGATCTTCTACAAGAAATTGCACGCCCCTTGCCCGTTTGTGCGGATGAATCCTGCCATGACCGCGCCAGCCTGCCCGACCTGAAGGGCAAGTACGACATGGTGAACATCAAGCTCGACAAGACCGGCGGCCTGACCGAGGCGCTGGCGCTCAAGGCCGCGGCCGAGGCGCAGGGCTATGACATCATGGTCGGCTGCATGGTCGGCTCGTCGCTGGCCATAGCCCCTGCCGTTCTGGTTGCGCAGGGCGCGGCGATCACCGATCTGGACGGCCCCCTCCTGTTGGGCAGCGACCGCGACACGCCGCTGACCTTCGAGGGCTCGACCGTCCATCCCCCCGATCCGGCGCTTTGGGGCTGACCCTGCGGCGCCCCGCCCCTTGACGCGGCCGCGCCAACCCCCGAAAGCGATCACAGCTTGATAGGAGATCCGCCCATGTCCCGCACCGTCTATGTCAACGGCCAATACCTGCCCGAGGAAGAGGCCAAGGTATCGATCTTCGACCGTGGGTTCCTGTTTGCCGATGGCGTCTACGAGGTCACCAGCGTGCTGGGTGGCAAACTGGTCGATTTCGGCGGCCACGCGAAACGGTTGGAACGCTCGCTCAAGGAACTCGACATGGCCGCCCCGGTGGACATGGACGAGTTGCTGGAGATCCATCGCCAGCTTGTCGAGAAGAACGGGATCGACGAGGGGCTGATCTACCTGCAGATCACGCGCGGGGCCGCCGCCGACCGTGATTTCGCCTTCCCGCCCGAAGATACGCCGCCGACCATCGTGCTGTTCACCCAGTCCAAGCCGGGCCTTGCCGACAGCCCCGCCGCAAGGACCGGCATCAAGGTCATCTCGATCGAGGATCAGCGCTGGGGCCGCCGCGACATCAAGACGGTGCAACTGCTCTATCCGTCGATGGGCAAGATGATGGCCAAGGCCGCCGGGGCCGACGACGCCTGGATGGTCGAGGACGGGTTCGTGACCGAGGGCACGTCGAACAACGCCTACATCATCAAGAACGGCACGCTCATCACGCGCCACCTGGGCAACGAGATCCTGCACGGCATCACCCGCGCCGCCGTCCTGCGCTTTGCCCGCGAGGCGCAGATGACGGTCGAGGAACGCCCCTTTACCATCGACGAGGCGAAAGAAGCAGACGAGGCGTTCATCACCTCGGCCTCGGCCTTTGTCATGCCGGTGGTCGAACTGGATGGCCAGACGATCGGCGCCGGCGCGCCCGGCGCGGTCAGCGCCCGCCTCCGCGAGATCTATCTCGACGAGATGCGCAAAGCCGCCGTGTGATCCTTGTGATCCTCCAAGACCACAGGTGGACGGGCATGCCATCCCACCTGTGCCCAGGTGATCCGATCAGAAGACGTCGGTTTCGACGTTGACCGTGGCCGCCGAGGGGACACCGTTCAACAGAACGATCACCTCGCCGCCGTTCGGCACCTCCAGACCTTCGCCTCCGGTCGCGTCGCGGAAGGTGACGTCGAAATTGGGCGACCCCGACCCCGGGCCGTCGATCGAGAGCAGCAGGCTTTCCGAGGTCGGGTCGAATCGATGATCGTGGCTTGGCCTTCGATCTGGTCAAAGTCAAAGGCCCCGAACTCCTCCGTTCCTGTGCCGCCGGAAACCATGTCACCATTGATAATCAGGTCGTCGTCGCCATCCGTCCCGCCGAGCGTTTTCGACCCGCTGCCATCGTCGTCATCGTCGCCATCGTGAAAAGCGTGGCCGACAATGAGGAGGAGAAGGAGCAGAAGAATGCAACCCGACATGGCGCGCTGCTGAAAAAAAGCCAGGGGGCGGCGGTGATCGAACTTGGGTGTGCCCGTGGCAGCGGGCCGGTTCTGTGCGGGCACAGCCCCCGGTGTGCGACGCGACCCGTAGAGGGTAACGGTTCTTTAACGTTTGGGAAGGGGGTTTGATTTCAGGTAATTACCTGATTTCGGGGACAATGCCGCGTGTTGGCGGGGGGGGTGTTCGCGAGCGGGGTTCAATCGCACGCGATGCCTTGTTTCAGTCAAAGCAGCCCTGGGCGAACCACCCCCCCGAGAGGCTGCCGCCATGGGCGAAATACAGCCACAGACTCACCCCGTCGGTCGTCGTGACGCGCCAGTAATCGCGGACACCGCTGCGCCAGGCGGGGTCGTCCAGCCACCATTCCGGGGCAATGCGTTCGGGGCCGCTGGCCGCCCGTATCCCGAGCGTCCGCCCGCGCCAGCGAAACTGCGCGGGCGGTTCGGGCCCGTCCGGGGCCGCGATGGGTTCGGGGGCAAACAGGACCAGCGGGCGCGGCCGGGACGGTGCGGGCCAGGTCTCGACCGGGTCCGACCAGGCGGCCGCCAGGGTGACGCTGGTCTTCTCGGGGATATGACTGTCGGCGGGGCGTTGACGGGTGATGGCCTCCAGACCGACGCGCGCGCCGATCCGCGCGATCAGGTCGGCCATGGCCTGGGCTTCGCCGCGCGGGGTCTGCGCATCGGCGCTGACGGCCCAGCCCCCCTTGTGTTCGGTCGGGTGCAGCGGCTCGGTCACATCGGCCACCAGCCGCAGCCTGTCGATTCCGAACCCGGCCTCAACGTCGCCCAGCTTCATCTCGAACAGGGGGCGCATCCGGTCGGGGTGGTCGGCGGGGCGCGCCAGCCCGATCTCGACCACCTGGGTGTCGCCATCGACGCGGCTCAACTCCAGCCGCAGATGCCGGGCACCGCGCGCCTGCGCCCGCAACTTGGCGCAGAGCGGCGGCAACAGGCGATCCAGCCCGGCCATGATGTCGTCCAGCAAGCCGATCGGGTCCGGCAGGCTGAGGCGCAGGGCGAAATTTAGTGGCGCGCGCGCGGGCGAGATCGGTTCGGGCATCACCCCCAGGGCCTGGTCCAGCCGGTGCACCAGTTGCGCCCCGAAGCGACGCGTCAGACCGGCCCGCGGCATGCCCCAAAGATCGCCGATACGGCGCAGCCCCAGGCGCGCTAGGCCGGTGACCGTCTCGGGGGGGAGCCGCAGCGCGGCAATGGGCAGGGGCGCCAGCGCTTGCCGCGTGGTGCCGGGTGGGGCGATGTGCTGGCCCTCCTCTGCGCCCGCCCCCGCCATGGGCGCCGCCACCCTTGGCCGGTTGCGTTTTCCGGCGCGGGACCGGGTGGCGCGGGCCTCCTGGTCGATGGCATCGCCATTCCGTCCGGCCATGATGTCCGAGGATCTGTGTGCGAACCGTGCCAGTGCCCAGGCCGCGCCGGCCGTGTCGGCGATCCCCGTGCGCACGCTCAGCCCAAGGTCGGCGCAATCGGATCGAACCTGCCGCACAAGGGCCGCCTCGCCGCCAAACAGATGCGCGCATCCGGTCAGGTCCACCATCAACCCGTCGGGCGCATCCTCGGCCACCCAGGGGCTGAACTTGCCGGCCCATCGTCGCAGCGCTGCCAGAAAGGCCATTTCGGCCGCCGGGTTGGCGGGGCGGGTCAGCAGGCCGGGGCACAGCGCGACCGCGTCGCTCAAGGGCTGGCCGCGCGTCAGTCCGCGTGTTTCGGCGGCCTGGGTCAGGGCCGCCACCTCGCGCAGGTTTCCCGTTTCGGCAATCACGGCCAGGGGGGCGTCGGCCAGGGCCGGGTCACCGCGCAAAAGCCGTTCGGCCGCCAGCCGTGGAAACCACAGCGACAGGATACGCCGAGCGGTCCTCGGGTCGTGATGGGGCGTCGGAGCGGACAAGGCAGGGCAGCTCTGCTTTTGTTCCCTATTTGTTCCAATTTATCCGGATCACCGCCCCGAGTCGAGTGGAGTCGGGCACCCGATGCTTCAACTGCCATGACCGAGATGCCCAAGGCGGGGTGTGCCGTGCCGACCGGCCGATACGGGCCGCTCGGGCAGGCGACGAGGCCACGCCAGAGGCGGTCGCCTTGGGCGCGCGTGTCAAACCCCGTCAGGAGTTGCGCAACCGCTCCAGAACGCGCGACGAAGCGTAGCCGTCGGGCACATCCCCGATGGATTGCTGAAAGCGGCGCACCGCCTCGATCGTGTTCGGGCCGATGATCCCGTCGACGCCGTAGGTGGTAAAGCCCGCCGCGGTCAGCCGCCGCTGCAACTCGCGTCGTTCATCTGACGAAAGGACCCGATCCTCGCGCGGCCAATCGGCCCGGAACCGGGGGCCGCCCATGATCCGGTCGCCCAGATGGCCGACGGCGATGACATAGGCATCGGCCGGATTGTAGCGTTCGATGACGCGGAAATTGTCAAAAACCATCAGGGCGACGCCCTGCGAGCCTGCCGGAAGCAGGATCGAGGCGTCCCCGTGATCGGGCACCTCGCCGCCATCGGCCAGGCGCACGCCCTGGGTGCGCCAGAACGCGGCGCTCCGGCGGGTGCGTTCGCCCGCCAGGCCAAAGTCGAACCCGTCCGGCAGACGTACCTCGACCCCCCAGGGTTGGCCGCGCTCCCACCCGAAATGGGCCAGATAGGCCGCGGTCGAGGCCAGGGCATCCAGCGGATCGTCCGACCAGATGTTGCGTCGCCCGTCGCCGTCGAAATCCTGCGCATGCTCGAGATAGCTGGTCGGCATGAACTGGGTGTGGCCCATCGCGCCCGCCCAACTGCCCTGCATGTCGCGCGGGCGCACATCGCCCGATTGCAGAATGCGCAAGGCGGCGATCAACTGCGCCTCGAAGAAATCCTGCCGCCGCCCTTCATAGGCCAGCGTCGCCATGGCCTCGATGATGTCGTCGGACCCGCGCAACGCGCCATAGGCGCTTTCCAGCCCCCAGATCGCCACGATGACGCGCGCATCGACGTCATATCGCGCCTCGATCTCGGCCAGTTCGTCCTCGTATCGGCGATAGGCCGCGCGGCCGTTTTCGACGCGCGCCGTCGACACGGCCGAGTCGAGGTAATCCCACAAAGCTCGTGTGAATTCCGACTGGTTGGCGTCACGCTCCAGCACGCGGGTGTTCAACTGAACCCCGGTAAAGGCCGCCTCGAGCGTGCCCGTGGTGATGCCCTGCGCGCGGGCGCGGCTGAAAAACCCGTCGATCCAGCGACGAAACTCAGGGTCCTCGACCCGGCCCATCCGGTCGGCGGCCATGCGTTCGGTCCGTGCCACGAACCCTTCGGGCGGGGCGCCCCTGTGGCTGGGCCGCATGGACGAGGCCACGGCCAGCAGGCTGGTGGGTTGCGCCCGCGTTTCGGTCTCGGCCCGGGCCGGGGCCGAGGAGACCAGCGTCACGGGCTGGACCGCGCCGGCATCGGGTCTGGGCATCGGCACCAGAGACGTTCGCGGCGGGGCCGCGGCCGCCAGGCCGGTCCACAGTGCCAGTATCAGGGTCGATATGAAAAAAGTGCCACGCATGAGGGGGCCAGTCGCCTGTGAGTCTGTTTCGAGCTTTGTTGTGGATAATATAACCGATTCCAAGAAAACTTGTATGGACCACGCAACAATGCGCGATCTCTTGCCGGTCACTCTGACACGGTCAGGTTAAAACAAGGTTAGGATCGCCGCGCGGCCTTCTTGCGCAGCTTGACCTTCTTGCGCGCGGCCTGGCCGGCCTTGCGCCGCGGGGGCGCGCCGCGCTTGCCCCTTTGCGGACGGCGCGGCAGGCTCTGGCCCTCCAGCTCGACCAGATCCAGCGTCAGGCCGCCGGTCACCGGCACGGCCTCGGCCAGTTTGACGGTGACACGGTCGCCGATGCCGATGGTCAGGCCCGAATCCGCCCCCATCAGCGTCTGTGTATCGGCGTCGAAATGGAAATACTCGTGCCCGATGGCGCGCATGGGCAGCAACCCGTCCGCCCCGGTTTCGTCCAGCTTCACGAACGCGCCAAAGCGCTGAATGCCCGAGATCCGCCCCGTGAAGGTCGCGCCGACCCGGTCCGACAGGAAGGCGGCAAGGTAGCGATCGTTGGTGTCGCGTTCCGCCGTCATCGAGCGGCGTTCCGTGTCAGAGATATGCTTGGCGGTCTCGTCCAGCCGCTCGACCTCGTCGGGGCTGAGCCCGTCGCGCCCCCAGCCATGGGCCGAGATCAGCGCGCGGTGCACCACAAGGTCGGAATAGCGCCGGATGGGCGAGGTGAAATGCGCGTAAGTCTTCAGCGCCAGCCCGAAATGTCCGAAATTCTCGGGGCTGTAATAGGCCTGCGTCATCGACCGCAGCGTGGTCATGTTGATCAGCTCGTCGAACTCGGTCCCCTCGGCCTGGGACAGCAGGGCGTTCAACTGGCGGGTTTGCAGGACCTGCCCCTTGGCCAGCGAAAACCCCGAGGCTTCGGCGGTTTCGCGCAGGGCCTCGATCTTTTCGGGTTTGGGTTCCTCGTGGACACGGAACAGCAGGGGTGTGCGTTTCTCGATCAGGGTTTCGGCGGCGGCGACATTGGCCAGCACCATGAATTCCTCGATCATGCGATGGGCATCGAGCCGGTCCTTGTAGGCGACCGAGGTGACATGCCCGTCCTCGGACAGTTCGATCCGCCGCTCCGGCAGGTCGAGGTCCAGCGGCTGGCGGCGGTTGCGTGCATCGCGCAGCGCGCGGTAGGCGGCGTAAAGCGGCGCGATGACCGGCGCGACCAGGGGTGCGGTCTTGTCGTTGGGCGCGCCATCCTCGGCGGCCTGAACCTCCTGGTAGTTGAGCGACGCGGTCGAGCGCATCAGCCCCCGCACGAAGCGGTGGCCGATCTTGTTCCCCTCGGCGTCGATGACCATGCGCACGGCGATACAGGCGCGCGGAACGCCTTCGTGCAGCGAGCAAAGATCCCCTGACAGGCGATCGGGCAGCATCGGCACGACGCGGTCGGGAAAATAGGTGGAATTGCCGCGCTTCTTCGCCTCGCGGTCCAGCGCGCTGCCCGCCGCCACGTAATGGGCGACATCGGCGATGGCCACCCAGATGACATGGCCGCCCCGGTTCCTGGGGTCGTCATCGGCATGGGCATAGCAGGCGTCGTCATGGTCGCGCGCATCCGCCGGGTCGATGGTGACAAGGTCCATGTCGCGCAGGTCTTCGCGCCCCGACAGGCCCGCGGGCTTTTTGCTGTCGGCCTCGGCGATGACGGCATCGGGAAAGGCATCGGGGATGCCATGTTCGTGGATCGCGATCAGGCTGACGGATTTCGGCGCGCCGGGGTCGCCCAGACGGTCGGTGATCCGCGCGCGCGGCAGACCCATGCGCCCCTTGGGGCCGGCCTGTTCGCCTTCGACGAGTTCCCCGTCGCGCGCGCCATGGGTGTCGCTGGCGCGCACCTGCCATTCCTTGTCGGCCCCCTTCGAGATGGGCACGATGCGCCCGCCCTCGGCCCCCTTGCGGTAGATGCCCAGGATCTTTTTCGGGTTCGTCCCGATGCGCCGGATCAGGCGGGCGATATAGTGGTGATCCTCGCCCTGCACCTCTTGCAGGCGGGCAAGGATGCGGTCGCCCGCGCCGATGGCCGGGTCGGTGGCGCGGGCGGAAAACAGGATGCGCGGCTCGGCCCCTTCGCCCTGCCATTCCAGCGGACGGCAGAACATGTCGCCCAGATCGTCCGGCCCGGTGACCTGCAACACCGCCACGGGCGGCAGCTTGTCGGGGTCGCGATAGGTCTTCTTGCGCTTCTCGAGATGGCCCTCGTCCTCGAGTTCCTTGAGCATGCGCTTGAGGTCGATCCGGTCGGCCCCCTTGATCCCGAAGGCGCGGGCGATATCGCGTTTCGAGGTGCTGGCGGGGTTGTCCGAGATCCAGGCGAGGATCTGGTCCTTGGTGGGAAGCGTGCTCATGCGTTTGGCGTAACACGGGGCCGCGGGCGCGTCATGCGGGAAGTTGGCGGGTGTTGCGCCGCGCCTTGCGCGCGTCGCCCGGGGAAGCGCGGCAAGGGGCAAGGGGCCCCTTGCCGCGCTGACGCCTTCGGCGGGCATATTTGAAGGATAAAGATGGGGCAGGTCAGCCCGTGAAATAGTCGGTGAGGATCTGGGTGTAGATGCGTTTGAGGTCGTGGATGTCCTGCACCCAGACACGCTCATCGACCTCGTGCATGCGATGCCCCACAAGGCCGAATTCCACGGCTGGGCAGTGCGATTTCACGAAACGCGCGTCCGACGTGCCGCCGGTGGTGGAGAGTACTGGCTGGCGGTTGGTGGCCTTGGCAACGGCACCCGAGACCAGCTTGGACAGGTCGCCAGGGGGCGTCAGGAACGCCTCGCCCGAGATATGGGGGCGCATCTCGATCCGCGTGCCGGTTTCCTCGGCGACGCGGTCGGCCTCGGCGCGCAGCCAGTCGGTCAGGCTGGCGCCGGTGTGCAGATCGTTGAAGCGCAGGTTGACCGTCATGCGAGTGCGGGCGGGGATGACGTTCGAGGCCGGGTTGCCGGTGTCGATGGTGGTGACCGACAGGGTAGAGGGGTCGAAATGATCGGTGCCCTCGTCCAGCGTGTGACTGGACAGTCGATGCGCCAGCAGAGCGACCGCGGGCATAGGGTTCAGCGTCTTGTGCAGATAGGCGGAATGGCCCTGCTTGCCGATCACCTCGAAATGGGCGGTCATGGACCCGCGCCGTCCGATCTTGATCATGTCGCCGATCACCTTGGGGCAGGTGGGTTCGCCCACGATGCAGACATCCATGCGTTCGCCCGCCTGTTCCATCCAGTCGAGGATGGCGATGGTGCCGTCGCGGCCAGGCCCCTCCTCGTCGCCGGTGATGGTCAGGACGATCGCGCCATCGGGGGGCGTGTCCTTGACGAAGTCGATCGCGGCGGCGGCAAAGGCGGCGACGCCCGATTTCATGTCGGTCGCCCCGCGCCCGTAAAGCCAGCCGTCCTCCAGATGTGCGGAAAAGGGTGGATGCGTCCAGGCGCCCTCGTCGCCCACGGGCACGACATCGGTGTGTCCGTTGAAGCCGAATGTCTTTTCCGCGCCCTTGGTGCCCCAGCGCGCGAACAGGTTGGGCGTGCCGTTTCGATCCACGCGGGTGCAGGTGAAGCCGGCCGCGCTCAAGGTGGTTTCGAGCAATTGCAACGCGCCGCCTTCTTCGGGGGTCACCGAGGGGCATCTCACGAGGGCGGTGGTCAGGGCGGCGGGATCGGTGGGCATGGCGGCTCCGGGGGTTTGGCGATGGTTGCCCGCTGAGGTAGCGCCGTGACCCGAAAGGCACAATGGGGGCCGCCATCCCGTCGGCCTGCGGCGACGGGATTCCAATTGCGACGAAATTCGGGCAAGGTGATGGAAACAAAGAAAAACCGTCGAGGCAGGCGCGGCAACGACCGCGGGACGGATGACAGGCACGAAAAACGCGACCCATTTCGCCCCGGCGCGAAACGGGGCGTTTCGCGCAGCGCCGCTTGCCACGACCGAGGACGAGGGCAGGCATGGCGACGGGGCAAGAACTCAACTACGACACCGGTGCGAACGCCACCGAGATGGCCGAAACCATCATGGGCGAGGGCGTCACCGTCGTCGGGGCCAGCTATGACGGGGCGAGGGGTTCATCGGCGATTTATTCGGGCGGTGACAGCATCGCGCCGGGTGTGACGCCGGGCGACAGCGGGGTCATTCTGTCTACAGGGAACGCCCGCAGCTTCACACGGTCGAACGGTGATCCGAACCGCAGCACGGGAACCTCGACGAACACGAGCGGCGACAACAACGATCCGCTGCTGAACGCGGCGGCCGGCGGGGCCTCGACCTTTGACGCATCGATCCTGACGATCGATTTCATCCCTGACGGCGACACGATGACGATGCAGTTCGTCTTCGCGTCCGAGGAATACCCCGAATTCACCGGTTCGCAATTCAACGATGTCGTGGCCTTCTACATCAATGGCGAGCTTGTGACCTCGCCCGTGGTGAATGTCACGCAGATCAACTCGGTCAACCAGACCGAGAACGCCAACCTGTTCAACGACAATACCGGCGACGCGTTCAACACCGAGATGGACGGGTTCACCGTGACCCTGTCGGTGCAGATGGCGGTGAACCCCGGCACGGTGAACGAGCTGTTGATTGCCATCGCCGATGTCGGCGACAGCTCGTATGACTCCAACATCCTGATCGCCGCGGAAAGCGGGCAGACCGCCTTTATCGCCGAGGATGACGCAGTGACCCATTTCGAGGGTCAGAGCGTGATCATGGACGTGCTGGCCAATGACGGCACCGGCGGGGTGATGACGATCACCCATGTCAACGGCCAGGAAATCGCGGTGGGCGAAACGATCACCTTGCCCAGCGGTCACCAGGTGACGCTTTTGGCCGATGGCACCCTGGAGGTCGTGCCGCCCGCCGGTCAGACCGGCCTGACCGGGCCGGTGACCGAGAGTTTCACCTACACGGTGCAGGACGAGAACGGCATCACGGACACCGCCTTTGTCACCATCACGGCCGTTCCCTGCTTTGCCCGGGGCACGATGATCCGCACCCCCGACGGCGAGGTCGCGGTCGAGGATCTAGCGGTGGGCGACCTTGTCGAGACGCGCGATAGCGGCGCGCAGCCCCTGAAATGGATTGGCGCGCGCCGCGTCCGCGCCGAGGGGCGGTTCCGCCCCGTGGTGATCGAGGCCGGCACCTTCGGCCTGCACGGGCGGCTGGTGGTGTCACCGCAGCACCGCATCCTGCTGACGCATTGGATGGCCGAGCTGATGTTCAACGAGGACGAGGTCCTGGTGGCGGCCAAGGACCTGGTGAACGGGTGTTCGGTCCGGTTCGCCGAGGACATGGACGAGGTCGAGTATTTCCACCTGCTGTTCGACCGGCATCAGATCGTCTGGTCCGCCGGTCTGGAGACCGAGAGCTTTCAGCCCGGCCCGGGCGTGATGAACGACATGGAGGCCGCCGTGCGCGACGAGATCCTGTCGCTGTTCCCCAAGATCGACCCGGCCAGCCACGAGGGGTACGGCCCTGCCGCGCGGCGCTCGTTGAAACCATACGAAGCCCTGGCTCTGGTGGGGTGACGCCGATGACCTGGGTCGCGATCTGGCAGAATGGGGGCATGTGCCCGACGCCCGGCACGGGCGCGCGCGCGATCGCCCCGGACCGCGAGCACGAGGCGCTGACCCTTTGGCTCGAGATGCGCATGCCGACGCCGGGGCGGCGCCCCTTGCGGATCTGGCGGGGGTCTGGCGGGTGCGCGCGCGACTGTGCGCTTCTCCTGATGCCGGACGGGGCCTTGCGGTTGCGCATGGACGAGATGGATCTGTTCACGCCGCCCGGCTTTTTCTCGGGCGGGCACATGATGGTGCTGCGCCTCGTGCTCTGCGCGCGCGGGCGGCGCGACATGGTGGATATCCTGAACGTGACCAGCGCCGAGCGGCACATGGCGCGCCTCGGGCTGGCCTGGCCCGCGCGCCTGCGCGATCTCTGGCCGGCCGAGCATGGCTATACCCGCCTGGCCTGTGTGGCGGGTCTGGCCACCATGGCGCTTCCGGCAACGGATCTGCCGGGCATCGAGGCCGGGGCGCGCATCCTGACCGAAGCGGGCCCGACCCCCGTCGAACGCCTGTCTGTGGGCGACCGCGTGATCGGCCGCGACGGCCGCGCCCATCCTGTCTGCTGGATCGCCGCCCGTGACCGGCTCTGCCTGGGCCATGCCGCGCCGATCCTGATGCGGGCGCCCTATTTCGGTCTCGACCGCGACATCTGCGTCACGCCGCAGACGCGCATCCTGCGCAGCGGCCCCGATGTCGAATACCTCACCGGCCAGGACGAGGTGCTGCTCCGCGCCGGGGATCTGGTCTCGGATCATGCGGCGCGGATCGACCGGACACAGGCCGTTCGCCGCTTCTATCACCTGATGCTGGACGATCCCGACTGCCTTGCCATCGGGCGCTGCCGCATCGAAACCGCCACCTTGTCCGAGGTCGTCGCGGCCGAAGAGGCCCCCGGCGGTGTGGCGATGCTCGTCCCCCGCGATGGGCAAACCTCGCGCCTGCTTCTCGACCGGGCGGGCACGCGCGCGCTGCTTGGCACCTCGGCCACGGGCCATGGCGCGTTGATCTGAGGATCAGTGCACACCGTCCTTGCCGAAAAACGGCGTGACCTGCACGACGATCACCGCGTTTTCCTCGGCCGCGCGCTGCATCAGCGCGGCGTCGTCCTCGGTGATCTCTTCGCCCTGGCTTTCGCGTTCCTCGCGGGTGCCATAGCCGGTCACGTCCAGCGGGTTCAGATCGGCCTGTTTCAGCACGGCCACCGTTTCGCGCACCGCCTCGGCCTCGTCCACGCCCGAGGCATAGCAGACCAACCCGGCCCCCGTGGCGCCCTCGGGCAGGCCGTCGCCATCCTTGCGGCCGACCTCGACCACCAGCATGAAGACCGAATGCGTGCGGGGCGTTTTCTTGTCCTTGCTCATGGCGCGGGCATGCGGCGGGCCGGGCGCGCTGTCAAGCGCCGTTGACCTTGGCGCGGGGGCGCGGAATGGTCGGGGTCCTCGCAAGACCGCCAAAGGCAGCCCGCGCATGTCCCGCCCGTTTTCCGCGCCCAAAGGCACCGTCCTGTTCCGTCCAGGCCAGCCCTGCCCAGGCTTTCTGGTGTTGACCCAGGGGTCGATCCGCGTGTCGCTGACCGGGGCCAACGGGCGCGAGGTCGTGCTGTATCGGGTGCAGCCCGGCGGCATCTGCCTGCAGACATTCGCCTGCCTGACGCTGGATCGCACCTATTCCGCCGAAGGCATCGTCGAGGCCGACATCACGGGCGACCTGGTGCCGCCCGGACAGTTTCGCACCCGCGTGGCCGAGGACGCCGCCTTTCGCGATCTGGTCTTCGGGTCGGTCGCCCACCGCTTTGGCGAATTCGAACAACTGGTCGAGGATGTGGCCCTGACCGGGTTTGACGCCCGTCTGGCGCGGGCGTTGTTGCGCCTGACGGATCAGGGCGGTTTCGTTGCCGCGACGCATAGCCAGCTGGCCGCGGAAACGGCCTCGGGCCGGGCCTTCGTCACGCGGCGCCTGGCCGAGTTCGGGAAATCCGGCCTTGTCAGCCAGGAGAAGGGCGGCCTGCGCCTGCTGGATCGGGCCGGGCTGGAACGGATTGCCGCAGATCGCCGGTGACTCTGTCACCGTCATCCGACGGCCGACTGCCTATACCTGCCGTCAGACGCCAGTTGGACAACCAAAGGAGATATCCCATGCCCCGCAACGAAGGCACCATCGACCGCGCCCTGCGCATCATCGCCGGCCTCGTGCTGATCTCGCTCGTGTTCGTCGGACCCCAGACCGCCTGGGGTTGGGTCGGCCTTGTGCCGCTTTTGACCGGCGCGCTGGGCTACTGCCCCTTGTATTCGGTGCTCGGCATCAACACATGCGGCATGAAGAGTTAAGCAAAGCCGTTTCTCCGGACGGTTGGAAAGGGGGGTCATTGGCCCCCCTTTTCTTTTTCACGGCCGCGATGGGCCGCGATCAGTCGCGCAGCAGATCGTTGATCGAGGTTTTCGAGCGCGTCTTTTCATCGACCCGCTTCACGATGACGGCGCAGTACAGGTTCACGCCGTTCTTCGACGGCATCGAACCGGCCACGACGACCGACCCGGCCGGCACTTCGCCATACATGACCTCGCCGGTTTCGCGGTCGACGATCTTGGTGGACTGGCCGATGAAGACCCCCATCCCCAAAACCGAGCCTTCGCGCACGATGACGCCTTCGACCACCTCGGACCGCGCGCCGATAAAGCAGTTGTCCTCGATGATCGTGGGGCCGGCCTGCATCGGCTCCAGCACGCCGCCGATGCCCACGCCGCCCGACAGGTGCACGCCCTTGCCGATCTGCGCGCAGGACCCGACCGTCGCCCAGGTATCGACCATCGTGCCTTCGTCCACATAAGCGCCCAGGTTCACGAAGGACGGCATCAGCACCACGCCCGGCGCGATATAGGCCGAGCGGCGCACGATGCAGTTGGGCACGGCGCGGAACCCGGCCTCGCGCCATTCGGTGTCGCCCCAGCCCTTGAACTTGCTGTCGACCTTGTCCCACCAGTGGCCGCCCTGCGGGCCACCATCCTGGCTTTCCATGTCCTTCAGGCGAAAGCCCAGCAGAACGGCCTTTTTCGCCCACTGGTTGACGTGCCAGGTGCCGTCGGCCTGCTTTTCGGCCACGCGCAACGTGCCGCTGTCCAGCGCGGTCAGCGTCGCCTCGATGGCGTCGCGGGTTTCGCCCCCGGTCGAGGGCGTGATCGTATCGCGCACGTCCCATGCGGCTTCGATGGCGGTTTCCAGCTGGGCGTTGGACATCGGTGGTTCCCTTCGGTCAATGCGTTGGCTGGGCTATATCCGGCGCATCCCCGGCTGGCAATCCGGCAGGGGGCGGGCTAGGTCTGGCGGGCAATCATCACGAGGTCACCGGCATGGAAGACGATTCCAGATACGCCCCCTTCCGCCAGGCGCAGGACGATGTGGAGTCCAGCCGCCATCTGCCCGACACACCACAGGCCCGGTCGCCCGCCTACAGGCTGGCCTTCGACGACTTCGATTTCATCAATCGCGACGAACTGCGCCCCGTGCGCCTGCAACTGGAATTGATGAAGCCCACGCTTCTGATGGACGAGCACGGGATCGTATCGACCGTCGTCCTGTTCGGCGGCGCGCGCATTCCCCGCCCCGAAGCGGCCGAGACCGCGCGCACCGACACCCTGCGCGATCTGACGCGGTTCTACGACGAGGCCCGTTATTTCGCCCGCGCGGTCACCGAACGCTCGGTCGCGACCGGCTGCAAGGAAATGGTCGTGGTCACGGGCGGTGGCCCCGGCGTGATGGAGGCCGGCAATCGCGGCGCCGCGGATGCGGGCGGCTGTTCCATCGGCCTGAACATCGTGCTGCCGCATGAACAGGTGCCGAACGAATTCGTCACGCCCGAGCTGTGCTTCAACTTCCACTATTTCGGCATCCGCAAGATGCATTTCCTGCTGCGCGCCAAGGCCATCGCGGTCTTTCCCGGCGGGTTCGGCACGCTGGACGAACTGTTCGAAAGCCTGACCCTGATCCAGACCGGCCGGATGGAGCAGGTGCCTGTCCTGCTGTTCGGCGAAGAGTTCTGGCGCAAGATCGTCAACTGGGATGCGCTGGCCGAGGCCGGCACGATCTCGGCCGACGATCTGGCGCTGTTCCACTTCGTCGAAAGCGCCGAGGCCGCGCTCGCCATCATCGATGGCTGGGAATACACCGGCAAGCGCGGCGAAATCCCGGGCCGCTAGGCAAGACCGCCTCAGTCGGGCAGGCGGTAACTGACAAGGCTGTTGGGGCGGAACCGGATCAGGTCGTTATCGGCGACCATGCTGGCGATGAGCCGCCCCTGTCCATCGCGCCACAGGCTCAACCCCTCGAGGTTGCCATGGATGCCGGGGCGGGTTTCCAACAGCACCTCTTGCGGGCCCAGACCATCGGCGGTCACGCCATAGCGCGTGATCCGCGCGGCGAAACCGCCAAGCGGGGCAAAGCGCCGTTCCAGCAAGGTCAGCCGCCCCCGGTCATCGAAATCCAGCGCCACGGGGCGAAACCCGCTCTGGCGCGGCAGGCGCGCAAAGACATGCCAGCCCCCCTCGTCATGGCGCCACAGGGCGTGGGGCGCGCTGCCCGGTGCGCGTTCGGCCACGGTGTAGAGACGCCCCTCTGCGTCGGCGGCCAGGGCCTCGTAACCGCCATTCGGGGGCAAAAGGCCCGCCTCGGGCGGCGGGGCGATGCGGGCCAGTTCGCGCCCATCGGCGGCATGGATCGCAAACCGCATGTCGCCTTCGAATGACAGCGCAAGCCGACCGTCGGCCAGACGCGCCATGCCTTCGCTGTCCATGGCGGCGCGGCCGTCCGGCAGGGTCCCACCCGGCGTGGTCAGGGTCGTGTCCCCGATCAGGGCGGCCTCTGGCAGGCCGTCGCCCGCCCCATCGAGGCGCAGCGTGAAGAGCCGCCCCCGGTCCGACAGCAGCAGGGCCTCGGCCCCGCCCTGGCGCATCTCGATGGCCGACAGACCACCGAACGCGTAGGCGCGCGGCAGGTCAAAGGCGACCTCGCCGATCAGGCGCGCCTCGCCCGTGGCCAGCGCGGGAGACGCGACCAGCCCCAGGATCAGCGCCGCGCGTTTCACAAATCGCTGAGCAGCGACAGGCATTGGCCGGGAACCTGCGACAGGGTGATGCCGTTTCCGCGCGGCGGGCCGGGCCTCACGGGGGGGCGCGGCTCGGTGCTGGGCGGGGGCGGGTTCAGGATGCGCGCGGCGCGTTCTTCGGCCTCGGCGCAGCCATCGCCGGGGGGCGGCGGCGTCTGATCCTCGCAATCGCGCGACCCGGCGGGGCAGGACAGGCGCACATGGAAATGATAATGATGCCCGGTCGCCGGCCGGATCACGCGCAGCCAGTCGCGGTCGCCCTGGGGCGTGTTGCGGCACAGCCAGACCTTGACCCCGGGGTGACGAAAATGCGCGCCACGCGCGGGTCGCTGGCCGCGCTGCGCAGCACGCTGGCATGCTCGGTCGTCCAGTTGTCGTTGATCCAGGCGCCGCGCTGCGACCGGACCGAGATCGAGGACAGGCTTTCGCGCTCGGCGCGTGTCAGGGTCAGGTCGCGCGCCGCCAGCATCCAGATATCGACATCGAGGCCGGACTGATGGCTGACATGACCGGTCAGCATCGGGCCGCCGCGCGGCTGGCTCATGTCGCCCACATACAGCCCCGCCCAACTGGTGGTGCGCGCCACCTCGCGGCTCAGGTCCTGCACGAAATCGATGGTTTCGGGATGCGACCAGTTGCGGTTGCGGCTCAGGCGCATGGCCTGCCATGTCGGGCCGGTCTGGGGGAGTTGCTGCGCCCCCGCGACGCACCCGTTGGAATAGAACCCGATCACCTCGGCCCGGTCGCCCGTGGCCACCGCCTCGGCCCCGAACAGGTGGCGCGCCTGCATGGCCGATTGCGTGGCGTCCAGGCGCATGGCGGGGCCGCTGCCGACACAGGCCGCCAGGACAAGGCTCAGCGCGCCCAGGGCAAGGCGTCGGGCAATCTTGGTGCTAGGGCCTTTGCGAAACCGTGTCATGGCGCCCCTCGGCATCGACGAAAAACAGCAGGATCAAGCCCAGCATGAACAAAACGATCAGCGGCGTCACCCCCATCTGCTGACTACCGCTGAGTTGTGTGGCCACACCGATGCTGAGCGGTGCGATGAACGACGTTGCCTTGCCCGCCAGCGCATAGAGGCCAAAGGCTTCGGTCATGCGGTCGGGCTGGGCCTGGCGCACCATCATCGTGCGCGAGGCCGATTGCAACGCGCCCGCCCCCCGCCCCGATCAGGGCACCAAGCACGTAAAAGGCGATGTCAGGCAGGGCCGACTCGGGCGCGACCGGAATGCCGAAGACGCTGTCGCGGCTGATGAACACCACCCCCAGTGCCACCAGCGTCAGCATCAGCACATTCAACAGGATAACGGGTTTTGGGCCAAAGCGGCTGTCGGCCTTGCCGCCCAGCCACGCGAACAGCGCGCCGGTCAGAACCGCGAGAATGCCGAAGACGCCCACATCCACCACCGACCAGCCCAGGACACCGGCGGCGTAGATCCCGCCAAAGACATACATCCCGTTCAGCGCGTCGCGGTAGAACATGGACGAGGCGAGGTAGGCGAACAGGCTGCGCTGTCGCGGCAGGCCGCGCAGCGTGCGGCGCAACTCGGGCCAGGCGCCGGCCACGGCGGCGCGCACCGGGATCGCCTGGGGCGCGCGCGGGTCGCGCACCCACAGGAAGAACGGGATCATGAACACCGCGTACCAGATCGCCGTACCCGGCCCTACGGCGCGGGTGCCCTCGCGCGCCTCGGCGTCCAGCCCAAGGATCGGATCCAGCCCGATCAGGGTCTTTCCGGTCTCGGCATTTTCGGCAAAGAGCAGCAGCATCGCCACCAGCGCCACGAACCCGCCCAGATAGCCAAAGGCCCAGCCCGACCCGGAAATGCGCCCCAGATCCTCGCGTCGGCCCAGGCTGGGCAGCAGCGCGTTGGTGAAGATGGTCGCGAACTCCATCCCGATCAGGCCGATGGCGAAAAAGGTCATCACCACGAACAGGTTGAAGGCCTCCGGCACCGCCAGCCACAGGCCCGACGCCCCCACGATATACATGCCCGAGAACAGCCAGATGAAGGGCATGCGCCGCCCCGACAGGTCGGCGATCGCGCCCAGAAACGGCGCCATGAGCGCAATCAGCAGGCCCGCGGCCCCCACACCGTAGCCCCACGCGGTTTGCGCCGCCGTGCCGTCGCCCAGCAGATCGTTGATGTAAGGCCCGAAAATGAAGGTCAGCAGCAGCGTGTTATAGGGCTGGCTGGCCCAGTCAAAGGCCCACCACCCCCAGATGCGCCGCTTGCCGGCAGGGTCCAGGTGCCGCAGCGGCGGCAGGGGTTTGGGATCGGTCAGCGTCTTCATGCGCCGACCATCCGCCCAAGCCACGGCGTTGTAAATGAAATTGCCGCGCCGTCAGATCTTTGGCGGCCACGGGCGTGTCCGATCCGCCCTAGCCCAGGCCTCGACCCACGCGGGCAGTGGCGGCGAGGTGCGCTCGAGCCCCAGCGCATCGGCCACCCGCAGCGGGTCGATCAGGCGGCCCTTTTCGGTGACGCCGGTGCGCAGCAGCGCGTGGTTGCACACGGTCTCGCCGCGGACCATGGCCTGTTCGAGATAGATGAACTTGTCATCCCAACCCAACAGGCGCGTGCGGATGTCAAAGCGCTGAAACGGCCGGATGCGGGCCCGGTAGCGCACCGAGCTGCCCGCCACGACCAGCCCCCATCGTTCGCGCTTCAGCGTGTCCCACAGGCCGGTGCGAATCGACAGGCCGAACCGGCCAAGGTCGAACAGCGTCAGGATTCGGCCATTGTTCATCTCGACAAAGCCGTCGATATCCCAGGGCAGGCAGGTCATCGGCAAATGATGCGTGTCGAACGGGGCCAGTGCCGGCTTGCGCCGTTGGGCCACCGTCAGGGCAAAGAGGCGAAGGAACGGATACATGCCCGCAGCCAAAGCGCGACCGGCCGCCCTGTGCAAGAGGGATCGTTGCGTCACCGCCTGCGCTTGCGCATGCGCGGCACAGGACCTATCTGGCCAGCAACCCGTTTTTCCGAAAAGGCCGTGCAATGACCTCGCTATTCCAGATCCTGATGCTGCTGATCGACGTGGTGTTCTTCGTCGTGATCGTCCACATCATCATGAGTTGGCTGATCAGCTTCGGGGTGCTGAATCTGCGCCAGCCGATGGTCGCGCAGATCTGGGATGGTCTGAACCGCCTTGTCGAGCCGATCTATGGCCCGCTGCGCCGCATGCTGCCGCCGATGGGCGGGCTCGACCTTGCACCGCTGATCGTGATCATCGGCCTCTACGCGCTGGAAATCATCCTGCGCAACAACGTGGCCCTGTTCCTGTGACCGCGCGCTAGAGGAACGGCGCGTCCGGGCCCCAGATCGCCTCGACGCGCGCATCGCGTCCGCATCCCTCGCGATAGAGGCCGTAGGCGACAGATTTCCGGCGCGGGCCGAAGCGCGTCAGGATCAAGTCGTCGCTCAGGTAGTAATCCTGGTGGTACGCCTCGGCCGGGTAGAATGGGGCTGCGTCGCGGATCGGTGTCACCACCGGGGCGCCCAACTCGGCCTCGGCCGCGGCGATGGCGGCCTCGGCCATGGCGCGTTCCTCGGCCGTCTCCACGAAGATCGCGGTGGTATAGCTGAAACCGCGATCGCAGAACTGCCCGCCATCGTCCAGCGGATCGACCGAGCGCAGGAACAGGTGCAGCAACCGGTCATAGGGCAGAACATCGGCGTCATAGGTGATCTCGACCACCTCCAGATGCCCGGTGCCACCGCCGACAACCTGCCGGTAACTGGGGGTTTCGACTGTCCCGCCGGCAAAGCCCGACACCACCTCGATCACGCCATCGACGCGCTCGAAATCGGCCTCGACGCACCAGAAACAGCCGCCCGCGACCACGGTCGTGCGGATATCCTCGGCATGGGCGCGGCCGCCCTGCACGGCCAAAGCCGCACAGATCGCAAGGCCGAGCATGCCGGATTTCAGACTGTCCTTGATCGGGGCGCGGGCCATCTGGGTCCTCCATCTTCGGAATCACGCTCGCCCGAGGGGCCTTGAAATACAACGCACAGGGGTGTGAGGTCACGCGGCGGTGAACCGCGGCGACGCGAAAGGGCAAGCATGGTCAGCACGCATCAGTCCGAAGAGGACGCGCGCAACGAGAACATCCTGATCTGGGTCAACGGCGCGTTGCAGCCGCGCGCGCAGGCCATGGTCAGCGTTTATGACAGCGGCTTCATGCTGGGCGATGGCGTGTGGGAAGGCTTGCGCCTTTACGATGGCAAATGGGCGTTTCTCGATGACCATCTCGACCGCCTGTTCGAGGCGGCGCTGGCGATCGACCTCGATATCGGTCTCGACCGCGCGGGCGTTGTTGCCGCGCTGGAAGAAACCCGCGCCGCCAATGGCATGACCACCGATGCCCATGCCCGGCTGATGGTCACGCGCGGCGTCAAGATGCGGCCCTTCCAGCACCCGGCGCTATCGGTCTCGGGGCCGACCATGGTCATCATCATGGAGCATTCGCGCCCCTCCATCCCGCGCCCGATCCGGCTGGCCACCGTGCCGCATCAACGTGGCCTGCCGATGACGCAGGACCCCAAGCTCAACTCCCATTCCAAGCTGAACTGCATCCTCGCCTGCATCGCCGCCGAAAAGGCCGGCGCGGACGAGGCGCTGATGCTGGATGTGCATGGCTTCGTGAACACGACCAACGCCTGCAATTTCTTTATCATCCGCAAGGGCGAGGTTTGGACCAGCACCGGCGATTACTGCATGAATGGGATTACCCGCCAAAAGGTCATCGACGTCTGCCGCGCCGACGGCATCCCGGTCTTCGAGCGGAACTTTTCGCTGGTCGAGACCTACGGCGCGGACGAGGCCTTCCTGACCGGCACTTTCGGGGCACAGACCCCGGTAGGTCAGATCGACGGGCGCGTGATCGGCCACGGGCAGTTGGGGCCGATGACCAAGCGGATTCGGACGCTCTACAAGGATCTGGTGGCCCGGTCCTGAGCGGGCTGCGCGTATGTACGGGGTGTGTACAGCATGTGTACGGGGTGTGACCCATGAAAATCGCGATGTGGTCGGGGCCGCGAAACCTCTCGACGGCGATGATGTACAGCTTCGCCGCGCGGGGCGATTGCGCGGTGTGGGACGAGCCGTTCTATGCCCCCTACCTCGCCGCGACCGGCATGGATCACCCCCTGGTCGCAGAGATCGTCACGGCGCATGAGGCCGACCCCGAGAAGGTCGCCGCCGCCTGTGCCGGCCCGACCCCTGGGGGCAAAAAACACTTTTACATGAAGCACATGCCCCATCACATGCTGCCCGGTTTCCCGCTGGATTGGGCCGAGGGTTGCGTGAATGTTCACCTCATCCGCCACCCCGCCCGCGTCATCGCCTCTTACGCGGCCAAGCGGGGCACGGTCACGCTGGAAGACATCGGGTTTCCCCAGCAAATGCACCTGTGGCGGGCGCTGCCCGGCCCCGTGATCGACAGCGCCGATATTCGCCGCAACCCACGGGAAATTTTGCAGAAAATCTGCTCGGAAATCGGCATGGATTTCACCGACGCCATGCTCCGCTGGCCCCCCGGCCCGCGCCCCTATGACGGCATCTGGGCTCGGCACTGGTACGGCGCGGTCCATGCCTCGACCGGCTTCGCCGAGGCCGAGGGGCCGTTGCCCGATTTGCCCGAGGCGCACCGCCCGCTCTTGGCCGAGGCCCTGCCGATCTACGAGGAGATGCGCGCGCAGGCCCTCGCCCTCTGACGCCCGTGTCATGCAATCGTCGCTTGAAGCCGCGCGCGGCTTTTGTGACCATGGGCCATGCAGGATACGACCCTTTCCCCCGTCCCAAGCTGGCCCGCCACCGCGTCCCGCCTTGTTGCCGTCGCCGCGGGGCGCGAACCCGCCGATCTGGTTCTGACCGATGCCGCCGTCGTCCTCGTCCAAACGCGCGAGGTGATGCAGGGCTGGCAGGTTGCCGTCGCCGCAGGCCGATTTGCCTATGTCGGCCCCGACGCGGGCCATTGCATCGGGCCGGAAACGCAGGTCGTTGACCTGCAAGGAAAATACCTGATCCCCGGCCTGTGCGACGCGCATATGCATATCGAATCCGGCATGCTGACGCCGGCGGAGTTTGCGCGCGCCGTGATCCCACATGGCACGACCAGCATGTTCACCGATCCGCATGAGATCGCCAATGTCTTCGGCCTGCGCGGGGTCAAGTTGATGCATGACGAGGCGCTGATGCAGCCCGTCAACATCTTCACGCAGATGCCCTCTTGCGCGCCGTCCGCGCCGGGGCTGGAGACGACGGGGTTCGAGATCACGCCCGAGGATGTGGCCGAGGCGATGACGTGGCCCGGCATCGTGGGCTTGGGCGAGATGATGAACTTTCCCGGCGTCGTGTCGGGCGACCCCAAGATGCTGGCCGAAATCGCCGCGACGCAGGCCGCGCGCAAGACGGTCGGTGGCCATTACGCCAGCCCCGATCTTGGCCCCGCGTTTCACGCCTATGCCGCCGGCGGCCCCGCCGACGATCACGAAGGCACCTGCGAGGAGGACGCCATCGCCCGGATGCGGCAGGGCATGCGCGCGATGATCCGGCTGGGCAGCGCGTGGTACGATATTGAGGCACAGATCACCGCCGTGACCGAACGGGGCCTCGACTCGCGCAACATGATCCTGTGCACCGACGATTGCCACTCCGGCACGCTGGTCCATGACGGGCACATGAACCGCTGTGTGCGGCACGCCATCGACTGCGGGGCCGACCCGCTGCTGGCCTTGCAGATGGCCACGATCAACACCGCCACACATTTCGGGCTGGAGCGTGAATTGGGACAGATCGCACCGGGCCGCCGCGCGGACATGATCGTCACCAGCGACCTGCGCGCCCTGCCGATCGAGGTGGTCTATGCCCGTGGGGTCAAGGTGGCCGAAGACGGGGTGTGCCTTGTCGATTGCCCGCATCTGGATTGGCCCGAGGATACGCGAACCTCGGTCCATCTGGGCAAGGCGCTTGAGGCCGCCGATTTCGAGGTGACAGCCCCAGACGGCGCCAATGCCGTAACCGTCAAGGTGATCGGCGTGGTCGAGAACCAGGCCCCGACCGAGGCGCTGACTGCCGAGTTGCCGGTCGTGAACGGCGTCGTCGAGGGACAGGGCGGTGTGTGCCAGATCGCGCTGGTCGAACGCCACCGGGGCACCGGGCAGGTGACCAACGGCTTCGTGTCGGGCTTTGGCTACACGGGGCGCGTTGCCGTCGCCTCGACCGTGGCGCATGACAGCCACCACATGATCGTCGTAGGCACCGATCGTGACAGCATGGCCCGCGCCGCGATGCGCTTGGGCGAGGTGGGCGGCGGCGTCACCGTCTGGAAGGATGGCGAAGAACTGGCGCTGGTGGAGCTGCCCATCGCCGGCCTGATGTCGGACAGCCCCGCCGAAGAGGTCGCCGCCAAGGCCCAGGCGATGGTCGAGGCGATGGCCGCCTGTGGTTGTACGCTCAACAATGCCTATATGCAGCATTCCCTCTTGGCGCTGGTCGTTATCCCGTCGCTGCGGATCTCGGACCTCGGGATCGTGGATGTGACCCGCTTCGAGGTGACCGACCTGTTCGTGACGGAGGATGAATGACCGCGCCGATGAAGCACCTGCCCGTTGAGATGCCCGATTTGCCAGGGGTAAAGGCCTTTTCCGATGCGGCCGAGGCCGTGGCTTATTTGGAAGAGTTGTACCAGACGGGCACCCTGTTCCTGCGCGATCGCTTCTCGGCCGTTGTAAGGGCTGGCGAGGCGCCGGGCGTGCGCTATCGTGCGTGCTACCCCGAGATTCGGATCACCACGGCCAGCTACGGGCAGATCGACACGCGCCTGGCCTTTGGTCACGTCGCCGATCCGGGCACCTATGCCACGACCGTCACGCGGCCCGACCTGTTTCGCCATTATCTGACGCAGCAGATCGGCCTTTTGCTGTCGAACCATGATGTGCCGATCTATATCGGCCCCTCGCAAACGCCGATCCCGGTGCATTTCGCCGTGCTGAACGATGCCGATGTGCAGATCCCGCAAGAAGGCGCGCTGGCCTTTCCGCTGCGCGATGCATTCGACGTGCCGGATTTGCAGACCACCCATGACGATATCGTCAATGGTTTCGGTTTCACGCACGAGGACGGCGCGGGCGCGCTGGCCCCCTTCACCGCGCAGCGCATCGACTACTCGCTGGCGCGATTGGCGCATTACACCGCGACCAAGCCCGAGCATTTCCAGAACCACGTCCTGTTCACGAACTACCAGTTCTATATGGACGAGTTCGTCGAATACGCCCGCGCCGCGCTGGCCGATCCCGATAGCGGCTATACCGCGCTGGTGGGGCCGGGGAACGACGTGATCACCGACCATACGCAGCCCCTGAACCCGCCGGGCAAGCTGCCGCAGATGCCGACCTATCACCTGACGCGGGCGGGCGGGGGGGGCATCACGCTGGTCAATATCGGGGTGGGGCCGTCGAACGCGAAAACCGCGACCGATCATATCGCGGTGCTGCGCCCGCATGTCTGGCTGATGGTCGGCCATTGCGCGGGCCTGCGGAACACGCAAAGCCTTGGCGATTACGTGCTGGCCCATGCCTATCTGCGCGAGGACAAGGTACTGGACGACGATCTGCCCGTCTGGGTTCCAATCCCCGCACTTGCCGAGGTACAGATCGCGCTGGAAGAGGCGGTCGCCGATGTGGCCGAGGTTTCGGGCTATGAGCTCAAGCGGATCATGCGCACCGGCACCGTCGCCACCGTCGACAACCGCAATTGGGAACTGCGCGACCAGACCGGCCCGGTGCAGCGCCTGAGCCGTCGCGCGCCATCGCGCTGGACATGGAAAGCGCCACGATCGCGGCCAACGGGTTCCGGTTCCGGGTGCCGTATGGCACGTTGCTCTGCGTCTCGGACAAGCCGCTGCATGGCGAATTGAAGCTGCCCGGCATGGCCTCGGCCTTTTACAAGACGCAGGTGTCGCGGCATTTGCTGATCGGCATTCGCGCCATGGAAAAGCTGCGAGAGATGCCTCTGGACCGGCTTCACAGCCGCAAACTGCGCTCGTTCGAGGAAACCGCGTTCCTTTGACATGGCAAAAACGCCGCGTAAGCCCTGTTTTTCACGGGTTTTCGACCGCGAAGCGTTGTGTGGCCACACAATATTCGGTTAGCTTCGCGCCAACGAGCCCCCAGGGTTCGGGCAGTATCAGGAGAGAATGAACATGGCACAGAAACCCATGACCAAGACTCAACTCGTGGCCGCGCTGGCCGAGGAGATGGGTGCTGACAAGAAAACCGCCGGAGCCGCCCTTGACGCCGTGACCTCCGTTGTCACCAAGGAAGTGGCCGCAGGTGGCGCCGTCACGCTGCCCGGTATTGGCAAGGTGTATTGCCGCGAGCGCCCCGAGCGCATGGTGCGTAACCCCGCCACCGGCGAGCAGATCAAGAAAGAGGCCGACAAACAGGTGAAGGTCACCGTTGCCAAGGCCCTGAAAGACAGCGTGAACGGCTGATTGCCGAGTGCCGCGAATTCTGAAAGGGTCGCGACCGACGGGTCGCGGCCCTTTCCTTTTTGACGGTACCTCCATGGATCTTCGCGCATTGGCGATGGGGCTTCTGTTTGCCCTGATCTGGTCTTCGGCCTTTACCTCGGCCCGTATCATCGTCGAGGCGGCCCCGCCGATCATGGCTCTGTCGCTACGGTTCTTCATCTCGGGGGTGATGGGTGTGGGCATTGCCCTGGCGCTTGGGCAGAATTTTCGCCTGAGCCGGGTTCAATGGGCGTCTGTCCTGATCTTCGGGGTCTGCCAGAACGCGCTCTATCTCGGCCTCAACTTCATCGCGATGCAGACGGTCGAGGCCTCGCTGGCCGCGATCATCGCCTCGACCATGCCGTTGTTGGTGGCGACAGCCAGTTGGCTGGTCTTTCGCGAACGTTTGCCCGGTCTTGGCATCCTGGGCCTGATCGTGGGGTTTGCCGGGGTCGCGCTGATCATGGCGCAGCGGTTCTCGGGCGGGGCCGACATGGTGGGTGTCGTGCTGTGCCTTGTGGGGTCGGTGGCGCTGACGGTCGCGACGCTGGCGGTCAAGGGCGCCTCGAGCGATGGGGCGAACCTGATGATGATCGTCGGGTTGCAGCTGCTGGTTGGCAGCATCGCCCTCGCCCCGTTTGCCGCGATGTTCGAGACCTACGCGGTGACCTGGTCGCCGTCTCTGGTGGTGGCCTTTGTCTACACGACGCTGATGCCGGGCCTTTTCGCCACCTTCCTCTGGTTCCGTCTGGTCGGGCGGATCGGCGCGACGCGGGCGGCGACGTTCCATTTCCTCAACCCGTTTTTCGGGGTCGCCATCGCGGCCGTCCTGTTGTCCGAGGCGCTGACCTGGATCGATGCGGTTGGCGTCACGATCATCGCTGCGGGCATCCTTGCGGTGCAGATGGCACGGCAAAGCCCGCGCCCGGAGACATGACATATGGCTCACGCGGACGTTTGGTGACTGTGTTCGGCATTTCCCGCAGACACATGGCATGGAACTGGTCCTGTCATATGCCGCGGGTCTGCTGACCCTGATCAACCCCTGCGTTCTGCCGGTGCTGCCCATCGTGCTGGCCGGTGCCTTGCAGGCCAGTCGCTGGGGGCCTGTGGCCCTGGCCGCCGGGATGGGGCTGGCCTTTGTCACGCTTGGGTTCGGGGTCATCGCGGCCGGGCATCTGGTGGGGTTGACCGAACAGACGGTCGCACGCGCAGGCGCGGTCCTGATGATCGCCTTCGGTCTGGTATTGCTGATCCCGCAGGCCTCGGCCCGGTTCGCCACGGCCACGGCGGGCATGTCGGCGCGCGCGGATCAGGAAATGCACGGGATCGCGGCCCAGGGCTGGCAGGGGCAATTCATGGGCGGCCTGTTGCTTGGCGCGGTCTGGAGCCCCTGTGTCGGACCCACGCTGGGGGGCGCCATTTCGCTGGCCAGCCAGGGCGAGGAACTGTTTCGCGCCTTCGCCATCATGGTGTTCTTCGCCCTTGGCATCGGAACGGTGATCGTTCTGCTTGGATATGGCGCGCGGTCCGTTCTGCAACGCCGCGTCGGGGCGCTCAGGCGCTTCGCCCATGCCTCGCGCCCCGTGCTGGGTGGCGTTTTCCTTTTCGTCGGTGTGGCGATCCTGCTGCGCTGGCATCACATGGCCGAGGCCTGGCTGCTGGATCGCATGCCGATCTGGTTGCAGGATCTGTCGGTCGCCCTCTGACCTGGATCGGGAGAGATCGATGACACGACGCGAATTGTTTCTGGGGGCCTCGGCCCTCGCCTTGACGCCGACACTGGCCCTGGGGCAGGTCGCCCCGATGATCGAGTACGAAGCCGGCTTGCCCGAGCGGCTGTTGGCCGAGGGGCATACCGTGTTCCTCGACTTCGCGGCCAGTTGGTGCGGGACGTGCCGGGCCCAAGGCCGGATCATCGAGGACTTGCGCGCCGCAAACCCGGCCTATGACGACGCGATGACCTTTGTCCGCGTCGATTGGGACAGGTACGGGCAGTCCGAATTCGCCTTGATGCTGGGTGTGCCGCGCCGTTCGACCCTGATCGTGTTGCGGGGCGAGGATGAATTGGGCCGCGTCATCGCCTCGACCCGAGACGCGGATATCCGCGCCCTGATGGAAACGGCGCTGGCCGAGGCCTGAGGCGTCAGGCCCCGTTCGGGCGGTGGGCGATCACCACGAAATTGTCCAGCGCCCATGCGCCCCCGCGCGTGCCCGAAAGGGCGATATCGAGTGTGGGGGCGGTCGATCGCAGCCGCAGGGAGATCCGGCTGCGGCGGATGCCGAGGCTGCCGAACGGCCTGGCCGACGCGGAGGTCGTGATCGTGCTGCCGCCAACGGTGATCGTCGGCAGGCGTGCCTGATCCAGAAGGTAGAGATCGAAGGCCAGCGTGATCGCCGCCGTGTTTTCGGGCAAGCTGATCGTGCGCGTGATCGCGTCATTGGAAAAAGGGCCAAGGACCCGGCCCAAACCCGGCCTGTCCCACAGCCGATCCTCGGACCAGCCGGAGGATTGATGCGAAAGATCCTCGAAGGCGACCAAGTGGTCCGTGTCTTGGAGAATCAGTAATCCTCCGCCGCCGGTGTCATCGGTTCGGGGCCCCGCATCGATGCGAATCATGGCACTGACAACGATCACCACCGCGAGGATAACCAGGGCGGCGAGGGTCCGATCCAGCGAAATCCGTCGAAAAGCATAGGTCTGGCTGGCAGGCAAGCCCATCGCAACAACATCCATTTCTACCCCAGTGTGTCTTTTTACCGCCGCAAATGTGGCGGGAAGACGGCGGCGGTAAGGTGGATTTGTTGCATTGTCCGGCACACGGCCCCAATGGATCCTGGCGCCGTGAATTGGGTGCGTAGCCGCGACGATCGGGGTGTTTCGCGCCGTCTCGACCCCAGCTTGCCGCGTTGACGTCGCACTGCCGCCACATTCATACGAACGCGGCGCGCGCGGGAGTGGGGGCTTTCAGCCGATCCGGCCCTGGTTCTCACCCACATGGCCGCGATGCCACAACACATGGTCGAGGATCACACAGGCGGCCATCGCCTCGGCCACAGGAACGGCGCGGATGCCGACGCAGGGGTCATGCCGTCCCTTGGTGACGATCTCGGTCTGCTCGCCGGATTTCGTGATCGTCTTGCGCGGGGTCAGGATCGAACTGGTGGGTTTCACGGCGAAGCGCACGACCACATCCTGGCCGGTCGAGATGCCTCCCAGGATGCCGCCGGCGTGATTGGTGCCGTAGGCCGGCCCATCCGGGCCTATCGTGATCTCGTCGGCATTCGCACTTCCGGTCAGGGCGGCGGCGGCCATGCCCTCGCCGATCTCGACGCCTTTGACGGCGTTGATCGACATCATCGCGGCCGCAAGGTCGGTATCCAGCTTGCCATAGACCGGCGCCCCGAGGCCCGCGGGCACGCCGCGCGCCGTGACTTCGATCACCGCGCCGACGCTGTCGCCCGATTTGCGCAGACTGTCGAGGTATTCGGCCCAATCGGCGGCGGCCCGTGCATCCGGCGACCAGAACGGGTTTCTGTCGATCTCGTCCCAGTTGAACCTGGCGCGGTCGATGCCGTGCGGCCCCATCTGAACCATGTAGCCGGTGATGCGCAGGTCGGGGACCAGTTTTGCCAGCGCGGCGCGGGCCACGCCCCCCGCCGCCACCCGCGCGGCGGTTTCCCGCGCGCTGGAGCGCCCACCACCGCGATAGTCGCGGATACCGTATTTCTGCCAATAGGTGATGTCGGCATGGCCGGGACGGAATTTCTCGGCGATGTCGCCGTAATCCTTCGATCGCTGATCGGTGTTGCGGATCATCAGCTGAATGGGATGGCCCGTCGAGTGCCCCTCGAACACGCCCGACAGGATCTCCACCGCGTCGGGTTCGCGGCGTTGCGTGGTGAACTTGTTCTGGCCCGGTTTGCGCAGGTCCAGCCAGTGTTGCAGCGCCTCTTCCGTCACGGGCACGCCGGGGGGGCAGCCATCGACCGTGGCGCCGAGGGCCGGCCCATGGCTTTCGCCCCAGGTCGTCACGCGAAAGATATGGCCAAAGGTGTTGAAGCTCATGTGCGCTGCCTCGCTGCTGGTGTCCCTCGGTTAGCGGCCTCTGCGCGAAATGCCAAGTCGCAAGGCCCTTGCCGAGCGTCGCGGTCTGCCATACCTCTTGCCGTACCTCGGGGTGGCCGGTCACCGGCCTGAGATGCGTGGGGTGCCACGCGAACCCGTTGAACCTGAACCGGTTAGGACCGGCGGAGGGAAGGTTTCGGGACCATGCAGATGTCTCGGCTTCACTTCGCCCGTCGCAAGGAGGAGTGATATGAGACACACCATCATTGCCGCGGGATTGACCATGATGGCTGGGGGCGCGCTGGCGCAAGCCCCGGTTCTGACGGTCTATACCTACGACAGTTTCAACACCGACTGGGGCCCCGGCCCGGCCGTCGAGGCCGCGTTCGAGGCGGTCTGCGGCTGCGACCTGCAATTCGTCACCGCGGGCGATGGCGCGGCCCTTTTGTCGCGCCTGCGGCTGGAGGGTGCGCGCAGCGACGCCGATATCGTCCTCGGGCTGGACACCAACCTGACGGCAGCGGCGGTGGAGACCGGCCTGATCGCCGAGCACGGGGTGACGGCCGAGGGGCTGACCCTGCCGGTCGCGTGGGACGATCCGCATTTCCTGCCCTATGACTGGGGCTACTTCGCTTTCGTCCATCGCACCGATCTGGCGGATGCGCCCACCAGTTTCGAGGCGCTTGCCGACAGCGACCTGTCCATCGTCGTGCAGGATCCGCGCAGTTCGACCCCAGGTCTGGGCCTGCTCTTGTGGGTTCAGAACGCCTATGGCGACCGGGCGGGCGAGATTTGGGAGGGGTTGGCCGACAATATCGTCACGGTCACGCCCGGCTGGTCCGAAAGCTATGATCTGTTCCTCGGGGGCGAGGCGGACATGGTGCTCAGCTACACGACCTCGCCGGCCTATCACCTGATCGCCGAGGAGGATGACGGCTACACCGCCGCGCCCTTTGACGAGGGGCATTATATGCAGATCGAGGTGGCGGGCGTTCTGGCCAACAGCGATCAGCCCGACCTTGCGCGCGATTTCCTCGCCTTCATGCTGACCGGCGCATTCCAGGAGATCGTTCCGACGACGAACTGGATGTATCCCGCCGCGCTGCCGGCCGAGGACTGGCCGCAAGGGTTCGAGACGCTGATCCAGCCCCAAACCGCGCTCCTCTACGACCCCGAGGAGGCCGCCGAGATCCGTGATGCGGCTTTGGCCACATGGCAAAGCGCGCTCAGCAACTGAGACCTGTCGACTGGGCGGGCGCGGGATTGGCCGCGCTCGTCTGCCTTGCCCTTCTGGGGCCGCTGATGGCCGTGATGTTGCGGGCCGAGGGGCCGGCGCGTCTGGGCCCGGCCGATTGGGCGGCCATCCGCTTTACGCTGATCCAGGCCGGTCTGTCCGCCGTTTTCAGCGTGCTTTTCGCGATCCCGGTGGCAAGGGCGCTGGCGCGTCGGCGGTTTGCCGGGCGCCGCCTGTTCGTGACCCTGACAGGGGCGCCCTTCATCCTGCCGGTGATCGTGGCAGTGCTCGGGCTGTTGGCTATCTTCGGTCGTGCGGGGTGGCTGAACGCGGCGCTGTCCGCGCTGGGGCTTGGGGCGATCGACATTTATGGGTTGGGTGGTGTGGTTCTGGCCCACGTGTTCCTGAACCTGCCGCTTGCCGTGCGCCTGATCCTGCAGGCGTGGCTGGCGCTCCCGTCCGAGCGTGTTCGGCTGGCAACGGCCCTGGGGTTTTCCGATGCCGACATGCGCCGGCATTTCGAACGCCCCCTGCTGCGCGAGGTTCTGCCCGGTGCGGCCCTGGTCATCTTTCTGATCTGCACCACCAGTTTCGCCGTTGCCCTGACCTTAGGGGGCGGGCCACGTGCGACAACGGTGGAACTGGCGATCTATCAGGCGTTCCGCTTCGATTTCGACCTCGGGCGCGCCGCCCTTTTGGGGGTGGTGCAGGTGGCCATCTGCGTTGCGGCCGGGGCGATCGCCCTGCGCGCCGCACGGGTCGAGGCGATGGGGGCGGGGCTGGATCGCCCGCCGATGCCATGGCCGGGCGACAACCTGCGCGCCCGGATCATTGATCTTCTCGCCATCGCGGGGGCCGGGGCCTTTCTGGTGCTGCCGCTTGCGGCTGTGATCGGCGAGGGCGCCGTGGCGATTCTGACCCTGCCCGAGAGTGTCTGGTGGGCGGCTTTGCGCTCGGTCCTGGTTGCGCTGGCCTCGTCGGCGTTGTCGGTCGCCCTGGCCCTGCCCATCGCGCTGTTCGTCGCCGGGGGGCAGGGGCGGGGGGCGGTGGAACTGGTGGGGTTTCTGTCAATCGCCATCTCGCCCCTGGTTGTCGGCACGGGGCTGTTCATCCTTGTCTACCCCATAGCCGACCCGGTGGCGCTGAGCCTGCCGATCACGGGGCTGGTGAACGCCCTTGTGGCCCTGCCGTTTCTGTTGCGCGCCCTGGTACCGGCCGCGCGCGCGGCCGAGGCGACCCAGGGCCGATTGGCCGATGCCCTGGGGATGCGCGGCATGGCGCGGTTGCGCCTTGCGATCCTGCCACGGCTGAAGCGCCCGCTCGGGTTCGGTGCGGGACTGGCCGCCGCGTTTTCAATGGGCGATCTTGGTGTGATCGCCTTGTTCTCGGCCCCGTCGCAGGCGACCTTGCCGCTCGAGATGTATCGCTTGATGGGCGCGTATCGGACCGACGACGCACAAGGGGCGGCTGTCTTGCTGCTCGGGCTCAGCTTGGGGCTGTTCTGGATCTTCGACAGGGGGGCGCGCGTCGATGCTGCGGCTTGAGACGACGGTGACGCGATGGGGCGGGTTTCGCCTGAAGGCGGATGTCTCGATAGCGGCGGGCGAACGGGTCGCCCTGCTAGGGGCATCGGGGTCGGGGAAAAGCAGTCTCTTGGCGCTGATCGCCGGGTTCCAGCACCCCGATGAAGGCCGCATCCTGATCGACGGGCAGGACATGACCATGACGCCGGTCGCGGATCGCCCTTTGTCGATCCTGTTTCAGGATGGCAACCTGTTCCCGCATCTGAGCGTTTTCGACAACGTCGCCCTTGGGCTGCGGCCGGACCTGCGCCTGGATCCGGCGGATCGCGCGCGGGTCGAGGGCGCGTTGGACAAGGTCGGCCTGGCCGGCATGGGCGCGCGCGCGCCCTCTGCCTTGTCGGGCGGGCAGCAGAGCCGCGTGGCGTTGGCGCGCATGTTGCTGAGAGATCGTCCATTGGCCCTGCTGGATGAGCCGTTTGCCGCGCTCGATCCGGGGCTGAGGGCCGAGATGCTGGGGCTGGTCGCGGCGCTGTGCGACGACACGGGGCTGACGCTGATCATGGCCAGTCACGATCTGAGGGATGCGGAGCGGTTGTGCGACCGCCTGATCCTGTTGGCCGAGGGGCAGGTGGTGCTGGACGACCGCCTTGACGTGGCCCTGCGTCAGGCGCCCGAGCCGCTGAAACCCTGGATGTAGCGACAAAGAAAAAGCGCGCCCGAAGGCGCGCTTTTCCGTCATTGTCTTGTGAGTTGCTCACTCGGCGGGCTGCTTGCCCTTGGCGCGGGCCTTGACCGGCGCCCAGAGACGCTTGTTGGTCAGGTACAGCAGAACCGACAGCAGACCCAGCAGCAGCACGGCGGTAAAGCCCATCTGCTTGCGATCCATCATGTGCGGCTCGGCCGCCCACATCAGGAAGGCCGAGACGTCCACGGCCAGGCTCTCCATGTCGTTGGGCGCACCATCGGCATATTCGACCATGCCGTCCCACAACGGGGGCGCCATCTGGGTCCAGCCGCCCTCGAAGGTGGTGTTGCCGTAGAGATAGGTCCCGTACAGCTCCTGCTCTTCGCCGGTGTAGTTCACGAGGTAGGAGGCCATGTATTCGGGGCCGCCGATCCCGTTGAACAGCTGGTTCAAGCCCAGGCCGTAGGGGCCATGGAAGCCGGCGCGCGCCTTGGCCATGACCGACAGGTCCGGGGCACCTTCATAGCTGCCTTCGGGGAAGTGATCGTTCGGCGTGGCGGGGCGCCAATCTTGAAGATCTTCATCGTAGACTTCGATGTAGTTCATCTCGATATAGGCGCGCACCTCGTCGTCGGTCAGACCCGGACCGTCTTCGTCGGTGAGCGAGCGGATCGGCACCAGGGTCATGCCGTGACAGGCGGCGCAGACCTCGGTGTAGACCTGAAGACCGCGCTGCAGCTGGTTCTGATCGAATGTGCCGAACGGCCCTTCGAACGAGAAGCTGTAGTCGGTCACGTGCCCGCCGCCGCCTGCGGCCAGCGCGGCCCCCGTTCCGAGGGCCAACGCGGTTGCGGTGGTGATGGCTAGTTTCCTGAACATCGTCCTATGTCCTTTCCGCGTCACTCGGCCGGGGACGGGATGCGCTCACCCGAGGGGGTGCCGCCCGAACCGTCATCATTGCCGTAGTGCTCGTTGAAGTCGTCTTCGATCGTCGCGGGTTGCGGCAGCGGCTTCTCGATCACACCCAAAAGCGGGATGACGACCAGGAAGTAGGCGAACCAGACAGCCGACCCGATCAGGGCGATGTAGGGATAGATCCCTTCGGCGGGCATGGCGCCAACCCACATCAGCACGAAGAAGTTGACGAAGAAGACCCAGAACCATGCCTTGAACATCGGGCGGTAGCGGCCCGAGCGCACCGACGACGTGTCGAGCCAGGGTAACAGGGCCATCACCACGATCGAGCCGAACATCGCCAGCACGCCGAAGAACTTGGCGTCGATGATGCCGCCGGTGATGAAGCTGGCCAGCTGCACGACCCAGACCTCGCCGTCAAAGGCACGCAGGATCGCGTAGAACGGCAGGAAGTACCATTCGGGCACGATATGCGCCGGGGTCACCAACGGGTTCGCCGGAATGTAGTTATCCGGGTGGCCCAGGTAGTTCGGCATGAAACCGACGACCGCGAAGAAGGCCACCAGGATCACGGCCAGGGCGAACAGGTCCTTGATCACGAAGTAGGGCCAGAAGGGCAGGGTGTCTGCCTCGGCTTCCTTCTTCGAGGTGCGGCGCACTTCGACCCCGGTCGGGTTGTTGTTGCCGGTGGTGTGGAACGCCCAGATGTGCACCAGCACCAGGCCCAGAATGACAAAGGGCAGCAGGTAGTGCAGCGACAGGAAGCGGTTCAGCGTGGCATTGTCCACGGCGGGCCCGCCAAGCAGCCAGGTCTGCAGCGACTCACCCACGAACGGGATGGCGCCGAACAGGCCGGTGATCACGGTGGCCCCCCAGAAGGACATCTGACCCCAGGGCAGAACGTAGCCCATGAACGCGGTGCCCATCATCATCAGGTAGATCAGCATGCCGATGATCCACGTCACCTCACGCGGGGCCTTGTAGGACCCGTAGTACATGCCGCGGAAAATGTGCAGATAAACCGCGATGAAGAACAGCGATGCGCCGTTCTGGTGGATGTAGCGCATGGCCCACCCGCCGTTCACGTTGCGCATGATGTGTTCGACCGACTCGAAGGCCATGTCGACATGCGGCGTGTAGTGCATGACAAGCACGATGCCGGTCACGATCTGCAGAACAAGGCAGAACACCAGCACGATACCCCAGATCCACATCCAGTTGAGGTTCTTGGGGGTGGGAATCATGATCGTGTCGTACATCAACGACACGACCGGAAGACGGCGATGCAGCCACTTTTCGGCGCCCGTCTTCGGCTCGTAGTGGTCGTGGGGAATGCCAGACATGGTCGAGTTCTCCCTCGGGTTTATCCGAGCAGGATCGTGGACTCGTCCACGAACGCTGCGACGGGGATGTGAAGGTTTTCAGGCGCGGGACCGCGACGAATGCGGCCTGCGGCATCGTAGTGCGAACCGTGGCAGGGGCAGAACCAGCCGTTGAAATCGCCGGCACCATTGCCCATCGGCACACAGCCGAGGTGCGTACACACGCCGATCTGCACCAGCCATTCGCCGGTGTTGTCGCCCTCGTACGGGGCAAGCGTCCGGTTCAGGTCGGTTGCGGGCGCGTCGAAATCACCATTGGGATTGCGCGAAACCGGGTCGACCAGATCGTCGACATCCACGGCGCCGGCCTCGGCGATCTGCTCGGGCGTGCGGCGGCTGATGAACACCGGCTTGCCCAGGAACAGGATGGTCAACTGAGTGCCTTCCACGACGCCCGACACGTCGACGCGCATCTGGCTGGCGGCCTGGACATCAGCCGACGGGTTCATCTGATCGACCAGCGGCCATACGGCGGCCCCGGCAGCAACGGTGCCCACACCTGCTGTTGCGTAATACAGAAAGTCGCGGCGGGTACCGGAATGGTCTTCTGCGTGTGACACTTGAAGCGTCCCCCTTGTCTGGGCCCGAGCGGACAATCAGGGCCTGGAAAAAACCACATCGGGCCACGGTGCACCCGCCGTAACCCGACGCGCTCTGGTGTATGGGCGATTACTATAGGCGTCTAGCGGACAAACGCGCGCAGTGAGGCCGAAATGTCGCAAGTAACCGTGCAAAATCTCACAGAAACGTGATCGCGCACGCGTTTCGCGATACGCCACTCGGGGCCGAACGCGTCGAGATTGCACGCCCCGGCGTGATCGTCCGCTTTACGGCAGCTTTTGTGCGCCAGTTCGAATCGTGGGCTGTGGCCATGCAGTCCGCGCCCAGGCCGCTGTCCGGCGCGGTCAAATACAGGCTGTAAGACGCACCGATCCGCTTTGCCAAGCGATGGCACGCGGGGCATCTTTGGCGGCCGTTTCCCCCCGCGTCTGCGGCCTTATAGCGGCCGGGTCATGCGGCGATGCAGAATGCCCGACCCATCGTCGTATTCCGGCCCCTCGGCGATGAACCCCAGCCCTTCGTAGAACGAAATGGCGTAAACCTGCGACTCGAGCTCGGCCGCGGCAAAACCCCGTTCACGCGCACAATCCAGGCAGAACGCCATCAGCGCTCGCCCCAGGCCGCCGCCGCGATAGGCGGGCAGGACGGCGACGCGACCGATCTTGGCATGGCGGCCCTTGGCAATGATGCGCGCAGTGCCGGTCGGGGCGGACAGGTCGTCCTGGGCCAGCACATGTGTGCAGGTTTCATCGTGGTGGTCCCATTCCTCGGCCTCGGGGATTTGCTGTTCCTCGATGAACACCGTGCGCCGAATGTCGAAACACATCTGGCGGGCGGCCTCGTCCGCCGCCACACCGATCCGTGTCATGGCGCCGTGGCCACCATCGAGGGTCGGTCCGCGAAGGTTGCGAACCACGCGGCCAGGGCCGGGTGATCGGCGCGCCAATCGCGATCGCCATGGCGGAAATCGAGATAGGCCAGGGCACATCCAACCGCGATCTGACCCATATCCAGCGGACCGGTCAGATGGCTCATCCACTGGCGCTCGATCGCATCCAGTGACCGCGCGATCTTTGACCACTGACCGTCGAGCCAAGGGGCGAACCACATCTCTTCGGGGCGATGGCGCTTTTCATAGGTGATGGCGACGGCGGCATCCATGATCCCGTCTGCGGTTGCTTCCAGGGTCAGGGTTTCCCACAGGCGGGTGGCGGGATAGAGGCCCGCATTGTAGCGCGCATCGAGAAAGCGCGTCACCACGCGGCTGTCATAGAGCGTCGGACCATCCTCGCGCGACAGGGCCGGGATCTTGCCCAAGGGGTTGGCGGCGTTCAGGCCATCATCCCCCCCAAGGGGCGAGGCAGTGACCTCGACAAACGGAATATCGTCGATCCCGGCCTCGGCCATCACAACGCGGGCCTTGCGCACGAAGGGCGAGGCGGGGGACCCCAGCAGGTGCATCGTCAGACCCGCTTGAGCTTGAGACGACCCAGCAGGGTCAGATCCACATGCACCCCGGGGCCGCGCGAGCCGACGCGAAAGGTGCTGTTCCAGCGGGCCGAGCCATTCGCCTGCTCCTGCGATTTGCGCAGGGTCAGCCCCTCGGGCGTGGCGTCCATCTCGTCCTCGACGGGTTGGGCCAGACGCCCGGGCGCGATGGCGCGGCTGGCCGCGTAGGTCGCAAGCGCGACAGCGCCGTAACGCAGGGCAATCCCGGCGATCGGGGCGAATTGCAGGGCCATGGTCGTCCTCCCGTTCCGATCCGTTCCCGTTAGATGTAAGTGACCGAGGCGTCCTTGTCTATTTCCGGCACGCCGCCTTTCATCAGGCAGGCCAGAGTTTCCACCTCATGCCCGATCGGGGAATGGCGGATCGCCGCCGCCGCGCCTTCGCGGGCGGCATCGGGCTTGTTCTGGTTCAGCTTCCACGTGCCGTCGACCGCCTCGACGGCGAATCTGAACGGCAGGATCTGCCGCATCATCCGGTCCAGCGCCTCGTCGGGCATCTTGTCGACTGTCCAGGGGCGCTTGGGAAGCCTGTCCTCGAACTGGGCCGACAGGATATCGAGATGCGCGCGCATCGTGGTCGGGTCGGCCGGGAGTCAGGCGGCCCCGCAGGTGGACCGCCACGTAATTCCCATGTCGGCACCCTGCGCCGGGTCGCCATACCAGTCGGGCGAGACATAGCCATCGGGCCCCGACACCGCGATCACGGCCGGGGTCGGCGCGGTCACCGCCCGCGCGATCGGGTTGGAGCGGACAAGGTGCAAGTCCGCCTCGCTCCCCGCCTCGTTCAGGGCAAAGGGCACGTGGCTGATCAGGGGCACCGGGTCGCCGTTCAGGCAAAGCGTCCCGAACCCGCGCTTGCGGGCAAGATGCAGATTCAGGAACTCCGGTTCCTGTCGAAAGGCGGGGTTCGGGTGCATGGCGGATCTCCCTCATGGTCGGTCAGACCAGGAGCTGCCGTCCATCCTGCCCGGTGATCCGCGCGGTCACGACCTGCCCCTCGGGCCGGTCTATCGCAAAGGCGACCTCGGTGAACTGTTCCGTCCGCCCCATCCGAGGGTTTTCCATGAGGATGTGGTGTTCGCGTCCTACCTGTTCCGACAGGTGGCGGGCCACGGCCGCCTGCCCCGCCGCGCGCAACCGGGCCGCCCGTGTCTTGATCGTGCCCCCGTCAAGCTGCGGCATCCGCGCGGCCGGTGTCCCCTGCCGCGCCGAATAGGGAAAGACATGCAACCATGTCAGCCCGCACTCATCCACCAGCCGAAGCGAATTTTCGAAATGCGCCTCGGTCTCGGTCGGAAAGCCCGCGATGATGTCGGCACCAAAGGTCATGTCGGGGCGCAGGCGCCGGGCCTCCTCGCAAAAGGCGGTGGCGTCGTCGCGCAGGTGGCGGCGCTTCATGCGCTTGAGGATCAGGTCGTCGCCATGCTGCAGGCTCAGGTGCAGATGCGGCATCAGGCGCGGCTCGGTCGCGATGGCCAGCATCAGGTTTTCGTCGGCCTCGATCGAGTCGATCGAACTGATGCGCAGGCGGGGCAGATCGGGCACGAGTTTCAGGATGCGCATGACCAGATCGCCCAAGCGCGGCGCACCGGGCAGGTCGGCCCCCCAGCTGGTCAGGTCCACGCCGGTCAGCACCACCTCGTTATAGCCGCGATCGACAAGGCGCTTGATCTGGTCGACAACCACACCGGCCGGCACGCTGCGCGAGTTGCCCCGGCCGTAGGGAATGATGCAAAAGGTGCAACGGTGATCGCAGCCGTTTTGCACCTGCACATAGGCGCGCGAGCGGGTGCCGAACCCGTCGATCAGGTGACCGGCGGTTTCGGTGACCGACATGATGTCGTCGACCTGCACCTTTTCCGTCCGGCCGATGAAATCGGGCCCCATGCGCGCCCATGTTTCGGGCTGCATCTTTTCGGTATTGCCGATGACCAGATCGACCTCGGCCATGTCGCGGAAGGTCTCGGGCTCGGTCTGCGCGGCGCAGCCGGTGACGATGACCTTGGCGTCCGGGTTCTCGCGGCGCAGTTTGCGGATCTCCTGACGGGCCTTGCGCACGGCCTCGGCGGTGACGGCGCAGGTGTTGACCACCACGGCGTTCTCGACACCGGCCGCAGCCGACAGCTCGCGCATCGCTTCGGTCTCGTAGGCGTTCAGGCGGCAACCGAGCGTGTGGAAGACAGGGGCGCGGCGGTCCATCACGGCGCCCTCAGGAAATCGTCGGTCAGCACGCCGCTGAACACATGGGCGGTCGGCCCGGTCATCCAGACGCCATCGTCGCGCCAGTCGATCCCGATCTCGCCCCCGTCGAGCGTCAGTCGTACCCTGCGCCCGGTCAGTCCGCGCCGGGCGGCGGCCACGGCGACCGCGCAGGAGGACGAGCCAGAGGCCAGCGTGATCCCGGTGCCCCGTTCCCAAACCCGCATGCGCAGATGGTCGGGGCCGATCACGCCGGCGAACTGGACATTCGTGCGCTCGGGGAAAAGCGGGTGGTGTTCGATCTCGGGGCCGCGCATGGCAAGGTCCACCGCCTCGGCATCGTCGACGAAAAAGGTGCAATGCGGATTGCCCATCCCGGTCGCAACGGGGTCGCCCGCGACGGGCAAATGGTCCGGGTCCACCGCCTCGGCCAACGGGATCTCGCGCCAGTCCAGAACCGGCGCGCCCATGTTGACCGAGGTCAGCCGGTCGCCCGCATCCACCGCCCGCAATATCCCGCGCTCGGTCCGCAGCGTCAGATCCGTCGCGCCGGTTCTGTCCATCTCGTGCCGCGCGATGCAGCGTGTGGCATTCCCGCAGGTCGCCGACAGGGACCCATCCGCGTTGAAAAACGTCAGCCGCAGATCGGCGCCCTGATCTGCGTCGATCACTGCCAGCTGGTCGAACCCCACGCCACGATGCCGGTCCGCCACCGCACGCGCCAAGGACGCGGTGACCTCGACGGCGGTTTGGCGCGCGTCGATCACCACGAAGTCATTGCCCAGCCCATGCATTTTCATGAAGGGCAGGCCATTGGGTTTGCTCCGACCGGACATGCGCGCGGCTATACAGGGCGCCGCGGCGTGTGAAAATCCCTTCTTGCAGAAAGGAGTGGATTTCCGCTTGACGCACCGGGCATGCCTGCGTAGTTAGCCCGCCTGAGTGGGCCCGTAGCTCAGTTGGTAGAGCAGTTGACTTTTAATCAATTGGTCACAGGTTCGAATCCTGTCGGGCTCACCATTTCCCCGTTTCTATGAAAGAATTTACGCAGGCCGTCGTTCGCCCGTGTGCCTGCCCGCCCCGTCAGCTATGTCCAACACTGCCTCAGGCGCCGCCAGCGCCTGCGTGGGCCGTCGCAAATGATCTATATCAAGGCCCGGTCCTTTCTGCCGTCCAAAGATTGCGCACAGTGCTTAGCGGGGGGACGGCATTACCCACATCGATATCCATGATCCGGCGCTCGTCCGCGGTCACGTCGACGCGTCGCCGGCGGATCGGGACAACGGACAGGGTTTTCGGAACGGGTCTGTCAAGGCGTTGGGTCTTGTTTCGCCATCCTTCCCGGTCGTGGCCACATGGAGGAAGAACTGATGGTCTTGCAGCCCAACCTATCCCGTATCGTCTTGTGGACGGTCAGATCGCTCGCCTTCGTCATGGCCGTCGCCATGTTCGCCGGTCTTGCGCCGAGCGTGGCGGAAGCCCAGCTTCGCAATCCCTGTCCGGTCGAGTGGCAGAATGACGGCGATTGCGACGAACCCAGCGGGTTGGGATTGTGTGATTGGGGCACGGATGTAGCGGATTGCTCGAACCCGAATTCCAACTTCGGAACGTTGGCGAACCCCTGCCCCTACACCAATGATGGCGATTGTGATGAATGGAACGGCCTCGGGCTCTGCGCGCGTGGCACCGATGTTGCCGATTGTTCGAACCCGAATTCGAATTTCGGCGGAAACCCGATCGGATATCAGCCTCCGGTCGGTCAGCCGCCGAACGGGGGGAATGTCGTGGTCGATCCCTGCCCCGAGGGATTTGCCCTGCAAAACGGCGTCTGCATGCCGACGCAACAGCAACCGCCCGCATGCCCCGAGGGGTTCATGTTGCAAAACGGTGTTTGCGTCCCCGCACAGCAGCAACCGCCTGTCGTCTGCCCCGAGGGCTTTACCTTCATGAACGGCGCCTGTCAGCCGACCCAATCCGGGCAGGTCTGCCCGCCGGGCCAGACGCTGGTGAACGGCGTTTGCCAGGCTGCTCAGCAGCCCCCGTCCGGTGACTCCTGTCCGCCGGGTCAGGTGAGCATCCTCGGCGTCTGCCAGGACCCCGGCGGCACGCCCATCGACTGAGTTCGGCGGTCTGCGGCGGGGGGTGCCCCTTGCCGCAGCCAAACCCACCATGAGGCAAGGGGGAGTGGCTATGAACGAATGGTCCACAAGCATCTTGGCATACTTGCGCCGGTCGCATCGCGCGACGCTTGGCGTGTTGACCGGCGCGGCCCTGTCGATCGGGGCGGCTGCGGCGCAAGAGTGCCCCGACCCGAACGGCAGCGCGACCGGCGTGAACCTGTCGGCAGGCCAGCTTGCAAGTTCGAGCCGCGATTTCTCAGCCCGTTACGTTGCGGGCGAGTTGACCAGTTCGACCTGCCCCGACGTGATCCGCGTGGGGTATTTCAACCGCGCGCCCAGCGTGAATATTGTCCTGTCGGGCGCGACGGCCGGCGGCAACCTGCGGTTGAACCTGCGCACCAATGACGATGAATGCGATCCGGTGGTGCTTGTGCGGTCGCCCGATGGCGAGTGGTACAATGACGATGACAGCGGGCGCGACATCGGGCGGCATTGGGATTCCCTGATCGACGTGCCGACCCAGATGAATGGCACCTACCGCGTCTGGTTGGGTCATTTCAGGTCCGGGGAAACCTGCGAGGGCACCCTGAGGGTTGGCTACGGGCAGGGCAGTGGCGACCCTGTCGGGACCACGACCTTTTCCGAGTGGAGTTCCGTCACCCCCGACCAGCGCCAGTTCAGCGGGCAACCCGGGGGGGTCATGCCGCTGGCCGTAAACCCCGGCCCGCATTTCGCGGCTGGCGAATACCACATCTATCTGGCCAACGCCGGCCCCAACGGGTTGGGCCCGTATACCGAGATCCAGCGCTATACCGTGAACCTGGGGTCCAACCGCCTCTACCGGGTCGATGTGGGTGCAGATGATACCTTGCGCATCCGCGAGGATAGCACCCTGGGCCTGCATTACGGCGAGCCCGGAGACCAACAGGCCATGATCTACGTGCGCAACACGAATACCCGCACCTGGCGCGGAATTTGTGTCTTGCCGTCCAGCGCACCGGCCACGGATTGCGGCGATGTGGGGGCACCGCCGACGACCTTTTCCGAATGGAACGCGATCACGACCGATCAGCGCCAGTTCGGCACGCAACCGGGCGGTGTCATTCCGCTGTCGGTCAATCCCGGGCCGCATTTTTCGGCGGGGGCCTATGACATCTACACGGCCGATGCCGGGCCGAACGGGCTGGGGCCGTTTACGCGTATCACCCGCTATTCGGTCACGCTGGCGTCGAACCGCCTTTACCGGGTCGACCTGGGGCCAACCGACACCCTGCGGATTCGGGAAGACAGCACCCTCGCCCTGCATTACGGCGAGCCGGGCGAAGGGCAGTCGATGATCTATGCCCGCAACAGTTCGACCCGGTCGTGGCGGGCGATCTGTGTGCTACCTGCGGGGGCGCCGAGATCGGATTGTGGCGATGTGGGGGCACCGCCGGCGACCTTCTCCGAATGGAACGCGATCACGACCGATCAGCGCCAGTTCGGCACGCAACCGGGCGGTGTCATTCCGCTATCGGTCAATCCCGGGCCGCATTTCGCGGCCGGGGCCTATGACATCTACACCGCCGATGCCGGGCCGAACGGGCTGGGTCCCTATACGCGCGTCACGCGCTATTCGGTGACGCTGGCCTCGAACCGTCTCTACCGTGTGGACGTGGGGCCAACCGATACCCTCAGCATCCGCGAGGACAGCACCCTTGGCCTGCAGTATGGCGAGCCGGGGGAAGGGCAGTCGATGATCTACGCGCGCAACAGCTCGACCCGGAGTTGGCGGGCGATCTGCGTGCTGCCGGCCGGATCGCCATTCGAAACGTGCGGGGGTGGCGGCCAAACCGTCTATACCGAATGGCATACGGTCACGAACGATCAGCGCCAGTTCGCCACCCAGCCCGGCGGTGTCACGCCGATGCGCACCTGTGATCGCGCGACGCAGACCTACGGCGGCGATTTCCCGGCTGGCGCGTATGACTTCTATGTCGGAAACGCCGGAGAAAACGGGTTCCTGCCCGTGACCGATATCCGGCGGTTCACGGTCAATCTCGGGTCAAACAGGAACTATGCCGTGGATCTGGGCGGTGGCAGCGGGTTCAGCATTTCGGACAATGCGGCGGGCATGAACATGTACTCCGGTCCGGGCGAAGGCTATGCGCGGGTCTATTACCGCAACAGCAGCACCATGTCCTGGCGCGGGTTGTGCGTTCTGCCATCGGGGTGGCCGATCAGCTGGTGCGATATCGGTGTGCCGAATCCCTGCAACGGCCCTGCCAATCGGTGACATGTCCATTGTCTGCGGCGCGCGCTGTCGCAGACCGCGCGTTCCGTGTCGGTTGCGATGCGATACGGGGTGACCTTGACGATATGCTGCGCCAAAACAGGGAGGGCGCGGTGTTTCTGAGTGTCTTCGACATTTTCAAGATCGGGGTCGGCCCGTCCTCGTCCCATACCATGGGGCCGATGACGGCGGCGGCCCGGTTCCTCGCGGATCTGCGCGGGGGTGGCGTGAAAGAGCCGGGCGCGGGCGATCTGGCGGCCCTGCGATGCAGTTTGCATGGATCCCTGGCCTTCACCGGCAAAGGGCACGCCACAGACCGGGCCGTGATCCTGGGCTTTGCCGGGTTCGAGCCGCATACGCTGGACCCCGACAGGGCCGAGGTGATCGAGGCCCGCATCCGTGCCGAGGCGATGGTCACGCCCCCCGATCTGCCGCCTCTGCGTTTCGACCCCTCCATCGACCTTGTCTTTGACTACGGCCCACCCCTGCCAGGGCATGCGAATGGCATGATCCTGCAGGCCTTCGACCGGGCGGGGAACCTCTATATGGAGGAGACCTACTATTCGATCGGCGGCGGCTTCGTGCTGACCGCGCGCGAGTTGGCCGGGCAGGATCAGGGCGGCGCATCGGCGCTCCATGCCGAAAAGGCAGAGGCGGGCTTTCCCTATCCGTTCGGCTCGGCGGCCGAAATGCTGGCGATGGGCCGTACGGCGGACATGACCATCGCCCAGATGAAATGGGCGAACGAAGCGTGCCTGATGCCCCGCGCCAAATTGCGCGACCGGGTCGATGCGATCTGGGCCGCGATGGACGATTGCATCGAGCGCGGCCTGCGGATGGAGGGCGAACTGCCCGGCGGATTGCGCGTCAAGCGTCGCGCGCGGGCAATCCATGAACAACTCAAGGCCGAGGCCGGCACCAATATCGCCCAGCCCCACACGGTGAACGACTGGCTGTCGGTCTACGCGATGGCGGTCAACGAAGAGAACGCCGCCGGTGGGCGCGTCGTCACCTCGCCCACCAACGGGGCGGCCGGGGTGCTGCCCGCCGTGATGCGCTATTACCGCGATCACTGCATCGGCGCGACCGAAGAGGGGCGGCGAAATTTCCTGATGGTCGCGGCCGCGATTGGCGGACTGATCAAGCACAACGCCTCGATTTCGGGGGCCGAGGTGGGTTGTCAGGGCGAGGTCGGATCAGCCAGCGCCATGGCCGCCGCCGGGTTGTGCGCGGCGCTTGGCGGCACGAACGAACAGGTCGAGAACGCCGCCGAGATCGCGCTGGAACATCACCTTGGCATGACCTGCGACCCGGTGGCGGGTCTGGTGCAGGTGCCCTGCATCGAACGCAACGGCCTGGGCGCGATCAAGGCCGTCTCGGCGGCCTCGCTGGCGCTGCGCGGGGATGGCACGCATTTTATCCCGCTGGACAATTGCATCGAGGCGATGCGCCAGACCGGGATAGACATGTCCCACAAATACAAGGAAACCAGCCAGGGCGGGCTGGCCGTGAACATTCCCGAATGCTGATCACGCCTGGGCCAGCAGGGTCTTGAGCATCGGGTGCGGAAAGCTGCGCGGCACGGTCACGGCGAAAAAGGTTTCGAGAATGTCGAGGTCGAAGGGCGCGCGGCTGAGGGTGCCTGACGCGATCTCGTCGGCAAAGACGACCGGCGGCGCAATGGCCACGCCGATCCCCTCGCGTGTCAGCAGTCGGACCATGGCCATGTCATCCACCTCCGCCGCCACATGGGGGCGAACGCCCAGTGTTGCCGCCAGCGCGTCGAACCCTGTGCGGATCGTGCTTTCGGTCGGAACGATGAATGGCTCGGCCTGAAGCAGACCCTGCAGGCTGTCATGATGCAGACGGCCGGGCACACCATGCAGGCTGACGGGTTGATCGGCGATCCTGTGTGCGGTGAAGCTGGCGTTTTCGTCGTAGATCGGGGCCTCGTTCGTCAGCACGACATCAAGGGCCAGCGATTTCAGCGCATCCAGCAGCGTTTGCGCATTGCCGGACCTCAGAACGATGCCAGTCTCGGGGTGGCCTAGCACGGGGCGCAGAAACTCCATCTGAAAATTGCGCGACAGGGTGGAAAGCGCCCCGATCCGCAGGGGCGTGCGGGCCGGCCCCACCCGGGCGAGCGTGGCGAGCAACTCTTCCCCGGTGCCGAAAATCCGATCCGCATGGTCCAGCGCGATACGCCCGACCTCGCTCAATCGCAGCTCGCGGCCAACACGATCGAACAGCGGATGACCCAAGCGCGCTTCGAGGGTCTTGATCTGGCTCGACAGGGCCGATTGCGACAGGTTCAGCCGCTCGGCGGCCCGTGTGAGGTTGCCTTGATGGGCGACCTCGCGGAAATAGCGCAGGTGATGATAGTTCAACTGATCCATATTGGCAGAATATAGAACGATACCGAATAAAGGTCAGATTTTTTGCAATCCGCCGGCTCAGCCGCGGCGGACTGTGTCCCCCTCGAGGAACACCGGATCGAACCGGACGACCTCATCGGTCAGTTCGTTGGCGGCCACAAGCTCGGCGGCGCGGCGGCCGATATCCTTGCGCCGACTGTCCATCGAGGCGATCCGCAAGGGCAGGCCGTTGAGAACTTCGAAACAATTGAAGCCGGCAAGGCCGATTTGATCCGGGATCGAAACACCCTTCTCAAGCAGGTACAGCAACCCGCCCGCGGCATTCATGTCGGTGTTGTAATAGAGAAAATCGAGATCAGGGGTTTTCGCCAGGATTTCCTGCGTCATCGCCCGCCCGGTGCCGAAGCCCGAACTGCCTGCATAAAAGCATTCGTCGCTCAGCGGGACCCCGGCCTCGGCCAGACCTTGCCGGAACCCTTTCAGCCGCTTCTGTGCCCGATGATCCGCGATGGAGGACGAGCCCAGATAGCCGATGCGGCGATACCCGCGGCGCACGATCTCGCCCGCCATCTGCCGTCCGGCGGCCTCGTGGCTGATCCCGACGGCGGCCGCGACCGGGTCGCCGTCGACATCCATCACCTCGACCATCGGGATGCCGGCATTGGCCATCATCGCGCGGGCGGCCTCGGTGTGTTCCAGGCCCGCAACGATCAGCCCCGAGGGCCGCCAGCTGAGCATTTCGTAGATCACATGCTCTTCGTGGACGGGGTCGTATTTCGACGTGCCGATCACCGGCTGCAGCGGCGTTTCATCGAGGATATCGCCAATACCGCCAAGCACATCGGGAAACACCATGTTCGACAGCGACGGGATCACGACGCCGACAAGGTTGACGCGGTTCGAGGCGAGGGCCCCCGCGATCTTGTTCGGCACATAGCCAAGCTGGCGCGCGGCGGCAAAGACACGTTCGCGGGTCTTGGCCGAGACATCCCCCCGTTGCCGCAAGACCCGGCTGACCGTCATTTCAGAGACGCCCGCGACCTCTGCCACATCGCGCAGGGTCATCTGGGGTTTGCCGTCAAAGGGATTGCGTCCGCGCAAAGATGTCGTTCCCAAAAAGATAGCGCTAGCACCCATTGATACGCGCGCAACGGGCGGCACCGCAACCCGCCTTGAGCATGGTTGCACGGCCCGTGGAAATCGTCGACAAAGGCGATGTCGGCCCCGTGGCTCAACTGGATAGAGCAATCCCCTCCTAAGGGATAGGTTGCAGGTTCGAGTCCTGCCGGGGTCACCAGCCTTTTGTTATATGCCGAATGTGCCCGGGGTTTGCCCTGGGGGCGCTGTCCGCCTGGCCCGAGACGGACGGGGTGCCGGGGCGGTCGCTTGCGGGGGCTGGCGTGTGATCTGGGTGAAATCAACCTTGACGTGTGTCACCGCTCTGCGCTCCCTTGGGGCCTAGGGTTGAGGCAACGAACAGGGGAGGATTCTCGAATGGCCACCGGTGAAGCGGGCGCATCGACGCCAAGTATCATCTGGTTCGACGACCTGAGCCGTGGCGATGTCGGACTTGTCGGCGGCAAGAACGCGTCGCTGGGGGAAATGGTGCAGGAGTTGTCCCAGGCCGGCATTCGGGTGCCGCCGGGTTTTGCCACCACCTCCGATGCGTTCTGGGCGTTCCTCGATCACAACGACCTGCGGCCCGGCATTTCGGCGGCCATCGACGCATGGGATGGTGGCAAGGCCAGCCTGCAACAGACCGGTCAGGCCATTCGCAACATGGTGCTGCGCGGGGACTGGCCCGAGGCGTTGCGCGCCGATCTTCTGTCGGCCCATGCCAGGCTGTGCGACCGCACCGGCCATCCCGATCTGTCGGTTGCCGTGCGATCCTCGGCCACGGCCGAGGACCTGCCCAATGCCAGTTTCGCCGGGCAGCAGGAAACCTTTCTCAATGTCAGCGGGGGTGAGGCGCTTCTCGATGCCTGTCGGCGTTGCTATGCCTCGCTGTTCACCGATCGCGCGCTCAGCTATCGGCGCGTGCAGGGCTTCGATCACCTGTCGGTGGCCTTGTCGGTCGGGGTGCAGCAGATGGTGCGCTCGGACACGGGCGGGTCGGGGGTGATGTTCTCGATCGATACCGAGTCCGGCTTTGACAAGCTGGTGCTGATCAACGCGGCCTGGGGCCTTGGGGAAAACGTGGTGCAGGGGGCGGTGACCCCTGACGAATACCAGGTGTTCAAGCCGTTTCTGGACGATCCCGATCTGGTGCCCGTGGTCGAAAAGGCGCTCGGGGCGAAAGAGATCAAGATGATCCTGTCCTCGGATCCCGCGCGCCCGACCCGCAATGTCCCGACCTCGAGGGCCGAACGGGCCCATTTCGTCCTGTCCGATGCCGAGATCGTCGAGCTTGCGCGGGCCGCCGTCACGATCGAGGCGCATTACGGCTGTGCGATGGACATGGAATGGGCCCGCGATGGCGACACCGGCGATCTGTTCATCGTGCAGGCCCGCCCCGAAACGGTGCAGTCGCGCCTCGAAGATGCTGCCATGAAAAGCTACACGGTCAAGTCGCCGGGCAAACCCTTGCTGACCGGGCTTTCCGTTGGCAGCGCCGCCGCAAGCGGGCAAGTGTGCCTGATCGAGAGTGCCGCCGATATCGACCGCTTTGTCGATGGGGGCATCCTGGTGACCGGCACGACCGACCCCGATTGGGTGCCGATCATGAAGCGCGCCAGCGCCATCGTGACGGATTCGGGCGGGCGCACCAGCCATGCCGCCATCGTCAGCCGGGAATTGGGTCTGCCAGCGATTGTCGGGACCGGCAATGCGACGTTCCTGTTGCATGACGGGCAGGAGGTGACGGTGTCTTGCGCCGAGGGGTCGGGCGGCGTGGTCTATGACGGTCTGGCCGAGATCGAGGTCGAAACCCTTCATCACGACACGATCCCGGACACGCGCACACGGGTCATGCTGAACATCGCCAACCCCTCGGCCGCGGCCCGGTGGTGGCGCCTGCCCGCCGCCGGGGTCGGTTTGGCACGGATGGAATTCGTGATCGCCAACACGATCAAGGCGCATCCCATGGCGCTGCTGCATCCCGACCGTCTGGGCGAGGCCGAACGCGTGGAGATCGCCCACCTGATCCGGGGCCATGACAGCGCCGAGGATTCTTTGTGAAAACGCTTGCGCGCGGCCTTGGCCAGATCGCTGCAACGGTCTGGCCCGAACCGGCCATCGTGCGGATGAGCGACTTCAAGACGAACGAGTATTCCGCGCTGCTTGGCGGGGCGGGGTTCGAGCCGGAGGAGGAAAACCCGATGATCGGGTTCCGTGGTGCGGCCCGCTATACCTCGGCCGAGTACAAGGCCGGGTTCCAGCTGGAATGCGCCGCGATCCGGTATCTGCGCGACACGATGGGCTTTGCGAATGTGATCGCGATGATCCCGTTCTGCCGCACCCCCGAAGAGGCGGATGGCGTGCTTGAGGTGATGGCCGCGGCCGGACTGAGACGAGGCGAGAACGGCTTTCAGGTCTATGTCATGTGCGAGGTGCCCTCGAACGTGATCCTGGCCGAGGCATTTGCCGAACGCTTCGACGGGTTTTCCATCGGGTCGAACGACCTGACCCAACTGACCCTGGGGGTCGATCGCGACTCGGGCGCCCTTGCGCATCTGTTCCGCGAGCGCGACCCGGCGGTGTTGTGGATGATCCGGCATGTCATCGAGCGCGCCCATGCCGCGGGCCGGAAGGTGGGCCTGTGTGGGCAGGCCCCCTCGAACGATCCGGCCTTTGCGCAGATCCTCGTCGATGCAGGGATCGATACGATCTCGGTGACGCCGGACAGCTTTTTCGCGGTCAAGACCATCGTGGCCGAGGCCGAGCGCAACAGCTCGACCGGGTGATCGTGGCGGGATGCCCCGTCTGGCGACCCGCGACAGGCCGACATCACCGAACCGCCCGTCCAAGGGGGCGCGCGCCCCTTGCACAGGTTGCGTCATGCAGCGTGGCGGATCAGTGCAGCATCAACAGGCCTTCGCGGATCAGCCGCTTGACCAGAACCAGTTTGCCGGCATCGTCCAACTCGCCCGGCATGTCCGCAATCGTGAAATCATCGTGCGACACCGCATAGGCCAGCGTGTCATGGGCAAAATCGGGCATCACGATTTCGGTCCCCTGGGACACCAGCCGGACGATCCCGTCCTCGTCCAGCCGCGCAAGGTCGTAGATCAGATGCGGGCGCGCACCAACGCGGTCACCGACGCTCAACCCGTCCAGCCGGGCCAGTTGCGCCATCTGCCCTTCAACCCGTGGCACGCGGTTCATCAGGAACTCCATCTTGAAGCTGGCCAGCAGCTTGGCCAACGGCGCATCGGCCAGTTTGTCGATCAGGGCCGCGTAGGTCGCGGCATGCTCCGTGGCATCGAACCCGGCATTCGCATGGCCGGGGGGCAGCGCGCGACGAAACGCAACATCGTCATGGGCCAGAACATGCACGGCCTCGGCCATCAGGTCGGCCCATGTCCGCAGCATCAGGCCGGTGGTGATGTGCAGCGACGGCTCGCCCGTGGCGACGGCGTCGTGGGCCAGACCGCGCGGCACATACAGCATGTCGCCCGGATGCAGCAGGAACCGGTCGGTTTCCTCGCCGATCTCGACATCGTGCGGGTTGAAGGCCTGACTGTTCAGGGGCAGGTCGACCGGCGTGTCGTAGATGCGCCATTCCTTGGTGCCTTCGATCTGCAGCACGACGACATCGTGGTTGTCGTAATGGGCCTTGAACCCCTGGGTCTGGGCCTGGGTCATGTAGATGTTCGTCTGCACACGGCAGGACATGACCGCCTCGAGCGCGCGGCAATACCGCGCCAGTTTGGGCAGACGTTCGTGCAGCCCCGACAGGATCACCGTGGCCCCGTCGGCAAACAACTGGTTCACCCGGACGGGATCAATCATGCCGGACTCGTAGGCGAAATCCTCGGGGGTGATGGTGCCCCCGGCCTTGGTGACGTTGATCTCGGGATGGTGCAGGCCCATCGTGGTGATGACCCGGTCGATATCCTCGTAGCTCAGCAACGCCTTGTAGTAATCGGGATCGTTGCGGCGCACGACCATCGGTTTCTTTTCGAAATAGTCGGTGAAAAAGGTGTCGCGCTTTTCGGGCGCAATGGTCCAGTCGAAGCCGAAATCGCTGTCAGTCATCTTTCATCCGTCAAAATTTTGCATTCCTTAGAAAAAGGACAGAGCATGCCAGCACGGTCTGCACAGTCTTTCCGTGTATCTTTTGAACGGCTTTCGTTGACGCAGCGACATCAACACGCCTAAGGTCGCGCGTTTTTTACCAGCCAGACGGCGCGCACAGGAGTTTTGCCCCAATGTCCAGCGAAGACGACAAGAAGAAGACACTGACCGACGATCAGATCACAACCGACCATCAGCCCCAGAAGACGGACCGCCGTGGGTTCCTTGGGCTGATGGCGGCCGGTGGGGCCGCCGCGGGCACCGCGACACTGACCGGAGGGTCGGCCCATGCCCAGGTGATCGATAGCGACAACGGCGCGTGGAGGGACCGTGGCGGCTGCGGCCGTGGGTCGGGTGGTGTCTATACCGGCTATACCGACGCCGATAACGGATCGGGTGGCACCGACCGCCCAGGGTATGGCCGCGGGGCGCCCTACTGCTGATTGGCCGCGATGGCATGAAATCCTGAACGCGGTGCCCCGGCATCGCGTTTTTTCATTTCGGCGCGCGGATCATCCGCATCACATCATGCGGATGACCTTCTTGTCGATGGCCAGCACATAGCCCTTGCGCGCGATGTTCTTGACCAGCAATTCGCTGACGATCTGGTTGCCCAATGTGTCGCGCAACCGCTTGATGCGGGTCGCGCCGGCGGCCTCGTCCACGTCGGATTCCAGCTTGCCCGACACCATGGCCTCGATCTGCGAACCGGTCAGAACATCGTCGTCCATACGCGCCTCGGCCAGAACGCTCAGCGTTTCCATCGCCGCCTGTGTCAGCTTGAACTCGAGGTTGTTGATCAGAACGACCCCCTCCTCGCGGCTGAGGATCAGCGACGAAACCTGGATGCCCTGGCGCTCGATCTCGCCCATGCGGCGGTTGAGGGTGATGATCGTGATCAGAAAGATCAGACACGCCACCAACAGCGCCGAGGCGAAGACCATCAGCACGAAGATGATGGTGCGATAGCTGCCCAGAACCTTGGAAAAGGTGGTGCCGGTTTGCGCCAGTACCTCGAGCATGCGGATCGCGTCGGGGTCGCGCACGTCGTTCACGACGAAGATGGTTTGAACCGCCTCGTTGAAGGCGTCGGCATCGGGCAGGTTCACGAACAGCAAGACCGCCGAGGCCACCAGGATGGCGACCACGACCAGAACCCCCAACTGGATGACACGTGTCGTGCCGACCCGTGTTTCAGTAACGGAGGTAGTACTCTCCGGCATCGGCCCTCCTCGAGGCGAGCCCCGAGTCGTCGAAGACCGAGATCACCTGCAGCAATGTCCAACCGCCCGACGCGATGCGACCGGCGATCACCGGCGCGGCGGCCGTGACCGTACAGGCGTTGTCGGGCACTTGGATCACACCGTAATGCAGTCGCAGCGGGTTATCCATATTCGCGCGATAATCCGCGTAGCACGCGGCCTGCAGTGGCGCGGCGACCGCCGCGAAGGCGGCGGCGATGAGCGACATTTTCAGAAGGCGGTTCATCTGGGTCGGGTCTCTGGCTCGGTTTTCCTCGCGGCGCAGTCCGGTCGCCTCGCAACCCTGCTGCACCGTCCCCCTGATCGCAAGAGTGTGCTGTGTCATGCAATGACAGCCCGCTTCAACGCGCCGGTTATCGGATAACCACGCGACGATATTGCCTGTCCGCGCGCGGCTGGGGGAGCGTTGGGGCATGCTCTGCGGCCGCATTGCGCCTATGTTCAGGTCGCGGCCCATCCCTTGCCAAATCAGGAGGTTCCGCCATGCCCCCCATCCTTTCCCGTTTCCTGCCCGCCGCAGGCTTGTCTTTGCTATTGATCCTCGGTGCGATCGGCGCCTCGACCCGGCCAGCACAGGCTGATGGCGAGGATGCCGCCGCGCTGATCGGCGGCCTCATCGCGCTGTATGCTCTGGGTCAGGCGCTCGACCCGGATCACCGGGGGGGCGTGATCGAGGTCGATCGCATCTATGACTGGCCGCGCCACGGGCATCCGCCGCGTGACATCCGTCCGCCGCGCCGCCACCTGCTGGTGGCCCCCGCGCGCTGCTTTGTTCAGGGGCGGGATCGCAACGGCGTCTATCGTGGCTATGTCCGCCGCTGCATGCGCAACAATGTGCGGGTGCCCGACCTGCTGCCGCATAATTGCCTGCGCCGCGTACAGACCGAGCGCGGGCCGCGCATGATCTACGGCGGCCGGTGCCTGGCCCGAAACGGCTGGCTGCGCGAGGCCGACCTGCGCCGCCACTGATCCCCGCCATATTCGAGCAGCACCACAAGAAGGGGGCGGCGTGCCAAAGGTACGTCGTCCCACCTTGTGCCGGGGGAGCCCGCGTGGAATGACATCGGCATGCGCAGTGTTCCCGATTTCAGCCGCGAGGCGGCCCTTGGCGGTCGCGTCGCCGGCGTGGACGAGGTGGGCCGCGGCCCGCTGGCGGGTCCGGTCACCGCCGCAGCGGTCGTGCTGGACCCTGGCAGGTTGCCGCCCGGCCTGAACGACTCCAAGAAACTCACCGCCGCGCGCCGCACGGCGTTGGGGACGGCCATCGAGGCCCATGCCGAGGTCAGCCTGGGGTGGGCCAGCGTCGAAGAGATCGACGCGATCAACATTCGCAACGCCGCCCTGCTGGCCATGCGCCGCGCGGTCGAGGGGCTGCCGACGCCGCCCACCCATGCGCTGATCGACGGCAACGCGATCCCCGACGGGTTGCCTTGCCCGGCCACGGCCGTGGTCAAGGGCGATGCCCTGTCGCTGTCGATTTCCGCCGCCTCGATCATTGCCAAGGTCGCCCGCGACGCGGTGATGATACGCTTGGCCGAGGAATTCCCCGGCTACGGGTGGGAGAAGAACGCAGGCTATCCGACAAAACTGCATCTTCAGGGACTCCAAGATATTGGGGTCACACCGCACCATAGACGTTCCTTCCGCCCCGTGCACAATATCTTGTGTGCCTAAATTTCGCCCAAGTCTCTGATTCAAAAAAATAAATTGACGGCGAATCGCGTTTCGGCGACTCTCTGCGCAAACGAACCAAACGCCCGTCAGAGGCGTCGGAACGAGGCAGACGATGACCACGAATACCAAGACACCGGCAGCTGTGCTGCCGCTCAATTCCATTTTGTCCGGCGATTGCATCGAGGCGATGCGCGCGCTTCCTGATGCGTGCGTGGACCTGATCTTTGCCGATCCGCCCTATAATTTGCAGCTCAAGGGCACCCTGCATCGTCCGAACAACACGCAAGTTGACGCCTGCGACGATCATTGGGACCAGTTCGACAGTTTCCGCGCCTATGACGAGTTCACCCGCGCCTGGCTGGCCGAGGCGCGTCGCCTGTTGAAACCCGACGGCGCGCTGTGGGTCATCGGCAGCTATCACAACATCTTCCGCGTCGGCGCCGAATTGCAGAACCAGGGCTTCTGGATCCTCAACGACGTGGTCTGGCGCAAATCGAACCCGATGCCCAATTTTCGGGGCAAGCGCCTGACCAATGCCCATGAGACGATGATCTGGGCCAGTCGCGACGAGGGGGCGAAATACACCTTCAACTACGAGGCGTTGAAAGAGTTGAACGACGGCGTGCAGATGCGGTCAGACTGGGTCATCCCGATCTGCAATGGCGGCGAGCGGCTGAAGGACGACAAGGGCGACAAGGCCCACCCGACGCAAAAGCCCGAGGCATTGCTGCATCGCATCCTTGTCGGGTGCACCAAGCCGGGCGATGTCGTGCTCGACCCGTTCTTCGGCACCGGCACCACCGGGGCCGTGGCCAAGATGCTGGGCCGCGACTGGATCGGGATCGAACGGGAAGAGGCCTATCGCAAGGTCGCCGAAAAGCGCCTGTCAAAGGTCCGCCGCTTCGACAAGACCGCGCTGGAGGTCACGCAATCCAAGCGGGCCGAACCGCGCGTGCCCTTTGGTCAGCTGGTCGAGCGGGGCATGTTGCGGCCCGGCGAGATGCTGGTCAGCCCACGGGGCCAGATGGCCAAGGTGCGCGCCGACGGCACGCTGATCGCCGATGACGTCAAGGGGTCGATCCACAAGGTTGGCGCGACGCTCGAGGGGGCGCCATCATGCAACGGCTGGACCTATTGGCATTTCCGCCGTGATGGGAAAACCGTGTCCATCGACGTGCTGCGCCAGCAGATCCGCGCCGAGATGGGCCGCTGACCTGATACGAAAACCGTCCTGCCGGTGCATTCGCATCGGTGGCCCCTTGCCCCGCCACCGATCCGGTCGGCGGGGTCTTTTCATTGCGTTGTCATGCGAGGCACCTATCTCGGTGGGGTAGGAGGTATCGTCATGCGGATCACGGTTATCGGAGCGACCCGCGGCATCGGCCGCAAGGTGATGGAAGAGGCCCTGTCGCGCGGCCACCACGTGCGGGCCGTCGCGCGCAGCGCCGACAAGATCGACATCGAGGATGAGAACCTCGAAAAGTTGCCCGGCGATGCCACCGACGCAGAGGACATGGCCAAGGCCGTCGCCGATGCAGAGGCTGTCATTCTCGCTATTGGTGTGCCCCGCAATGCCAAGGCGCTGATGCCCACGACGCTGTTTTCCGACGCCGCGCGGGCGATCATCCCCGCGATGGAGGCCGCTGGCATTAAGCGGTTTCTGACCGTCACCGGCTTTGGGGCGGGCGACAGTTATGCCAAGCTGTCATGGCCCGAGAAGGTGACGTTCAAGGCGATTCTCGGCCGGGCCTATGCCGACAAGGCCGTGCAAGAGGATCTGATCAAGGCGTCGTCACTGGATTGGACGATCGCGCGCCCCGGCATCCTGACCGACAACAAGGGGACGGGCCGCTATCAGGTGCTGGTCGAGCCAGAGACGTGGCGCCAGGGCGTGATCGCACGCGCCGATGTCGCCCACTACCTGGTCGGCGCGGCCGAGAACGGCACCGAGATCCACAAGACCCCGGCCATTCAGCGTTAGGCCGCGCCGCGCGGGGGCGGATTCAGCCCTTTGTTGTAGGGGTGCCAATCCGCGATGTCGGGGTAGTATTTCCTGCGCCACGCCTTGACGCGCTTGTTCATCACGCGTTTCCAGACCGGCGGGATCATCGCGGCAACGGTCATCACCGGGTAGCCGAAGGGCAATTGCGGGGCCTCGTCCTCGGAATGGTTCTGCAACAATGGAAAGCGGCGGTGCGGCTTGTAGTGGTGATCGGAATGGCGCTGCAGATTGATCAGCAGCCAGTTCGACGCCGTGTGCGCCGCGTTCCAGCTATGGCGGGGCAGGACATGTTCGTATTTGCCATCGCCAAGGTAACGCCGGGTCAGGCCGTAATGCTCGACGTAATTGGTCAGCTCCAACTGCCAGACGGCGACAAAGGCCTGAAACACGAACAGGCCAAGGCCACCCCAGCCGCCAAGCGCATAGGCCAAGGCCAGGCATGCCGCTTGGAGCGCCCAAAATGTCCAGAACGGGTTGGCGGGGTGATACCACGCCCGCCCCTTGCGCCGCAGCATGGCCGCCTCGGACCGAAAGGCCGACCCGTAGCCTTCGACCAGAACGCGCGGGAAAAAGCGGTGAAACCCTTCGTTGTAGCGCGCCGTCACGGCGTCGCGTGGCGTGCCGACATACCGGTGGTGTACCAACAGGTGTTCAGACCTGAAATGCGAGTACAGCACCGTCGCCAGAAGGAGATCGGCCAGCCAGCGTTCGGATCTGGTTTTCTGGTGCATCAACTCGTGGCTGTAGACGATGCCGATGGTGCCCGAAATCACGCCGACGCCAAAGAACAGCCCCAGCTTTTCGCCGATGCTCAGGTGGGTGCTGTGCTGGGCGTACCAGATCAGGCCGAAGATCACCGCGAATTGCAGCGGAAACCAGATCATCGTGATCAGGCGATACCAGAAAAGCTGATCTTCGGTCGTGTCCAGATCGGCGTTTTCCAGGTTCAGCCCCGTGATCGCATCCAGCAGCGTGAACAGCCACCAGGTGCTGAGCGGCATCAGGATCAGCCACCACCCTCCTTGTGTCGCCACGAACAGGATCAGCGGGATCAGCAGGATCGACGCCCAAAAGGGCATGGCATTTCGAAATCTTTGTACTTGTTCAGCGGGGATCATGGCCACGGCTCCGTTCACCCAGTTACAGCGAAAGGGTCTGCCTGTTGTGGCGTGGCGTCAATGCGGCGCCGATGTCGCGGGCATGGCCCCCTTGGCGAGGTCGAAGGCTTTTCGCATGACCGTGGGCAGGTTCGCGGGCCGGAATGTGGCAAGGTCATGGAATTCGCCCCTTTGCGGCACCGTGTCCAGCCCAACGCAGGCCAGTCGCAGCGACAGGGACAGGTGGAAATGCGTAAAGGTATGGCGCACCTCCAACCCCGGATCGCGCCAATCGGCGGCAACGGGCGGCGCATCCGTAGGCGCGCCCTCGGTCCAGTCGCTGCCGGGCCAGCCCAGCATCCCGCCGAGCAGCCCCTTGTCGGGTCGCGTTTCCAATAGCCACGCCCCATCCACGCGCTGCACCAGATAGGCGATGCCGTGGCGCGTGGGCTTGGCCTTCTTCGGTGCCTTGGTCGGCAAGTCTGCGGCGATGCCCGCCTTGCGCGCGGCACAGGCCGTCATCACCGGGCAAATCCCGCAGGCCGGGTTCCTCGGGGTGCAGATCGTGGCGCCAAGGTCCATCACGGCCTGCGCGTGACACCCCGGCCGATCCGCGGGCGTCAACCGCGCGGCAAGGGTCTTGAGCTCGGGCTTGGCGGCGGGCAGGGGCGTTTGCACGGCGAAAAGCCGCGCCATCACCCGTTCGACATTGCCGTCCATCACAACGGCTGGCCGGTCAAAGGCGATCGAGGCGATGGCGGCGGCGGTGTAGGGGCCGATCCCGGGCAAGTCGCGCAATCCGTCCTCGGTGTCGGGGAACCGCCCGCCGAACTCGCCGGCCACCACCCGCGCGCATTTCAGCAGGTTCCGCGCCCGCGCGTAGTATCCAAGGCCCGCCCATTCGCCCATCACCGCCGCATCCTCGGCCGCGGCCAGATCGCCGACCGTCGGCCAAAGCGTCGTGAAGCGCAGAAAGTAGTCCCTGACCGCCGCAACGGTGGTCTGTTGCAGCATCACCTCGGACAACCAGACGCCATAGGGGTCGGGCAAGGCGCCGTTTTTCCGTGCCGTGGGGCCGACCCGCCATGGCAGGTCGCGGGCATGGGTGTCGTACCAGCCCAAAAGGGCATTCTGTATCCCCTCGTCACGCAAGCTTTATCCCGCCCCCGGTCGGTCTGTTATTGGTTAGCACCCCGATGCGGCATAGATTGCCCGAGAACTGAGGAAAGCAACCCATGGCCCGCACAGCCACCCCATCGCCCAAACCGCCCGCCCGCCGCAAGCGCGGGTTCGAACGTGCGGCCACGCTTGTGGCCGGGGATCTGCGGGGGCCCGCGGAGAAGCGCGGCTTTGCCGAGGCGCGGCTGTTGACCCACTGGCCCGAGATCGTCGGCGCCGAGATTGCCGAGATCGCCCTTCCCGTGCGCATCACCTATGGGCGCGGCTTTGGTGGCACCTTGGTGCTGCTGACCACCGGGGCCAATGCGCCGATCCTCGAGATGCGGCGCGAGGATATCGTTGTGCGCGTGAATGCCTGCTACGGTTACCGCGCCGTCAGCCGGGTCCAAGTGACCCAGACCGCGCCCACCGGTTTTGCCGAGGGGCGCGTCGCCTTTGCCCCGAAACCCAAACCGGGCAAGGTGCCACCCGATCCCGAGCGCCTGGAACGGGCCACCGCCGGCTTGACCCATATCGAGGACGAGGGGCTGCGCAACGCGCTTGCGGCCCTTGCCCGGAACGTTTTAACCAACAGACAGACTTGAGGAGCGTTTCATGACCATCGACCGCAGAACCCTTTTGATCGCCGGCGCAGGCGCGGGCGCACTGGGCCTTGGCGGCTACAGCCTGCTGCAAGGGCCGAAAACGCCCGCCCCGCTGTTGCCCATGGGCATGGCCCATGCCCAGACCGCTGCGGATGGCGCGGCCCCCGAGGTGCTGGACATGGCGCTTGGCGCCGAGGACGCGCCGGTGACGCTGTATGAATACGCCTCGTTCACCTGCCCGCATTGCGCGACCTTCCACAGCAATGTGAAGCCACGCCTGATCGAGGACTACATCGAACCCGGCCTTGTCCGGTTCATTTATCGCGAGGTCTATTTCGATCGGCCCGGCCTGTGGGCGGGCATGGTCGCGCGCTGCGGCGGCGAGATGCGCTATTTCGGGATCGTCGACCTGATCTATGAGCGCCAGCGCGACTGGGTGCAGGGCAGCCCGGCCGACATGGTCGAAAGCCTGCGTGCCATCGGCCGCACCGCCGGCCTGACGAATGACGAACTGGACGCCTGCCTGACCGATGCGGACATGGCCCGCGCCATGCTGGCCAGCTATGAGGCCAACATGGAGGTGCACCCGATCGAGGGGACTCCCGCCGTGGTGATCAATGACGAGGTCCTGGGCAACATGAGCTACGAGGATCTGTCCGGCCTTCTGGATGCCGCCCTCGAAGAGGCCCAGGCCGACGGATGACCGCCCCGCTGACCGGCGTTCGGGTCCTTGAACTCGCCCGTATCCTGGCCGGCCCCTGGGCCGGTCAGACGCTGGCCGATCTAGGGGCCGAGGTCATCAAGGTCGAGGCCCCGCAAGGCGATGATACCCGCCGCTGGGGGCCGCCTTTCGTCGTCCGGGACGGCGACACCTCGGCCGCATATTTCCATTCCTGCAATCGCGGCAAGAAATCGGTTACCGTCGATTTCCGCACCGAAGCCGGGCAGGCGCGCGTCACGGAGCTTGCCCGCGACGCCGATGTCGTCATCGAGAATTTCAAGCTTGGCGGGCTGGCGAAATACGGCCTCGATTACGACAGTCTGCGCGCCATCAACCCCGGTCTGATCTACTGTTCCATCACCGGGTTCGGGCAGACGGGGCCTTATGCCCACCGCGCGGGGTACGATTACATCATCCAGGGCATGAGCGGCGTGATGTCCGTGACGGGTGACCCCTCGGGTCAGCCGCAAAAGGTGGGCATTGCGGTCACCGATATTCTCACCGGTCTCTATTCCGTCAATGCCATCCTTGCCGCGCTGCGCCTGCGCGACCAGACGGGGCAGGGCCAGCATATCGACATGGGCCTTTTCGACGTCGCAACCGCCTTCATGGCGAACCAGGCGATGAACTACCTGACCACCGGCACCCCGCCTGAGCGGATTGGCAACGCGCATCAGAACCTGACGCCCTATCAGGTGTTCGACTGCGCCGATGGCTGGATCATCATCGCCACGGGCAACGACGCGCAATACCAGCGGCTGTGCCGTCTGCTGGGCCTCGACGACATGGCCGCAGCGCCCGAGTTTCTGACCAACGCCGACCGCATCGCCAATCGCGACGAGATGACCCGGCGATTGACCGAGGCGACGCTGAAACGTTCCAAGGCCGAGTTGCTGGCCGCCTGCGAGGCGCAGGGCGTGCCCGCCGGGCCGATCAACGACCTGGCCGAGGTGTTCGCCGATCCGCAGGTGCAGGCACGTGGCATGCAGATCGAGTTGGATGGCGTACCGGGCGTGCGCCCGCCTTTCCGCTTTTCCGATGCCGAGCTGGCGCTGGACCGGCCCGCGCCCAAGCTTGGGGAAGATGACGACATCCCCGGCTGGAGTTGAGGCGCCTTCGCCTCGGCCCGTCAGGTCTGAAAGATGCGATTCAGCTGCGCGTCGATCGGGGCCCAGTCGGGCACCTCCAGCCTGACGGGGACCGTCATCACCTTGGGGCGCAATTCGGTGGGCAGACGCACGGCGTCCTTTTCGGTCGTGACGACTTGGGCACCCAGTTGCTTGGCCTCGCGCAGCATCCGCGTCATCAGCGTGTCGGTCAGGGGCTGGTGATCGTCCAGCGCGTGAACCGAGCGGAGATCGGCCCCTAGCCCCTTGAGCGTCTGAAAGAACTTTTCGGGATGCCCGATTCCGGCAAAGGCCAGAACCGGCAAACCGTTCAGCGGTAACCCGGTGGGCAGCGCCGCAAGGTGCCCCTTGGCGTGCGGTATCGGGATATTGTCGCCCCATTCTGCCGCAAATCTGTCCTGCGCGCCCTCGGGTCCGATCGACAGCAGCAGATCGGCCCGCGCCAGGCCGGTCGCAACCGGCTCGCGCAAGGGGCCTGCCGGGATCACGCGGCCATTACCAAAGCCTTTATGCGCATCGACCACGACGAGGGACAGGTCATGGGCCAGTGCCGCGTTCTGAAACCCGTCATCGAGGATGATCGCCTCGGCCCCGGCCTCGACCGCGGCCCTGGCCCCGGCGGCGCGATCCTTGGCCACCCATGTCGGCAGAAAGGCGGCCAGCAGCAGCGCCTCGTCGCCGGTTTCATCGGCCGTGTGCGATAGCTCGCGCACCTGCACCGGTCCCTCGAGGTTGCCGCCATAACCGCGCGTGACGGCATGCGCCTTGATCCCGCGGGCCGACAGGCGCATCGCAAGCGCCATCGCCGTGGGGGTCTTGCCCGTGCCGCCCGCGTTGATGTTGCCGACGCAGATCACCGGCACACCGACCCGCGCGCGCGACCCCCGCGCCAGCCTGCGCCGCGTTCCGGCCGCGTAAACCGCCCCCAGCGGCCCCAGCAATGTCGACACCACACCGGGCGCTTGATGCCAGAACAGCGGCGCACGCATCAGTCGGGGCGCTCCTTGCGCTTGTCCAGATGCTCCAGCACCAGATCGACGGCCCGGTCGGTGATCTCGGACCCGGCCGAGACCACCTCCCACGCGGCATGCGCCATCGACGCGGCCCGGTCGGGGTTCAGCAGATCGTTGACCGCAATCGCGAGCTTGTCGGGCCCCGAGATCAGCCAGGCGGCCTTGGCCTCGGTCAGGCGCTGGTAGATATCGACGAAATTCGTGACATAGGGCCCATGCAGGATGGCCGACCCAAGCGCGGCAGGCTCGAACGGATTGTGCCCGCCGATCGGTTCCATCGACCCGCCGACAAAGCTGATCGGGGAAATCCGATACCACAGGCCCAACTCGCCCATCGTGTCGGCCAGATAGACGTTGGCCTCGTCATCGGGCAATTCGTCCGCCGTGCGGCGGTTGAAGCGCCAGCCATCGGCCTGGATCATCTGCGCGATCTCGTCACCCCGTTCGGGGTGGCGCGGCACGATGATCAGCAAAAGGCGCGGGTTGGCCCTCACGGCGATCCGGTGGGCATCCAGCACCATGCGTTCCTCGCCCGCATGGGTCGAGGCGGCCAGCCAGACCGGACGCCCGCCCAGATGCGCGGCGGTGGCGCTGCGCTCGTCCTCGTCACAGGGCAGGGCGGCGGCGCCTTCCTTGAGGGTGCCGGTCACCTCCATCCGCCAATGCGGCAGCCCGAGCCGGCGCAGATACATCTCGCTCAGGTCATCCTGCACCAGCGCGTGATCGAAGCGGCGCAACAGCGATTTGGCCATGCCGCGCAAGAATCGCCACTTGTCATGGCTGGTCTTGGACATGCGTGCGTTGATCATCAGCATCGGAATGCCGCGCGCATGGGTCTCGCAGATCAGCGTGGGCCAAAGCTCGGATTCGGTCCAGACGGCGACATCGGGCCGCCAGTGATCGAGGAACCCGGTCACGAAACGACGCGCATCGAGCGGGATATACTGATGCATCGCCCGTTCCGGCAGGCGTCCGGCCATCACGCCGGCCGAGGTGACCGTGCCGGTGGTCACCAGAACCGACAGGTCGTCGCGGTCCTCCAGCAGGCGCCGGATCAACTCGAGAATGGCCAGCGATTCCCCGACCGAGGCCGCGTGGAACCAGATCAGGGACCCCTCGGGGCGCAGCAGGCGCGGCTCGCCCCGGCGCTCGTTCAGGCGCTCGCGGTCTTCCTTGCCCTCTTCCAGCCGCTCGCGCAGCTTGCGCTCGGCAAAGGGCGCGACGCCACGGCCGGACCATGCCAGATATAGCGCAAGTGCCGGTGACACCCCCATGCGCGCCCTCAGCCGCCCAGTTCCTCGGTCGGCGAGACCTCCTGCTCTTCGTCGCGCAGGCGATGGATATGGGCGATGAAATAGCGCATATGGGCGTTGTCCACGGTGCGCTGTGCTTCGGCCTTCCAAGCGTCATAGGCGCTGGCATAATCGGGGAACATGCCGACGATATGGATGTCGTCGGTATTGGCGAATTCCGTGCGCTGCGGGTCGACCAGTTCTCCGCCGAAAACGAGGTGCAGGCGTTGGGGCATGGCGGGGCCTTTGCTGTGTGTCGTTGATGTCAAGTTTGCCGCACCCTACGCGCGGACTTGTGGGCGTCAAGCAGGCGAAATGCCCGTCAGGCGGTGCGGCGCCGCCCCAGCAGCGCCGCATGCAGGCCGGGTGACGCCGTCAGTACGCCATCGGCCTGGGGGTGGCGCCGGTTGAAACGCAGGTCCCTGCCATGGCCATCCGTGACGATGCCGCCAGATTCCTCTATAAGAATGGCGCCTGCGGCGATGTCCCATTCCCATGTCGGGCGAAACGTGGCCATACCGTCGAAATGTCCCTCGGCCACCAAGGCCATTCGATAGGCCAGCGAGGGGCGGTAGACCCGTTTGACCGGCGGGATGCCGCCGGGCCAATGCGCCTCCTTCATGGTGGGTTTGGTCGCCAGCAATTGCGCGCCGGCCTCGCTGCGTTGCGCCGAGGCGCGAATGGGCTGCCCGTTCAGCGTTGCGCCCAGATCCCGCGCAGCGGCATAGAGTTTGTCCTTCTCCGGCAGGTAAACGACACCGGCGATCACCCGGCCATGTTCGGCCACGGCCAGCGCGTGGGCGTAGCTGTCCTGACCATCGATGAAGGCGCGGGTGCCGTCGATCGGGTCCAGGATGAAGACGCGATCATCGTCCAGCCGCTCGGCATCATCCTCGGTCTCTTCCGACAGCCAGCCGTATCCCGGCCGCGCCGCCAGCAGATCGGTGCGCAGGACACGGTCGATGGCGATATCGGCCTCGGTCACGGGGCTTTCGTCGCCTTTCTGCCAGATCTCGGGATTGGCGCGAAAATGCTGCTGCGCGATCGTGCCGGCGGTGCGGGCCGCCGCGATCAGCAGGTCCAGGTCTTCGGCAGGTGTGGTCTCAGGCACCGGCAAGCGTCATCCCTTCGACCAGCAGCGATGGGACTACGCGGCTGAGATGGGTGCGCGCATCATTGGCGGGCCGGATCGACAGCAGCATGTCGCGCAGATTGCCCGCGATGGTGCATTCGTTGACGGGATAGGCAATTTCGCCCCCCTCGATCCAAAAGCCCGACGCACCGCGTGAATAATCGCCCGTGGTGGCGTTGATCGACGATCCGATCAGCGAAGTCACCAGCAGGCCCGTGCCGATCTCGGCCATCAGATCCTGCAAACTCTGGTCGCCTTGTGTCAGCGCGATGTTGCCAACCGAGGGCGAAGGCGGCCCTCCCGTTCCGCGCGCGGCGTTGCCGGTCGAGGGCAACCCGAGCTTGCGCCCGGTGGCCAGGTCGAGTGTCCATCCCGTCAGCACGCCGTTTTCGACGATGGCACGGCGCGTGGTCGGCAACCCCTCGGCATCGAAGGGGCGCGAGCCGGAGGTGCGGGGGCGATGCGGATCCTCTACAAGATCAAGATCCGTGGGCAGGACCTGCTGTCCAAGCAGATCGCGCGCCCAGCTTGCGCCGCGCACGATGGCGCTGCCATTGGTGGCGGCCAGCAGATGCCCGATCAGACCCGAGGAGATGCGTTCATCGTAGATGACGGGGTAGGCGCCGGTCTTGGGCTGGCGGGCATTGGCGCGCGCCACGGCACGCTCGGCAGCGCGGCGGCCGATCTCTTCGGGCGACAGAAGGTCGGCGGCATGGTTGCGGCCATCGCCGAAATAGTCGCGCTCCATCGACAGCCCCTTGCCGGTGATGGCAACGCAGGACAGACCGAAATCGCTGCGCGCGTAACCACCGGAAAAGCCGTTGGTCGCGGCCAGGTGGATACGGTGGCGCGAATAGCCAGCACTGGCCGATTGCACTTGGCTGACGCCTGAGACCGCCAGTGCGGCGGCTTCGGCGCGCAGCGCGGCCTGTTCCAGCGCGGCCGGGTCGGGGTCGTCATTGGGGTCGAGCATGTCGAGCCCGGCGCCATCGCGCCGCTCGCTCAACTGATCGGCATCGGCCAGACCGACGGTTGCATCCTCCGGTGCAAGGCGGGCCATGGCCACCGCGCGCTCGGCCATTTCGGCCAGGGTCTCGGGGCGGGTATCCGAGGCCGACACCGTCGCCTGCCGGGGCCCGACCGTGACGCGCAGGCCGATCTCGATGCCCTCGGCGCGCTCGGCCTGTTCCAATGCGCCTTTCAGAACGCCGATGGACAGCGACGTGCCGTCGACGACCAGCGCATCGGCGGCCTCGGCCCCGGCCCGTTGCGCGGCCTCGATCATGGCATGGGCAAGCGGGGCAAGTGAGGTTTCGGTCATCGGGCGTCCTTCGCGGGGTGTCATTCGCTACAGGACCTAGGGCCGCGCCCCGGCATGCGCAAGCGGCCAAGCGCGTGGCCGCGACGCGCCGCCCGTGGTCACACCGGGTTATTGCAGCGGAACGCCATTGGCCGTGACGGTCCCGCCCTCGCCGAACGCGATCGTGGTCTCGAGCGTATCGGGGAACGCCCCCGGCCGGCTGAACATGCCCGCGATGCCGCGCGCCATCGCCGCCTGTTCGGCGGGGACAAGACCCGCGGCCACCAGTTGATCCAGCAGGCCATTGCCGCCCGACAGGTTCAACTCGACCGCCCCCACCGGCATCGGAACCTCCTGCCCCTCGGCAAAGGTCATGTCCCCTGTGCCGGTCAATTCGGCCCCACCCAGCGACAGGCGCATGTCGTTCAGCGTCAGGGCGCGCAGTTCGCCCGGCGGCGTCTCCATCGCCATCGCCTCGGGTGCGGTCAGGTCGAGAAACAGGCGCAGTTGCGCCGTCAGGTCCAGCACGACCGAGGCCGGATCGCGCGGGATCTGGCGGGTCGGGTCGAACATGGCCCACATCGCCTCGGCCATGGTGACATCCTCGTAGGCGAGGGTCAGGGCGGCGTCCTGCGGTTGCTCTGAGGCCGAAAGCGGCGCGGTCAGGCTGATCTCGGCCGCCCCGACAGACAGGTCGATGGGGATCGGGATCTCGCTGCCGGAAATCCGGGTCGTCATGTCCCGCGTGGCGATGTCATAGCCAAGCGCGCCCTGGGACAGCGTTGTCGCAAAGCGCCCGCCGCCATTGACATAGCTCATGTCGAATACGCCCGACCCGTCATCGAAGGCGATATCCATCAGAAAACGCGCATAGGCGATGTCGCCGCTGATATCGAACCCTTCGGGCAGCGCGCCGGTCGCCCCGGCCTGTCCCGCCAGGGCCAGCGCGCCCACCGCCCCGTCCGCGGTCGAAGCGATTTCCGCGATGGTAAAGGCCACCTTCAGGCGGCCGTCCAGACCCTCGGGCGGGATGACCTCGAACATGGCCTCGGCCGCGCCCATCGTGCTTTCGCTGGTGAAGCGCTGAGTGGCGGGGTCGGTCCCCTGCTGGTCGTAGCTGCTGATCAGATCGCGGCCCTGCATCGTGAAGGTAATCTCCGGCGGGGAGCTCTCGGCGCTGATCTCGGCGAGGTTCAGCGCGATGGCGTCGGCGCTGTAGTCGTAGCTGCGGCTGTCTTCGTCGCCGCTGGCCACGATGTCCAGCCCGTCATGCGTCAACTCGAAGGTCAGCGTGACCAGCGGCCCGCCATCGTATTCCGGGAAACTGACCGTCGCGGTGTAGGTGTCCGACAGCGTGATCTCGACCTGTCCGTCGGGCATCTCCGTCAGGGTGATCTGCGCGACATGGCCGGTGTTGGTGGTGCCATCCTGTTCGAAGGAGGTGGTGAAATCGGTCAGGACAAGGCCGGTCTCGGTCTCGGTGACCTCGGCGGTCATCTCCTGGCCCGATGCGGCGGCGGTTGCCTGCCAGTCGGCCCACAGATCTGCGGCGCTGACCTGGGCATGGGCGGGGGCGGCCAGTCCGAGGGTGCAAATGAAAAGGCTGCGGGCGATCTGTGGGATATGCGACATGGGCTCCGTCCGACACTGAATACGTGGGATCACGAGGCCCGAGTGTTCGGGCGCGCGGGCGCAGCGTCAAGGCGGGAAAGCCTGACCTTCGATTCTTTGGGCTGGCCGTCCCGCGCCATGGCAGGTAGCCCTTGGGAAAGCGACGCATCCACGCAAGGGGGAGAGGGCGATGAACAACGATCTGACCGGAAAGACCGCCGCCATCACCGGGGCCAGCCGCGGCATCGGCGCGGCCACCGCGCGGGAACTGGCCGCGCGCGGGGCCAACGTGGTGCTGCTGGCCCGTGATCGCGACGCCATCGCCGGGCTGTCCGGCGAGATCGGGGCGCAGTCGCTGGCCGTGCCCTGCGACGTGACCCGCTACTGGGAGGTCGAGTCCGCCCTGTCCGCGGCCCAAAGCGAGTATGGCAGTCTCGATATCCTGATCAACAACGCGGGTGCGATCGAGCCAGTGGCGCATTTGGCCACCGTCGATCCCGACGCTTGGGCCCATGTGATCGACATCAACCTCAAGGGGGTCTTTAACGGCATGCGGGCCGCCTTGCCGCTGATGCTGGATCAGCCCGATGGCGGAACCATCATCACCATCAGTTCGGGGGCCGCGCATAACCCGCTCGAGGGGTGGAGCCATTATTGCAGTTCCAAGGCCGGGGCCGCGATGCTGACCGACTGCCTGCACCTGGAATACGGCGCGCGGGGCATCCGCGCGATGGGCCTGTCGCCCGGCACCGTGGCCACGCAGATGCAAAAGGACATAAAGGCCTCGGGTGTGAACCCCGTCAGCCAGCTGGAATGGTCCGATCACATTCCGCCCGATTGGCCCGCCAAGGCGCTGGCCTGGATGTGTACGCGCGATGCGGACGCGTTTCTTGGGCAGGAGATTTCGCTGCGCGATCAGGATATACGCGCGCGGCTGGGCTTGGTCGCATGATCGACGTCACCCGCGAAGGCGGGCTTTGGACCGTTACCCTGAACCGCGCCGACAAGGCCAATTCGCTGACCTCGGACATGCTGCGCCGTCTGGTCGAGATCACGGCCGAGGCCGCCGCCGACGACGATCTGCGCGCGATGATCCTGACCGGCGCGGGGGACAAGGTGTTCTCCGCCGGTGCCGATCTGGACGAGGCGCGCGCCGGTCTGGCCACCTCGCCCTTGTGGGAGCAGGTCTCGGGCGGCATCGCGGCCCTGCCCTGCCTGACCATCGCGGCACTGAACGGCACGCTGGCGGGCGGAGCCTTTGGCATGGCGCTGGCCTGCGATCTGCGCATCGCCGTGCCGGGGGCGAAATTCTTCTATCCCGTTGCGCGCCTCGGGTTCTTGCCGCAACCATCGGACCCCGGTCGCCTGCGCGATCTTGTCGGGCCGGCGCGGGCCAAGCTGTTGCTCTTGGGCGGTCAGAAACTCGTGTCCGACGAGGCGCTGTCCTTCGGGCTGGTCGACCGGGTGATCCCGCGCGACCGGCTCTTGGCGGCGGCGCACGAGATCGCCGAGGCCGCGCTGCAGGGCAAGCCCGACATCCTGCGCGGCATCAAGGCGATGTGCGACGGGTGACGCCCCTATCGACGTTTCCATCCGCGCCGCGCGCCGGGGGTCTTGGAATGGAAATCGGGCGGGCGTCTGGCCACCCAGCCAATGAATCTCGCAAGGCGGGGGTGGGCCTGCAACGCCTCGATCGTATTGTAATTCCTGGCCAATTCGGCCTCGGACAGGGTGGCGTGGATCTCGTTATGGCAGATCTGGTGCAGCAGGACGGTCGGCCCGCCCTTGCCGCCGCGCAGACGCGGGATCAGGTGGTGCAGGCTTTGCTTGGCCTCGGGCGGAATGGGGCGCTGGCACAGGGGGCAGATCGGGGTGTCGTCCATGACAGCTGAGGATGGCACGGATAGGCCCGAGGGCAAGGTCGTAGCCCTCGACGCGCTGGTCATCGGGGCCGGACCTGCCGGGCTGATGGCAGCCGAGGAACTGGCCCGCGCCGGGCGTGACGTGGTGCTGGCCGAGGCCAAGCCGAGCGCCGGCCGCAAATTCCTGATGGCCGGGAAATCGGGCCTGAACCTGACCAAGGACGCGCCGGTCGACGCCTTTGTTGCGGCCTATGGCGATGCGGCGGACTGGCTGCGGCCGATGCTGGAGGAGATGGGGCCGGAGGCGGTGAAAACTTGGGCCGAGGGGTTGGGCCAGCCCCTGTTCACGGGATCGTCCGGGCGGGTCTTTCCCGAGGCAATGAAGGCCTCCCCGCTGTTGCGGGCGTGGCTGGGGCGTATTCCGGCGACCTTGCGCCTGGGCTGGCGCTGGACTGGATGGCTGGGCGACGCGTGGCGGTTCGAGACGCCGGAGGGGCCATGTTTCCTGGCGCCGCGGGTGGTCGTTCTGGCGTTGGGCGGGGCATCATGGCGGCGGTTGGGGTCGGACGGGGCCTGGGCCGATTGGATGGCCGAACGGGGGATCGAGATCGCGCCGTTCAAGCCCGCGAACATGGGGTTCGTGGTGGAATGGTCGGATCATATGCGCCCGCATTTCGGCGCGCCGGTGAAGGCTATCCGTCTGATTACAGGCGAAAAATCGGTGCGAGGCGAGGCGGTGATCTCGGCCCGCGGGATCGAGGGGGGCGGGGTCTATGCCGTATCCGCTGCGGTGCGGGACGGGGCGGAATTCGCCTTTGACCTGACGCCTGACCTGAGCAAGGGCGAGGTCGCCGCGCGCCTTGCGAAAAAGCCGAGGAAACAGACCTTGTCGCGATACCTTGGCAAGGCACTGGGCCTTGACCCGGTCAAGCGCGCGCTGTTGCAGGAATGGGGCCGCCCCCTTCCGCAGGAGCAGGAATTGGCACGACTTATCAAGCATTTGCCCGTCCGGCACCAAGGGCCGCGCCCGATCGACGAGGCGATTTCGACGGCCGGTGGCATCCGCGAAACGGATGTGGACGACACGCTGATGATGCGCGCCATGCCGGGGGTGTTCGTGGCCGGCGAGATGCTGGATTGGGAGGCCCCGACCGGCGGCTACCTGATCACCGGCTGCCTGGCAACGGGGCGCTGGGCGGGGCTGCACGCGGCGCGCTGGCACGGCTGAACGCCGCAGGCCACACCCCGTACACAGCCTGTACACACCCTGTACATACGCGAGATGCTAGGCTTCGAGCGCGCGTTTGAAGGCGGGGCGGTCGCGCATCATCGCGGCGTGCGCCCGGATGCGCGGATCGGAGACCGGGAATTTCGCGCTGACGGCCCAGCCCATGCAATGGGCAAGCAGAATGTCGGGGAGAGTCATCGTTTCACCCATCAGGAAGGGCCCATCCTCGGCCATGCGATGGGTGAATCCCTCTTGCGAGCGTTCGAATTCCCATTTGAGCGAGTCCTTCACCTCAGGGGTGCGCTTGTCCTCGGGCAGGATGAAGCTGTGGCGCGCGGCGGTCCAGAGGACGGCATCGAACTCGTCATTGATGGCGTGGGTCAGACTATCCTGCCTTGCGCGTTCGATGGTGCCGGCGGGGTGGGTGAACTGCCCGTGCTTGTCGGCGAGATAGGTCATGATCGCCACCGAATCGGTGATCGGGACGCCTTCGGCGATCAGGACGGGGATCTTGCCTGCGGGGCTGAAGCGCGTGACCTCGTCCGAGCGGGGGGCGGCGGGGACATGCTCGTAAGGCAGGCCCATTTCCTCGAGCAGCCAGAGCACGCGCAACGCGCGGCTCTTGACGCTGCCGATCACCTTGTAGTCGTCGGACATGGTCCCCTCCCGTTTTGTCGTTTAGCGCCCGCGGCGGTTGGGCAGCATGGCCAGCCGGATCAGCGCGCGTTCCATCACCGCCATCTGAGGCGCGGCGGTGGAGGAGCGCAAGGTCAGATCGGTGTCCACCAGGAGCGACAGCGCCTGTTCCAGTTGCGGGCGGCTCCAGCGACCCAACTGCCGCATCAGGCGGTCGCGGCGCGGGCCGAACACCGGCGGGCGCTGCGCGGCCAGCCCGGCGGCGGTGCCCTTGGGGTGGCAGGCGGCGGCATGGAGCGTCTTGAAATGCCGCAAGGCCGAAATGCAGAGCGTGACCGGCGCGACGCCCTGTGCATTGAGGCGTTGCAGGATCGGGCCGATGGCGCCGGAATCGGCCTCGGCCGCGGCGTGCAGGATGTCGTCAAGCTCGGCCTCGCGCGAGAGGGGGGCCACGGCCTCGAGATCGGCGGGGGTGACGGGCGCATCGTCGCCCAGTTTGTAGAGGCCCAACTTGTCGATCATCTGCCGGAAATCGCCTGGGGCAAGGCTGCGGGCCAATGCGTCGAGATCATTCGCGGCCTCGCGGTCGACCTGCCCGACGCCGGATGCGCGCAGCATCTCCTCGATCTCGGCACGGCCGGGAGGGTCGTCGTAGATCGCGGCGCAATAGGCGGTTTTCGCGCCTTCGAACAGCTTGCGCAGCGCCGATTTGGCGGTCAGGCGCGCGGCGGTGGCGATGATCTGGGCATCGCCCGGCGCCCAATCGGTCAGCGCATCCTTGAAGACCGGGGCAAGCCCGTCGGTCGCGCCCTCGACCAGCACGGCGCGGGGACCGGGGAAAAACCCCACGGCCTTGACGGCATCGAGCAATGCGGCGTGATCCGAGCGCAGATCGGCGGCGGCGATGCGGGCAAGGCGCATTTCCTCTTCGGCAGTGGGGCCGAGCAGGTTGGCCAGAACCTCTTGCCGCTTCTGGCCGACGCGCACGGGATCGTCGCCGTAGATCAGGCAGCCCGCGGCCGAGGTGTCGGGGCGTTTGAAATAGGCCGTCGCGTCGCGCGCGCCGAGCTTCATGACCAGGCGCCGGCGCCCGAGATCAGGCGCGAGACGATCTGGTCGGCCAAGGCGATCATCAGGCGGGTTTCGGCATCGCGTTCCGCCGCCGAGGTCGAGACCGGCGAGGCGGAGGTCGCATAGGCGGTAAAGGTCGACACCTCGCCCGTCTGCACCTGAACGCCGGTCGCGGTATCGGTCACGCTATAGCTGACCGTGCCATAGATATTGACCCGGTTGATATCCTCGGTGTCCGAAATCGCCAGATCGCTGGTCGAGGTTTCGATCTCGTAGCTCAGGGCATAGGGCGCTGTGGCGACGCGGCCCAGACGATCCTCGAGTTGCGAGACCAACTCGAACTCCAGCCGGGTTTCGGGCGTGGCCAGCGACAGGCGATCGCGGATTTCCAGCCCCGGACCGCCGGGGCCATAGACGGGCGTGAACCCGCAGGCCGCCAGCGGCAGCACACCCAAAAGGGCCAGCAGGCTGCGACGATCACACGACGACATTGACGATCCGACCCGGCACGACGATCACCTTTTTCGGGGCCCCGCCATTCAGGGCCTTTTGCACAGCGTCGTCTGCAAGGGCGATCTTTTCAACCTCTTCCTTGGCCAGATCCTTGGCGACGGTGATTTCCGAACGCCGCTTGCCGTTGATCTGGATCGGCAGGGTGACGGTATCCTCGACCAGCATCGCCTCATCCGCGACGGGCCATGGGGCGTTGGCGATCAGGCCCGCACCGCCCAGCATGGCCCAGATTTCCTCGGACAGGTGCGGGGTCATCGGCGACATGAGTTGCGCGAGCGTTTTCGCTGCGGTCTTGCGTGCCTCGGCCCCGGCCCCGGATTTGGCCAGCGTGTTGGTGAAGGCGTAGAGTTTTGCGATGGCCGCGTTGAAGCCGAAGGATTCGACGCCGTTCGTCACATCCTGGATGGTCTTGTGCATCTCGCGCAGCAGCGCCTCGTCCTCGGCCCCGGCGGGCGTGGTATCGCCCGCGATCTCGCTGGCAAGCCGCCAGACGCGCGACAGGTGCTTGTTTGCGGCTTCGGCCCCGCTGGCCGTCCATTCCACGTCCCGTTCCGGGGGCGAATCGGACAGCACGAACCAGCGCGCCGTGTCGGCCCCGTATTGCGAGATGATGGCGACCGGATCGACGACGTTCTTTTTCGATTTCGACATCTTGGCCGAGGGGATGATTTCGACTTCGGTGCCATCTGATAGCACCGCCTTGCCATCGCGCAATTCCACATCCTCGGGGAAGTGGTAGACGGGGCGGCCGTTTTCATCGCGGGTCTGGTAGATCGCGTGGGTCACCATGCCTTGGGTGAAGAGCGCGTTGAACGGTTCCTTGGATTTTTCGGGCAGGTGGCCGGTGATGTGCATCGCCCGGGCGAAGAAGCGCGAGTAGAGCAGGTGGAGAATCGCATGTTCGATGCCGCCGATATACTGGTCGACATTCATCCAGTACTCGGCCTCGGCCATATCAGTGGGCGTGGCGGCGTGGGGCGCTGTGAAACGGGCGAAGTACCACGACGAATCGACAAACGTGTCCATCGTGTCGGTTTCGCGCTTGGCCGGCGCGCCGCAGGAGGGGCAGGCGCAGTCGCGCCAAGTCGGGTGGCGGTCGAGCGGGTTGCCGGGAATCGACAGGTCGACATCGCGGGGCAGTTCGACGGGCAGGTTTTCTTTTTTCTCGGGGACCACGCCGCAGGTCTCGCAATGCACGACGGGAATCGGGCAGCCCCAGTAGCGTTGACGCGACAGGCCCCAGTCGCGCAGGCGAAACTTGGTCACGCCATGGCCGACGCCCTTCGATTCGCAGAATGCGATGGCGGCGTCGATGGCGGCCTCGCCCGTGGCGTCCTCGTCCCAGTTGAAGGGCAGGGTCCAGCGCACCTTGTCGGATTTGGGCGGCACGAAGGCCTCGCCCCCGTCCTCGGGCAAGGTGTGATCGCCCGCGAGCGGCACGAAGGTCGAGGTGACGGGCAGCCCGTATTTCCGCGCGAAATCGAGGTCGCGCTGGTCATGCGCCGGGCAGCCGAAAATCGCGCCGGTGCCGTAATCCATCAGGATGAAATTGGCGATATAGACCGGCAATTCCCACGAGGTGTCGAACGGGTGGCGGCATGTCAGGCCGGTGTCGAAGCCCAGCTTTTCGGCCTTTTCAAGCGCTTCCTCGGTGGTGCCGCCGCGCCGCGCCTCGGCGCAGAAGGCCGCGACCTTGGGGTCATGGGCTTCAAGCTCCTTGGCGATGGGGTGGTCGGGCGAGATGCCGATGAAGGACGCCCCAAGCAGCGTGTCGGGGCGGGTCGTGTAGACCTCGATCCGGTCATGGCCCTGGGTCGGCTCGGTCAGGCCGAAGGCGAATTCCAGACCGCGCGAACGCCCGATCCAGTTGGCCTGCATCAGTTTGACCTTGGCGGGCCAGTCATCGAGGCCGTCGAGCGCCTCGAGCAATTCCTCGGAAAAATCGCTGATCTTGAAGAACCACTGCGTCAACTCGCGGCGCTCGACCTCGGCCCCCGAGCGCCAGCCCTTGCCGTCGATCACCTGTTCGTTGGCCAGAACGGTCATGTCGACGGGGTCCCAGTTCACGGTGGCGTTCTTGCGGTCGATCAGCCCGGCCTTGAGGAAATCGATGAACAGCGCCTGCTGCTGGCCGTAATACTCGGGGTCGCAGGTGGCGAACTCGCGGCTCCAGTCGATGCTGAGGCCCAGGGGCTTCATCTGGCCGCGCATCGTGTCGATGTTCTGATAGGTCCAGTCGGCGGGGTGGCCGCCATTGTCCATCGCGGCATTCTCGGCGGGCATGCCGAACGCGTCCCAGCCCATCGGGTGCAGCACGTTATGGCCGGTGCTGATCTTGTAGCGCGCGATCACGTCGCCCATCGTGTAGTTGCGCACATGCCCGATATGGATGCGGCCCGACGGGTAGGGGAACATTTCCAGCACGTAATACTTGGGCTTGTCGCCCGAGCGCTGGGCGAGGAACGTCCCGGCCTCGTCCCAGGCTTTCTGCCATTTGGGTTCCAGCGTCGCGGGGTCGTAGCGGGACATTGCGGTCTCCAGTCGGGAAAAACGAAAAACGCCGGGCGATCAGGCCCGGCGCGTGTTTATGCGGCGATTCCCCCGCGGTCCAGAGGCGCAAGACCTCAGAGGCCGCCGTCGCGGATGCGAATCTGCCGCGCGCGGGTGAGAATCGCGTCTTCGATCTGGCGCGCGGTTTCGCGGCTGACCGGGCCGCCGCGCGTTTGCAGGGCGATACGCAGGCTGCGCGCCTCGAGCGCGGGATCGGTGATGTAGACGGTCGCGCGATAGGCGGTGCCGCCGCCGGGCGGCGTGCCATAGCCATAGGCGATGATTCCCGTGAAGGGGTCGGCCGCCTCGATCGGCATGAAATCGAGAATCTCCAGCGACGCCTGCCAGAGATAGCGGTTCACCTCGACCGAGGTGTTCGGGTCGTCGCCGCCGCCGAAAAGATCCCAAAGCGTTTCACGGCTGTCGTCCACGATCAGGCCATCCGCGGCGAGGCTTTCATTCTGTCGCTCGCGATCCGCGCCGGCGCCGGCACAGCCGGACACAAGCAGGGCAAGGCCCATAATGGTGGCCATCTTTCCCAAAGGACGCAGCGGCAGTGTCATCGCGGATCGCCTTACAAGTCTGTTGCAACAATGATTGCGCCCCTTGCTACAGAAGCGCCCCTTTCCCGGCAAGGGCCAAGCCCGACAGCCGCGTTCGCCGAGGTGTGGCATGTCTGCACCACGAGTCCGACAAGATGGCGGGCAGGCGGGGCGCTTTCTTGCAATCAGGGGGGTGTCGGGCGACAGAAGGGCATACTCAATTCGGAAACCCGTCTTGGGGTGCACCTTTCAAGTGAATACGAGGGAAACAACATGAAAAAGGTTCTCTTCGCTACGACCGCGCTCGTCGCGACCGCTGGCGTGGCAGCAGCTGACGTGGCAATCACCGGTGAGGCCGAAATGGGCATCGTTGGTGGCGACCGCTACGGTGACGAAACCGAATTCTGGACGAGCGTCGACGTCTTCTTCACCATGTCCGGTGAAACCGATGGCGGCCTGCAGTTCGGCGCGAAAGTCGACCTGGACGAAGCCGACAACATCAACGGCGACGGCAGCGACGGCGTGGAAGTCTTCCTGACGGGCGACTTCGGCGGCATCTACATGGGCGACACCGATGGCGCCTATGACCGTGTCCTGACCGAGAACTACGGCAACCCCGGCTCGATCGACGACTCCGAGACGCTGCACGCCGGCTACAACAATGGCGCCGGCCTCGACGGTGACTACGGTGGCGAGATCATGCGCTACGAGTACTCGATCTCGGGCTTCCGTGTTGCCGGTTCGTTGGAGCTGGAAAACGGCGATGACGACTACATCTGGGCACTGGGTGCAAGCTACACGTTCGACTTCTCGGGCGGTTCGGCTGACGTTGCTCTGGCCTACCAGGAAGACACCGGCACCAACGCCGAACTGATCGGTTTCACCGCAGGCGTCACGCTGGACGGTGGCTTCACCGGTGGCATCATGTACCAGGAAGGTGACTCGAACAACGGTGGCGTGGACGAGACCTTCATGGGCATCTCGGCCGGCTACACGTTCGACGCCATCTCGATCGGTGTGAACTACGGCATCTACGAAGAAGATGGCTCTGGCGACGAGAACGACGGCTTCGGCATCGCGGCCACGTACGACCTGGGCGGTGGCGCGGAAATCCGTGCGGCCTATGCAAATGGCGACGTTGGCGGTGCCGGCGCCGGCACCGGCAACGACGGCGACGCTTGGTCGCTGGGTGTCCGCATGTCGTTCTGATCCACCCGGATCATTCGATTGGGAAAGAGCGGGCCTTGCGCCCGCTCTTTTTCTTTTGGCCGGCCGCCGTGCCGCGCCACTTGCAGCGCGGGTCGTGTTCTGGCCTATAGCGCCCATGGCTTTGCACGATATCCAGACCCGCCTAGATGCCGCCGTGGCCGAGGCCGGCCGCGCGCCCGGTTCCGTCACGCTGATCGCCGTCAGCAAGGTGCAACCGCCCGAACGGGTGGAGGCCGTGTTGACCGAGGGTCACCGCATTTTCGGCGAGAATCGCGTACAGGAGGCACAGGGCCGCTGGCCCGCCTTTCAGGCGCGCTATGACGGGATCGAACTGCACCTGATCGGCCCGCTGCAGACCAACAAGGCGCGGCAGGCGGTTGAGATGTTCGACGCCATCCACACGCTGGACCGGCCCAAGCTGGCGACCACGCTGGCCCGCCTCGCGCAGGAGCGTGGCGCCTGCCCCGACCTGTTCATCCAGGTGAACACGGGCGAAGAGCCGCAGAAAGCCGGTTGCCTGCCCGCCGAGGCCGACGCCTTCATCGCCCAGGCGCGGGAATTGGACCTGCCGGTGACGGGGGTGATGTGCATCCCCCCGGTCGAGGAAGAGGCCAGCCTGCATTTCGCGCTGCTGGCCAAGATCGCCGAGCGCAACGGGCTGGACGGGTTGTCGATGGGCATGTCATCGGATTTCGAAAAAGCCGTGAAATTCGGCGCGACTCATGTTCGTGTCGGTTCGGCCATTTTCGGCGATCGGGTCTACGCGTAGGGCGGGACTCGTCCCGCCGCTGCCCTATGCGGCCAGGCTGTCGGGAACGATCAGCCGCGTCCGATACCGGATTCTTGGAACGATCCACCGCAAATGCATGGGGTCGAGACCGATACACCCCTCGGTCGGTCGGCCGGCCGCGCGCCAGCGGTGGAGGAAGATCGCCGATCCACGCCCCCGCTCGGCCCGGGGCCAGTTCCAGTCGGTCAGCAGCACCAGATCATACAGCGGATCGGCGCGGCGCAGCGCCTCGTGACTGTAGGGGTGGGGGGCGCGGACCATCAGGTTGTAGTCCGCGTCCTGCGGATCGTCGGACCACAGGTCGCGCGGCCCGATCGGCAGCGCCCAGTCGCAGGGCCGCGCCATGCGGTCGGGCCGATAGAGACAGCCCACCAGCCGATGCGTCCCGTTCGGCGTGGCGCCGTCCCCCTCGCGCTTGTCCGCGCGCACGCCGCCGCGCCCGATGGTGCAGGGAAAGACCCGCCCCATGAAACGCAGCCCCATCGGGGTCAGAACCATGTCGGTTGGTGTCACGAGCGGGATTCCGTTCTGGGCTCAGACGCCTGAAACGATCCGAAGATCCGTATCGGCGATGGCTTCGCGGATCGCCTTCGCCGACGTGTAGCCTGCGGACTCGTAGAAGCGTTGCGCCGTTTCGACATCGTCGAATTCGACATGAACAGAGATCCCGGTCACAGCCCCTTCGCGGTTGTCCGGTGCCGGGTCGCGGGCAAGGATCCGACCGCCATATTCCGCGATGACAGGGGCCGAGGCGTCGGCAAATCGTTTCATTCCGTCCATGTCATCGGTTCGAATGTTCGCCACGATATAGCCTTTTGGCATGGGCCGGTCCTCCGTGTTGCCTGACATGACCGTATCACAGGCCCCCCAATGACACCTAAAGAAGATGCCCCGATTTGCGCGCCTTGGTTTCAAGGTAGTGGGCGTTGTGACGATTCGTGCCGGTGACCAGCGGCACACGCTCGGTGACGGTGATGCCCTCGCCCTCCATCATCGTGACCTTGCGGGGGTTGTTCGTCATCAGCCGCACCGCGCCAAAGCCCATGCGCCGCAGGATGTCGGCGCCGATGCGGAAATCACGCTCGTCATCCTCGAAGCCGAGGCGGTGGTTGGCCTCGACCGTGTCGAAACCCTGATCCTGCAGGGAATAGGCGCGCATCTTGTTGGTCAGGCCGATGCCCCGCCCCTCCTGGTTGAGGTAGAGCAGCACGCCCGCCCCGGCGCGACCCATGTCGGCCAGAGCGGTGCGCAGCTGCGGGCCGCAATCGCATTTGAGGCTACCCAGCACGTCGCCGGTGAAACAGGCCGAATGCAGCCGCGCCAGCACCGGCGCGTCGCGGTCGGGTTGGCCGATCTCGATGGCGTAATGCTCGATCCCGCCATTGTCGGGCCGAAAGATGTGCAGGCGCCCGGCCTCGCTGGCCTCGATCGGCAGGCGGGCGGCGGCCACCGGCAAAAGCGGGTGATGCTGGGCCAGATCCTCGGCCGCGGTTTCGGGCCGCAACAGGGTCAACAGATGGTCGGACGCGAATTGCGCCGGGTCGGGCAGGGGGGTGCAGACCATGGCCGGCAGCAGATGCGCGGATTTCGCCAGCAGCAGGGCCAGCCGGTGCAACCCGGCGCTGCCATCGCGCGCGGTGAGCAGCGGCCCTTTCATCGGCGCGATCAGGTCGCGGGCCGGATCGGCAAGATCGCGCAGCCACCCGGCATCGGCGTCGGGCGGCATCACAACGCGGGCAAGGTCGCCGTCATAGGCGCGGGCCTTGAGCGTTTCGGCGCGCCGTTCGGTGATGGCTACGGTGACCGGGCCGGGCAGGGCGCGCAGGGCGGCCAGCCGGTCGGCCCGCGCGGTTTCGGCGGCCAGGACAAGCACCCCTTCGGCCCCGTCACCCAACACGACGGGCAGCCCCACACGCAGGTCCGAGCGTGCGCGTGCCATCAGTTCTGCCGGTGTTGGAAGGAGGATCATTCGTGCGCCTTTTGCCTGCGCTCTCCTGTAGCGCGGCCTGACAGGATTTGAAACATTCCCCCGCATCGTGACACGGCTGCGTGAGAAAAGATTGCGGTTGCTTGCCTTGGGCGTGAGGGCCCCGCATCTGATCGGCAGGGAAACATGAAAACGGGAGGGGCCGCCATGGCCACGTTGCGAAAGATCCTGCTGGTCGATGATGATGACGACCTGCGCGAGGCCTTGTCCGAACAACTGGTCATGACCGAGGATTTCGACGTGTTCGAGGCCGACTCGGGCAGTTCGGCGATGGAGAAGGCCCGCGAGGGGATCTATGACCTCGTGATTCTCGATGTCGGCCTGCCCGATACCGACGGGCGCGAACTGTGCCGCCTGATGCGCAAACAGGGGGTGAAATGCCCGATCCTGATGCTGACCGGCCATGACAGCGATGCCGACACGATCCTGGGTCTGGATGCCGGGGCCAACGACTATGTGACCAAGCCGTTCCGCTTTCCGGTGTTGCTGGCCCGTATCCGCGCACAGTTGCGGCAGCATGAGCAGTCGGAAGACGCCGTGTTCCAGCTGGGGCCCTATACGTTCAAGCCGGCGATGAAGCTGCTCGAGACCGAGGATAACCGCAAGGTCCGCCTGACCGAGAAGGAGACCAATATCCTCAAGTTCCTGTACCGCGCGCAATCGGGCGTGGTGGCGCGCGATGTGCTGCTGCACGAGGTATGGGGCTATAATGCGGGCGTCACGACCCACACGCTGGAGACCCATATCTACCGCCTGCGCCAGAAGATCGAGCCCGATCCCTCGAACGCGCGGCTGTTGGTGACCGAGTCCGGCGGCTATCGCCTCGTGGCCTGACGTGCTCGCCTTATGGGTTTGATGTATGTCAAAGTGCAACCCTGGGTTGCCGGATATGACATATGTATTACCTCCCTGTTGGACTTGGCCCGGACCGCGCGTTCGGGCCTTCTTTTTTGCGGACACCCCGTGTTGAGGATCACCCGCCGCGCGGATAGGGTCGCGCCCTGATCCAGACCAGCCGGAGCGCGCCGCATGCCCTTCACCCTTGCCACGTGGAACATCAATTCTGTCCGGTTGCGCGCCGATCTAGTGTGCAAGCTGCTGCGCGAGGAAGGGCCGGACGTGCTGTGCCTGCAGGAATGCAAGAGCCCGGTGGACAAGATCCCGGTCGAGGTGTTCGCCGCACAGGGCTACACCCACATGGTTGCGGCGGGGGCAAAAGGGCTATAACGGCGTGGCGATCCTGTCGCGCCTGCCGCTCGAGGATGTGGGCCACCGCGATTTCGTCGCCAAGGGCGATGCGCGCCACGTGGCGGCGCGGCTGGAGAATGGCGTGGCGATCCACAATTTCTACGTGCCCGCGGGCGGTGATGTGGCCGACCGCGACGTGAACGAGAAATTCGGCCACAAGCTGGATTTCCTGACCGAGATGCGCGACTGGTTCGGCGCGGACCGCCCCGAAAAGGCGATCCTCGTGGGCGATCTGAACATCGCCCCGCGCGAGGATGACGTGTGGTCGCACAAGCAGTTGCTCAAGGTCGTCAGCCATACCCCGATCGAGGTCGCGCACATGGCCGAGGTGCAGGAGGCTGCGAATTGGGTGGATATCACGCGCAAGGACATCCCCGACGGGCTGCTGTATAGCTGGTGGTCCTATCGCGCCCGCGACTGGGACGCCGCAGACAAGGGCCGCCGCCTCGATCATGTATGGGCCACGCCCGATATCGCGAATGCCGGGCACTCCAGCCGCGTGTTGCGCGCCGCGCGCGGGTGGGAGAAACCCAGCGATCACGCCCCGGTCTTTGCCAGTTTCGACCTTTGACCCCCCTTGGCGTGCGCAGCCTGTGCACGCATATAAACGCAAACGCTTATTTGACGGAGACAAGCGATGATCGAGCTTGGGCAATCCAACCCGCAAGCCCCCGCCGGTGACCTGATCAAGGATGCCACGGATCAGACCTTCATGGTCGATGTGATCGAAGCCTCGCAAGAGGTGCCGGTGATCGTCGATTTCTGGGCGCCCTGGTGTGGCCCGTGCAAGACGCTTGGCCCCCAGCTTGAGGCCGCGGTGCAGGCGGCGGGCGGCAAAGTGCGCATGGTCAAGGTGAACGTCGACGAGAACCAGGCCGTTGCGGGGCAGTTGCGGGTGCAATCGATCCCGACCGTCTATGCCTTTTTCCAGGGCCAGCCCGTGGACGGGTTCCAGGGCGCGGTGCCGCAAAGCCAGATTACCGAGTTCGTGACCAAACTGGCGGGCATGGCCGGGGATGGCGGCCTGTCCGAGGCGATCGAGGCCGCCGAGGAGATGCTGGGCCAGGGGGCCGTGGCCGATGCCGCACAGACCTTTGCCGCCATTCTGGGCGAGGACCCGGCCAATGCCGCCGCGATGGGCGGTCTGGCCCGCGCGCATATCGCCATGGGGCAGCTGGATCAGGCCGAGGCGCTGTTGAACACCGCCCCGCCCGAGATCGCCACCGCGGCCGAGATCGAGGCCGCGCGCGCGCAACTGGACCTGGCCCGTCAGGCGGAAAATGCCGGCCCCCTGACCGATCTGGCCGCCGCGGTCGAGGCCGACCCGGCCGACCATCAGGCGCGGTTCGATTATGCCAACGCGCTGCACGCCGCAGGCGAGGTCGAGGCTGCTGTCGATCAGTTGCTGGAACTGTTCCGGCGCGATCGCGAGTGGAACGACGGCGCCGCCAAGACGCAGCTTTTCACCATCTTCGACGCGCTCAAGCCGCAGGACCCGATTGCCCTGAACGGTCGCCGCAAACTGAGCTCGATGATATTTGCCTGAGGCCGCTGTCAGGCTAGGTGGCGTGACATGATGAAACCCGCCGATCTGCCCCGGACCATCCCGGTCTTTCCGCTGCCGGGTGCGCTGCTATTGCCGCGCGCCCGCCTGCCTTTGCACATCTTCGAACCCCGCTACCTGGCGATGCTGGACGACACGCTGAAAACGCCGCATCGGCTGATCGGCATGGTGCAGCCGCGCGAGGTGCCGGGCGGCGACCAGAACCGCCTGCACGCCATCGGTTGTGCAGGCCGGGTGACGCAGTTCTCGGAAACCGAGGATGGCCGCTACATGATCACGCTGGCGGGCATGTCGCGGTTCCGCGTGCGCGAAGAGGTGCAGGGCTTCACCCCGTATCGCCGGTGTGACGTGTCATGGGACGGGTTTGAAAGCGACCTTGGCCCGACCGAGCATGACGCCGGGTTCCGGCGCGAGACGTTCCTCGACCTGCTGGGGCGCTATTTCGATGCCATGTCGCTCTCGACCGACTGGGACAGCCTCAAAGAGGCGGATGACGAGTTGCTGATCAACTCGCTGTCGATGCTGTGCCCCTTCGACCCCGAGGAAAGGCAGGCCCTGCTGGAGGCGCCGTCGCTGTCCACCCGGCGCGAAACGCTGGTCACGCTGATCGAGTTCGCCCTGCGCGGCGGCGCGGACGAGGAAACCATGCAATGAGCGAAAGCGGGCGCACGGACCCCGACGCGACGCCGCCCGAAACGGAAACCGGCCCGATCGACCGGCGCATGCTCGAGGCGCTGGTCTGCCCGATGACCCACGCGACACTCAGCTATGATGCCGAGCGCCAGGAACTGATATCCAAGGCGGCGCATCTGGCTTACCCGATCCGCGGGGGCATCCCCATCATGCTGGAAGACGAGGCGCGCAAGCTCGACTGAGCCTGCGCGCGCGCCCTCAGAGCGGGCGGCCCTGCAACAGGCGTGGTACATCGCCCGTCAGGCCCGCCGCCTCGCGTATGAAGCGCCGCCGCAGGCCCGGCATGGCCTGCACCGCGCCCATGCCCAGATCCCGGACGGTGCGCAGGATCGGGTTGTCGTTCGAGAACAGCTTGTTGAACGCATCCGTCGCCACGGCCAGCGTCGCGGTGTCGAACCGCCGCCATGTCTGGTAGCGTTCCAGCACGTCGAGGCGGGCGAAATCCTCGCCCCGCCGCTTGGCGTCGGTCAGCACCTCGGCCAGAGCGCCGACGTCGCGCAGCCCGAGGTTCAGGCCCTGTCCTGCGATGGGGTGGACCCCGTGCGCGGCATCGCCGATCAGCGCCAAGCGCTCGGCCACGAAGGCATTCGCGATGGTCAGGTTCAGCGGATAGGTAAAGCGCGTGCCGGCCAATTGGATCTCGCCCCGGAAATCGCCAAAGCGCGGGCGCAGCACCTCGAGATAGGCCGCGTCATCCAGCGCCTGGATCTCGGCCGCGCGGGCGTGGGTTTCCGACCAGACGATCGAAGACCGGTTGCCCGGCAGCGGCAGAATGGCCAGCGGCCCGGCGGGCATGAAGAACTGATGCGCGACGCCGTGATGCGGCAGTTCGTGCGCGATGGCGCAGACCAGCGCTGTCTGGCCGTAATCCCAGCCGCTGCGGGAAATGCCCGCGCGCTCGGCGGTGCCGCTGCGCCGCCCGTCCGCGCCGACGATGATCTGCCCGGTCAGGACCCGGCCATCGGCCAGTGTCAGCCGCGCGGCCCCGTCCTGCACATCCTGCGCAGTCGCGGTCGTGCCCGGCATGTGGGTGATGTGCTCGCTGGCCTCCATCGCGTCCAGCAGGGCGCGGCGCAGGTAACGATCCTCGATCATGTGGCCCATGGGGCCTTCCTCGATCTCGGCATGGTCGAAATGCAGGAAAAAGGGCGAGGGCCCTTCGCCCGCGCGCCCGTCGCTGGCCTTGATCTCGAGGATCGGTTGGGCGTTGTCCTCCAACCCGTCCCACAGGCCAAGCGCGCCCAGCATCCGCACCGAGGCCAGAGCCAGCGCATAAGAGCGCCCGTCAAACGTGTCGCTTTCGCGCGTCTCGGCGGGCAGGGCATCGATCACGACCGAGGTGATCCCGGCACTGGCAAGCGACAGGGCAAGGGCCGGGCCGTTCAGCCCGCCGCCGACGATAAGAACATCTGCGTCATGGGTCATGCGCCTGACTATGGCGCGGTGCCGGGGATTGTCCATGCCGCGTGCGGTCGCTAGCGTCGCCCGCGACAGTTTGGCGTGGACGAAGGGGGCGGATATGGACGATTGGCGAGGGATGAGCGCGGGTGACCTAGGGCGCGCGATCGGCGCGGGGCGGATCGATCCCGTGGACCTGACCGAGGCGTTCCTGGGGGCCTGCGACAGCCACGCATACACCGATCGGATCTATACTGTCCTGACGCCCGATCGCGCACGGGCCGAGGCCAGGGCGGCCAGCGAGCGCGCGAAAAACGGCGTGCGGCGCGGGCTGCTGGACGGGGTTCCGATCAGCTGGAAGGACCTGTTCGACAGCGCCGGCGTGGCGACAGAGGCAGGCTCGGCCCTTTTGCAAGGCCGGGTGCCCGACACGGATGCCGAGGTTCTGGCGCGGGCCACGCGCGCGGGGTTGGTGTGCCTTGGCAAAACCCACATGTCCGAACTGGCGTTTTCCGGACTGGGCCTAAACCCGGCCTATCGCGGCAGCGTCGAGGCGGGCACGCCGCCCAACGTGAACGACCCCGCGCTGATCCCCGGGGGGTCCTCCTCTGGGGCGGCGACCTCGGTTGGCTACGGCTTGGCGGCGGCTGGCATCGGCTCGGACACGGGCGGGTCGGTGCGGGTGCCGGCGGCCTGGAACGATGTCGTCGGCCTGAAAACCACCAGCAGCCGGCTGTCGCTGAAAGGCGTCGTGCCCTTGGCTGCGCGGTTCGACACGGTCGGCCCCCTGGCCCGCACGGTCGAGGATTGCGCGCATCTGCTGGCGGTGATGGAGGGCGGGCGCGCGCCCGATCTGCGGGGTGCCACGCTGACGGGGCGGCGGTTTCTGCTGCTGGAGCCCTACAGCCGCGATGTGCGCGAGGCCCCCGGCGCGGGCTTTTCCGCAGCGGTCGAGCGGATGGCCAGGGCCGGCGCCCGGATCGAGACAGGCAGCGTGGACGGTATCGAAGAGGCGATGGACCTGTCGGCCGTGTTGTTCGCCCCCGAGGCCTATGGCACGTGGAAAGACGTGATCGAGGCCGCGCCGGACAAGATGTTCCCGCGGATCCTCGAACGCTTTCGCGGCGGGTCCGAGGTGTCGGGCCCCGATTTCGTCGCTTCATGGCAACGGCTGGACGCCCTGCGTGACAGCTGGCTGGCGCAAACGGCGGGCTATGACGCGGTGATCCTGCCAACGGTGCCGAACCTGCCGCCCGACACGCAGCGCCTGATGACCGATGCGGACTACTACGTGACCGAGAACCTCCTGACGCTGCGTAATACCCGTGTGGGCAACCTGATGGGCCTGTGTGGCCTGTCGCTGCCGACAGGGGTGCCGTCGACCGGGCTGATGCTGTTGTGCCCGCCCATGGCCGAGGAACGCCTGCTGCGCCTGGGGGCGGCGGCCGAGGCGGCCCTTGCCTGAACGCCACATCCCGCCGCGATATCGGTCCTTTTTCTGGACAGATGCGGCGGGCCCAAGGTAGATTGCCACAAAACCGGGGCGCAATGATCCCGGAGCATCGAGGCAGTCATGGTGTTTCCCGAGCGGTTTTCGAACCTGCCAGATTACGCGTTTCCGCGTTTGCGGAAGCTTCTCGACGTCCATGAACCGGGCGACGCGCCGATTGCCATGACCATTGGCGAGCCGCGTCATGCCTTTCCCGACTGGGTGGGCAACGTGCTTGCCGACAATTTGCAGGGGTTCGGGCGCTACCCGCCGAACGATGGCACGCCCGCGCTGCAAGGGGCCATCGCGCGCTGGATCGCGCGGCGCTATGGCGTGAGTGTCGCCGCCGACCGCCAGATCCTGCCGTTGAACGGCACGCGCGAGGGGCTGTTCAACGCCTGTCTGGCGCTGTGCCCGGAGGCCAAGGGCGGCACGCAGCCCGTGGTGGCCATGCCCAACCCGTTCTATCAGGTTTATGCCGTGGCGGCCCTCGCCGTGGGGGCCCAGCCCGTTTATGTGCCCGCAACCGACGACACCGGGAACCTGCCCGACTTCGCGGCGCTGCCGGGCGATGTTCTCGACCGCATGGCCGTGGCCTATATCTGCTCGCCCGCCAACCCGCAGGGTGCTGTCGCCGACCGGGCCTATTGGACCGATCTGCTGGCCTTGGCCGAAAAGCACGATTTCCGCATCTTCGCCGACGAGTGCTATTCCGAGATATACCGCGACACGCCGCCCGTGGGCGCGATGCAGGTTGCAAGCGATACCGGTGCCGACCCCGAGCGCGTGGTGATCTTTCATTCGCTGTCGAAGCGGTCGAACATGCCCGGCCTGCGCTCGGGCTTTGCCGCCGGTGGCGAGGAAAGCATCGCGCAGCTGAAGCAGCTCAGGAATTATGCCGGTGCGCCGCTGCCCTTGCCGTTGCAGGCCGTGGCCGAGCGCGCCTGGAACGACGAGGCGCATGTCGAGGCGAACCGCGCCCTTTACCAGGAAAAATACGCCATCGCCGACGCGGTGCTGGACGGTGTGCCGGGGTATCGCGGGCCCGAGGCCGGGTTCTTCCTGTGGTTGCCGGTCGACAATGCCGAGGCGGCGACGCTGCGGCTGTGGCGCGAGACCGGCGTGCGGGTGCTGCCCGGCCACTACCTTGCGCGCGAGGTCGATGGGCAGACCCCCGGCGCCGACCGCATCCGCGTGGCGATGGTCGCGGAAAAAGAAGAAATGCGTCGCGGCCTGATCCGGCTGCGCAAGGCGCTGTACGAGTGAGGACGACACTGGATGGCTTATCAGACGCGACAGCGTGACCCCCTGCTGGATGACCAGACACAAGCGGCACTTGTGCGCCGTGGCCAAGAACTGGTGGGTGTGGTCCTGCTGGGGCTGGGGGCCGTTTTGACGGCGATGCTGGTCTCCTACGCGCCGGAAGATCCCAACTGGATGGCCGCCACCGATGCCCTGCCGCAAAACCTGATGGGGCGGACGGGGGCCACGGTCGCGGCGATTGCGATGATGATCGTGGGCTATGGCGCCCTGATCCTGCCGGTGGCCTGTTTCGCCTGGGGGCTGCGGTTCGTTCTGCATCTGGGCGAGCATCGCGCCCTGGGTCGGTTGATGTTTCTGCCGATCGTACTGGCGCTGGCCTCGATCTACGCCGCCAGCCATGTCCCGGCCGAGGACTGGACCCACAGTTTCGGTCTTGGCGGGCTGTTCGGTGACACGGTGCTGGGGGCCGTGCTGAATGCGCTGCCGATGCCGCCTCAGGCCGGGCTGAAGCTTGTGGCCGGTCTGGCGTTTGTCGCCGGTCTTGGCCTCATGCTTTATGTGATCGGCACCAGTCGGGCCGAGATGCGCGCCGCGCTGCGCTTTCTGATCCTTGGGTTGCTGGCCTCTGGCGCGATGCTGTCGACCAGTTTGCGGGGGCTGGGCCGCGGGGCCGGTCAGGTGGCGTCGCAACTGCGCGACGCGCGCGCGGCGCGGCGCGCCGACGGTGGTTTCGCCATGGGCGCGCCCGCCGAGGACGCGCCACGCGGGTATGCCGAGCGTCGCGCCCCCCATTCCGATGATCCACATGACGCGGTTGCCGCCCGACCCGAGGCCGAGCCGCCCCTGCGCCGGTCTGCTGGCCTCCTGTCGCGGATGCCGCTTTTGCGCCCGCGCGAGCCCGAGCCCGAAGACCTGGAGCCCGAATTGCCCGAACGTGTGCCGCAGGCCGCCTCCGAAATCGAAGCCCCGGACGAGGATCGCATTCGCGCGCGCATCTCGGATGTGATCCGCAACCGGGTCCGCCGGCCCAGCCCGGTGACTGCCGCCGCGCAGCGCCGCTTGCAGGCTGGTCCGGCTGTGGCCGCCTCGCCGGCCCTGCGGGCGGAACCGCCCCTGACGGCCTCGCACGCGACCGCGCCCGATCCCGGTCTGGTCGATGACAACGGTCTGGACGATATCAACCTGTTCCATGACGAGTCCGCGGCGCCGGCCGCGCCGGCCAAATCCGCAGCCCCGACCGAGTTGCAGCGTCGTGTCGTGCAGCATGCGATGAAGCGTCAGGCCACCCCGTCGCGCCGCGCGGTGGCCGAGGCCCAGCCCACCCTGCCGCTGCAGCCACAGGCGGAGGTGTTCGAATACCCGCCGCTGACCCTGCTGACCAACCCCGACACGATCCAGCGACATCACCTCAGCGACGAGGCGCTGGAGGAAAACGCGCGGATGCTGGAAACCGTGCTGGACGATTACGGTGTGAAGGGCGAGATCGTCAGCGTCCGCCCCGGCCCCGTCGTCACCATGTACGAGTTGGAACCGGCGCCGGGCCTCAAGGCCAGCCGCGTCATCGGGTTGGCCGACGATATCGCCCGGTCGATGTCGGCCCTGTCGGCGCGGGTGTCGACCGTGCCGGGCCGGTCGGTCATCGGTATCGAACTGCCCAACCAGCACCGCGAAAAGGTCGTTCTGCGCGAGATCCTGGCCAGCCGTGAGTTCGGCGACGGCACGCAGAAACTGCCACTGGCGCTGGGCAAGGATATCGGCGGCGAACCCATTGTCGCGAACCTGGCCAAGATGCCCCACCTGCTGATCGCGGGCACGACCGGCTCGGGCAAATCCGTGGCGATCAACACCATGATCCTCAGCCTGCTGTACAAGCTGCCGCCCGAGGATTGCCGGATGATCATGATCGACCCCAAGATGCTGGAACTCAGCGTCTATGACGGCATTCCGCATCTTCTGTCGCCGGTCGTGACCGACCCGAAAAAGGCGGTCGTCGCCCTGAAATGGGTCGTGGCCGAGATGGAAGAGCGGTATCGCAAGATGTCGAAGATGGGCGTTCGCAACATCGACGGCTACAATGGCCGCGTCGCCGATGCGCTGTCCAAGGGCGAGATGTTCAGCCGCACCGTTCAGACCGGCTTTGACGACGACACCGGCGATCCGATCTTCGAGACCGAGGAATTCGCGCCCGAGAAGATGCCCTACATCGTGGTGATCGTCGACGAGATGGCCGACCTGATGATGGTCGCCGGCAAGGAGATCGAGGCCTGTATCCAGCGCCTTGCGCAAATGGCGCGGGCCTCGGGCATCCACCTTGTGATGGCGACGCAGCGCCCGTCGGTCGATGTCATCACCGGCACGATCAAGGCGAACTTCCCGACGCGGATCAGTTTCCACGTCACCTCGAAGGTCGACAGCCGCACCATCCTGGGCGAGCAGGGGGCCGAGCAGCTTCTGGGCATGGGCGACATGCTGTACATGGCGGGCGGATCGAAGATCACGCGCGTACACGGGCCCTTCGTCAGCGACGAAGAGGTCGAGGAAATCGTCCGCCACCTCAAGAGCTTTGGCCCGCCGGATTATGCCGCCAGCGTTCTGGACGGCCCGGATGAGGATCGCGAAAGCGATATCGATGCGGTGCTGGGCCTGAACACGGGGGGCAACACCAATGGCGAGGATGCCCTTTACGACCAGGCCGTCGCCATCGTGATCAAGGACCGCAAATGCTCGACCTCGTATATCCAGCGCAAGCTGGGGATCGGCTATAACAAGGCCGCGCGGCTGGTCGAACAGATGGAGGAACAGGGCCTCGTTTCGGCGGCCAACCATGTCGGCAAGCGCGAGATCCTCGTCCCCGAGCAGGAATGAGCCGCGTGATGACAAAGCCGAGAGCGCGCGTTGCAGGGGCTTTGCCATGGCCCGTGCACACCCCTAGATAGTTCTCATGAAACAGGTTTCCCTTTCCCTCGCGCTCGTCCTTGCGCTGTCCGCCCCAGTCATGGCCGATCAGATCCCGCTGCGCGAGTTGTCGCGGTATCTGAACGCCATCACGACCGCCGAGGCGGATTTCACCCAGATCAACGACGATGGCAGCGTTTCGACCGGCCATGTCTATCTGCGGCGGCCCGGCAACATGCGGTTCGAATATGCCGATGACGATTTGCTGGTGATGGCAGGCGGTCAGCAGGTGGCCATTTTCGACGGCCGCTCTAACGCCCGGCCTGAACAGTACCCGCTGCGTGAAACGCCCCTGTCGATCATCCTGGCCGCCGAGGTCGATCTGGGACGTTCGGACATGGTGGTCTCTCATGCCTATGACGGAACCACGACCCGCGTCGTCGCCCAAGACCCCGACCGCCCCGAGATCGGGTCACTGACGATGGTGTTCACGCCCGACCCGACCGAGCTGCGGCAATGGATCGTGCGCGACGATACCGGGGCGGAAACCACGGTGATCCTGGGGGCCCTCGAACAGGGGGCGGAGATTCCGCTGATCCAGTTCAACATCACCCATGAGATCCGGCGCCGCGAGGGCGATTGACCGCGATCAGCGACAGTTGGCCAGTTGCGCCTCGTAGATGGCGGCGCGCTGGGCGACGCGGTCGGCCACGCGCATGAGCCACGGCTTCGCGCGATAGCTTTGCCGCCGATAGCCGGCATGCCCTTCGTGATAGGCGAGGTACTGGTTTCGGGCATCTTCCAGCGCGATGCCGTTGCGCTCGCGGCTGAGGTTCATGTACCAGCCCATGAAATCCGTGGCGTCGCGGATGTCGTCGCGCCGGGCCCGGCGGTTGCGGGTATCGCGCAGGTATTCCTGCCACGTGCCGTCCAGCGCCTGGCTGTAGCCAAAGGCCGAGGACATGCGGCCCATGGGAATGACCTCGAGCGCGTAGACATGCGGCGGGCGGGCATCGCCGACGAAACGGCTTTCCTGATGGAATGTGGCCATCTGGACATGCACAGGCACACCCCATTCGCGCTCGGCCCGGCGCATCGCCCGCATGTAGGCCGGGCGCTCATCCGCCAGGTCGCAGGCATTGTCGAGGTTGCGCGGCGCGGAAAACTCGCGGGCCCCACAGCCCGCCAATGCACCGATGACGCAAATTGCGGCAATCGCTTTCTTCATGATGTCTGCTCGGCTTTGTGGCCCGTTCGGGCTTGTTGTTAGGCACCATACGCGAAATGCGCGCTTGGGGAAACAGCGGCGCTGCCGCTGGGTCACAGAAGAAACGACAATGTGATGGGCAGGGTGACCACCGCCATCAGGGTCGAGACGACGACAAGCCCGGCAACGGCGTCGGCGTCCACCTCGTAGCGTTCGGCCAACAGATAGGACGTGACGGCCACCGGCGTGACCATCTGCACGATCAGCACGGCCAGGGCGACAGGGTCGAGCGTGAAATACCACCCGGCGGCCAGGGCAGCCGCCAGGCAGGCCACGAATTTCACCGCCGACAGCCACAGCGCTTGCGCGATGCGGCCCGGACGCAGGCGGGCCACCGCGACACCCAGTGTGATCAGCATGAGCGGCACGGCCAGTTGCCCGATCAGGTCCAGCGTGTTGGTCAGCCAGACCGGGGTTTGCCAACCCTGCCACAGGAACAGCGCCCCCAGAATCGTGCCGTAAAGGATCGGCTCGCGCAGGACCCGCGTCGGGTTTGCGGTGCCCGCGACCATCCAAAGCCCCACCGTGAAGGTGAGCAACGCCATCACGGCAAAGACCACGACGGCCAGACCCAGCCCCGTCTCGCCAAAGGCGAACAGCGCCAGCGGCAGGCCGATATTGCCCGTGTTGCCAAAGACCAGTGGCGCCAAAAGACTGGCGCGATCGAGCCGGAAGACCGCGATCAGCGCCCACATGGCGACGATCACAAGCCCATAGGCCGACACGGCGGCCAGGCTGAGGGCGGTCAGCGCCGCGGGCGCGATCTGGGTCTGCATCAGGGCGGTGAAGATCAGACAGGGCACGGCCAGGGTCATGACGAGGCGGGTCACGAACTCGGTCGGATAGTCGTAGCCGGCCCGCCGCCAACCATAGCCGATGCCTGCCAAAATCAGCACCGGCGCGACCACGCGCGCCACTGTCAGGGCAAGTTCCACAATCTGTTTCCTTTAGAATTTGCCCGTTCGCATGGACAAGGCCCCCGGCCTTTCGTTAGGGAGAAGTTAGGGGGCCTATGCCATGCTTAAGACATTCGCAAAATACAACATCGGCCAGGTGGTCCGTCACCGGAAGCATCCCTTTCGCGGCGTGATCTTCGATATCGACCCCGAGTTTGCCAATACCGAAGAATGGTACGATGCCATCCCCGAAGAGGCGCGGCCGGCCAAGGGGCAGCCCTTTTACCACCTGCTGGCCGAAAACGATCAGACCTATTACGTGGCCTATGTGTCGGAACAGAACCTCGTTCCCGACGAGACCGGCGAACCGGTCGATCACCCGGACCTGCCCGATCTGTTCGGTGAGTTCCGCAATGGGCGCTACCCGCTGGAATATCAGTTGAACTGACCGACGCGCGGAGGTGCCACGCGCCGGCCCGCTCCGTCAGTAGCCCAGGGCGATCCCGTCCTTGCGCGGGTCGGACCCGCCCTCGAGAACGCCAAGATCATGGTCGATGCGGATGGCCTGCGCGCCGCCGATGCCCACTTGCGGGGTCGAGACGCTGTGGCCCAAATCGGCCAGCTCCTGACGAACCTTATCGGAATAACCCGTTTCGACCTTCATGTCGCCATACTCGCTAAAGCAGCGGGGGGCGTCGATCGCCTCCTGCGGGGACATGCCGTAATCGACGACATTGGTCACGAAGCGCGCATGCCCGGTCGATTGGTACTGACCGCCCATGACGCCGAAGGGCAAGACGACGCGCCCGTTCTGGCGCAGCATGGCCGGGATGATCGTGTGCATCGGGCGCTTGCCGCCATTCGCCTCGTTCGGGTGCCCGTCTTCGAGAGTGAAGCCCGCGCCGCGATTCTGGAACAGGATGCCGAACTTGTCCGAGGCGATGCCCGAGCCGAAATCCTTGAACACCGAGTAGATCAGCGAGACCGCCATGCGGTCGCGGTCCACCATGGTCAGATAGATCGTTTCCTTGTGCACGGCCTCGGTCAGGGGTTTGGCACTGGGCATGGCGCGGGCCGGGTCGATCAGGGCGGCCAGTTTCCTGGCCGTGGACGGATCGAGCATATGCGCCAGGCGCGTCATGTGATCCATGTCCGACAGGAATCGATCGCGCGCGTCATAGGCCAGTTTGGTCGCCTCGGCCTCGATATGGGCGCGCGCGGTGCCGAACGGGTCCATCGACGGCAGGTCGAACTCCGCAAGGATGTTGTTGAGCAGGATTGCCGTCGCGCCCTGGCCGTTCGGCGGATGCTCGACCAGTTCGATCCCCTTGTATGTGCCGCTGATCGGGGTGGTGTAGGTGCAGCGCGTTTCGGCGAAATCCTCGAGCGTGTGAACACCGCCAAGCGCGCGCAGCGAGGTGACCATATCCTCGGCCACTTCGCCCTCGTAAAACCCGGCACGGCCCTGGGCGGCGACACGGCGCAGGACCTCGGCCTGTTGGGGGTGGCGAAAAAGCTGCCCCGGTTTCGGCGCGGCGCCGTTCAAAAGGTAGAACTCGCGCGCCTTGGGCGTCATGTTGTCACTGTGGTGGAGCCAGTCGAACGCGGCGCGCGGGGCGGCGGGAACACCGGCCTCGGCGTAATGGATCGTCGGTGCCAGCACGGCGTCGAGGCCGAGCTTTCCGTGATCGGCCGAAAGGGTGCAAAAGGCGTCAACCGCCCCCGGAATGGTGACCGAGGCGGGATCGCCGAAAACCGGCATGGTGGTATGGCCGGCCGCACGCAGGGCCGCCCCGCTGAGGGCCGCCGGGGCCCGGCCCGACCCGTTGAGAGACAGGATCTCGTCCGATCCGGCGGGTTTGACCAGCACGAAACAATCCCCGCCAATGCCCGTCATCGCCGGCTCGCACAGGCCCAGCAACACCGCACCGGCAATCGCAGCGTCAACCGCATTGCCACCCGATTGCAGGATGGACACGGCGGTTTGCGCAGCCAGCGGGTGCGACGTGGCGCAAATGCCGTTCTCGGCAAACACGGCCGATCGCCCCGGCTTGTGGAAATCACGCATCCCTCTCTCCCTTCTTGTCATGCCGCACGCACCCTAAGCCACCGGCGCGCGGTGGCAAGGTGCGGGTCAACAAGGCGGGAGGGAACGTAAGCTGCAGAGTACCTCGACGCCGCGCACTGGGTGGGGGCTTGATACGCACGACGCCGAGGGAAGCCTCTGCAGCTACAAGTCTCTTATCGCCGGCGATGGCGGCGGAGATGGGAACACAATGGGGCTTTGGCGTGGCAAACAGCCGATTTTCGGGGGTTTTCCCGCTCAACGTGCCGGAAGAGTCAGAGAAAGCCGGTTTTCACCGCCGTCACGGCGGTAGGTCAGCGCGGTGGAAATCTGGTGGATCAACAGCCAGCCGAACCCGCCTTCGGGCAGATCCGTCGCTGCGTGGCCGGCTAGGGTCGGGGGGGGTGGGCGATGGCAGGCGTCCATATGGCATCGGCCGGCCATGATCGCGAATGCGACACCGGATCTCTGCGTGGGTCAACCAGAGATCGATGAGAATGGCCTCACCCGCCGCGCCGTCATAGGCGTGTTCCACGATGTTGTTCAGCACCTCGCCCAGAACGATCTGCGCGTCGGCGATCCGGTCTTTCGGAATGTCGCCATCGCGCAGATGCTGCACGATCGCGTCAAGGGTGCGTCGCACCTCGGCCGGCTGAGACAGCAATGACAGCTGCCTGTGCGTTTGGTCCCGTCGTTGCGGCCCGTCAGGGCCATCGTCGCGGTCGGTCATCCGCCGGTCACGAGGCCGTGCCACGGGCGGCCAGCGCCGAGGGCAGATCGGGGTGGATTTCGAAGACCGTATTCATGCGCGTCAGACGCATCACCTTGTCCACGGCCGGTGTCAGGCCCGCCAGGCCCAGTTCCTTGCCGGTCGGCATCAGCTTGCGCGCCGCGACGACCGCCCCAAGGCCACTGGAATCGAGGAACTCCACCTGCGACAGGTCAAGGATCACGTCGCTCTCCGCCCCGGCGATCACCTCGCGAAAGCGATCCTTGAACTGGATCGCGGCGCCGGCGTCGATGCGGTTGCTTTCAACGCGGACGATGCCGACCTCCCCACAACGGTCAAAACTCAGATTCATCGGTGCACTCCCGCTAACGGCTCTGTTAAGAGGCTAGGGCACAAGTCTTGCCAAATCGTATCCATCAGGGAGGGGACGCGCATGGAAGAGGTTGTCATCGTGGGGGCGGCCCGCACACCGATGGGGGGCTTTCAGGGGGCGCTGTCAGGGGTCAGCGCGCCCGAGCTGGGCGGCGTAGCGATGGCTGCGGCGATCGACGCGGCTCAGGTGTCGCGCGCCGATGTGGACGAGGTGCTGATGGGTTGCGTTCTGCCCGCCGGTCAGGGGCAGGCCCCCGCGCGACAGGCCGGGTTCAAGGCCGGTCTTGGCGAAGAGGTGCCGGCCACCACCCTCAACAAGATGTGCGGCTCGGGGATGAAGGCGGCGATGCTGGCCTGGGACCGGCTGGCGCTGGGGCAGGCCGGTGTGATGATCGCCGGCGGGATGGAGAGCATGACCAATGCACCCTACCTGCTGCCGGCCATGCGTGGCGGGGCGCGGATCGGCCACCAGAAAACGTTCGATCACATGTTCCTCGACGGTCTGGAAGATGCCTATGACAAGGGGCGCCTGATGGGCACCTTCGCCGAGGATTGCGCCGAGGCGTTCCAGTTCACCCGCGAAGCGCAGGACCAGTATGCGTTGGGCTCGCTGTCGAATGCATTGGCCGCGATCGACGGCGGGGCCTTCGAGACCGAGGTCGCGCCGGTCACCTTGCGTACCCGCAAGGGCGACACCACCGTGTCCGTCGATGAACAGCCCGGCAATGCGCGCCCCGAAAAGATCCCGCATCTCAAACCGGCCTTCCGCGACGGCGGGACGGTTACCCCGGCCAATTCCTCGTCGATTTCCGATGGCGCCGCGGCTCTGGTGCTGGCGCGCGCAGATGTGGCCGACAGCAAGGGCCTGCCGGTTCGGGCGCGGATCCTTGGGCATGCCAGCCATGCACAGGCCCCCTCGCAATTCCCCACGGCCCCGGTTCCGGCCGCGCGCACGCTGATGGAGCGTTTGGGCTGGACCGTCGACGATGTCGATCTGTGGGAAGTGAACGAGGCCTTCGCCGTCGTGCCCATGGCCTTCATGCACGAGCTTGGCGTTGCGCGCGACAGGATGAACGTGAATGGCGGGGCTTGCGCATTGGGTCATCCGATCGGGGCGTCGGGGGCCCGAATCATGGTGACCTTGCTCAATGCCCTCGAAAAGCGCGGCCTGAAACGCGGGATCGCCGCGATCTGCATCGGCGGCGGCGAGGGGACGGCCATCGCGATCGAACGGCCCTGACCGGCGGGATCGTTTCTCCGGTCGCAACGGCCCGGCGCCGTCCCGCATTCACGAGAATGCTACTTGGGCGTGATTGAGCCCCGCCGCACGGCGTCTACGTCCTGCCGCAGGAAAATTTCAGAAATTCCTGAAATGACAGGACGGAGAAATCGAATGGCTGTTATCGACAATTTCGTTCGGATCACCGAACGCGCGCCCCGTTTCGGACTGGGTCAATGGATGCTGCGTATTCCGCTTGCGGCAATCCTCGTGAACCAAGGTCTGCTCAAGGTTTATGGTGGCATGGCCTCGAATGCCGAGGCCTTCGGCATCCCCGTCTGGGCCTTCGCGCTGGCGACACTGGCCGATTTCGCGGCGCCGGCCGCCCTGATCCTTGGGGGGCTGTACCGGCACTGGACGGCCGATCTGCTGACCCGCGTGGGCGGTTTCACCGTTGCGGCCTCGACCATCGCGGTGATCGCCGTGGTCTATGGCGGCGGAAGCTGGCTGGGGTGGCAATTCCAGGCCCTGATCACCGCCGGGGGACTGTTCTTTCTGATCCGGGGCAATGAAACCCAGCCGCGCGGGGCCTGACGTGGGCAAACCGTTCCCCCGCGCCGAGGCCCTTGTCGCCCGCGCGGGGGGCGGATATCAGGCCCCATGCCTGATTATGCGACCCTATCCAAAACAATCGCCAGCCTGACCGAGGGCGAGACCGATCCTGTCGCGCTGATGGCCACCTTGGCCTGCGAAATCCATCATTCGGACGACAAGTTCGACTGGACGGGGTTCTACCGCGTGACGGAACCCGGTCTGCTCAAGATCGGCCCCTATCAAGGGGGGCATGGGTGCCTTGTTATCCCCTTCGATCGTGGTGTCTGCGGCGCGGCGGCGCGTAGTGGCGAAACCCAATTGGTGCCCGAAGTCGATGCCTTCCCCGGCCACATCGCCTGTGCGTCATCGACGCGCTCGGAATTGGTGATCCCGGTTTTCGACTCTCGTGGGGCCGTGATCGCGGTGCTCGATATCGACAGTGACCAACCGGACGCCTTCACCGAAACCGACGCGGCACATCTCGAGACCATCCTCAAAGACGTGTTCGGATCGCTCTGATCCGGGCCGAAAAATCTTCTAGAAGATTTTTCGGCTCAGCGACCGGGCAGTTTGACGAGGTCGGCGGCCTCGCCTCGGTCAGGCGACAGTTCTTCGAAATCGAAATTGTCCAGTCGTTCGGCACGTTTCCCGGCGCGGGCGGTGGCCGTCAGGATGCCGGAAACATCGTCCCCGGCTTGGCGCAGATGCGTTTCCAGTTTGCCGGCCCGCTCCTCGATGATCTCGACATCGCGATGCAGGTGTTTCAAAGCCTTTCGGATCTCGCCGGCCTGTTCGCGCATGCGCGCGTCCTTCATCACGGCGCGCATGGTGTTGAGGGTGGCCATGCAGGTGGTGGGCGAGACGATCCAGACGCGGGCATGGAACCCTTCGCGGATCACCTCGGGCAGGCGGGCGTGCAATTCGGCATAGATCGCCTCGGAGGGCAGAAACATCAGCGCACCATCCGCGGTTTCGCCTTCGATGATGTATTTCTCTGAAATCGCCTTGAGATGTACCCGAACGGCGGCGGCCAGGTCACGCAGGGCGCGGCGCTGTGCGTCGGGTGTGTCGGCGGCGGTCAGCGCTTCATAGGCCTCGAGCGGGAACTTGGCATCGATGACGATGGGGCCCGGCGGGTTCGGCAACAGGATCAGGCAATCGGCGCGTTTGCCGTTCGAAAGCGTCGTTTGCAGGGCATAGCTGTCGGATGGCAGGGCGTTCGATACGATATCGTTGAGCTGGATTTCCCCGAACATGCCGCGCCGTTGCTTGTTCGACAGGATATCCTGCAAGCCCAGAACGTCAGAGGACAGTTTTTCGATATTCGTTTGCGCCTTGTCGATGGTGGCCAGCCGTTCCTGCAGTTTGGTCAGCGACTCGGTGGTCTTTTCGGCATTGCCGGCCAGGGTCTTGTCGATGCGCTGATTGAGTTGTGCCAGAACCTCGGCCTGTTTCAGCGCCGTCTGCGCCATCTGTTCGTTCATCCGCTCTTGCAGATCCGACAGGGCGTTGCCCTGTTTCAGGGCGTTGACGTGTAACTGTTCGTTCAGCCGTTCCTGCAAGGCGGCAAGGGTCTGCGACTGGCGGTTGGCGGCCTCGTGCATGCGGTCGCCCATCGCGCCCTGCACCTCGGACAGGCGCAGTTCCATCGTCTGCATGATCTGCAAGTTGGCCTGCGCCTGCCCGTCCGAGGTGGCCTGCAGGCGCTCGGCCAGCCGTTCCTGCCCGCGCGCCAGATGCTCGATCGCGCCCATCGACCGCCGCGCCCCGCTGGCCGCCGCGATCAGCAGCCACAGGACCAGCAGAACAATGCCCGCCGCCGCCAAGAGCGGCCAGAGGGTCGCCGGGTCGGACAGGTCGAACGTGATGTCACCGATCTGGATCATGTGCGGCCGAAAAGCCTTTCAATGTCGCCGAGTTTCAATTCGACATAGGTGGGGCGGCCATGGTTGCACTGGCCGGAATGGGGGGTCGCCTCCATCTCGCGCAAAAGCGCGTTCATCTCATCAGCGCTCATGCGGCGGCCCGAGCGGATCGATCCGTGGCAGGCGACGCGGCTGAGGATCGCCTCGATCCGGGATTGCAGCGTCTGGCTATCGCCAAGGTCGTCCAATTCGTCGAGCACATCGCGCAGCAGCGCCTCGGCGTTGATCTCGCCAAGGATGGCCGGTGTCTCTCGAACGGCAAGTGTTCCCGGCCCGAAGGCTTCGATGACCAGACCCATCTGTTCCAACTCTGCCGCGCGGTCCAAAAGACGGTCCGCGTCGCCGCCGAGATTGACGATCTCGGGGATCAAAAGGGCCTGCCGCGCAACGCCGGTTTCGGCCATTTGCCTCTTGAGCCGTTCGTAGACGAGGCGTTCGTGCGCTGCGTGCTGATCGACCAGAACCAGACCATCGCGCGTCTGGGCCAGTATGTAGTTTTCATGAAGCTGCGCGCGGGCGGCCCCAAGGGGGCGGTCCTGCAAACCCTGCGTGTCCTCGGGCGGCGGCTCGACCCGGGCCGAGGGCGTGGCCTCCCACAAGGGTTGATTTTCCGAAAACCCGTTCGGGGCCTGCCAGTCGCGGTTGGCGGCGAGCGTCGTGGGCGCGGGCCTGTCCCGACCGCGCCGATCCATCTGGTAGACGCGCGGGGTGTCACACTTTGGTTCCGGACGAAAGGTGCCGAGGGTCGCGCCGGCAACGGTGGTCGAGGCGCGGTGCCCTGCCCCGGCCAACGCGTGACGCAGGCCCGAGACGATCAGGCCCCGCGCGATGCCGGGTTCGCGGAACCGCACCTCGGATTTCGCGGGATGCACGTTCACGTCCACCCTCTCGGGCGGGCAGTCGAGGAAGAGGGCCGCCGCCGGGTGGCGATCGCGGCTGAGGAAGTCCATGTAGGCGGCGCGCAAGGCCCCTACCAACAGCTTGTCGCGCACGGGGCGGCCATTGACGAACAGGTACTGCGCCACGGCCGAGCCGCGCGAATAGGTGGGCAAGGCCGCGTAGCCGGTCAGGCGCAACCCCTCGCGTTCCGCATCGATGGGCAGGGCGTTCTCGGCAAAATCACGGCCCAGAACCGCGGCCAGACGGGCGCGCAGGGCACTGAACAACTCGCCCTGTTCGGCCTCAACCCGAAAGGTGACACGCGGCGCGTCGGTCATGTCCTTGAGGGTGAAACCGATGGCCGGTTCGGCCATGGCGAGGCGTTTGACCACATCGCCGATCGCCTGCATCTCGGCCCGGTCCGAGCGCAGGAATTTCAGCCGGGCGGGGGTGGCATGGAACAGGTCGCGCAACTCGACCACGGTTCCGCGTGTCAGGGCGGCGGGTTTGACCCGGCCCAACGCCCCCCCCGACGACATGCAGTTCGTGGGCATCGTGGCCCGCCACCCGACTGGTCAGGGTCAGCCGACCAACGGCCCCAAGCGAGGGCAGCGCCTCGCCCCGGAACCCGAAGCTCTGGATATTCAGCAGGTCGGTGCCGTCGATCTTGGACGTGGCATGCCGGCTGAGGGCCAGCGGAAGATCGGCGGCGGACATCCCGCACCCGTCATCAGTGACGCGGATCAGCGTCTTGCCGCCATGGGCGACCTCAATCGTGATCCGGCGTGCGCCCGCGTCGATGGCGTTTTCGACCAATTCCTTGACCGCGCTGGCCGGGCGTTCCACGACCTCACCGGCCGCGATGCGGTTGATCGCGGCTTCGTCGAGCTGTCGAATGACAGGGCGGTTGTCGCTTATGTTGGGGTCACCGAGGGGCATGCCACGATACCTAGCATGCCCCGGCGGGATTCGAAAAGTGCCGGCTTTGGCCGACCGTCCGTCGTGCCTATTGGGTGGTTTCCAACCCCTCGGGGCGTCCGACGACGACGAAATGCAGGTCCTCGGGGCGCAGAACACGAGCGGCGACCCGGCGGATATCGTCTCGCGTGACGGCATTCACCCGGTCGTTGCGGGTCGCGATATAGTCGAGCGGCATGTCATCGGCCTGCATCGAGGCGAGGATACCCGCGATCCGCCCGTTGCCGTCGAAACGCAACGGGTAGGCCCCGGTCAGGTAGCGCTGCGCGGCCTCCAGTTCCTCGGCCGTGACGCCGTTCTCGGCCAGATCGGCCCATTGGGCGCGCGTCACCTCGATGGCCTCGGCCACCAGATCGTTGGACGACGAGAACTGGCCGGCAATGCGCGGCCCGTAATCGGCCAGCGACAGGAAGGACGCGATGCCATAGGTCAGGCCGCGGTCCACGCGCACCTCGCGCATGAGGCGCGACTGGAACCCGCCACCGCCAAGGATCTGGTTCAGGACAAAGGCGGGAAAAAAGTCGGGATCGTCACGCGCGATGCCCTCATGTCCAAAGATCGCAACCGATTGCGGCGAAGGGAAATCGACCACCGTGACCCCGCCCTCGGCCTGCCATTCGCTGGGGGCGGGCATCTCGGCGCCGGTTTCGGGAAGGTCGCCCAACAGGTGGTCGATCAGGGGACCCAGTTCCTCGGCGGTGATGTCGCCGGCGGCCCCCACGACGACACGGTCGCGGGTCAGAACGGCGCGATGCGCGGCGACGATATCCGCCCGGGTCAGGGCCGACACGCTGTCTTCGGTTCCTTCCAGCGACGTGCCATAGGGGTGATCACCAAAGGCGAGCGCGTTGAAGGTTGCCGCGGCGATATCGTCCGGGTCGCGCGAATTGCCCTCGATGATCGACAGGACCTGACCGCGGACGCGTTCGATGGCGTCCTCGTCAAAGCGCGGCTCGACCAGGGCGGCGCGCAGCAAATCGGCGGCGGCATCGCGATTTTCGGTCAGCATCAGCGCACTGACCGTCAGATCGTCGCGAAACACATCGAAGCTGAAGCTTGCCGCCATGCCTTCGGCCGCCTGGGCAAAGGCGGTGGCGTCCATGTCGCCAGCCCCCTCTTCCAGCAGGCCGGTCATCAGGTAGGTCGCGCCGCGCTTGCCCTCGGCATCCAGCGAGGCGCCGCCGCTGAACCAGATTTCGATGGCCACGAACGGGTTCGTGTGATCCTCGACCAGCCAGGCCTCGATACCGCCGGGCGACGTGACCTGTTCGATGTCGATCTGGGTGGCGTGGGCCGGGCCCGTGGCCGAGAGGACCAGCGCGGCAAACAGTCCGGTCAGGCGCGGAATCATTGGGTCACCTCCTGGGTGGCGGGCAACTCGGGGCGGGTCAGATAGCCCGTGACCGAGGTGGTCTCTTCGAACAGGCGGCGGGCGGCCGCCATCACGTCGTCGATGGTCGTCGCGGCCAGGACATCCGGCCAGGTTTGCACGTCCTCGACCGTCAGGCCGCTGGTCAGGGCCACGCCGTAGCGCCGGGCAAGGCCCTGGGCATTGTCGGCGGAATAGATCGCATCGGCCTGGATCTGGAACTGGATGCGCGCGAATTGCTCGGGGTCCACGCCGGTTTCAAGGAAACTGGCCAGAACCCGGTCGAGATCGGCCTCGGCCTCGTCCAGCGGGGTGCCCGGAAGCGGAACATTGACCACCGAAAAGCCCGAGGGATCGAGGCTGGTCGCGTCATAAAAGGCCGAGGTGTAGATCGAGCGCTGGTCCTCGACCTCCAGCTTTTGCGACAGGACCGAGGTGCTGCCCGACCCACCGAGAATCTCGGCCAAAAGGCTCAGCGCCGCGGCTTCTTCCTGCGCACCGCTGCGCCGCACAGGGGCAAGGTAGCTGCGGGATACATAGGGGTTTGCGACGCGCTCATCCTCGAGCACGATGCGACGATCGGCGATCTGGGGTGGCTCGGCCGGGCGGGCGCGCGGCGCGATCTCGGCGCTGGCGGGGATCGGGCCGTAATGCTCCTGGGCCAGGGCGCGCACCTCGTCCGGGGTCACGCCACCGGCCACGATCAGGATGGCGTTGTTGGGCGCGTAATGCTGCCGAAGAAGGCCATGGCATCGTCGCGGTCCAACTCCTCCATCTCGTGGCGCCAGCCGATGATCGGAATGCCGTAGGGGTGGTTGAGATACAGCGCAGCGCGCATCTGTTCGTTGAAAAGGCCGCCGGGGCTGGAATCGGTTCGCTGCGCGCGCTCTTCCAGGATCACGCTGCGTTCCGTCATCACCTCGCCCGCGCTGAACTGCAGATCGGTCATGCGGTCGGCCTCCATCTGCATCATCAGGCCCAGGCGATCCGACGCGACGCGCTGGAAATAGCCGGTATAGTCCCAACTGGTGAAGGCGTTGTCGGACCCGCCGTTTTCTTCGACCACGCGGCTGAATTCGCCGGTTTCCAACTCGTCGGTGGCCTTGAACATCAGGTGTTCCAAAAAATGCGCCACACCCGATGTGCCAGGGGGCTCGTCGGCGGCGCCGGCGCGATACCAAAGCATGTGAACGACCGCTGGCGAGTTGGGATCCTCGATCACGACGACATCCAGCCCGTTGTCGAGCGTTAATTCGGTGACGTTCTCGGCCGCGAGTGCCGCCAAAGGCGCAAGCACGACGGCAATCATGGGTCCGAACCCGGCGATCATGCGATGCAACATGCGCATCCTCCGATTGATGGCGTAACAGGCATGAGATATGCGCCCGCGCCCCCGCATCAACGGTGCTGACGCAAGCGTTACGGCGCAAGAGGTTTCAGGGGCGTTACTGCGCGGGCGGCGCGGTCGGGGTGCGCACACCGGCACGGCGCAGGCGCTCCAACTCGGCGTAGCGGTCCAGCGACATGCTGCGATAGGCGCGGAAATACACGGTGCTGCCGAACATCCGTTCGAGGATGCGGCCATCGTTGCGGCGGCGGAATTCCTCGTCCTCGGCGGCAAGGGTCGGCCGGATATCGGCACTGATGCCAAAACGTCCCACATGCTGCATCAGCGTGTTCGAGCCGCGTGCCGCGCGCGCCGGGTTGCCGCCAAGCGCCGCGATCGCGTCCGCCTCGGGGTCGGGATCGGCAAGGTTCCGCGCACCCGGTGCGGGCGTGGGCAGCTCGCGCAGGTTGCCGGGGATCTGCAATGGCTCGTTCGGCACGACCGAGAACTCGTCCGGCCCGGCCTCGGTATTGGTCAGGTTCATCAGCGTGGGGGTCCTGTCACTGCAGGCCGCCAGGGCCAGCAGGGCAATCCCGAGAATCGCGGATGATGTCAGACGCGTCATGCCGTCCCTCCTTTGCGCGGGGATGGGTCTAGCGCAAACGTGCCCGTCCGTCACGGGGTCATCTTTGTGGTATCGGCAAAGATGAGCAAGCCGATCGCGCCCCCCACGATCGCGATATCGGCCACGTTGAAGGCAAACGGGTTGTCGATGCCACAACAGGACATGTTCAGGAAATCGATCACCGCCCCCTGCAACGCGCGGTCCATGGTGTTGGCCAGCGCCCCGCCGATCACCGCGCCGGCTGACAGAAACGAGATCGCGCGATGCATCCCGTTCCTGGCCCACCACAGCAACCAGGCCGAGATGACCAGCGCGATGCCGATCAGCAGATAACGCGTGGCCTCGGGGCCGCCGGCAAAGAGGCCGAAATTGATCCCGGTGTTATAGCCTAGATGAAACACGAGGTAGGGGGGGAACACCTCGATGATGCCGCGCTCGGCCAGACCGGCCCAATGAAGCACGGCATATTTGCTGGCCTGATCCAGGACGAACCAGAAAACCGCAGAAATATAGAGTAGCCGCATGGTCAGCCCGCTCCGGTTGATCGCTCAATGGCGGAAGTGCCGCATTCCGGTGAAGACCATGGCAAGCCCGGCCTCGTCGGCGGCGGCGATCACCTCGGCGTCGCGCATGGAACCGCCGGGCTGGATGACCGCCGTCGCGCCCGCCTCGGCCGCGGCCAGCAGGCCATCGGCAAAGGGAAAGAATGCGTCCGACGCCACGACCGAGCCCTTGGCCAGGCTCTCGGGCAGGCCACATTCCTTGGCCATGCGCTCGGCCTTGAGGGCGGCGATGGTCGAGCTGTCCACGCGGCTCATCTGGCCCGCGCCGATGCCGACGGTCGCGCCGTCACGCACATAGACGATGGCGTTGGATTTGACGTGCTTGGCGACCGACCAGGCAAAGATCATGTCCGACATCTCGGCCGCACTGGGGCGTCGCCTGGTGACGGGTTTCAGGTCTTCCTCGTCGACCCGTCCGGTATCCTTGTCCTGCATCAGCATCCCGCCCGAGACCTGCCGGATCGTGCGCGCGGGTGCTGCGGGGTTGGGCAGGCCACCGGTGGTCAGCAGGCGGAGGTTCTTCTTGGCGGCAAAGATCGCCTTGGCCTCGTCGCTGGCCTCGGGGGCGATCACGACCTCGGTGAAGATCTCGACGATCTTGGCGGCGGTGGCGGCATCGAGCGGCTGGTTCAGCGCCACGATCCCGCCAAACGCACTGGTGCGGTCGCAATCGAAGGCGCGGGCATAGGCCTCGGCCATCGTCGCGCCGCGCGCCACGCCGCAGGGGTTGGCATGCTTGATGATGGCGCAGACGGGGCCATCGGCGGGGTTGAACTCGGCCACCAGTTCGAACGCGGCATCGGTGTCGTTGATGTTGTTGTAGGACAGGTCCTTGCCCTGATGCTGCACGGCGGTGGCGACGCCGGGGCGCGCGCTGCCATCGGTGTAGAACGCGGCCTTTTGGTGCGGGTTTTCACCATAGCGCAGGGGAAGGGCGAGCGTGCCCGCCACCGCCCGGCGGCGCGGGGTCTCGGCCCCGATCGCATCGGCCATCCAGCCTGAGACCGCGGCGTCATAGGCGGCGGTGCGGGCATAGGCCGTCTGCGCAAGGGTTTGGCGCAGGGCATAGGGCGTGCTGCCATCGTGGTCATCCAGCGCGGCCAAAACGGCGTCGTAATCGGCGGTGTCCACCACCACGGCCACATGGGCGTGGTTTTTGGCCGCGGCGCGGATCATCGCGGGGCCGCCGATATCGATATTTTCGATGCAGGTGTCGTAGTCGGCGCCCTTGGCCACGGTTTCCTCGAACGGATAGAGGTTGACGACCAGCAGGTCGATGCCGCCGATGCCGTGCTCCTCCATCGCCGCGACATGGGCGGGATTGTCGCGCAGGGCCAGAAGACCGCCATGCACCTTGGGGTGCAGCGTCTTGACCCGGCCATCCATCATCTCCGGAAAGCCGGTGACCTCGGCCACGTCGATGACGGTCAGGCCGGCGGCGCGCAGGGCCTTGGCCGTGCCGCCGGTCGACAGGACCTCGACGCCACGCTGTGCCAGCGCGGTGGCAAAGGCCTCAAGCCCGGTCTTGTCGGAAACGGAAATCAGCGCGCGGCGCAGGGGCACGGTTGTCATGGGGGGTCCTTCGGGTCAATCGCGGTCAGTCGGGCGTGGCGCGGGCAAAGCCCACGGGCGCGGGCAGAAAGGCGGTTGGGCGCGCCAGGCTCCAGCCAATGACATTGCCATAGCCCTTCATGCGCGCGGTGAGAACGATCTGTTTTGTCGCGCGCGGCCGCAGCCGCCCGCTATCGAGATAGACGGACGGCTGAAGGCCCAGTTCCGCCGACCCGGTGTGTCGAAAGACCCAGGTTTCGCCCGAGGCCAGCGTCAGCGACACCGCCGCGCCGCCCATGTCGACCTTGGCGTCGACATCGGGGTGCAGGTGGAACCGCACGGTGTACTTGACGCCCAAGCCATGCGGCAGGCGCGCATAGACCCGATCAAGGCGCTGGCGATCGGCGCTGGTCATGGCGGCCAGTGCATCTTCGCCCCGCAAGAGCGATCCGTTGTCTTCGAGCGTGAGGCTGCGCAGATGGATCAGGCCATGGCTCTTGCGCCACCCGTCATGCGACATGGCAACGCCCTGGGCGCTTTTCATGTCGCTTTCCTGCACCGCGACATCGCTGGGGCCATCGGCGAAGGGCTGTTTCTCGGGGGCATTGCGCGAGGCCTTCGGGGCCAGCCGGGACGAGGAATACCCCTCGAGGCACAGGGTCGAGTGGCTGAGCGTGGCCCGCCCCGCGCGCCGCCACTCGGGGCCAAGGCGCGCGCCCGATCCGCAGCTGACGATCAGGGGCTCGGAGCCGCTGGTCAGTTCCATGGCCAGGGTGCTGGCATGGGCGTTGGCACTGCGGAGGCCCTGCATCGGCAAGGCGGCATCGACGATGATCGACACATTGTCGGTGGCCAGCCGGGCAAATCCCATCGCCAACCCCTTGACCTGCGCGGGGCGCACGCGGCTTTGCACCAGGGCGCTGACCAGCCGGCCGGGCGCGCCGCGCCCCCCGCCATGGGCACGCACCAGCCCACCATCGACATGGCGCAGGCTGCGCAGCGTGGGCGCGATCCGGGCGATGGCGGTGTTCACGGCCGGGTCGGGTTCCTTGCCGGTGTCCGACAGGATCTGCATGACCCATGTCAGCAGCACGAACACCTCGAGCAGTTCCTCGGGGTTGCGCGTCACGATCCCGCCCGAGGCGTCGATCTCCTGCGCGCATTCCTGTGCCAGCGCCTTTAGCGCGGGGTCGAGGTCGGATTCCATCCCCATCAGGGTACAGGCCGAATAGATCAGGCCGGTCAGCGCCTCGAACCGCGGCAGACCGGGAGAGGCCCTGCGCCAACGGCGCGACAGGAACCCCGCCTGCCGTCCGAGCGACGCCATGAAGCGGCGGCTCTCGGCGGATTCCATCCCGTTCAGCAGGAACAGGGCGTGGCTGATCCAGCGGATCTGTCGCCGCCCGGTCAGATCGGGGGTCCAGCCCAGACCGGCGCCGCGCCCATAGCGGCGGACCCAACCCGAAAGCCACGCCTGAGCGGTTTTCCGCCCTTCACCGTCGTCGATGGCCGCCAGATCGTCGAGCCAATCGAACCCGTGCAACCCCTCTTCGAAACTGTCATTGGGCGCGGTGATGTCCCATGGGCTTTGGCCGTGGGCCTCGATCAGCGCGCCGCCAAGGCGATAGTTCCCGGCCATGAACTGCCGTCCGCGCGCCGCCGAGCCCGGAAACCGCGGCTCGGGCCGCCAGAGAAAGCCGCGCACGCGCCGGTCGAAGCCCGCCTGCACGGCGGCCAGCCGGTTGGCGACACGCCCGCTGGTGCTCGGGCGGGGCCGCGGCGCCGCCGCGGGCGTCGGATCTGTCAGGTGACTGTCGGACATTCTGGCCCGGTGCTGCTCTGCCTTTTCGTTCCCGGCAGGATACAGATGGCGACGGGCAGAGTCACGCCGTCGACGCATCCCGTGTGAGGCAAGCCATGTAGAACCCGTCAAGGCCCCCGTGCTCGGGCCAGAGATCGGGGCGCAGGCGCAGCCCGCCCTCGGGGCTGGCCCAATCCGGCGCGCCGCCGAGTGTCTGGGGGTCTAGCGGAACGATCGACAGATCGTCGTGCCGTTTGAGGGCCGCGCCCACCTGATGCTCGCCTTCGACCGGCAAGAGAGAACAGGTGCAATAGACAAGCTTGCCACCCGGCGCGAGCAGCCTCAGCGCATGGTCGAGCAGGCGCATCTGCAACCGCGTCAGCGGTTCGACCTCGGTCCAGCTTTTGACAAAGGGCAGGTCGGGATGGCGTCGCAAGGTGCCGCTGGCCGTACAGGGGGCATCGAGCAGGATCGCCTCGTAGGGGCCGCCGTGATGGTCCAAGGCATCCGAAACGACGATCTCGGCCGACAGCCCGGTGCGCACGAGGTTCTGCCGCAGGCGGTCAAGTCGGGTGTCCGACAGATCCAGCGCGGTGACCTGCGCGCCTGCCGCCGCCAGTTGCAATGTCTTGCCGCCGGGCGCGGCGCACATGTCCAGTACCGTCTGCCCCGCCACATCGCCCAACAGGCGCGCGGGCAGGGCGGCGGCGGCATCCTGGACCCACCAGGCGCCGGCGGAAAAACCGGGCAGGGCGCTGACCTGCCCCGTCGCGTTCAGCCGCAAGCTGCCGGTGGGCAAGCGCTTGGCATTGGGGATGTCGACATCCGGGGCCTTGCCGGTGATGTCGATCGCGGCGCCGCGTTCATGGGCGGCCTCGATGGCGCGCAAAACCTCCGTGCCCCAGCGTTTCTTGATCGGCCCGCCGATCCAGCCCGGCAGCCGTTGCGGGGTATGGCCCTGCCACAGCGCATCGCCCCCTTCGGACACGCGCCGCAGCACCGCGTTGACCAGGCCGGCGCCCCGTTCCGTCCGGCGGCCTGTGCGCGCCAGGGCGACCATCGCGTTGACGACGCCATGGGGTTCTTCGCCGGCGATCAGCAATTCGGCGGTTCCGAGGCGCAACAAGGCGTTCACGGCCGGCTGCGGTTTGCGCTCGACGAACCGGGCGATGACCGCGTCCAAAGGCTCCAGGTGGCGCAGGACCATCAGGCTCAGCCGCGTGGCGCGGGCCGCTTCGGGTGGGGTCAGGCCGGGGTCTTGCGGCAGGTGTGCCAGCATCCGCTTCCGGCGCAGCACCTGATCGAGGATCGACAGGGCGGCCTGCCGCGCCACGAGGCTGCGATCAGGTGATTGGGGGGCGTGTTTTGCCAGACGGCGGCCCGGCTTGGGGCGCTTCCCCGCGCCCTTTCTTGTCTTGCCGCGCCCTTCGGTCGCCATGGTGATGCTCGCGCTTGTTCTGAAAGGCTCAAGGCGTATATCACCCCGTACAGTCACACAAGCCGGAGTGCCGTGCCCATGGTGGACGCCCCCTCTGATCACGACAAACAACCCGACCTGCCGCCGGCCGCGCAACGCGCGCTGGCCGAGGCCGAGGCACGGCGCAAGAAGGCCAAGGCGCTGGACCTGCCCACCGAACTGGGCGGCCGCGATGGCCCCGAGCCCGTGCGCTACGGCGATTGGGAGAAGAAGGGCCTGGCCATCGACTTCTGACGCGAGATGCACGCCGCTTGGAAGCGCGCGCTCACCTTAGCGTCAGGTCCGCGAAGTCACCCGTTCCCTGATCCGAGGTGAAGCGCAACGTGCGCCCCGACAATTCGACCTGCTGGCAGTTGAAGCCCAGATCCTCGTCGCCGAAAAACAGGTCACGGCAGAAATAGCTGCCATCCCAATTCCACGCACCCGATACAGCTGTGCCAAAGGCGCGGCCAGTGATCCGCCCGTCCGGGGTAACCGTCAGGCGAATGCCGAGGCGGCGCAGTTCGCGCCCCTCGATGAGGCTGACGAAACTGTCCCGGCTGGTCAGGGTGGTGAATTCCTCGGCCGAGGCGGGCGCGGTCGGCCCGATCAGGCCCAGCAAAAGCCCGGCAAAGGCGGATGGCAATATGGCGGTGCGGCGCGGCATGGCCCCATCTCCCTGTTCGGTGGTCGCGTTCCGATCAGGGAAATAGCGGGCCGGCGCGCCCGATCAAGCCAGGCCCAGAACACTCGCCATCGAGAAATGGCCCGGACCCTTGCCTTGTCCCCACAGGGCCGCCTTGAGCGCGCCGCGCGCGAAAATCGCCCTGTCGCTGGCCACATGCCGCAGGACGATCCGTTCCCCCGCCCCCGCGAAAATCACGTCATGTTCCCCGACGATGTCGCCGCCCCGGATGGCCGAGAACCCGATATGCCCGTCGGTTCGCGCCCCGGTGATGCCGTCGCGGCCCCGGTCCGAATGCGACGCAAGCTCGATGCCCCGGCCTGCGGCGGCGGCCTCGCCCAGCATCAGCGCGGTGCCCGAGGGGGCGTCGACCTTGTGCTTGTGATGCGCCTCGACGATCTCGATATCGAAATCCTCGTCCAGGGCGGCGGCGACCTGTTGCGCCAGACGCGTCAGCAGGTTGACCCCAAGGCTCATGTTCCCGGCGCGAATGATCGTGGCATGGCGCGCGGCGGCGTCCAGCGCGGCGATATCCTGATCGCTGAAGCCGGTCGTCCCGATGACATGGATGCACCGCGCCTGCGCGGTCAGCGCGGCATGGGCCAGCGTCGCCTCGGGCGTGGTGAAATCGATGATCGCCTGGGCCTTCACGATCAGATCCAGCGGATCACCGTAAACCGGCACGCCCATGGGCGGACGGCCAAGCGCCTCGCCAAGGTCATGACCGATCCAGTCGTGTCCGGGCCGTTCGGTGACGCCGATCAGGTCGGCCTTGTCGCTGTCGAGGATCGTATCGATCAGCATGCGGCCCATGCGGCCCGACGCGCCCATCACAGCTATCTTCAGTTTTTCGCCCATGCCGACCTCCGTTGCTTATGGCAATGTCCTAGCGGATGGCCGCTCGGGCGAAAAGGCGTCGCTTGCGACCGGGGGCATGATGGCCTACCTGCGACAGGTAAGGAGAGCGTCATGGGCAAGAACAGGCATCACGAGGGCAGCGGCCCGTCGCAACGGCAACTCAGGGTCGGGGAACTGATCCGGCGGACGCTGTCCGACGTGCTGATGCGCGGCGACGTACACGACCCCGAGCTGAACCGCATGTCGATCACGGTGGGCGAGGTGCGCACATCCCCCGATCTCAAGATCGCGACGGTGTATGTCATGCCGCTGGGCGGTGCAGGCCGCGCCGAGGCGATCGACGCGCTCAAGCGCAATCGCGGCGAGTTGCGCCGTCAGTTGATGCGCGACATGACGTTGAAATACGCCCCCGATCTGCGGTTCCTCATCGACGAAACCTTCGACCAGATGGACGAGACGCGCAGACTGTTTTCCGATGAGACGGTGCGCCGCGACGTCGAGGCCCGGCATGCGGAGGACGAAACGGGGGAGGGGGGCGCATGATCCGCGAGGTCATGCTGTCGGCCTTGCTTGCCGCGACCCCGGCCGCAGGCCAGACATGCGAGCGCGTCCAGTTTGACGGGGCGCCCTTTACCGCCTGTGATGTCGATCTGTCCGATGCCGAACTGCGCCTGTTCCTCAGGGACGATGAGGGCGCCATTCTGGGCACGTTTTCGCGGGTTCAGGACACGCTCGGCGCGGGGGAACGCCTCGGCGTGGCGATGAATGCCGGTATGTTCCACGAAAACCGCGCGCCCGTGGGCCTTTATATCGAGGATGGCGAGCAGGAGATGCGGATCATCACATCGGATGGTCCGGGCAATTTCGGGTTGCTGCCCAATGGCGTGTTGTGTCTGGGCGAGAGGGCGGCCGCCGTGATCGAAAGCCGCGCCTTCGCGGACGATCCCCCCGACTGTCGGCATGCCACCCAATCGGGCCCGATGCTGGTGATCGACGGGGCGCTGCACCCTCGCTTCCTGCGTGACAGCGACAGCCTGAATATCCGCAACGGCGTCGGTGTCAGCGCGGATGGGGACCGCCTCTTCATGGTGATCTCGGACGAGCCGGTGAACTTCCACCATTTCGGGCGGTTCTTTCGCGATCATCTCGGAACGCCGAATGCGCTGTATCTCGATGGGCGCGTCTCGCGCCTGCATGCCCCGGGTATCGGCCGGTCGGATATCGGCTTTCCGGTCGGGCCGATCCTGGGGGTCGTGGTTGACGCGGACACAGGCTCAGAGTAGCAGACCCGCCTTTCGCAAGGCTGAGGGCATGGCATGGCACGCAAGCGCAAGGGACGCGACATTTCCGGCTGGGTTCTGGTGGACAAGCCCGCTGGCGTGACCTCGACCGCGGTCGTGGGCAAGGTCCGGTGGGCGTTCGAGGCCAAGAAGGCCGGGCATGCCGGCACGCTGGATCCCGATGCGACGGGGATGTTGCCCATTGCCCTCGGCGAGGCGACCAAGACCATCCCCTATCTCGGCGACGCGCTGAAAGCCTATGATTTCCTCGTGCGGTGGGGGCGCGCGACGACGACCGACGACGCCGAGGGAGAGGTCATCGAAACCTCTCAGGCCCGCCCGACCGAGGCCGAGATCCACGCGGCGCTGCCCGCCTTCGTTGGCGATATCCGGCAGGTCCCACCGCAGTTCTCGGCGGTCAAGGTTGATGGCGCTCGGGCCTACGACCTTGCCCGCGAGGGCGAGGTCATGGAGCTGGAGTCGCGCGATCTCTATGTCGATGAGCTGAGCCTGACCGCGTGCCCCGACCGCGACCATGCGCGCTTTCATTTCGTGTGCGGCTCGGGCGGCTATGTGCGGTCGATCGCGCGCGATCTTGGGAGCGCCTTGGGCTGCCTCGGACATGTGGTGACCCTGCGCCGCACATGGGTCGGCCCCTTCGATATCGAGGAGGCCGTCGCGCTGTCGCGGATCGAAGAGCTTGCGCGTACGCCCGAGATCGACGCCCTTCTCGCGCCGGTGGCCACCGCACTGGACTACATGCCGGAATTGCGGGCGACCGAGTTGGGGGCGCATCGGTTGAGACACGGCAATCCCGGCCAGGTCTTGCCCGGTGCGGTCGAGTATGGCGATCTGGCCTGGGCCTCGTTCGATGGCCAGCCTGTTGCCGTCGGACGTTTCCGCGCCGGGGAATTGCACCCCGAGCGTGTCTTCAACCTGTAGGGGGGCATCGGGCCCTTTCCCCGGCGGCCGGTGCCGGTCATACATGGCGACATGATCACGCGCGAGTTCCAGAAAGGCGATGCGGCCTCGGTCGCCATCTACTCGGATTGCGAGGCCTATCGCTATGCCCTGACGCGCGTCTGGTCGCCCGAGGGGCGGCGCGCCCTGTTCATCATGCTCAATCCGTCGACAGCGACCGAGGTGCAGAACGATCCGACCGTCGAACGGTGCGAGCGGCGGGCCCGTGCGTTGGGCTTTGGGGCGTTTCGTGTCCTCAATATCTTTGCCTATCGCGCGACGGATCCGCGCGACATGCGGGCGGCTGCTGATCCGGTCGGCCCCGAAAACGACGCCGCCATTCTGGACGGGGTGACATGGGCCGATCAGGTCATCTGCGCCTGGGGCACCCATGGGGCGCATCTGGCCCGCGGCCCTGCGGTCGCGCGGTTGCTGCGGCAGACCGGTATGCCGCTCTATCATCTGGGGCTGTCCAAGCAGGGGCATCCGAAACACCCGCTCTACATCGGCTATGCGGTGCAGCCCCTGTTGTGGGAGGAGATCGCCCATGCCGATTGACGGGTTCACACAATCGCGGATCGAGACGAACGGGATCGGGCTGAGCGTGCATCAGGCCGGGCAGGGCGCGCCGCTGATCCTGCTGCACGGCTATCCGCAGAACCACATGTGTTGGGAAAACCTGGCACCTCGTCTTGCGCGGGACTTTCATGTCATCATTCCCGACTTGCGGGGCTATGGCGACAGCGATGCTCCGCCCGCCGACCCCGAGAACCGCGCCTATTCCAAGCGCGAGATGGCCCGCGACATTGCCGGGCTGATGGATGCGTTGGGTTTGGAAAAGGCACATGTCCTTGGCCATGATCGCGGCGCCCGCGTGACATATCGCCTTGCCCTGGACCATCCGAACCGTGTCGATCGCATCGGGATCATCGAGATCGTGCCGACGGGCGATTTCTGGGCGGCGTGGTCGGCAGATCTTGCGTTGAAAGCCTATCACTGGACATTCCTGGCCCAACCCAGCCCCTTGCCCGAGCGCATGATCCTGTCGGATGGGCCGGGCTATATCGACTGGACCCTGGCCAGTTGGACGCATGCGGGCGATCTGTCGCCGTTTTCCGAGGCCGCGCTATCAGGCTATCGGGCGCAGGCCGCGGACCCCGCGCGCGTGGCGGCGATGTGCAGTGATTACAGGGCCGGGGCGACGGTGGACCGAGCCCTGGACGAGGCCGACCGCGCCGCGGGCCGCACCATCGCGGCCCCGTTGCATTTCGTCTGGTCGGAGCACGGATTTCCCGCGCGCACCGGCGACCCGTTGGGGGTTTGGCGTGGGTGGGCGCCACAGGTGACCGGCCAGGAAATTGCCGGCTCGGGGCATTTCGCGATGGAAGAGGTGCCCGACGCGGTTCTTGCGGCGCTGCTGCCGCATTTCGGATCGCGGGGTTAGGCGGTCTCGAGATCCAGTTCGCGCAGTTCCACAAGGGAGGGGTCCAGCCCCTGCGCCCCTGTGACCTGCAGCACGATCTGCCCATTCAACAGGATGTCGGCCCCCGTACCGTCGGCGAAATCCACGACCGTGATTTCCGGGTTCGGGGTCAGGTCGGGATCGAAAAGAACCTCGATCACATCCTCGGCGGGGTCGAAATCGCTGACGCTGCCGGCCGCATCGCCCTCGCCGATATAGTCGCCCGAGGCGAAGATGTCCGCGCCTTCGCCGCCGCTGGCCAGATCGCCCGCCCCCAGCACCAGGATGTCGTCGCCATCCCCGCCCGAGAGCGTATCGCCGTCATCTTCATCCGTCGGTCCAAAGGTGCCATGCCCGTTCGAGAAGGTGCCATCGATCCGGTCGTTCCCGTCCCCGCCCGAGAGGCTGTCGGCCCCGAAGCCGCCTTGCAGGAAGTCGTCGCCCCCGCCGCCCGACAGCGTATCATCGCCATCGCCGCCGAACAGCAAGTCGCCATCCGCGCCGCCAGAGACACTGTCATTGCCGTCGCCCCCGGACAGGAAATCGGAGCCCTCGCCGCCCAGGACGGTATCGTCGCCTTCGTCGCCATAGACCTCGTCGTTGCCGGCCTCGCCCGAGACGTAGTCATCGCCTTCATTTCCGAAGAGTGCGTCGTTTTCCGTGCCGCCATCCAGGATGTCGTCACCCGGCCCGCCGGTGATGGCGTCTTCTCCGCCCTCGCCGAACAGGCTGTCGATGCCTTCGCGGCCGCGCAAAAGGTCGTCGCCGGTGCCGCCATTCAACAGGTCGTCACCGGCATAGCCGTCGATCGTGTCGTCGCCCGACCCGCCGGCCAGGGTGTCGTCCTCGGGCGTACCTTCGACCAGGCTACCGCCCTCAGACGGATCTTCCGGCGCGCCCTCGGCCGGGCCGGTCATCACCACGTCCACGATGCCGGGGTCCAGAACCGAGACCCCCTGGAGGACAGTCACCGGCACGCCATTGGCCAGGACAAGCGTGTTTCCGGGGTCGCTTTCGACATCCATGGCAATCTCGGGCGCTTCAGCCTCTTCGCCCGGGAAATCGAGGATCAGCTGGTCGGTGCCCGGTTCGAAATCGGACACGCTGGCAATGCTCTCGCCATTGGTCAGTTCGGTCGATGTGAAGACCTCGAAGATATCGGCCCCTTCGCCGCCGCTGGCGACATCGGACATGTCCAACACGAGGTGATCATCACCCTCGCCGCCATCGAGTGTGTCGGTCCCTTCGCCGCCGTCGATCGTATCGTCGCCCTCGCCGCCCATGATCATGTCGTCGCCGAACAGGCCTAGGATTTCTTCGTCTGCTTCGGTGCCGTAAAGATCGTCGTCATCCAGGGTGCCGAACAACAGGTCAGCCAGCCCACTCCCTTCGCCTTCGCCGGGGTCGAGCGAGGTTTCCTCGTCATCCGCTCCGAGGTCTTCGGAGTTCTGATCCTTGTCATCGTCGTCGCTGTCTGCGCCGACGAACCCGGTCGCAGCGACGCCCATGAGCAGCAGGGCCAATAATCCTCCGGCGGCAAGCATGGTCTCAGTCCTCGCATGGTGAACATCATCTGACAACTTTCCCCCCGACCAATCGATCGCGGGGCGCACGCCGTTCTGACAATGCTCACCGGGTTATTCCGGTCATCGCGGGCCATGGCCCCGACCGGCATACCGCCGGAGATGGACAGGACCTTCACCCGAAAAGATTTCACAGTCCTGAACCATGGTCGGTGATCTAGGCGCAATTGTGCCGAAAATTCGCCGTTCCTGTAGCTTGTGGTCAAGCTGCAACAGACAAGTTGGTTAATCGGTGGCCCGCGCGCCGGGCTTGGGCTATGCAAGCGCGAGGAATTCGATTAACAGCCCCTTTCCATGTTGCCCGACCGGGCGGCTGATTCCCTCCACGGGCCCTGCTGGACGACATCCCGGCTTGTGCCATGATCCCGAAAAGGAGCCCCCGATGTCGATTACCGCAGAAGAAAAAACCCGCCTGATGAAGGAATATGCCACCAAGGACGGCGACACCGGGTCGCCCGAGGTTCAGGTGGCCATTCTGACCAGCCGGATTTCCACGCTGACCGAGCATTTCAAGACCCACAAGAAGGACAACCATTCGCGCCGGGGTCTTCTCAAGCTGGTCGCGCAGCGCCGCAAGCTGCTGGACTACCTCAAGGGCAAGGACGAAGCCCGGTATCAGGACCTGATCCAGCGTCTCGGCATTCGCCGCTGATCGGCGCAGATCGTCACGCATTGGCGCCCGCCGGATCCCGCGCGGGCGCCTTTTCTTTGTTCGGCTGATGCTCAGACCTCGAACTTGTGCCGCCGCAGGATTTCCACCGGCTCCACATAGGCGATCCCCGAATAGTGTTGGAAATATTTCGTCGCCACGGCGGTGATGATCTCTTCGGCGGTCTTGCGGTCGGCGACGATCGACTCGATTTTCACGTTCGACATTACGCCGCTTATTCCCGGGCGGCTTGCGCTGCGCTTGCCCCGGCTGCCCTTGCCGCCGGCATCGACATGCGTGTAGCCCGTTGCGCCGCCTTGCTCGATCAGGGCGGTCACCCCGTCCAGGATCGTGCGTTCTGTGATGATCACCAATTTGGTCGCGTCATACATGGTCGCCTCCCTCACACTCCGATGGTCATGTTTGCCAGCGCGATCCACAGCGGGATCGACAGGATCGCGACCGGCGTGCCCAGCCCGGTGGATGTGCCTACGTAGGCCGAGGGGTTCGCCTCGGGCAAGGCGCCGCGCAGGGTCGGGGGGCCGGAAATGTCGGAACTGGAGGCCGCCATCACGGCCAGCAGCACGACGCCGCCGCCGGAAAACCCCGTGAGCTGATGCACGATCAGCCCCGCGCCGAACCCCAGTGCGCCATGGGCAAGGGGGGCCAGCAGGCCATAGGCGATGTAGGCATGGGCCACCTGTCGCAATTCCGACAGCCGCGACCAGGCCTCCATCCCCATGATCAGCATCAGGATCGACAGAAGCCCGCGGAACAACACGTCATAGAAATTCTCGTAAACGCTGTCGGGCCGCGCAAGGATGCCGAGGGCCAGACCCAGCAGAAGGGCCGAGATGGCCGCGCTGCGGAAGGTCTCGGACAGGATGCCGCGGATCATTTCGCCATTGTCGCTGCCGGGTTTGCCGACCGCCACCGCACCACCGGGCTGCGCGGTGGTTTCCGCCGCCGCCTTGCGCTCGGCGCTCAGCCGCGCAAGCAGGATCGCCGTGACAAGGGCTGCGATATCCATGAACGGGTAGAGCGCGCCGATGAACCCCTCATAGGCGATCCCTTCTTCGTCCAGCATCGCCATGCCCGCCGCGAGGGTCGAGGCCGACACCGCCCCGAAGAGGCCCGCGGTGGCCATGCCGTCCATCGATGACACGCCGCGCAACCGTGCCAGCGTTCCCGACCCCAAAAGGACAATCGCGATCCCCACCAGGGCCGCGCCCACCGCAGGGATGGCAAGGTCGATGAAGTTTGCCTCTCGGATCGAGATGCCGGCCCCGAGGCCGACCTTCATGAGCAGCAGGAACACGATGAACTTGTAGACGGGTTCGGGGATTTCGAGCTTTGAACCGAACGCCGCAAGCGCCATCCCGCCGATCAGGAAGGCGAGGGTGGGTTTTTGCATCTGCGCGATCAGGCCCGAGACGATATCGACGATGATTTCCATTTCGCTCTCCCTTGGGGCTGGGTGACCGACGATCTAATGAGGACGCCGAGGAACATAAAATATAAATAATTCCGACTTACGTTCTATTTTTTAGATGAAGACGATCCGGCAAGACGCCGAAATGCCGGATGCACGGGTTTCTTGTGGGCGCGTCACGGGCGCGACCCGATGGACGGTTGCGCGGCCTTCGCCTGTGCCTAGTGTGGCGCCATGATTGATACGCAGACATGTCCGGGGCACCGCGTCCTGCTGGTCGGCGGCACGGGCACCATCGGGCGTGCCACCGCGTCGGCGCTGATGGCGGCAGGCCATGATGTCACCGCTCTGGTGCGGCCGGGGGCCGATGCCACGGGACTGCCCGCCTGCACCGTGGTCGAGGGGGCCGTGACCGACAGCGACGACAGGCGCCGGACCCTGGCGCGTGGTTTCGACGCGGTGGTGTCGTGTCTGGCCTCGCGGACCGGGGCGCCCAAGGATGCCTGGGCCATCGACTACAAGGCCCATTCCGACCTGCTGGCCGATGCGCAGGTTGCGGGGATCGGACAGTTCGTCTTGCTGTCGGCCATCTGTGTGCAAAAACCGCTGCTGGCGTTTCAACAGGCAAAACTGGCCTTCGAGGAGGAATTGCGCGCATCCGGGCTGACCTGGTCGATCGTCCGGCCTACGGCGTTCTTCAAATCGCTCTCCGGCCAGATCGACAGGCTCAAGGCGGGCAAGCCTTTTCTCGTTTTCGGGAACGGAGAACTCACCGCCTGCAAACCGATCAGTGACGCCGACCTTGGCCGCTATGTCGCGCGCTGCCTGAGCGATCCCGACCTGCAGAACCGTATCTTGCCGATCGGCGGTCCGGGGCCGGCCCTGACCCCGCTCGATCAGGCGCAGATGCTGTTCGACCTGATGGGGCAGAAGCCCAGTGTCCGTCACGTCTCGCCACGCGTGTTGGATGGCATCATCGCGGTGCTGGGGCTGGCCGGTCGCGTTTCCGGAAAGGCCGCTGAAAAGGCGGAACTCGCGCGTATCGGGCGCTACTACGCGACCGAGTCGATGCTGGTGCTTGATCCTGCGACGGGGCGCTACGACGCGGACGCCACCCCGGAATTCGGCGAAGACACGCTATACGCGCATTACCAAAAGCTTTTGCGCGGTGAGGTTGCCGACGACCGTGGGGCCCACGCGGTGTTCTGAGGCCGGCGCCAAACGGACAATCCCCTTTCAAATGGGGCCCATCTGCTGTATGGCCCCCGCATCTGAGACGTGACGCTTTGACCCCGGCGCATGGCATGATGAGGGGGTCGGCGGCAATGGGGCCGCCATGAAAACGGGAGACCCGGCAGGGGCCGGGAGAGCTCCCCGATAGGAAACGATTGATGTTCAATATCTCGAAGAAAAGCATGCAGTGGGGCGAAGAGACCCTCACGCTTGAGACGGGCAAGGTTGCCCGTCAGGCCGACGGGTCGGTGATCGCCACGCTTGGCGAGACCTCGGTCATGGCGAATGTGACCTTCGCCAAGGAACCCAAGCCAGGGCAGGATTTCTTTCCGCTGACGGTGCATTACCAGGAAAAATACTATGCCGCGGGCAAGGTGCCCGGCGGCTTTTTCAAGCGCGAGGCGCGTCCGACCGAGAAAGAGACGCTGACCGCACGCCTGATCGACCGTCCGATCCGTCCGCTGTTCGTGCCGGGCTTCAAGAACGAAGTTCTGGTGATGTGCACGGTTCTGTCGCATGACCTGGTCAACGATCCCGACATCGTGGCGATGATCGCCGCCTCGGCCGCGCTGACCATTTCGGGCGCGCCGTTCCGCGGCCCGATCGCCGGCTGCCGCGTGGGCTACGAGGATGGCGAGTACGTCCTGAACCCGACGGTCGACGACATGCACGACCTGCGCAACAACCCCGACCAGCGTCTGGACCTTGTTGTCGCCGGCACCAAGAACGCCGTGATGATGGTCGAGTCGGAAGCCTACGAACTGTCCGAGGCCGAGATGCTGGGTGCGGTGAATTTCGCGCACGAACAGATCCAGCCGGTGATCGACCTGATCATCTCGCTTGCCGAAGAGGCCGCCAAGGACCCGTTCGATTTCACGCCGCCGGATTACAGCGACCTCTACGAGGCCGTGAAAGCCGCCGGTGAGGACAAGATGCGCGACGCTTATGCGATCCTCGACAAGCAGGAACGCCAGGCTGCCGTGTCCGCCGTCAAGGACGAGATCATCGCCGCCCTGACCGAGGACCAGCAGGAAGACGCAATCTCGGCTCGGCCCTGAAAAAGCTGGAATCGACCGTGCTGCGCTCGGACGTGGTCAAGAACGGCCGCCGCATCGATGGCCGCGCACTGGATCAGGTGCGCCCGATCGTCTGCGAAACCGGGCTGCTGCCCCGCACGCATGGCTCGGCCCTGTTCACCCGTGGGGAAACCCAAGGCCTTGTCGTCACCACGCTGGGCACCGGCGATGACGAACAGATGATCGATGCCCTACAGGGCACCTATCGTTCGAACTTCCTGCTGCACTACAACTTCCCGCCCTACTCGGTCGGTGAAGCGGGGCGCGTCGGCCCTCCGGGTCGTCGTGAAATCGGTCACGGCAAACTGGCATGGCGCGCGCTGCAGGCCGTGCTGCCCGCACCCACCGATTTCCCCTACACCGTGCGCGTCGTGTCCGAGATCACCGAGTCGAACGGCTCGTCCTCGATGGCGTCGGTCTGTGGTGGGTCTCTGTCGATGATGGATGCGGGCGTGCCCCTCAAGGCGCCGGTGGCCGGTGTCGCCATGGGCCTCGTGCTGGAAGAGGATGGCTCCTACGGCATCCTGACCGACATCCTGGGCGACGAGGATCACCTCGGCGACATGGATTTCAAGGTCGCGGGCACCGAAAACGGCATCACCTCGCTGCAGATGGATATCAAGGTGGCCGGCATTACGTCCGAGATCATGGAAAAGGCGCTGGATCAGGCCAAGGCCGGCCGGATGCACATCCTGGGTGAAATGGCCAAGGCGCTGACCGAAGCGTCCGAGTTCTCGGTCCACGCGCCGCGCATCGAAACGATGCAGGTGCCCACCGACAAGATCCGCGAAGTGATCGGTTCGGGCGGCAAGGTGATCCGCGAGATCGTCGAAGTCTCGGGGGCCAAGGTCGACATCAACGACGACGGCATCATCAAGATCGCCAGCCCCAACGGCGAAGCCATCGAAAAGGCCCGCGAGATGATCCATTCGATCGTCGCCGAGCCGGAAGAGGGCAAGGTCTACAAGGGCAAGGTCGTGAAGATCGTCGATTTCGGCGCCTTCGTGAATTTCTTCGGCAAGCGTGATGGCCTCGTGCATGTCAGCCAGATCGAGAACCGCCGCCTGAACCATCCCTCGGACGTGCTGAAGGAAGGTCAGGAGGTTTGGGTCAAGCTTTTGGGCTTCGACGATCGCGGCAAGGTGCGCCTGGCGATGAAGATGGTCGACCAGGAGACCGGCAAAGAGATGTCGAAGGAAGACGCCGCGGCCGACTGACGCCACGGCTTTCGTCTTCATGACACTGTTACGGGCGCGTCCAAGACTGGGCGCGCCCGTTTTCTTTGCCCATGGACGACCGCGATGCGAACGACCCGCGCTGCCTTGGCTGCCTTGCTTGTGCTGATCCCTGCGCCCCTTGTGGCGGTTGAAGATCACCTTCAGACCGGAGAGACCCTGTTTCAACGGCATTGCCGTGCGTGCCATGGCCCCGATGCCCGGCGCGGTGCCAGCGGCGATATTCGTGGTTTGGGCGAAGGCACCCTGCGCATGGCCCTGGGCGGGATCGAGTCGATGCCCGAGTTCGATTTCGACGATGCCGAGGTCGGCGCATTGGTTGCGTATCTTGCCCGGCTGGCCGAGGCCGACTGAAAAAACGCCCCCGGATGGAGATCCGGGGGCGCCTTGCTGTTAGGGATGTTGCGGGGTCAGCCGACGAGCCCGTTATCGTCGCGGCGCACCGTCACGATGGCCGAACGGGGCAGGCTGCCCTCACCATCGGGGAAGGGCGCATCGGGGTGCTGGATGCCCACGAACATCGTGCGACGATCCGACGACCAGGTCAGGCCGGTCACTTCGCAGCCGTTCGGCCCGGTCAGGAAACGCTCGATCCGGCCCGTCACAGGGTCACCCGCCAGCATCTGGTTGTTGCCCATGCCGGCAAAATCGCCTTCGTTGCTGTCGTCGCCATCGGTCTGAATCCAGATCAGGCCGGTCGAATCGATCTGCATCCCGTCGGGCGAGTTGAACAGGTTGCCCGCGTTGATGTTCGCTGTTCCGGCATAGGGGCCGTCGGCGTGCACCTCGGGGTTGCCGGCCATCACGTAGAGATCCCATGAGAAACCCTCGGCCCCGTGGTCGCCGCCCACCGGGCGCCAGCGCACGATCTGGCCGAAGCGGTTGGTGTCGCGCGGGTTGACGGCGTTGACGCTCATCGGGTCGCCGCCGGCATTGGTGCGCACCGTTCCGTCATCGTTCAACAGGCCGCGACGCGAGTTGTTGGTCAGGCAGCAATACGCCTCGGAAGCGTTCGGGTGAACGGCGATCCACTCGGGGCGGTCCATCGTCGTGGCGCCCACGGCCGAGGCTGCGGTGCGGGTGAACACGGCGATATGGGCCACGTCCATGCCGGTGGTGGCCGGCGTCAGCGGCACCCAGCGCCCGGTCATGTCGTCGTCGAACACGGCGACCGACAGCTCTCCCTCGCTCAGCAGGGTCGAGGTGTCTTCACCGGGGACATAGGCATCGCGGCTGACCCAGCGATACATGAACTCGCCGCGTTCATCGTCGCCCATGTAGACCACCACGCGGCCATCGGCGGCGATGGCATAGGCGGCGTTCTCGTGCTTGAAGCGGCCAAGCGCGGTGTGTTTGACCGGGGTGGCGTCGGGGTTGGCCGGGTCGATCTCGACGACGTAGCCGACGCGATGCGGCTCGTTCGGGTTTGCCGAGGTGTCAAAGCGCGCATCCCACAGGTGGTAATCGTAGCCCCAGCCATCGGCGCCGATGCCGTAGCGGCGGTATCCGGCGGCCACGGTTTCGTCGGCGGGGATGTCGCCGGTGGCGCCGAAGTAGCCGTTGAAGTTTTCCTCGCAGGTCAGGTAGGTGCCCCAGGGCGTGCGGCCCGACCCACAGTTGTTCATCGTCCCCAGCGACGCCATGCCGGTCGGGTCGGCCTCGGTTTGCAGCAGCGGGTGACCGGCGGCGGGGCCGTCAAAGGTCATCGGGCTGTTGTGGTGGATACGGCGGTTGTAGGGGCTGTCGATGACGACGGACCAGCCGGATTCGTCTTCGGCCACTTCCATGACGGTGACGCCCTGCAGGTGCTGCAGGATGCGCACGTCATCGAGGCTGCCGGGGGTGCCGCCGTCGGTGTGGGGCAGGTTCACGTCGCGGTTGGTGTATTCGCTGTTGACGACAAGGATCTCGCGGCCATCGACATTGAACAGTTCCATGCCGTCGGTGTTCTCGCCGAAGACACGCTCGGACATATCGACGCTGACGCCGGCCTGCGGATCCCATGCGCCCTCGGCGTCGGAAAACAGCGGGTCGCCCCAACGCACCAGAACGTCCCAGCTATAGCCCTCGGGGACATGGATGGTGTTGTCGATCTGGGCCGCGATCGGCGCGAAGGGAAAGCGCGACACGGGCTGGGCCATGGCGGTCGTGCCCTTGAGCATGCCGGCGCCCATCACGGCCGCGCCCGAGCCGAAGGCCAGAACGCCGCCCAGGAAGCCGCGGCGCGAGATCGCGCGCTCGACCACGCGGTCGAACTCCTGCACCTCGGGCCGGGGGAAATTGAGTTCGTCCCAATCGTCGGCGGACATTTTGGTGGTGTCGATATCTTTCATCGGAAAGCCTCCTCAGGTCTGGCGTTCGAAGCTGGAGCCCGATGTCTGACCGCGATCTGTAAACCTTTTATGGCGAAGCGCCGTGGTGGGACGCCCGTCTCGGCGAAAAAGTGCAGGCGCCTGCCTGTCGGGCGAAATGCCGGGTTGCGGTGGATGCCACACTGACCGAAAAGTGAGCGACGCGGGACTTGTCCACAGGAACCTGAGCGCTGAAAAGAGAGTTGCTTTTCAGAGCGATTCCAACGTTTGACTAAAGGAGGTGAGGGATGCTGACTCGCCGTCATTTCATCATCACGTCCGCGGCCCTGTTTTCAGGGCCTCTCGCCGCGCCGGTCTGGGCCCAGGACGCTGTCGATTTCGATTTTGACGAACAGGTCGAACGCCCCGATCCTATGGGGGACAATCCCTGGGGTCTGCATCCGCGTTTCATGCCGACGCGTGTGGCGCATCGTGCCGGTCTGCGCCCGGGTGACATCCATGTCGATCCGGTGCCGAAATACCTCTATCACATTGGCGACGATGGCACGGCCATGCGTTACGGCGTGGCGGTCGGACGCTCGGGCCTGCAAAGCCCGGGCAGCTACACGATCCGCCGCAAGGTCGAATGGCCCAGCTGGACGCCGACCGCAAACATGATCGCCCGTGAACCCGACGTTTACGGCCAGTTCGCCGGCGGTGTGCCCGGCGGCCCCGAGAACCCGTTGGGCGCGCGGGCCCTGTACCTCTACCGCGGCAATGTGGACAGCTACCTGCGCATCCACGGCACGCCGCAGCCCTGGTCGATCGGCACCTCGGCCAGCTCGGGCTGTGTTCGGTTGGTGAACGACCATGTCATGCAGCTCTATGAACAGGTCGATTTGGGAACGCGCGTGACGTTGCATTCGCCGCGCTGAGATCGGCCAAATCACCGGACAAGAAAAAAGGACCCCCAATCGGGAGCCTTTTGTGGTCTGGCGGGCCCGCGCCCTGCGCGCAGGCCCGGCGATCCGGGGTCAGCCCGGCATTTTCGTCATGCGCAGATAGGGCAGCTTGGCGTCGATTTCGCCGAACTTGGCCTTGGCAGCCTCATCGTCCAGCGACAGGGCCACGATCACGTCTTGGCCATGCACCCAGTTGGCGGGCGTGGCGATCGGCGTTTGATAGGTCGCCTGCAGCGCATCGAGGGCGCGCAGCACCTCGGCAAAGTTGCGGCCCACCGACATCGGGTAGGACATCATCAACTGCACCTTCTTGTCGGGCGAGACGATGAAGACGACGCGCACACTGGCCGAGTCGGCGGCGGTGCGACCGTCGGGCAGGTAGGCCTCGGCCGGCAGCATATCGAGCGCCTTGGACACCTCCAGCGACTCGTCGGCAATGATCGGAAAGGCCGCGTCCGTGCCGGCATAGCTTTCGATATCGGCCTTCCATTCCTTGTGCTCGGCCACGGCATCGACGGACAGGCCGATGACCTTGGTGTTGCGCTTGGCCCATTCATCGGCCAGCTGCGCGACGGCACCGAACTCGGTCGTGCAGACCGGCGTGAAATCCTTGGGGTGCGAGAACAGGATCATCCACTGGTCGCCGATGTAGTCATGCATCGAGATCGTGCCCTGATCGGTTTCGACGGTAAGATCCGGAAAGGTATCGTTGATACGCAGTGCCACGGTGGGCCTCCTGTTTGTTACCACTGTCAAACGCTAGTATAGGTACGCGATGTGACGGTTGCACGGGGCTCGATCTGGAATCGTTCCAGAAAAGGATGTGCATAATGCCGCACCTGCGAAATCGGCCCGCCCATCCTGCATGCCGGCCGATGCCGAAACGGGCGGTCGCGGTCAACCCGGCTTGCGGCCGGCGCGCGGCGGTGACAGGTTCGCGCCAAGGACAAGGGAGACAAGCATGCCCAACAGCACAGATTTCTACATCAACGGCCAATGGGTCGCGCCGATCCGGCCCAAGGACTTCCCGGTCATCAACCCCGCCACCGAAGAGGTCTGCGCCACGATCAGCCTTGGCGAAGAGGAAGACACGAACGCCGCCGTCGCCGCTGCCTCGGCCGCGTTCGAGGGCTGGGCGGCCACCGATCCGGCCGAGCGGATCGCCGCGGTCGAGCGGTTGCTGGACATCTACAAGCGACGTGCCGAGGATATGGCGCAGGCGATCAGCCTCGAGATGGGGGCCCCCATCGACCTGGCGCGGCAACAGCAGGTGGGCGCGGGCGCATGGCATCTGGACGGGTTCATCAAGGCGGCAAAAGCCTTTGACTGGGACCGCCCCCTGGGCGACTGGGCACCGGGCGAGCGCATCCTGCATGAGCCGATCGGCGTGTGCGCGCTGATCACGCCGTGGAACTGGCCGATGAACCAGATCACGCTCAAGGTCGCGCCGGCCCTTCTGGCTGGCTGCACGATGGTGCTGAAGCCCTCGGAAATCGCGCCACTTTCCGGTCTGCTCTTTGCCGAGATGGTGGACGAGGCCGGGGTGCCCGCGGGGGTGTTCAACCTCGTGAACGGGGACGGGCCCGGCGTGGGCAGCACCCTGTCCGCGCATCCCGAGATCGACATGGTCAGCTTCACCGGCTCGACCCGCGCGGGGCGCCTGATCTCAAAGGCGGCCGCCGACACGATCAAGCGCGTCAGCCTGGAACTGGGTGGCAAGGGTGCCAACATCATCTTTGCCGATGCCAATGAAAAAGCGGTCAAGCAGGGTGTGATCCGTTGTTTCCGCAACACCGGCCAAAGCTGCAATGCGCCCACCCGGATGCTGGTCGAGCGGTCGCGCTATGACGAGGCGGTCGAACAGGCCGCCGAGGCCGCCGCCAAGGTCGAGGTCGGCCCGTCGAGCGAAGAGGGGCGTCATATCGGCCCTGCGGTCAGCGAGACCCAGTATGAAAAGATCCAGGACCTGATCCAGAAAGGCATCGACGAAGGCGCGCGCCTGATCGCGGGCGGAACCGGACGGCCCGAGCATCTGAACCGCGGCTATTTCATCCGCCCCACGGTGTTTGCCGATGTCACCCCGGACATGTCGATCTACCGCGAGGAGATCTTTGGCCCGGTCCTGTCGATCATGCCCTTCGACAGCGAAGAGGATGCCGTGCGCATCGCCAATGACACCGATTACGGCCTGACGAATTACATCCAGACCGGCGACAAGGACAAATTGCGCCGCGTCGCGCGCCGCTTGCGCTCGGGCATGGTCGAGGGCAATGGCAAGGGCTTCGGGCAGGGCAGCCCGTTCGGCGGCTACAAACAGTCGGGCAACGGGCGCGAAGGCGGGGTGTTCGGACTGCACGAGTTCATGGAGGTCAAGGCCGTCAGCGACTGGGACTGAACCCTCGCATTCATGCGGCCCTGTCGGGATGATCCCGCCGGCGGGGCCGTTTCGGAAAAACTCATCGCAGCCGCGCTTAGAACGGCACGGCTGCGCGAAACAGCATGCCCACCCCGCCCTCGGGATGCCGTAGTTTCAGGCTTTCGGCATGGAGCATGAGGCGCGGGAAATCTCGGGCCGGCCCCTCGGCATAGAACGGGTCGCCCAGGATCGGGTGACCGAGTTCCTTCATGTGAACGCGCAGTTGATGTGAGCGTCCCGTCAACGGAAACAGGCGAATGCGGGTGGTGCCATCTTCGTGCCGGACGACGCGCCAATCGGTTTTGGCGGGTTTGCCGTTTTCGAAATCGACATGCTGTTTCGGACGGTTGGGCCAATCCACGATCAGGGGCAGATCGACGGTGCCCGTCTTTTCCGCCACCGCGCCCCAGACGCGCGCATGGTAGGTCTTTTTCACATGCCGCCGCTCGAATTGCAGGCCGAGATGGCGTTGGGCCGCCGGGCTGCGGGCAAAGACCATCACACCGGACGTATCCATATCGAGGCGGTGGACCAGCAACGCCTCGGGGAAGGCCGCCTGCAGGCGCGACATCAGGCAGTCGGACAGGTGCGCGCCCCGACCGGGCACCGACAACAGGCCCGCCGGTTTGTTCACGAGGATCAGCGCCGCATCCTCGTGCAGGATGTCCAGTGGCGTGTCGGGGGGGCTGTAGATGAAATCTGTCATCGCCGCCTATGTGGCGCGCCGGACGTCAAAAGCCAAGGCGCTGCGGCTCAGGTCGTGCCCTCGCGCGCGAGGGCGAACGCGGCCTGCAAGACCTCCATGTCGCCGATATGGTTGGTCAGGATCAGGATGAGTTGTGCGTTGAGTGCATTGGACTGCGCCTCGTCCAGCCCCTCATGGGCAGCCAGCAGGGCAGCATAGAACCCGTCGGGGTCCTCGATGTTCGGGGTCGTGATCAGGCTCATGCGCGCGTCCCCAGCAGTTTCGAGACCTCGGCGCGGATGGCGTTGGCATCGGCGGCGGTCCAGCGGGCCGCCACGATCTGATCCGGCCGGATCAGGTAGACGGCGCTTTCGGCGTCGCCCAGATAGCGCGCCCGCACCTCCGGCGTGCCGGGCAGGTGCAAGCTATCGATACCGTCGAGATCGGCGATGTCCGTATTGATCAGCAACAGGGTCACCTTGCCGCCAAGGCGGTCCATCAGCCAGCCATTGCCCATGGGGGCATCCGGCGCAACGCTGCCCGGGCACGCGCCGACGGGCAGGGTCGGCGCATCGGGTGCATCGGGCATCGGGTAGATGCAGGGCCGCGACAGACGGCCGGAGTTGACCAGCGGACGCGCAAAGGCGACTTTGCCGGCAAGGGCAAGCACCTGATCGCGAAACAGCCGCTCGGCCCCCGCGCGCGGCGTCATGAACCGCGTCGTGCGCGCTGAATTGCGGATGTTTTCATCGGCCCCGAAGGTGCGTTCCCGGTCATAACCTTCCAGCAGCTCGGCCGGGCTGTCCCCCTTGAGTACGGCGGCCAGACGCCAGCCGAGCGCATCGACATCCTGCAGGCCGCCATTGCCCCCACGCGCGCCGAAGGGGCTGACGACATGGGCGCTGTCGCCCACGAAAATCACCCGGTCATGGACAAAGCGCGCAAGGCGGCGGCATTGGAACGTGTAGACGCTGACCCAGTCGAGGCGGAAATCCGCATGGCCGACAACCCGCTCTATGCGCGGGATGACGACCTCGGGTTGACGCTCGGCCTCGGGGTCGGCGTCCCAGCCCAGTTGCAGGTCGATGCGATAGATGTTGTCCGGCTGCTTGTGCAGAAGGGCCGATTGACCGGCGTGAAAGGGCGGCTCGAACCAGAACCACCGCTCGCTCGGGAAATCGGCTGTCATCTCGATATCGGCGATGAGAAAGCGTTCCTCGAACAACTCTCCCTCGAAATCGAGGCCCATCATGCCCCGGATCGGCGACTTTGCCCCGTCACAGGCCAGCAGGTAGTCGGCGACCAGTGCATAGGAGCCGTCCGGGGTGTCGATCTCGACCTGAACGCCATCCTCGGTCTGACCAAGTCCGGTCACCGTGTTCTTGAAACGCAGATCGACAAGGTCATTGGCCCGGCATTCTTCTACAAGAAACTGCTCGACATAGTATTGCTGCAGGTTCACGAAGGCCGGCATCTTGTGCCCGTCTTCCGGCAGAAGATCGAAGTTGAAGATCTCTTCTTCGCCGTGAAATGTGCGCCCGATCTTCCAGGTGACGCCCTTGGCCGCGATGCGCGCGCCCACCCCCAGCCGGTCGAGGATTTCCAGCGACCTTTTCGACCAGCAGATCGCGCGGCTGCCCACGGACACGACATTGTTGTCGTCCAGCACGACCGAGGCGATCCCATGCCCGGCAAGGTCCAGCGCGGCAGCAAGGCCGATCGGCCCCGCCCCCACGATCACGACCGGGTGCCGCGGCTCGGGGCCCTGCAGACCCGGCGGGGGAACATAGGGAAAGGGCTGGTAGTCATAGGGCATCGCTTACCCCTCCTGCACGAAGGCCTGCGTCGCCACCATCACCAGCAAGGCCACGCTGAGAAACAACAGGGTCTTGCGTTCGGATCGATACTCGGGGTCTTTCAGCCATGGACCGGCCTCGCGCAGCGCCTCTCCCATCGGCGGGGTATCGTCGCCTGTCCGTTGCGCGGCGCGCTCGCGCAGCACGGACAGCGTTCGGAGCATCATCCCCGCCCAAAGCAGGACCACCACACCCATCGTTACCCATCGTATCACCTGTCCAGTGCCCATGTTGCCTCCGCTACCTTTTGCGCGATGTCCAAAGTTGCCGTCCCGACCAGATGGCCGACCCTCCAAAGAATGCGCCTGAGATCAACCCGATCTCAAGTGACGCGATGCCGCCGATCCCGTTTGTCGCATAGGCCAGAGCCAACAGGACCAGTCCCGCCAGACTGATGGCCAGGCGCAGCTTGACCTCGCCACGGGTGGGGCCGAACCGGCTCATCCGTGATACTCGTGTGCGCTGGGGTGGCGGTCATGGACGAGGTGGAATTCGTCCAGTTGCGGCGGGGCCACGCCGAGCGATTGCACCTGCACATGCGCCTGTCCCCGATGGTGAATCTGGTGCTGGAACAGGTGCAGCAGCAGGGCGTCCACCCGTTCCTCGACGGGGCCGTCGCGGCGTTCGGTCACCCGATGCTCGCCAAGGGTCGCGTCCGTCAGTCCGTGACAGAACCGCGCCAGCCGCAGATCGGCCGCCCCTTGCAAGGCCCCCAGGGCGGCGGGATTGGTGACCGGATCGCGGTCATACACGCCACGGCCCATCCCGCCCGCTTCCAAGGCATCGAGGTAATAGAGATCGACCTCGTGGATATGGTTCAGCGTCTGGCAGAGCGACGGGAAAAACCCCGGTGCGGGCGCTGTGAAATCGGCCTCGGGCAGGTCCGTCAACGCATGGTACAGGCGCGCATTGGCCCAGGCGTTGTTCAGCGCCATCAGGGCGTAGGGATGGGCCGATTTCGCGCTCACCTTACGGCTCCTTATCCCTGCAGGTCCGCCCACATCTGCGCGTCGCGGTCCGCGGTCCAGATGCGGGGTGTTTCGATGCCGCGTGCCTCGTCATAGGCGCGGGCGACGTTGAAGGGCAGGCAATGCTCGTAGATCGCGAAGTCGCTGAATTTCGGGTCGCAGGCGGCGCGCACGGCGTCCCAGGCCTCCTTGAGCGACCCGCCCCTGGCCGCAACGCGCGCGGCTGGCGCATATGTGCTTTCCACGAAGTCACGGGTCGACGCGATCGCGGCCGACACCATCGCATCGCCGACAAGCGCGTCGCCCCGGCCCGGTGCAATCGCACGCGGCTGGAAGGAAGCGATATTGTCCAGCGTGTCGCCCCATTCGGTCAGATGCCCGTCGCCGCAATAGCAGGCCGAATGATATTCGACGATGTCGCCGGTGAACATCACCTCGTCGTCGGGCACCCAGATCACCGCGTCGCCGGCGGTGTGGGCGCGCCCGAGCTTCATGATATCGACCCGCCGATTGCCCAGATAGACGGTCATCGCCTCGGAAAAGGTGGTGGTGGGGTAGGTCAGGCCGGGGATTTCCTCGTGCCCTTCGAACAGGCGGGGAAAGCGGGCGAACTCGCTGTCCCAGTCTTCCTGCCCCCGTTCGACCACCATGCCGCGGGCGGCGTCCGACATGATGACCTGATCCGCCCCATAGGCCGAGGCACCCAGCACCCGCACGGCGTGATAATGCGTCAGGACAAGGTGGCTGATCGGCTTGTCGGTCACGCTGCGCACGCACTCGATGACCTTGCGGGCCAGCCGTGGTGTCGCCTGCGCCTCGACGATCATGACGCTGTCGTCGCCGATGATGACGCCGGTGTTCGGGTCCCCCTCGGCGGTGAAGGCATAGAGCCCGTCACCGATCTGATCGAAGGAGATCGTCTTCTCGGTCATGTCGCCTGCACTGGCAAAGGCCTTGGCCATGTCTTTTCCTCTTTCCTCGCGTGCGCGTCACATCGCTGGCTGTGTCTGTGGTTGGGGTCGCAGTTCCATGCCGTCATGCCCGATCTCGATCGGGCCATCGAAATGGCCGGCCATGGAGGCGTGCCAATCGGCGTCGCTGATGCCGGGGTCATCGGCGGGCACCAGATGGTGCAAGACCAGCCGCCCGGCGCCCGCAGTCTGCGCAATGCGGGCGGCATCGCGCGCCTCGGTGTGGCTGCGGACGATATGCTCTTTCAGGCGGGCGCCGTTGCCCGTTTTCGCGACCAGACGGTCGACACCGGCCGCGAGCATCGCCTCGTGGATCAGGATATCGGTGCCCTTGGCGAAGTCAGCCAGCGGCGGGAAATGGCAGGTGTCGGACGAAAAGGTGACCGACCAGCGCGCGCTGTCGAACCGCAGCGCGAAACAGTCGGTGACAGGAGGATGATCGACACGCAAGGCGCGCACCGACAGGCCGTTAACGGGCAAGGGTCCCTCGGCATATTCCACAACATGTGCCAGCTTGCGCAGATCGGGTCGGCCTTCATCCTCGATGCGCAGGTCGATGTCATAGGCCAGCGAGGCGCAGAAGCCGTCCCACACCGCCTGCGTGCCCTTGGGGCCGAAGACCGTGACGGGCGTGGCCAAGCCGGTCGTCCAGGCCGTGTGCAGCAGAGGCCCAAGTTCCAGCACATGATCGGAATGCAGATGCGTGATTAAGATCAGGTCGAGCGATTTCAGCGACACGCCCGCCTCGACCAACCCCTTGGTCACGCCCAACCCGCAATCGATCACGCACAGCCGCCCGCCGATCTGCAACAGCGATGCGGTGGGCATCGGTCCACCGGGACGGATCGCGGGGCCGCCCTTGGTGCCCAGCAGAACCAGCCGATCAGTTGCGCCTTCGGTCATGTGATCCCTCGCGTCATTTCTTGCCCGGCGTACCGTCGAACTTTTTCTCCAGCGATGTCCAGCAGTCGATGTAATCGTCCTGCAAGGGCGCCTCGGTCGCAGCAAAGCGGGTCAGGTGCTGGGGAAAGCGGGTTTCGAACATGAAGGACATGGTGTTGTCCAGCTTGTGCGGGGCCAGTTCGGCATTCGACGCCCCCTCGAACGCGTCGCGGTCGGGGCCGTGGGGAAGCATCATGTTGTGCAGGCTCATGCCGCCGGGAACGAAACCTTGGGGCTTGGCGTCGTACTGGCCATAGATATTGCCCATCAGTTCGGACATGATGTTCTTGTGATACCAGGGCGGGCGGAACGTATCCTCGGCCACCATCCAGCGTTCGCGGAACAGCACGAAATCGATATTCGCCGTGCCCGGCACGCCCGAGGGCGCGGTCAGCACGGTAAAGATCGACGGGTCGGGGTGGTCGAAAAGGACGGCGCCGACCGGGCAATAGGTTGTCAGGTCGTATTTCACCGGCGCGTAGTTGCCGTGCCACGCGACCACGTCGAGCGGCGAATGCCCGATCGCGGTGCGGTGGAACTGGCCACACCATTTCACCGTCACAGTGGACGGCACCTCGCGATCCTCGAACGCGGCGACGGGCGTCTTGAAATCGCGCCGGTTGGCCATGCAGTTCGCCCCGATGGGCCCGCGCCCCGGCAGCTCGAACTTTTGGCCGTAATTCTCGCAGACGAAACCGCGCGCAGGGCCGTCGATCACCTCGACCCGATAGAGCAGCCCACGCGGAATGATCGCGATCTCTTGCGGGGCAAGGTCGATGATCCCCAACTCGGTATAGAATCGCAGCCGCCCTTCCTGTGGAACGATCAGGATCTCGCTGTCGGCGGAGTAGAAATAGTCATCCACCATCGAGGCGGTCACCAGGTAGATATGCGAAGCCATGCCGACCTGCGTGTTCACATCGCCCGCGGTGGTCATGGTGCGCATGCCCGTCAGCCACGTCAGCCGTTCGTCCGAATGGGGCACCGGGTCCCAGCGGTACTGACCCAGCGAGATCACGTCAGGGTCGACGCAAGGCGCGGTATTCCAATAGGGCAGGTCGATCTTTTCGAACCGGCGCGAATGCTTGACCGATGGCCGGATGCGATAGCACCAGGTGCGCTCGTTCTGATGGCTGGGCGCGGTAAAGGCCGTGCCCGACAATTGTTCGCCATAAAGGCCGTAGTTGCACTTCTGCGGGCTGTTCATCCCTTGCGGCAGGGCGTCGGGAAGGGCCTCGGTCTCGAAATCGTTGCCAAAGCCCGGCATATAGCCGGGATGTGTGCCCTGGCTGCGTTGATCCTGTACCATCGGGCGCGGCGTGGTCTGGTCAGTCATCTCGGGGCCTCGCGATCATTGTGACGTGTACCGGGCATCTGTTGCCACATGCTCATTGCATATGCAACGATGCATGTGCTTGCAATCGATGACAACCGCGTCAGGGTGAGGCGATATCGCTTCGAGGGCAACATGACGTTTTTGATGAACCCGTGGCGCGGCGCGGCGCTGCCGCCAGGTCTGGCCGCCATTCCGGGGGATGTGGCCGATGATCCGACCGGCGTCGAGACGCTTTTGGCCCGGTGTCCTGCTCATGCCGAAACGCCACTGGTGGCGATGGATCGCCTTGCCGCGGGGATCGGCCTCAGGGCGCTCCACGTCAAGGATGAACGCGCGCGCATGGGGCTTGGCAGCTTCAAGGCCCTTGGGGCCGCCCATGTCATTGCCCGCGACGCCGCCGCCGTGATGGGGAATGACCCGGCCACGGCGCTGGCCGGCCGTACCTATGTCGCGGCCTCGGCGGGCAATCACGGGGTGTCACTGGCGGCCGGCGCCCGCGTGTTCGGGGCGCTGGCGGTGATTTACCTGTCCGAGACGGTGCCACCGGCCTTTGCCGATCATCTGCGGGCCAAGGGGGCCGACGTCGTGATCGAAGGGGCGGATTACGCGGCCTCGATGGACGCGGCGGCGGCGCGCGCGCAGGTCGAGGGATGGACGCTTTTGTCCGATTCCACCTGGGAGGGGTATCAGGTCGGGCATGGCGTCATGGAAGGGTACCTCGTCATGGCGGCCGAGGCGGCGCGCCAGATTCCGTCGCCGCCGACGCATATCTTCCTGCAGGCCGGGGTTGGCGGGTTGGCTGCGGCCTGTGCGGCCCATGCGCGTCGCGTTTGGGGGGAAGCACCCAGGATCACCGTGGTCGAGCCCGAGGCGGCCAGGACGCTGATGGCCTCGATCGCGGCCGGCGCGCCCACCCATGCCGCCGGGCCGGTCAGCATAATGGGCCGCCTCGATTGCAAGGACCCCTCGCACATGGCCCTGAAATCCCTGGCTCAGACCGCCGATGCCTTCATGACGGTGACGGATGCGGAATGCGCGGCGGCCATCGCACGACTGGCCCCCTTTGGCATGGCGACGTCGCCCTCGGGCGGGGCGGGGTTTGCCGGGGTGCTCCATGCGCCGCGGGACCTGTTGGGGCTGGGCCCCGACGCGCGGGTGCTGATCTACCTGTCCGAGGGGCCTGTCGATGCCTGATTTCGCGCCCGAGGAATACGCGCAGCGCGTGGCCCGCGCGCAGGACGGCATGGCACGGGCGGGTATCGACGCCCTGCTGGTGACGACCGAGGCCGAACTGCGCTATTTCACAGGCTTTCGAACAGCGTTCTGGCAAAGCCCGACACGGCCATGGTTTCTGGTTTTGCCCGCCCGTGGGCAGCCCATCGCGATCATTCCCACAATCGGGGTGGCGTTGATGGCCGCAACCGGGCTGACGGATATCCGCCCGTTCGACAGCCCGGCCCCCGATGCACCGCATATCCCGATCCTGCGCCAGGCTCTGGCCGGGGTCGGAACCATCGGAATGCCAATGGGCGCTGAGTCCGCGTTGCGCATGCCGCTGGCCGAATTCGAGGCGCTGCGGGCCTCGCTGCGGGCCGACTGGGTCGATGCCACCCCACTCATCCGGGGATTGCGCATGATCAAGTCGCCGGCCGAGCAACAGGCGCTGCGCGATATCTGCACCATCGGCAGCCGTGCCTTCGCGCGCGCGCCCGAGCTGTTTCACATCGGTCAGCCGTTGGAGGCGGCTTTTCGCGCCTTCCGCATCGCGCTGTTGCAGGACGGGGCCGAGGAGGTGCCCTATCTCGTTGGCGCGGCCGATCAGGGGGGCTATGGGGATGTGATCTCGCCACCCTCGGGCCGTCCCCTCGCCGAAGGTGACATCCTGATGCTGGACACCGGTGCCAGCAAGCTGGGGTATTTCTGCGATTTCGACCGAAACTGGGCCATCGCTCACGCCAGCCCAAGGGCGATGGACGCCCACGCACGGCTTTTCGCAGCGACCGAGGCTGCCCTTGCCGCGCTGCGTCCCGGCATGACCGCGGCGGCGCTTCATGCCGTGATGGCGCAGAGCCTGGGCCATGCCTCGGCGGTCGGGCGCCTGGGGCATGGACTGGGCATGCAACTGACCGAATGGCCCTCACTCGCGCCGCATGATGACACGATCCTGAGACCGGGGATGGTTTTGACGCTGGAACCCAGCCTGGAAATCGCAGCGGGCAAGATGATGGTGCACGAAGAGAACGTGTTGCTGACCGAAGATGGCGTCGAGTTGCTGAGCGCACGCACGCCGCCTGACTTGCCGGTGATCGGATGAGCGACGCCTTGCCATATGAAACCGACGGCGGCGCGGGCACGCGCGGGCGTTTTGGCCTGATCGTGCTCAGCACCGATGAGACGCTGGAGGTCGAGGCGCGCGCCGTGCTGCATCGTCCGGGCCTGGCGCTTTATCATGCGCGTATCCCCGCACATGCCTTGGTCACGCCGGACACCTTGCGCCTGATGGAGGCGCAACTGCCCGACACGGCGGGCCGGCTTCCCGCCGGCCTTGACGCGATCGGCTATGCCTGCACCTCGGGGGCGACGGTCATCGGCCCCGACCGGGTGCGGGAACTGGTGCAATCGCGCCATCCCGCCACGCCGGTCACCAACCCGATCACGGCGGTCATCGCGGCGCTACAGGCCCTGAATGCGCGCCGTATCGCCCTCGTCACGCCCTATGTGGCCGAGGTCAATGCCCCGATCCGCGCGATCCTGCGCGATCACGGAATCGACACGATCACGGTGCGGTCGTTTGAACAGAAAGAGGATTGGACCGTCGCACGGATTTCCGAAGCTTCGACGCTGGCGGCCCTCACACAGGCGGGGCAGAGCGGCGCTGACGCGATCTTTGCCAGTTGCACCAACCTGCGCAGTTTCGGCATTCTTGACGAGGCCGAGCGCGCGACAGGGTTGCCTGTGGTCACGTCGAACCAGGCGTTGTTGTGGCACATGTCGAAAGTGACCGGTGTCACCGCCGATAACGGTGGCCCCGGGCGATTATTCGCGCTGTGACGGGACTGGTCGTCAGATGCCGATAAAGGGCTGTGCGATGCGCGGCAGCAATCCCTGGAATTTCAGCCGTGCATCCGTTGCCACCAGGCAGATGCAATCCTCCCCATCATCGTCGGCAACGGGTGTGTGGTGCGTTTCCTGATCGGCCACCTCGAGATCACCGCGCACGAAATGCCCATCTTCCGAGCTGTAGCCCCCCTGCAAGACCAGGGTCAGCTCCATGCCGCGATGACTGTGTTCGGGCATCGCCTGGCCCGCCGGAATATGGAGCAACCGCACACTCGCCTCGCTGTTGGACTGCAAAACGGACTGTTTGGCGCCCCGGGCGACGTTGCGCCATTTCACGCTGTCCGAATCGCCGCCCACGATCGCCCGCAAGGGCGCAGGGAAAACACCATCCTTCGGCATTGGCTGCGCCTCGCGCGGCGGGGCGGCACCGATCATCGCCAGCGTCTTTTCAAGGCTGTCCTCGGCAACGTCGGCCTTGTCCATATCTTCGAGTACGGCGCCGCCAACGGCCTCGAAACTTGCAAGACGTGCGCGTGCATCGTCGCTGAGCGAGACATGCGTCGAAATCACCACATCGAACGCCTCGGGCAGGGCGCCGGTGGCATAGCCCATCAAAAGGCTATCGGGAACGGTATGGGTCACGTCAATCATCTCGGTGTCAGCTCATCGCGTGGCGCAGTCTTTCGAGGGCCAACCTAATCCGCGACTTGATCGTGCCAAGGGGCAGACCGGTCTCGGCGGCGATCTCGGAATGGGTGAGATCGCCAAAGTAGGCGCGTTCGATCAGACGGCGCTGTTTTTCAGGAAGCTGGCGAATCGCATCCGCCAACCTTGCGCTATCTTGCTGAAGTGCCATCACGTCGGCCTGGTCGGGCTCGGCCTCGGGACCCCAGGGAAGATCCTCGGGCTCGGGGCGGGCGTATTTCCGGATCAGGTCGATCTTGCGGTTGCGCGCAATCGTGAAGATCCAGGTCGCCACCGACGCGCGTGCCGGGTCATACATATGTGCCTTCTGCCACAAGGTGGCCATCACATCCTGCATGCACTCTTCGGCGAGGCTGTCGTCCGCGCCGGACTTGATCAAGAACCCTTTCACGCGCGGGGCGAAATGCCGGAACACGTCGGCAAAGGCCACCTTGTCCTCGTCTTTCGCGATCGCCGTGATGCGGGAAACCCAATATGCTTCGGTCACTTCAACTGTCGCCACCGTTTGGTCACGCCTTTCGCGGCAACGGGCAACCATCGCATCCGCGTCGCGCGCGGCCGAGGCTGTGTCACCTGTCTGGTTGACGTGGTCATTCGATACCAACATACGACTTATACGGTGGTTCTCCTAATCTGGATCACACAAATTTTTCAACCGAAAGGGAATGTCGTTTTTCGGCCATCCGTCTGGCCGGGCTTGATTTTTCTTTGATCCGGGCGGGCACGGGCCGCGTATTCGTCCGGTAAACTGCAAAATAATCGGGATCGGGGATCACCACGTGCCTTTTGAAACAACCACAGCCGCGCCCAAGCGCATCGCCGTCATCGGAGCAGGAATTTCGGGGATGGCCGCGGCCTATCATCTGGCGACGGATCATGCCGTGACGCTGTTCGAGGCCGAAGGCCGGCTGGGCGGGCATGCGCGCACGGTCGTTGCCGGCAGGAATGGCGATCAACCCGTCGATACCGGCTTTATCGTTTTCAACTACGTCAACTATCCGCATCTGACCAAGCTTTTTGCCGAGTTGGACGTGCCGGTCGTCAAGTCGGACATGAGCTTTGCCGCGTCGATCGGCGGCGGACGCGTCGAATATGGCTTGCGCAACCTTCAGGCGCTGTTCGCGCAGAAATCGAACCTGGCGCGGCCGGGCTTTCTGCGGATGATCGGCGATCTGCTGCGATTCAACGCCGAGGCCGAAAAGGTCGCCACCGACTCGACCGTCACCCTGGGCGAGTTGATGGATCAGATGCGTATGGGCCGCTGGTTCCGCGACTATTACCTGACGCCGGTGTCCGGGGCGATCTGGTCGACCCCGAAAGAAGAGATCATGGACTTCCCGGCGCAGGCGCTTGTCCGGTTCTTTCGCAACCACAACCTGTTGCAGGCCTCGGGGCAGCATCAGTGGTGGACGGTGCAGGGCGGCTCGGTTGAATATGTCACGCGCCTCGAGCAGGCGATGCGCCGGCGCGGTGTCGACATTCGCGTCGCCGCCCCGGTGGACAAGGTGCGCCGTCTGCCCGGCGGCATCGAGGTGATCCGCGAGGGCCACCCCGAGGCCTTCGACGAGGTCGTGTTCGCCACCCATTCCGACATTACGCTTGGCCTGCTGGCCGACCCGACGGCCGCGGAAACGGCCGCGCTGGGGGCCGTGCGCTACCAGCCGAACGAGGCCGTGCTGCACGCCGATACGCGCGCGATGCCCACGCGGCGCGCGACGTGGTCGAGCTGGAACTATACCGAACGTCCGGGCCACGAGGGCGGGCCGATCGACCTGACCTACTGGATGAACTGCCTGCAGCCGATCCCCGAAAGCGATCCGCTTTTCGTCACGCTGAACAGCCGCGCACCGATAGATGACAAGCTGATTTACGATACGGTCACTTTCGCGCACCCGGTCTACGATCTGGCGGCGCTGGCCGCTCAGGGCACCATCCGCGAGATGAACGGGGCGAATGCCACCTGGTTCTGCGGGGCGTGGATGAAGAACGGCTTCCACGAAGACGGCTATGCCAGCGCCATGGACGTCGTCGAGGGCATGGCGCAGCGCGACTCGCGCCTGATGGTGGCCTGATGGGCCGCGTCGATCACATCCCCGGCGAGACATTTCACGGCCGCCGTGGGGCCGTCGAGAATGCGTTCAAATACGGGATCGACTACGTTCTTCTCGATGCCGAAGAGGACAGGCCACGCGCGCCCTGGCTGTTCGGGCGCAACCGGGCGGGGTTCTTGTCGTTGCAGGACCGCGATCATGGCGGCCCCGCCAAGCAGGGGCGCGGCGCCGTCTGGGCGCGCGAGGTTCTGGCAAGCCACGGCCTGGCCGACGTGACGGATGGCAAGCTGATGCTTTTGGCGCAGCCGCGCACGTTGGGGCATGTCTTCAATCCGGTCAGCTTCTGGTTGGCCCATGACCGGCCCGGCCGCCTGCGCGCCGTGATCGCCGAGGTGTCCAACACGTTCGGCGATCGGCATTCCTACCTCTGCGCCCATGACGATCACCGGCCGATCACGCGCGAGGATACGCTGCGCGCGACGAAAATCTTTCACGTCTCGCCGTTCCAGCCCATCGAGGGGGGCTATACCTTTCGCTTCGACATCCGCAGCGACCGGGTCGGGGTCTGGATCGACTATGCCACCGGAAACGAAGGGCTTTACGCGACCCTGACCGGCAAGCGCCGGGCGTTGACGACCGGGGCGATCCTGCGGGCCGCGTTGCGGCGGCCGTTCGGGGCGCGTCGGGTGTTTGCATTGATCCACTGGCAGGCGCTGATCCTGTGGTGGAAGGGGGCCCCCTACCGCGACCGGCCCGAACCGCCGGGTCACGAGGTGTCGTGACACGGCAATCTGCACGGGCGCGGGGGCCGAACCTTGCGGGATATGCAACCTTCGCGGCCATGCTGTCGGCGGCGGGGCTGCCCATCTATATCCACGCACCGAAATTCTACGTCGATGAATATGGCGTCGGGCTGACGGCCCTGGCGGGTGTGTTGTTCGGCTTGCGCCTTCTGGATGTGGTGCAGGATCCGGCGCTGGCCTGGGTGGCCAGCCGCCTGCGGGCGCGGCGCGGCCGTGCCGTGGCCGTCGGCGGGGCGGTGCTGGCCGTCTCGATGCTGGCGCTGTTTGCGGTGCCGCCGCCGGTGCCGCCGCTGCTGTGGTTCGCGCTGACGATGACGGGGTTGTTCTCGGCGTTTTCGTTCCTGACCATCTGCCTCTATTCCGAAGGGGTCCAGACCGCCGGCGGATTGGGCGAGGCCGGGCACCTGCGGCTGGCCGCCTGGCGCGAGACCGGGGCCCTCCTGGGGGTGTGTGCGGCCGCGGTCGCGCCGAGCCTGCTGCTTGGCACCCCTGCGCCCTATGCCGGGTTCGCCGCCGGGTTCGCGGCGCTGTGCCTGCTGGCCGTCTGGCTGATGCGGGCGGAATGGGGCCAGGCGGCGGCCATCGCGCCGTCTGGGTTCAGGGCGATCCTGGGTGATGGCATTGCGCGGCGTCTGCTGCTCATCGCGTTGCTGAACGCGGCCCCGGTGGCCGTGTCCTCGACGCTGTTCCTGTTCTATGTCGAAAGCGTGCTTGACGCGCCGGGGTGGGAAGGGCCGCTCTTGATCCTGTTCTTTCTGTCGGCGGCGGTGTCGACCCCGGCCTGGAGCAAGGCGGCCCGCCGGGTGGGGGCGCGGCCCATGCTGATCCTCGGCATGGTGCTGGCCATCGCCAGTTTCTCGACCGTGCTGTTGCTGGAGGCGGGCGACGTGGCCCTGTTTGCCGTTGTCTGCCTTGTGTCCGGTATCGCGATCGGGGCCGATTTCGCCTTGCTGCCCGCCCTCTTTGCCCGGCGCATGGCGCAGGTCGCCCCCGAGGCGGCGGCGGGGTTCGGCCTGTGGTCCTTTGTGCAGAAGGCGACCTTGGCCCTGGCGGCGATCGTCCTGCTGCCCGCGTTGGAGGCGGCTGGCTTTGCGCCCGGCGCGCCCAACGACGCGGCGGCCTTGCAAATGCTCACCTCGCTCTATGCTTTGGTACCATGCGTCTTGAAACTGGGGGCGCTGGGGCTTTTGTCGATGACACGCCTGCCCCCGGACAGGGCGCAAACGGTTTAGCAACAAGGATCAAGCGCGATGCGGGATTGGAATGGCAAACGCTACTGGCTGATTGGCGCGTCCGAGGGGCTGGGCCGGTCCCTGGCCCATCAGATGAGCCGCGCCGGCGTCGACCTGATCGTGTCGGCCCGTTCGGAAGAGCGATTGCAGGAGCTTGTCGCGGAGCTTCCTGGCCGGGCCTCCTACGTTCCGATCGACATCGCCGACCGGGACAATGTGCGCGCCGCCGCCGAAGAGGTGGGAGAGATCGACGGCATCGTCTTTCTGGCCGGGGTCTATTGGCCCATCGCGGCAACCGGGTGGGATGCCGACAAGGTCGAGGCCATGTTCGACATCAACCTGACGGGCGCCGTGCGGGTGCTTGGGCAGGTCGTGCCGCGCTTTGTCGAAAAGGGTGCGGGTCATATCGTTCTGACCGGCAGCCTGTCTGCCTATCGCGGGCTGCCGGGCGCGATAGGCTATTCTGCGTCGAAGGCGGGGCTGTTCAGTCTGGCCGAGTCGCTCCATGGCGATTTGCGGGGAACGCAGATCGAGACCCAGATCATCAACCCGGGCTTCATTCGGACGCGGCTGACCGACAAGAACGATTTCGAGATGCCCGCCATCCTCGAACCCGAGGAGGCCGGACGCGTCTTTTTCGAAAAGATGTCGTCGGGCCGGTTCGCGACGCATTTTCCCTGGGGGTTCGGGATGATCTTTCGTATCAGCCAGTTGATGCCGGATTGGCTGTATTTTCCACTGTTCTTCCGCCGAGGGGGTTAACCGCGTTTGCGGCAGATCAAGGCGACAGGCGGTGGCGACGTCTGATATGAAGGTCGCAAAAGGAGGACGCGCAACATGGAGATTTCCGTTCGCAAGGTGGCCCAGGTCATCGTGATGGGCCGTGAGCTGGACCGTGCCGAGGGCGAGCTGAGAGCGTTCATCGACCGGTTGAACGAGGATGAGGCCGCGGATCTCGTGGCGCTGTTCTGGATCGGCCGGGGATCGTTCGACGCCGAGGATTGGGCCGAGGCGGTGGAGACCGCGCGTGCCGAGGCGACCGTACCGACGGCCGATTACCTGCTGGGCAGCCCGCACTTCTCGGACCATCTCGAGGCGGGTTGCGATGCGATGGGCATCGACATCACCGACGAGGAAGATGGCCTGATGTAGGCCCGTGCCCCGAGGGGTTGCGCCGCGCCTGCGCGCGTCGTCCGGGGGGAGGCGCGGGTTCACGCCCCGTTGGGGCGATCACCTGCGCCTTGTGCCTGCGGCACGCATATTTGAAGGATAAAGATGGGGCGGGTCGGAGTGTCGGCCCGCCATTTTGCAAGGGTGATGGCCGGGTCAGGCCGTGTGATCCACGATTGCCAGATGCTGGGCGAGGGTTCCGACCGTGCCCAGCCATTCCGCGACCAGGGTCGGGTCCGAGGGCGCGGCCTGCACACCGGGGGCGAGGCGCCCGTTCAGGGCGGCATCGACGGCCAGAGAGACCGGGATCGACACGAGGCGCGCCATCGCGCTGCCCCGCTCGTCGCCCCAGGCATCCATGACGTAGGTCTTGTTCCAGACCGTTTCGCCGTCCTTTTCGGCGGTGAGGCCCACGCACATGACGACGCGATCGGCTTCGCCTGCGTCGTAGGCGTTTTCGGCCCAGAAGGTATCGGACATCTCTTGCAGACGGGCATCGCCCTCGGGGCCGGAGAGGGTTTCGATTTCGGCGAAGACATCGGCCCAGGCCGCGCTCCAGCCGTTCAGGCGCAGGGTGCCCCGTACGAACTGATCCACGCGCCAGTCCTCTCCGAACCCGTATTCGGCCATGAAGGGCAGGGAATCGCGGTTGGGATAGACCTCGAAGCTTTCGGGGAGGGCCAGGGGCGCATCATAGCGCGAGACCGCGTTCCATGGACGATCGACATTCCACTCGGCGCCATCCTTGAGAGAGCGCGAGGGCGAGCGCAAGGCTTTGAGCACCCCCAGCGGCGACCAGCTGAACTTGTACCGGAACGGGTTGGGTTGTTTGGGGATGCCGCCGCAATACGAGATGAAGCGATGGGTGTTGGCCGGATCGAATGCCGCGCTGGCGCGGTATTCGGCCATCAGGGCATGGGCCATCAGGTGATCGATGCCGGGGTCGAGCCCCACCTCGTTGACCAGCGCCACGCCTGCCCGTGTCGCCTCGGCGTCGAGCGCCCGCATCTCGGGGGCGATATAACTGGACGAGACGAAATGCGCCCCCTTGGCGATGCAGGCCTTGGCGACCGGTACATGCCAGTCGCCGGGCAGCATCGACACGGCCACATCGCCGGGGTTCAACGCGGCTTGCAACGCGTCCAGGTCGAAGGGCCGGATATCGCCGGTCAGGTCGCCCACGGCCTGTTGCGCCTTTTCGACGGTTCGGTTCCAGACCGTTACCTCGTGCCCGGCCTCGATCAGGCGTCGCAGCCCCGGCACCGCGGACAGGCCCGTTCCGCACCAATGGATCGTCATGGTTCGACTCCTTTTCAAAGAGTTGCGATATGCGTGTCGAAAACTGCTCTGGCGCGGCCCCAGACCCCTTGGTCCAGCGCGTCCAACGTTTTCAGCGACGGCAGCAATTGGCCGGCGTAATCCCGTGCGCTTTCGACAGGCAAAAGCGAGGGCAGGTTGTCGATGGCCATCACGTCCAATGGTGGCGCCTCATGGACCCGCAGCGCCGGGGCATCCCAATCGGTGGCGCGGTCATAGACCTTGATCGGCGAAAAATCCGAGGTCGGATCACAGGCGATGTCGCCGATCACACGCAGGGCGCGCGGGGCCGTTTTCGCCTCGGGCGGGACAAAGACCGGCACGCCCGGCGTGGCGAGGATGCAATTGAGAAAAATCTCGTGCTCGAGGATGTCGGGGAAGGGGCCACCATGGGCCGTTTCCGCCATGTCCCAGCGGGTGACCTGCAGCCCCATCTGGTCGCAGAAATCGCCGGCCCCGGTGCCGACGCGGCCCTTGGCGCCGATGATGATCGCGCGGGGGCGGTGTCCCTCCATCCGGTCGAGGGCAGCGGCGATGGTGTCGCGCAGGGCCTCGGCATCGGGGTAGGTGGCGACGGGGCCGCACAGGCCGCCCTCGGCTTGGGCGATCCAGCACATGGTCGAGATCGCCGCCCCCGCATAGCCCGCCCAGTAGCCAAAGGCCGCCACGCGGCGCCCGTCCTCATCGACGAGATATTCCAGATCGTAGAGCCTGCCGCCCCCGGCCTTGAAGCGTCTCAGCAGATCGCGCCCGGCCGGTTGCCCCTTGTAGGCGTGGCCGAACATGATGTGACGATGCGGCAGGGGGGTGCCATCCTCGGGCAATTCCTTGAGGCCGAAGATGATCGCGTCCCGCGGGGCCTTGCGCCATGTGCCGGGGGGCGCGATTTCGGCCCCGGCAGCACGGTATCCGTCGATGGGAATGGCGCGCACCGGGCTGTCCTCGACCGTCACGCGCATGCCCTGCGCGATCAGGGCGCGGGCGCCGTCAGGGGTCAGGCCGGCGCGTTCCTCGTTCGGGCGTTCCTCGTGGCGAACCCAGAGATGTGTCATCGGTTTTCCCTTTCAGAACTCGGTGCGGGCGTGGATGCGATCGGGCGTATCCAGATGCGGCGTCGCGTTGAAGCCCGACAGGATCATGGCCTGATCCAGAACCATCACGCGGTGGATCGAGCAGTTGCGGATCGGCACCAGCAGATGCGCCATGCGCGCAATGTCGAGGTCCAGCAGGTGACGCACCATCATGCCGATCACACCACCTGACGTCACGCAGAGCACACGCCGCCCGGGGGTCGCGGCAAGGCGCAGCACCTCGGCCACGCGGGCCTCGAAATCGGCGTAGCTTTCGTTGCCCTGGATCTCGGCGCGCTGCCAGGCGTGCATGATGTCGCGGATATGGTGCACGAAATCCTCAGGGCCGTGCATCTCGGTCGCGCCGTTCTTTTCCGCATGGGCGCGCGACAGGTTGAAATAATCCAGTTCATCCAGGCGCAGATCGATCTGCGGCGCCGCGCCCATGTCGCCCACTGCCCTCGGCGGTTTCGCGATGGCGGCGCAGACCGCCCATGAACACCTCGTCGAAAGGAGCATCATGGCTGCGCAGCCATGCGCCCAGCCACGCGGCCTGCTGGTGGCCCAGATCGCTCAGCCGGTCATAGCCCGCCTCGTCATTCGCCGCCGAATTCGCCTGCCCGTGCCGGACCAGAACCAGTTCGCCCACACCAAATCCCTTTTTCAGATCCTGCGCCCCGTGATGGGCGATCGCGCGGCGAAGCGCAAGGCGACCTCAGCCAAGGCCGAGAGCGCCCTTCAAGATCGGCAGAAGGGCCGCCGCGGCAAGGCCCACTACGGCGCCGACGGCAAGCCGCACGAAAGGGCGCCCGAGGCGCGGCGACGCAAGGCTGAGCAGGGCGCAAATCGCGGCATAGAAGGCAAGGGCCGTCACATCCATGGGCTGGACGCTACCACGATCGGGTGCCAATAGCTTGGCAAACCTGCCGACAGGAGGCCAGACATGACCCCGCACGCCGACCGTTTCCTTGCCGATCTTCACACGCTGCGCGCATTCGGCGGCGATGATGCGCCGGGCAGCAAGGGCGTGCGCCGCCGCGCCTTTACCGAGGCCGACCTTGCCGCGCGCGACTGGTTGGCTGAGCAATTCCGCGACGCCGGGCTGACGCCGCATATGGACCCGGCGGGCAACCTGTTCGGCCTGGCGCCGGGCGATCGCAGCCTGCTGATGGGGTCGCATTCCGACACCCAGCCCGAGGGTGGCTGGCTGGACGGGGCCTATGGCGTGATCGCCGCGCTCGAGATCGCCCGCGCCGCGCAAGAGGCCGGTGGCCCGCCCGTCTCTGTCGTCTCGTTCCAGGACGAAGAGGGTCGCTTCGGCGCGCTGACCGGCTCGTCGCTGTGGTCGGGCAAGCTCAGCGAGGCCGATGCCGACAAGCTGGTGGCGACGGACGGCACCACATGGCCCGAGGCCCGCGCCCGGATCTCCGACCGGGCGGGTGACTGGCTGGACCCGGCGCGCTTCACCGGGTTTCTCGAGGCGCATATCGAACAGGGCCCGGTTCTGGACGCGGCCGGTGAGGCCGTGGGCGTCGTGACCGGCATCGTCGGCTTGCGCCAGATCCAGGTCGAGGTGCACGGTCAGCAGAACCACGCGGGTACCACGCCCATGGCGATGCGCCGCGATGCCTTCACCGTCGCGGCCCGGATCACGACGGCCCTGCCGGATCGCTTCGCCAATATCGTGACGCCGCAATCGGTTTGGACCATCGGCCATATCCGCCTGCATCCCGGCGCGCAGTCGGTGGTGCCGGGGCGGGCCGAGTTCTCGCTTCAATGGCGGGATATCGACGCCGACCGGCTGGACCGGATGGAGGGGGCCATCGCGCAACTGTTGCGCGACATGGGCGACGAGACGGGATGCGAGATCACATGGGGCAAGCTGCGCCATGACCTTGCGCCGATGCCGATGGATGCAGGCATGCAAGCGGCGCTATCCGCCGCCGCCGACGAGGTCGCGCCAGGGCGCTGGCGGGCGATGCCCTCGGGCGCGCTGCACGATGCGTCGAACCTTGCGGGGCTGATGCCGGTGGGGATGCTTTTCGTGCCGTCGATCAACGGCGTGTCGCACACGTTCGAGGAAGACACCGGCGAGGATGATCTGGTCACCGGGGTCGAGGTGCTGGCCCGCGCGGTGGAAAGGTTGGGGTGAGGGGGCGGGTGCGCGGGACAATCCTGCCATTTGCGAGTGCCGCCTAAAGCGCAGCCAACGGCCCGAAGCGGACCTCAGCGCTGGTCGATAGATGGCAGCAATCGCCGTCGCGCAGAGGGGGGCGACGGAACGGATGCCTTGGCTCTCCGCCGGGTGTCAACGCGCGGCACACGGGGGGCGATGCCCTCGAGCTTCCCGTGCTACATACGGTAGCCGTATCCGATGATTGATCCATCAAAATACGCCGTGAACGAGCGCCCATCGGACGAGATCGCAATAGAAAATTGGGGGTTAACCCATTGGGTCGAGGTGAACTGAACCAAGTATGTTCCGTCGGCTTGCTGACTCCAGTTTCCGGAAAAGGGTCCTGCCTGCACAACGCCATTCGACAAGAATTGAAATGTGAATTCGTTTTCCGGGACACCTGCCGAATCTTCGAGCCGCCAAGACCCCACTAGTGTGGTGTTTGCCGACACGGACGAACCCGCGCAGGAGAAACCCGACATGTCGGTGCCACACCATGTCATATCCCAGCCGGTTGGAAGGATGCAGAGCGCCCGCCACGTTCTGGTGTCACTGTTTCGGTGGTAGATGCGCGCGTACCCCTCTCCCGGCGCCCCGTACAACGATTCCAAGCCCGAACTATCTCTGAAGCCGAACCCGTTCACACCTCCAAGATCGACAGTGTAGATGCGATTGGAGTGCAGGGTGACGGTGGCCATTCTTATGTCCGTGGGAGGAAGGGATCCCGTGTTGCCAGCATTGCCGGTATAGATGTCGTAAGAGCCAGCGGGAAAAGGCCCACTGCCCCGTCCTGTCGCGCTATCGCAAGTGCTCGATGGAAAAACACCGGCCCGTTGACCGCGGAACTGGTTCGGATCATTGGTGACGGAGACCCATGGGGAATAGATCGTCATTCCAACGGCGCCACCACCCGGAGTGCCGGACAACCCGCCCGTGAAGCCTCCACCGGCCGCGTAACCGCTGCCACCGCCGAAATTGGAGTTCGGGTTGGAGCAGTCCGCGACGTCCGTGCCCGGCGCGCATAGGCCCAAGCCATTGGGCTCATCACAATCACCATCATTGGTATAGGGGCAGGGATTTAGCTGAGCATGCGCCGCGCCCACACTGATAATGCTGGCCAAACAGACATGGAAAACCAGTGCTGTCGCCCAAAAAATCCAGCCAAGCTCACGTTCACACAATTGCATTCCATTCTCGCTTTCATATTGGGTCGCACAGCTAATATGAAATAGTGAGACCTATGGCGTTGATCTTGATCAGTGAAGTCTCGGCCCGGGCCACCTACGGATGCGCGCCGACGTGGCCAGTGCATCTGTTGAGGACAATGGCCGCCCTTTTTAGTAGAACTTGGCACATTGTGGGGTGAAGAACCGGTTTCTGTCCCGTGTGGCCATTCGTGCAAAACGCAACCTCGGTCGCCTTGGGCTCTGAGCAGACATCCCCCTCCCCCTCCCACAAACCCCGTCTCAGCCCCAGCTGACGTTTCCCAGAAAGATATACCCCGCGCCGTAGATCGTCTTGATCAGGCGCGGGTTCTTGGGGTCTTCGCGCAGCTTGGTGCGCAGCCGCGAGATGCGCACATCCATCGCGCGATCAAAGCTTTCGCCCGCCGCGCCGCCAAGGTTTTCCTGCATCTGCTGCCGCGAGATCAGGCGTTTGGGCGCCTCGAGGAACATCCGCAGCACTTCTCCCTCGGCATGGGAAAAGGCGGTTTCCTCGCCGGTGTCGTCCTCAAGGATGTAACGATCGAAATGGGCCGTCCAACCGTTGAACCGCGCCGTCTGGTGGTCGTTGCCTTTGGGCCGCGAGACCCGCAGCCGGGCGCGGATGCGGGCCACGACCTCGGTCGGGTCGAAGGGTTTGATGATGTAGTCATCGGCGCCCAGTTCCAGCCCCGTGACACGGTCCTGCACCTGTGCGCGGCCCGAGATGATGATGATCGCCGCCCCCGATTCCAGCGCCAGCCGATGCACAAGGGCCAGGCCGTCGCGATCCGGCAGGCCCAGATCGACAAGGCAGACATCCGGCGTGGCATGGGCGAGGGCGGCCTCGAACTCGGTGGCGCGGGCGAAACTGGCGGTGCGGAACCCGGCCTCGGTCAGCGCGTCGGACAGCATGGCGCGGATTTGCGGCTCGTCGTCGAGAATGGTGACAAAGGGTTGGCTCATGCAGCGTCCTCGATACTGAGCAGATACAGCAGATGCGGCGCGTCCACCGGCTTGGACAGGACCGGCCAGCGCGCGGCGGCGGCCCTGCGGCGGGCGTCGCTTTCGGGGGCCGATGTCATCAGCGCCAGGCGCAGGCCAGGGTGGCGCGTCGCCAGGCCGGACAAGAGATCGAGCCCGTCCATTTCGCCCAGGCGCAGATCGGACAGCACCCAGTCGATGCCGGGGATCTCGGCCAGGGTCAGCGCCTCTTCGGCGCTGGCGGCCTCGATCACCTGATGGCCCAGGCCGATCAGCAGATCGCGGACACCCGCCCGCAATTCCGCGTCGTCGTCCACCAGCAAGACCAGCATCGGGCGCGCCTCGGCCTTGGCGGGGCGCAGCGGCAGGCGCAACGTGACAACGGCGCCGCCCGCGGGTGCATTGGCCAGCGCCACCTTGCCCCCCGCCAGTTTCGTCAGGTCATAGACCATCGACAGACCCAGCCCCGACCCTTCGTCGCCCTTGGTGGTAAAGAAAGGGGCCGTCGCCTTTTCCAGGGCGATGTCGGAAAAGCCTGGGCCGGTGTCCTGAACGGCGATCTCCAACCAGGTGTCCTGTTGGCTTCGCAGCGTGATCTCGATCCGGCCGGGGCGGTTTCCGATCGCGTCGCGGGCATTCAGCACAAGGTTCAACAGGCTGTCCTGCAAGCTGCCGGCATCCAGCATCAAGGCGGGCGGCGCGATGCGGTTGTCGATGGTCAGCGTGATCTCGGGCGTCAGGGCCGCACGGGCGAGGGGCGCGAAACTGTCGAGGAAATCGCGCAGCACGACCGGCCCGGCCTTGATGTCGCGCGGGCCGGACATGCGCGCGATCTTGTCCAGCAGGGTGCCGCCGCGCCGCGCGGCCATACGCGTCGCGCTGGTCAATTCATGCGCACCATGGGGCAGCGGCATCTTTTCCAGACGACCCTGCAGCCCCAGGATGATCGTCAAGAGATTGGCGAAGTCATGGGCAAGGCCGCTGGTCAGTTGCGCGGCAAGTTCGCGCTTGTGCGTCTGGGCCAGGGCGGCGCGGGTCTGGGCCTCTTCGGTCATGTCGGTCGACAACAGGTAGACCCCTGTGATGGGGCCCTCCGGGTCGGCCCGATCCGGCGTGAAAGCGGTGCGGATGCGCCGGCCCGACCCGGCGTCGTCATATTCCAGAACGCTGGCCTCGCCCGCCAGGGCGGCCTCGAAGGCGGGGCGCAGGCGCGCGCCCGTCACCTCGCCCATCACGTCCAGATAACACAGGCCGACCACATCGCTGCGCCGCCCCGGCATGACCGAGGACAGGCGTCGATTCGTGTAGGTATAGACGCCGTCGGTATCCAGCCGCGCGATATGGGCCGGCGTCATCTCGGTGGTCAGGCGAATGCGCGCCTCCATCTCGGTCAGCTGGCGCTTGGCCTCTTCCAACTGTCCGATCGTGGCCTCCAGCCGCCGATTGGTGCGTGTCAGTTCCTCGGTATGGCTCAGCAGTTGGTCGCTCAACTCCTCCGAGCGGGCACGCAGCAGGGTCTCCTGCCGCTTGGCGGCGGTGATGTCGGTATAGACCGTGACCCACCCGCCCTCGGGCAGGGGGGACCCCTCGACGCTGATCGTGCGGCCGTTCGACCGGCGCCGTTCCATGTAATGGGGCATGAAAGCGCGCGCGGCCTCGACCCGGTCGCGGACGAAGCCGTCGATATCCTCGACCTCGCCATATTCGCCATGCGCGGCCAGCCAGCGCACCGTTTCGTCGAACCGTGCGCCGGGGCTGACAAGGCGTTCGGGCAGGCCGAACATGGTCTGGAACGGCCGGTTGCACACCGCCAGGCGCAGGTCGGCGTCATAGATCGACAGCGCCTGCTGAATCAGGTTCAGACCGGCACGGGTCAAGTGATCGGTCGCGGCCGCAAGCGGCATGGTGTCGTCCTCCCCGGTCCTCATCGCTGGCCCCCTTGGATGCGTTCGTCAAGCTTCCCTCGCGTGCTGTTACAATTCGTTAGGATTGGGAAAAAGTCAGGCAAAACTTGACCGCGAGCAATTTGCTGGCACGGTATAGGCGACGGGAGTCGCTGGCTCGCCCTAACAGGCGACCCCGTAACCGCCGGTGGGGAGATCGGCGAAGGGAGGAACGACTTTGGCTACTCAGACACCGCCCTCGGGCGCACCGCAATCCGTGCCTGCGCTGCTGGCCCGAAACGTTTCGCAATTCGGGTCGAAACCGGCCTATCGCGAAAAGGAATTCGGCATCTGGCAAAGCTGGTCCTGGGCCGAAGCCGCCGAAGAGATCGAGGCGCTGGCCATGGGGTTGCTCGCGCTGGGGCTGGAAAAGGGGGACTACCTCGCGATCATCGGGCGCAACCGTCCGGCGCTCTACTGGTCCTTCGTGGCAGCCCAGAAATGCGGGGCGATCCCGGTCGCGCTGTATCAGGACTCGCCCGCCGAAGAGATGGCCTATGTGCTGGAACACTGTGGCGCGCGCTTTGTCATCTGCGGCGACCAGGAGCAGGTCGACAAGGTGATCGAGGTGCAGGAAACGGTGCATGGCATCGACCAGATCGTCTATGTCGACAAGCGCGGCATGCGCAAATACGACCACACCCACATGAACGCGATGGAGGATGTGCAGGCCGAGGGCCGCGCCGGCCATTACCGTCTCGAGCCGATCATGCGCGAGCGCGAAAGCGCCCTGCGGTATGACGATACCTGCGTGATGCTCTATACCTCGGGCACGACGGGCAAGCCCAAGGGCGTGGTGCTGTCAAACCGCAACATCCTGGAGACGGCCAAGAATTCGTCCGAGTTCGACGATCTCGGCCCCAGCGAAGAGGTGCTGGCCTACCTGCCGATGGCCTGGGTGGGCGACTTCATCTTCTCGATCGGTCAGGCGTACTGGACGGGGTTCTGCGTCAACTGCCCCGAAAGCCCCGAGACCATGCTGACCGACCTGCGCGAAATCGGGCCGACCTATTTCTTTGCCCCGCCGCGCATTTTCGAGAACATGCTGACCAGTGTGATGATCCGCATGGAGGATGCCGGGCGTTTCAAGCGCCGCATGTTCCATTATTTCATGGAACACGCCCGCGGCGTCGGCCCGCGCATGCTGGACGGCAAGTCGGTTGGCGCGATGGATCGCCTGATCTACGCGCTCGGCGACAAGCTGGTCTATGGTCCGTTGAAGAACACCCTGGGCCTGAGCCGCGTGCGCGTCGGCTATACCGCCGGCGAGGCGATCGGCCCCGAAATCTTCGATTTTTACCGCTCGCTGGGGATCAACCTGAAACAGCTTTACGGCCAGACCGAGGCCAGCGTGTTCATCACCCAGCAACCCGACCACGAGGTGCGGCCCGACACGGTCGGCGTGCCGTCGCCCGGTGTCGAGTTGCGGATCGACGAGAATGGCGAAGTCTACTACCGCAGCCCCGGCGTGTTCGTCGAATACTACAAGAACCCCGACTCGACGGCCTCGACCAAGGATGCCGAGGGCTGGGTGGCCACCGGCGATGCGGGCTTCATCGAGGAAGGCACCGGGCATCTGCGCATCATCGACCGCGCCAAGGACGTGGGCAAAATGGCCGATGGCCGCCTGTTCGCGCCGAAATACGTCGAGAACAAGCTGAAATTCTATCCCAATATCCTCGAGGCCGTGGTGTTCGGCAACGGGCGCGAGATGTGCACGGCCTTTATCAACATCGACCTGACGGCGGTGGGCAACTGGGCCGAGCGCAACAACATCGCCTATTCGTCCTATCAGGAACTGGCCGGGCACCCCCGCGTGCTGGAGACCATCCAGCAACATGTCGAGGAAACGAACGAGAGCATCGCGCAGGACGAGATGCTGTCAGGCTGTCAGATCCACAGGTTCCTTGTGCTGCACAAGGAACTGGATGCCGACGATGGCGAATTGACCCGAACCCGCAAGGTGCGGCGCAACATCATCGCCGAGAAATTCGACGATCTCATCGATGCGCTCTATTCCGGCAAGACCGAGCAATACACCGAAACCGAAGTGACCTACGAGGACGGCCGCAAGGGCAAAATCAAGGCGACGCTGCAGTTGCGCGACGCCAAGGTGGTCACGACGGGGCAACCGGCTCAGGTGGCGGCGGAATGACGTGCGGACGCTCAGCTATCGCTGTCGCCCCGCCCGCCATCCCGCAAGGGCGCCGGACATGAGCCTGGCGGCGATTGCCCTGTTTCTGCTCGGGTTTGCCGCGAGTTGGGTGGCCGGACGCTATGTCCGCACCGGCGCCGCGGTCATCCAGGGCGGCGCCATCGGGATTTGCGGGGTTGCGGCGCTGCTTTTCGGGATGCCGGAGCTTTGGGAAGAGAACCTCACTTGGGCGCTGATCGCCCTTTTGATTTACGGCCTGATCGGGGCGCTGATCTTTCGATCCGGGCAAGCGGCCAGGGAGAACGCGGAATGAACGAGGCGATACACCCGCCCATCAATCCTCACGAAGGGTATGTCACCGAAGACGGTCGCACGATCGGCGGTGTGGTGATGGAAATGAAGCATATCACCCTGCGGTTCGGCGGAGTCGAGGCGATCAAGGATATTTCCTTCGACATTCGTGAGGGCGAGATCCGGGCGATCATCGGGCCCAATGGGGCCGGCAAGTCATCGATGCTCAATGTCATCTCGGGCTTCTACAACCCGCAGGAGGGCGAGGTCTGGTACAAGGGGGCGATCCGCAAGCCGATGAAGCCCTATCAGGTGGCCCGGCAAGGCATCGCGCGGACCTTTCAGAACATCGCCCTGTTCGAGGGGATGACGGTTCTGGACAACGTGATGACCGGGCGGCTGAACCACATGAAGGCCAGTTTCCTCGACCAGGGTTTGTGGTGGGGAAAGGCGCAGCGAGAAGAGGTCGAGAACCGCGAAAAAGCCGAGGAAATCATTGACTTTCTCGAGATTCAGGCGATCCGCAAGACGCCCGTTGGGCGGCTGCCCTACGGCCTGAAGAAGCGGGTCGAACTGGCCCGCGCGCTGGCGGCTGAACCGCGCATCCTTTTGCTCGACGAACCCATGGCGGGGATGAATGTCGAGGAGAAGGAGGACATGTCGCGCTTCATCCTGGATGTGAACGACGAGTTCGGCACGACCATCGTGCTGATCGAGCATGACATGGGCGTTGTCATGGACCTGTCGGACCGCGTTGTCGTGATGGATTACGGCAAGAAGATCGGCGACGGCACGCCCGACGAGGTGCGCAACAACCAGGAAGTCATCGATGCCTATCTGGGGGTCAGCCATGACTGATCGCGCCCGGCACGCCACGTCACACCCCGTACACAGCCTGTACACAGCCCGTACATACACCCCGCACGGAGGCCCAGCATGCCCGAGCAACTGATCTTTGCAATGGAGGTCACGCTGAACGGCCTTCTGAACGGCGTGATGTATGCGCTGGTGGCCCTCGGCTTCGTGCTGATCTTCAAGGCCAGCGGTATCTTCAATTATGCCCAGGGGGTCATGGCGCTTTTCGCGGCGATGACGCTGGTGGGCATCCAGCAGGGCCGGGTGCCGTTCGGGCATCTGATCAACGAGATCTTCGGTACCGACATCCATTATTTCGGCTGGGAGGTGCCGGCGCTGTTCGCCATCGCTCTGACGGTCGTGATCATGATCGGCTTTGCGCTGTTCGTGCAGCGGTTCATCTTCAAGCATCTTGTCGGGCAGGAACCGATCATCCTGTTCATGGCGACGATCGGGCTGGCTTATTTCCTCGAAGGGGTGTCGGACCTGATGTGGGGGTCTGAGATCCGCAATCTCGATGTCGGCCTGCCGCAGGGCATCAACGACGCCATCGACAGCGCCACCTTCGAGATCTTCGGATACGGGTTCTTCATCGACAATCTGGACATCTCGGCCGCGATCATCGCCGCGATCCTGGTGGGTGCGCTGGTGGCCTATACCCAATACACCAAGCAGGGCCGCGCGATGCGCGCCGTGGCCGACGATCACCAGGCCGCGCTGTCTGTGGGCATCAAGCTGAACTACGTGTGGGTGCTGGTCTGGTCCCTGGCCGGGATGGTCGCGCTGGTGGCCGGCATCATGTGGGGCTCGAAATCGGGGGTGCAGTTCTCGCTGTCGCTGATCGCGCTCAAGGCGTTGCCGGTGCTGATGCTGGGCGGGTTCACCTCGATCCCCGGGGCCATCGTGGGCGGCCTGATCATCGGGGTGGGCGAGGCCCTGTTCGAGTTCGCGATCGGCCCGATGATCGGCGGCGCGACCGAGAACTGGTTCGCCTATGTCCTCGCGCTTCTGTTCCTCGTGTTCCGGCCGCAGGGCCTGTTCGGCGAGAAGATCATCGAGAGGGTGTGAACGCGTGATGCGGCAATTTGTCAAAATAACTGCTGACGCGCGCGATCTTTCGCGGCAGTCTGTCACGGCGCGATTTGGCGCAGGACAGGGGCCGCGGGCCGATCAGGATGGGATCAGCCGCGGCGTTTTCGGGAGGAAGACGTGCCATGGCATTGGACGAGATCCAGCAGCCGAATATCGGCAAGCCAGACTATGCGAGGGGGGCGTCGTCTGCGGGGCTGAAGCTCTGCGCGATCCTGACGACGGTGGGCTTTGCCATCTTCTGGGTGAGCGCGCTGTTCACCGTCTCGGGTCTGGTCGGCGGAGCGGGCGTGCATTGGAGCATGCCGGTGCTTTGCCTCATCGGACTGGCGGTCGGCATTTACGGCCGGCGCCGGGTGGAGTGCCGCTGACCCCGCGCATCGCGGCCGGGTCCACACAACAGACAATCCGAATGGCACCGGGGCGTTTGACGCGCCGCGATGCCTGTTCGCATGCGAAAATCCGGGGAGGGATGCATGTTCTACCGTGAAGCGGGCGATTTCAAGACGTCCTACACTGCCGACAACCAGACCTTCCCGATCAAGTTCGATCGCTGGGGATACTACCTGGCCCTGATCGTCGGTCTGGGCGTGGTGCCGTTCCTCGTGAACGACTACTGGGCCAACGCCATCCTGCTGCCGTTCCTGATCTATGCGATCGCGGCCATCGGCCTGAACATCCTGACGGGCTATTGCGGGCAGGTCTCGCTGGGCACCGGCGGGTTCATGGCGGTGGGGGCCTATACCTCGTACAAGCTGATGACGGCCTTTCCCTGGATGGACATGGTCACGGTCACGCTGTTGTCGGGGGTCATGACTGCCATCGTGGGCGTGATGTTCGGCCTGCCGTCTCTGCGCATCAAGGGATTCTACCTGGCGGTGGCGACGCTGGCCGCACAGTTCTTTCTGGTGTGGGTGTTCAACAAGGTGCCGTGGTTCTACAACTACTCGGCCTCGGGGCAGATCAACGCGCCCGAGCGGTTCATGTTCGGCCAGCCGGTGACCGGCCCCAACGCCGAGGCCTGGGTGAACTATGTCTTCTGCTTCCTGTTCCTGTTCGTGCTGGCCTGGGTGGCGCGGAACCTGACGCGCGGCAGCCTCGGGCGGCAGTGGATGGCGATCCGCGACATGGATATCGCGGCCGAAATCATCGGGGTGAACCCGCTCAGGGCGAAGCTGTCGGCCTTTGCGGTCAGTTCGTTCTATGTCGGGATCTCCGGCGCGTTGCTGTTCACTGTCTATCTCGGCGCGGTCGAGGTGGGCGAGGCCTACGGCATCCAGAAATCGTTCCTCGTGCTCTTCATGATCATCATCGGGGGGCTGGGGTCGATGTTCGGCAGTTTTGCCGGGGCGGCCTTCATGGTGCTGTTGCCGGTGGTTCTGAAGCTTTTGCTGGTGGACACGCTGGGCTTCGACACCGCGATCTCGGCGCATTTCCAGTTCGTGATCGTGGGCGGGTTGATCATGTTCTTCCTGATCGTCGAGCCGCACGGGCTGGCCCGTCTCTGGGCGCTGATGAAGGAAAAGCTGCGGCTTTGGCCCTTCCCGCACTGATAAGCGGGCGCACCGGATTTCCGCCGCGCGAGGAGGCGCGGCGGCGCAATCACAGAGAAACCCGGGGCCAACCGGGACGGATGAAAAAAATCGGATAAACCCAAGGGAGGACTACCCCGATGAAGACACTGATGACGATGGTTGCCGCGGGCACCATGGCCGCAAGCCCGGCGCTGGCGGACCTGGTGTTCCCCGACCTCAGCTACCGGACCGGCGCCTATGCGGCGGGCGGTATCCCGTTCTCGGACGGCTACCAGGATTATTTCACCCTGCTCAACGAACGTGACGACGGCATCGGCGGCGTGATGACTCGCGTGATCGAATGCGAAACCGCCTATAACACCGAGCGCGGCGTGGAATGCTACGAATCGACCAAGGGCGAGGGCGCGCTTGTCTATCAGCCGCTGTCGACCGGCATCACCTACCAGCTGATCCCGCGCGCCACCGCCGATGGCATCCCGCTGCACACGATGGGCTATGGCCGCACCTCGGCCGCGAACGGCGAGGTGTTCAGCCACGTGTTCAACTACCCCGCGAACTACTGGGACGCGGCGTCGGTGATCATCAACAACCTGCTCGAGGAAAACGACGGCGATCTGAGCGGCCAGACCATCACGCTGCTCTACCACAACTCGGCCTATGGCCGTGAGCCGATCCGCACGCTCGAGATCCTGTCGGAACAGCATGGGTTCGAACTGACCCAGCTGGCCGTGGACCACCCCGGTCAGGAGCAGGGCAACCAGTGGCTGTCGATCCGCCGCGAGCGCCCGGACTACGTCATCATGTGGGGCTGGGGCGTGATGAACCAGGTCGCCATCCAGGAAGCCATCAACATCCGGTACCCGATGGAGAACTTCATCGGCAACTGGTGGGCCGGTGCGGACCACGATGTCGAACAGGCCGGCGAAGCGGCGGCCGGCTATCGCGCGCTGAACATGAACACGCTGGGTGACATGCCGATCTTCGCCGAGATCCAGGAACACGTGATTGACGCGGGGCTTGCCGCCGGTGACGGCACCAACCTGGGCAACGTGCTCTATACCCGTGGCATGTATGCCGCGATGCTGGCCGCCGAGGCCGCCCGCACCGCGCAGGACATCCACGGTGTCGCCGATATCGACGCGTCGATGATGCGCGACGGGATGGAAGCGCTGGAGATGACCAACACCCGCATGGAAGAGCTTGGCATGCCGATGATCGGCCCCGAGTTCTCGGTCAGCTGTGCCGATCACGGCGGGTCGGGCATGGCGACGCTGCAGCAGTGGAACGGCAGCGAGTGGGTCACCCTGACCGACTTCGTCGCGCCCGACGACAGCGTCATCACGCCGCTGGTGATGGAAGATTCGGCCCAATACGCCGAGGAAAACAACATCACGCTGCGCTGTCAGGACAGCTGATCTGACACCGCATCCGGCGGCGGCGCGACCCTGCTGCCGCCGGACCGCAGATTTCAGGACAACCAAAGACGCGAGACCGCCCAGTCGGGCGCGGACCGCGCAAAGCCAAACCGAGGATTGCCGAGATGCTGGATCAGCCGACAGAAGTGCATGGCGACGGGCATGCGCCGGAACTGGCCGAGGCCGAGGACCTGCTGGAAGTCAACAATATCGAGGTGATCTACAATCACGTGATCCTTGTGCTGAAGGGGGTCAGCCTGAAGGTGCCCAAGGGCGGGATCACCGCCCTGTTGGGGGGCAACGGCGCTGGCAAGACCACGACGCTCAAGGCCATTTCCAACCTGCTGCATTCCGAACGCGGCGAGGTGACCAAGGGCAGCATCCAGTATCGCGGCGAAGGTGTCGCGAACCTGTCGCCCTCGGATCTGGTGGATCGCGGCGTGATCCAGGTGATGGAAGGCCGCCACTGTTTCGAACACCTGACGGTCGAGGAAAACCTGCTGACCGGCGCCTATACCCGCAAGGACGGGCGCGGCGCGGTCGATGCCGATCTCGACATGGTCTACGAGTATTTCCCGCGCCTGAAGGAACGCCGCCGCAGTCAGGCGGGCTATACCTCGGGCGGGGAACAGCAGATGTGCGCCATCGGGCGTGCCCTGATGAGCCGGCCCGAGACCATCCTGCTGGACGAGCCGTCGATGGGTCTGGCGCCGCAATTGGTGGAACAGATCTTTGGCATCGTGAAACGCCTGAACGAGGAACAGGGCGTGACCTTCCTGCTGGCCGAGCAGAACACGAATGTGGCGCTGCGCTTTGCCCATTACGGCTACATCCTGGAATCGGGACGTGTGGTGATGGACGGGCCGGCGCGGGACCTGAGGGAAAACCCCGACGTGAAGGAATTCTACCTCGGGATGAGTGACGAGGGGCGCAAGAGCTTTCGCGATGTCCGAAGCTACCGTCGCCGTAAGAGGTGGCTGAGCTGATGCTGGATCAAGACCAACCCCATTTCGACGCGCTCGAGACCCGCAGCGCCGAGGCCCGCGAGGCCGATATCGCCCGCGATCTGCCAGAGCAGGTGGCGCGCGCCCAGGCCCTGCCGGGATATGGCGACAGCTTTGCTGGTGTGGACGCGGGTGCGATCACCGACCGGGCGGTGCTGGCGGCTTTGCCGGTGCTGCGGAAATCGGAACTGGGCCGCGCGCAGGCTGCCGCCAGCCCTTTCGGCGGGTTCACGACGAGACCGGCCAGCGGGTTCGCCCATATCTTCCAGTCGCCGGGGCCGATCTACGAGCCCGGCGATGTCAGCGCCGACTGGTGGCGCATCGGGCGGTTCCTGCATGCGGTGGGTATCGGGGCCGGCGATATCGTGCAGAACTGTTTCGGGTATCACCTGACGCCGGCTGGCATGATCTTCGAATCCGGGGCGCGCGCCGTCGGGGCGGCCGTGCTGCCCGCGGGCGTCGGCCAGACGGAGTTGCAGGTGCGCGCGGCCGCCGATGTTGGATCGACCGCCTATGCGGGCACGCCCGATTACCTGAAGGTGATCCTGGACAAGGCCGACGAAATGGGCGTGAGCTTGGGCATCACCAAGGCCGCCGTGGGCGGCGGCGCGTTGTTCCCAAGCCTGCGCCAGGAATACGCGGATCGCGGCATTCGCTGTCTGCAGAACTATGCCACCGCCGATCTGGGCAATATCGCCTACGAGTCCCCCGCCATGGACGGCATGATCGTGGACGAGGGCGTGATCGTCGAGATCGTGCGCCCCGGCACGGGCGACCCGGTGGCCGAGGGCGAGGTGGGCGAAGTCGTGGTCACGACGTTGAACCCCGATTACCCGCTGATCCGCTTTGCGACCGGTGATCTGTCGGCCGTCCTGTCCGGGGTCAGCCCCTGCGGCCGCACCAACATGCGGATCAAGGGCTGGATGGGCCGGGCCGATCAGACCACCAAGATCAAGGGCATGTTCGTGCGCCCCGAACAGGTGGCCGAGTTCGTGGCCCGCCACCCCGAGGTGGTCCGCGCCCGCGTCGTGGCCACGCGAGAGGGCGAGATGGATGCGATGACCGTGCAGGTCGAGGTTGAGGGCACAGCGCCCGAGCGCTACGCCGACAGCGTCGTCGCCTGCCTGAAGCTGAAGGGCAGGGTCGAGGTCATGGCGCCGGGCAGCCTGCCGAACGACGGCAAGGTGATCGACGATCAGCGCAGCTACGACTGATCCGGCGCGTGTTATCCGGCGGCAGGTCGCTGTCATCGGGTAACACCGACCCGGCATGCTAGGGTCATGGCACTGATTCCCTTGCCGGAGAGATGCCGCATGCGTGCCCGACCTTTCGCCCTTGCCCTGTTGCTGAGCCTGCCGGGGCCGGTGGCCGCCGATACGGCGCTGCTGATCGCCAGTGCCCGTTACGACAACGCCCAGAACCTGCGCGAGACGCGGGTGATGTCGCGCCTGGAGGGTCAGTTGCGCGGGGCCGGGTTCGACGTCATCAGCGTGGGCAATGGCACCGCCGAGGAGTTGCGCGCGGGTCTGTCGCGCCTGCTCGAGGCCGAGGAAGACACGCGCGTGGTGATCGCCGCGACCGGGCATTTTGCGACCGGTGGCGGCGAGACTTGGCTTTTGGGGCGCGAGGCCAATGCCCCCGATTTGGCCGAGGTGTCTGGCGTGGGCCTGCCGCTGTCGATCCTGCAGCAGGTGGCGGCCTCGGCGCCCGGACGGGCCCTTGTGCTGTTGGGGGTCGAGGAACGCCGGATGCCCCTTGGCCGCGGTCTGAACAGGGGTGTCGGGGTCTTGGCCCCGCCGCAGGGGGTGACGGTGATCCGCGGCGCGACGCGCGAGCTGGTCGATCTGATGCAGGACGGTGTCCTGCGCCCCGGCGTGGACCTTGCCGCCGCATTGCGGCGCGCGCGCGGTTTGCAGGTCGCGGGGTTCGTTTCAGGCGCGGTCCCGTTCCTCGATGACGCGCCGGCCAGCGACGACCGCCCGCCGCGCCCGCAGCCCACGCCGCAGCCGTCCCCTGACGAGACCGCCCTATGGGAGGCCGCGCAGGAACTGGACACGCCGGCGGCCTACCGGGCCTATCTGCAACGCTATCCGGACGGGGCCTTTGCCGATCTGGCGCGTCTCAGGGCCGAAGCGCCCCAGCCGACCCCCGAAGAGATCGCGCAAGCCGCCGAAGAGGCCCTGGGCCTCGACCGGGACGGGCGGCGGCAGGTGCAGCGTCACCTGACGATCCTGGGATATGACACGCGCGGCGTGGACGGGATTTTCGGCACCGGCACGCGCACGGCCATTCGCGCGTGGCAAGGGGCGCAAAACGTGGCCGTCACCGGGTATCTCGATGCGCCGCAACTGGCCGCACTGCGCGCGCAGGGCCGGGCGCGCGAGGCCGCCCTGGCCGAGGAGGAGCGTGAACGCCGCGCGGCCGAGGAACGCGCCGATCGCGCCTTTTGGCAGGCCACGGGGCAGGGGCAGACCGTGGAGGGGTTGCGCCGCTATCTCGACCGTTATCCCGAGGGGCTTTTCGCCGACGAGGCCCGCAGTCGGTTGCAATCCATCCTGCAGGTTGACGAGGATGCGGCCTGGCGCCTGACGCAGCAGCGCGACACCGTGTCGGCCTATCGCGCCTATCTGCAGAATTTTCCGAATGGCCGGCGCGCCGATATCGCCCGCAATCGCATCGACGAGCTGGAAAGCGGCCTGAGCGCGCAGGACCGCGCGCGTCTCGAGGCGCAGGAAGCCGCGTTGAATCTGCAACCCGTGACACGCTCGCTGATCGAGCAGCGCCTGCAACGGCTTGGGCTGGAGCCCGGCCGGGTCGATGGCCGGTTCGATGCGCAGACGCGAGCCGCGATCCGGCGCTATCAGCGGGCGCGTGGGCTGCGGGAAACGGGATATCTCGATCAGGTGCTGGTCGTGCGCCTGCTGGCCGAGTCGATCGGGGGCATCCTGCGCTGACCCCGGGGTTTCGTGCGCCGCACAAAAGAAAAAGGCCGCCCAAACGGGCGGCCTTTTTCATGTGATCCGGTCGGTATCTCAGCCCTGGCGGGCCTTGAACCGGCGCTGGGTCTTGTTGATCACATAAACCCGGCCCTTGCGGCGCACGACGCGGCAATCGCGGTGGCGCTGCTTGAGCGAGCGGAGCGAGTTCTTGACCTTCATCAGTCCTCTCCTTCGTCGCGGCGCGGCGATGCGCCTTGAAATCCTTGACCCCCTGCGGGGCCGGCGAACCCCGCCCCCTTTCGACAGGAAGCGGAAAATGGTGGGCGGTACTGGGATCGAACCAGTGACCCCTACGATGTCAACGTAGTGCTCTACCGCTGAGCTAACCGCCCGTTCCCCCTGGCATCTGGACCGAGGACAGGGCAAACCCCGTTCCCCAAGTCGCTGCGCGCCGCGTGGGTGAGCGGTCTATAAAAGGAGTCGAAACGGGGTTCAAGGGCTTTTGGCATCCCTTGAAACGTCGCTATATGGTATCGCGTCAAGAGCCGCGAGGAACCCGGATGCACCCGCCCTATCGCCTTTTTCAGCCCGACATGGCCGTGACGCCGATCATCGTGGCCTCGCCCCATTCGGGGCGGCATTATCCGCCGGCCTTCCTGCGCGCCTCGATGCTGGACGAGCTGGGGATCCGGTCGTCGGAAGATGCCTTCATGGACGAATTGGTGGCCGAGGCCCCCCGGCTTGGCGCACCGCTGCTGGCCGCCGAATATCCGCGTGCCTATCTGGATCTGAACCGCAGCCGCGACGAGTTGGACCCGGCCGTGATCGACGGGGTCAAGCGCATCGTGCAGACGCCGCGCATCACCTCGGGCCTGGGCGTGATCCCGCGGGTGGTGGCCAATGGCCGTGCGATCTATCGCGGCAAGCTGTCGCTGGACGAGGCCGAGGCCCGGTTGAGCGCGATCTGGCAGCCCTATCATGAATGCCTCGACACCCTGATGCGTGAGGCGCACGCGCGGTTCGGGTCGGCTGTCGTGCTGGATTTTCACTCGATGCCGCATGAGGCGCTGGACGGTCTGGCGCGGCCCGGTCGCCGGCGACCCGAGGTTGTTCTGGGCGATCGGTTCGGGGCGTCGGCCCGGCCCGATCTGCTGGATGCGCTGGAGGCCGGGTTCACCGATGCGGGCCTTGTGGTCAGCCGCAACGCGCCGTTTGCCGGGGCCTATGTCACGCAGCGCTACGGGCGTCCGTCGCGGGGCTGGCATGCCGTACAGATAGAGATCGACCGCGCCCTTTACATGAACGAACGCATGGTCCGCCCGAACGGAAATTTCGACGCGGTCAAGCGGATGATCACCGGCGTTCTGGCCCGCGTGATCGGGGCCGAACCCGCACGGATGCCGCTGGCGGCCGAATAGACCGGTCGGGTCGGTTCAGCGCAGCGCGCGCCCCTTGAGGATCGCCTCGGCACCGAAGCGGGCGCGGATCTGGTCGGTGGCGCGTTCCGCCGCGCGGCGGGCGGCCTCTTGCGGGTCGAGCAGATCGCCCTCGCGGTCGGCCTTGTCCGCGGGCATCAGGTCGGAGATGCCGACACCGATCAGGCGATATGGCTTTGGGTGGTCCATCCGGTCGAACAGGCCCCGCGCGGTGCGATAGATGCGATCGGCCGTCTGGGTGCCGTCAGGCAGGCCGACGCGCCGCGTCAGCAGGCGAAAATCGCTGCGTTTGAGTTTCAGCGTGACGGTGCGCCCGGCCAGCCCCTTGGCCTTGGCGCGATCAGACAGTTTCTCGGACAGGCGCCAGATATGGCCATCCAGCAGGCTGACATCTGCGATGTCCTCGGAAAAGGTCGTTTCGTTCGAGATGCTTTTGACCGCGCGGTCGCGCGACACGCGGCGGGTATCCGCGCCGCGCGCAAGGTCATAGAGGCGCAGGCCCTGTGACCCGAAGCGGTCTGCCAGCGCGTCACGCTCCCACCGGCGCAGATCGGCGATGGTGCGGATGCCGGCCTCGGCCAGGGCGCGCTGGCCCGCATCGCCAAGGCCCCAGATCACGCCGACGGGCTTGGGTTCGAGAAAATCGAGCGTTTCGGCGCGCCCGATCACGGAAAAGCCGCGCGGCTTGTCGAGATCCGAGGCCAGTTTGGCCAGGAACTTGTTGTGGCTGAGCCCGACCGAGCCGGTGATGCCCAGTTCCGTCTGCATGCGCTTGACGAGATTGGCCAGCAGGACCGCCGGGGGTTTGCCATGGAGCCGCGCCGTGCCGGTCAGGTCGAGAAATGCCTCGTCCAGCGACAGGGGTTCGATGGCCGGTGTCATATCCTCCATCATCTGGCGGATCTGGCGGCTGACCTCGGAATAGACCTCCATCCGGCCCTTGACGACGACGGCCTCGGGGCAGAGTTGCAGCGCCTTGAACATCGGCATGGCCGAACGCACGCCCTTGATCCGCGCGATGTAGCAGGCGGTGGACACCACACCGCGTTTGCCGCCGCCGATGATGACGGGCTTGTCGCGCAGATCCGGATTGTCGCGTTTCTCGACCGAGGCATAGAAGGCATCGCAATCCATATGCGCGATGGACAGGTCGAACAGTTCGCGGTGGGCGGTGACGCGCGGGCTGCGACAGGCCGGACACCGGGGGCCGGTGTCGAATGTGGTCAGGCAATCGCGGCACAGGGCAGGCATGGGGCCAAGATAGGGCCGCGCGGCGGCAAGGGGAAGCGCGGGCGGACGGGTGGAGTGCGGGAAAACCCGCATCGCTTTCCCATCCGAAAGCGCTTTGCCTCGGGGGGCGTTCGGGGCATTCTCCGCGCCATGAAGCCGGAAGAGACCGATATGGATATTGACATGATCTCTGAACTCGTGGGCGGGAACCTGTTCGTTCTGCTGCTGGCCCTTTTCATCATTCTGTGTGTTTTTCTTGCGATCCGCATCGTGCCGCAATCCGAACAGCATGTGGTCGAGCGGTTCGGCCGGCTGAAGGCGGTTTTGGGGCCGGGCATCAACTTCATCGTGCCATTCCTGGACAAGGTGGCGCACAAGGTGTCGATCCTGGAACGCCAGTTGCCCAATGCCAGCCAGGATGCGATCACCGCCGACAACGTGCTGGTGCAGGTCGAGACCAGCGTGTTCTACCGCATCCTCGAACCGGAAAAGACCGTCTACCGGATCCGCGACGTGGACGGGGCGATTGCCACCACGGTGGCCGGTATCGTGCGGGCCGAGATCGGCAAGATGGAACTGGACGAGGTGCAGTCGAACCGCTCGATGCTGATCGCTACGATCAAGACCAGCGTCGAGGATGCCGTCGACAACTGGGGGATCGAGGTGACGCGCGCCGAGATCCTGGATGTGAACCTGGACCAGGCGACGCGGGACGCGATGCTGCAGCAGTTGAACGCCGAGCGCGAGCGCCGCGCCGCGGTGACGCGGGCCGAAGGGCAGAAGCGGGCGGTCGAACTGCAGGCCGATGGCGACCTTTATGCCGCAAGGCAAGAGGCCGAGGCCCGCCGCGTGCAGGCCGATGCCGAGGCCTACGCCACCGGGGTCGTGGCCGAGGCCATCGCCAAGGGCGGGCTGGAGGCCGTGCAGTACAATGTCGCGCTGGAACAGGTGAAGGGCATCACCCGCATGGCCGAGGGGCAGGGATCGCAGACCATCGTGGTGCCCGCCGACGCCGTCGACGCCTTCGGCAAGGCGTTCCAGATGCTGAAAGGGCGTGGCTCGTGATGGTGTGGGCCGAGTGGTGGGTCTGGGGTGTCGCCGCCATCGCGCTGGCGGTGGGCGAGGTCATCCTGCCAAGTTTCGTCTTGTTGGGCTTTGCCATCGGGGCGGGGGCGGTGGCGCTGATCCTGCTGGTGGGCGGGCCGCTTGCGGTGTGGCTGGGCGCGTCGATCCCGGTCATGGCCCTTGTCTTTGCGGTGATTTCGCTGTTGGCATGGCTGGGGCTGCGCCGTTGGCTGGGCGTATATCGCGGGCAGGTGAAGACCTTTGACCACGATATCAACCGCGACTGATCCGACCAAAAGGCGCGCCCGTGCGGGCGCAAGCTTCTGCCTCGGCGGCAGGCCCTGCGGCCTTTGCCTCAGGCGGGCGCCCTGAGGCTGGCCTTCAGGGCAGGTCGTTCAGCACGGCGCGGGCGGCAGCGGCGGGATCGTCGGCCTGCCAAATGGGGCGACCGATGACGATATGATCGGCCCCGTCGGCGATGGCCCGGGCCGGCGTTGCCACGCGCTTCTGGTCGCCGAGCGCGGCCCCGGCGGGGCGGACACCGGGGGTGACGATCAGGCGCCCGGCGGCCTCGGGCAGGGCGCGGATCGGCGCGGCCTCCTGCGGGGAAGCGATGACGCCGTCAGCCCCGGCCTCGAAGGCGCGGGCGGCGCGTTCGATCACCATTTCGCGCAGGTCGCCGGGGCGCATCATGCCATCGTCGAGATCGCCACGGTCGAGCGAGGTCAGGATCGTGACGCCGAGGATCTTGAGCCCTGTGCCGGCGGCGCCTTGCTTGGCGGCGCGCACCACATGCGGGTCGCCATGCACCGTCAGAAAGTCGAGATCGAACTGGGCAAGGCCGCGCACCGCGGCCTCGATCGTGGCGCTGATATCGAACAGCTTCATGTCGAGGAAGATGCGTTTGCCATGCTCTTGTTTGAGCTCGTTGGCCAGCGCGAGGCCGCCCCCGGTCAGCATGCCGAGGCCGATCTTGTAGAAGCCCACCGCATCCCCGATGCGGCCCGCGAGTTCCAGCCCCGCATGGGCATTCGGCACGTCGAGGGCGACGATCAGGCGGTCATCGGTCATTGAGGGGGGGTGCTCCTGCTTGGGTGTCGCGGTCTTTCGGCCCTCTGCGGCGCTCTGTCAAGGCAAGGCATATCGCCTTGCGGTCATCTTTTCTGATAAGGAACATATCACAGGATCGCGCGTTCCAATCACGTTGGTGTGAGAGCGGAGGTATCCGAAATGTCAGACGAGAAACCCCAAGCCGGGTTTTCGAAACCGGTAAAGGCGGGCATCGCGGCGGTCGTGGGCGGCGCGGTCATCGCGTTTGGTGCGGTCATGGTCACCAGATCCGATCCCGAGGTGGCACAAGCCGATCTTGTGGATGCGGTCGAGGCGATCGGTGTCGATGTGGTCGAAGAGGGTGAGGCCACCGAGACGGCGGCTGCCGAAGGCGAAGCCGCTGAGGGCGAGGCCACCGAGATGGCCGCTGCCGAGGGCGAAGCCACTGAGGGTGACGCCACGGAGACGGCGGCTGCCGAGGGCGAAGCCGCTGAGGGTGAGGGCGAAGCCACTGAGGGTGAAGCCACCGAGACGGCGGCTGCCGAGGGCGAAGCCGCTGAGGGTGACGCCACGGAGACGGCGGCTGCCGAGGGCGAAGTCACTGAGGGTGAAGCCACCGAGACGGCGGCTGCCGAGGGCGAGGCCGCCGAGGGTGAAGCCACCGAGACGGCGGCTGCCGAGGGCGAAGGCCGCTGAGGGTGACGCTACCGAGATGGCGGTTGCCGAGGGTGAAGCCGCTGACGGTGAGGCCACCGAGACGGCGGCTGCCGAGGGCGAAGCCGCTGAGGGTGACGCCACCGAGACGGCGGCTGCCGAGGGCGAGGCCGCTGACGGTGAGGCCACCGAGACGGCGGCTGCCGAGGGCGAGGCCGCCGAGGGTGACGTGACTGACCCCGCGGCTATCGCAGCGGTGGCTGCCGAGTTGGAAAATCTCGATTTGCCCAGCGAGGTCGAGATCTACCTGCTGCGCCGGCTGTCGGAAGCGGCGGGCCGGGCGGCCGAGCAGGCGCAGATCGCGCGTGAGGCCAATGCCGCGGTCGCCGAGGCAGATGACGAAATCAACGCGTTGATGCAGGAACTCATGGAGCTGCGCGAGGCAAGCCCCGAGGCCGAGTGATCCTGCGCGACCCGCGCAAGAAAAGGAAAAGGGCGCCGGGATCGGCGCCCTTTTCGCGTTTGGGTTGATCTTGAACAGGGGGCCCGGCATCGCCATCTGACAGACAAGGCCCCGAAACCCCGTGTGCCGCCTGGCGGGCGCGGATCATCAAGGGGGTGCTTGGATAAAGGAGAGACGTGATGAACTTGGAGAAGTTCACCGATCGTGCCCGCGGTTTCCTTCAGGCCGCGCAGACGATTGCACAGCGCGAGGACCACCAGAAACTGGTCCCCGAGCATCTGTTGAAGGCGCTTCTGGACGATGAACAAGGCATGGCCGCCAACCTGATCCAACGATCGGGCGGGGCGCCGGACCGTGTGCGCGAGGTGCTGGAGGCGACGATGGCCAAGCTGCCCAAGGTGACGGGCGATGGCGCGCAGGTTTACCTCGACAAGCAGACGGCCAAAGTGCTGGACGAGGCCGAAAAGCTGGCCGGGAAGGCCGGCGACAGTTTCGTCGCGGTCGAACGGCTGCTGACGGCGCTGGCCATGGTGAAATCCGGGGCCAAGGACGCGCTGGATGCTGGCGCGGTGAACGCTCAGGCGCTGAATGCCGCGATCAACGATCTGCGCAAGGGGCGCACCGCCGACAGCGCCGGCGCGGAAGACAGTTACGATGCCCTGAAGAAATACGCCCGCGATCTGACCGAGGCCGCGCGCGAAGGCAAGATCGACCCGATCATCGGCCGCGACGAGGAAATCCGCCGCGCGATGCAGGTGCTCAGCCGCCGGACCAAGAACAACCCCGTTCTGATTGGTGAGCCGGGCGTCGGGAAAACGGCGATTGCCGAGGGCTTGGCCCTGCGCATCGTCAATGGCGACGTGCCCGAAAGCCTGCGCAACAAGACGCTGATGGCGCTGGACATGGGCGCGCTGATCGCAGGGGCCAAATACCGTGGCGAGTTCGAGGAACGCCTCAAGGCGATCCTGTCGGAAGTCACCGCGGCGGCCGGTGAGATCATCCTGTTCATCGACGAGATGCACACGCTTGTGGGCGCGGGCAAGACGGATGGCGCGATGGATGCCGCCAACCTGATCAAGCCGGCGCTGGCGCGGGGCGAGTTGCACTGCGTGGGTGCGACGACGCTGGATGAATACCGCAAATACGTCGAGAAGGACGCGGCGCTGGCCCGCCGGTTCCAACCCCTCGTCGTCGAAGAGCCGACGGTCGAAGACACTGTCAGCATCCTGCGCGGCATCAAGGAGAAATACGAGCTGCACCATGGTGTGCGGATCTCGGACGCCGCGCTGGTGGCGGCGGCGACGCTGAGCCATCGCTACATCACCGACCGCTTCCTGCCCGACAAGGCCATCGACCTGATGGACGAGGCCGCCAGCCGCTTGCGGATGGAGGTCGACAGCAAGCCCGAGGAACTCGATGCGCTGGATCGCCAGATCCTGCAGATGCAGATCGAGGCCGAGGCGCTGAAGAAGGAGGACGACCAGGCCAGCAAGGACCGTTTGGAAAAGCTGGAAAAGGAACTGTCCGACCTGCAACAGCAATCCGCCGAGATGACCGCCAAGTGGCAGTCGGAACGTGACAAGCTGGAAAGCGCGCGCGGCCTGAAGGAACAGTTGGACCACGCCCGCGCCGAGTTGGACCAGGCCAAGCGCAAGGGCGATCTGGCCAAGGCCGGCGAGCTGTCCTATGGCGTGATCCCGCAGCTTGAAAAGCAACTGGCCGACGCCGAGGCGCAGGATGACGAGGTGATGGTCGAAGAGGCCGTCCGCCCCGAGCAGATCGCCGCCGTGGTCGAGCGTTGGACGGGCATTCCGATGTCCAAGATGCTGGAAGGCGAGCGCGAAAAGCTGCTGCGCATGGAAGATGAGTTGGGTCGCCGCGTGATTGGTCAGACCGCTGCCGTGACCGCCGTGTCGAACGCGGTGCGCCGGGCGCGCGCCGGTTTGCAGGACGAGAACCGCCCGTTGGGCAGTTTCCTGTTCCTCGGGCCCACGGGTGTCGGCAAGACCGAGTTGACCAAGGCCTTGGCCGAATACCTGTTCGACGACGATCAGGCGATGGTGCGCATCGACATGTCCGAGTTCATGGAGAAACACTCGGTCGCGCGTCTGATCGGCGCGCCTCCGGGCTATGTCGGCTATGACGAGGGCGGCGTGTTGACCGAGGCCGTGCGCCGGCGCCCCTATCAGGTGATCCTGTTCGACGAGGTCGAAAAGGCCCACCCCGAGGTGTTCAACGTGCTGTTGCAGGTGCTCGATGACGGTATCCTGACCGATGGGCAGGGCCGCACGGTCGATTTCAAGCAGACGCTGATCGTGTTGACCTCGAACCTCGGATCGCAGGCGCTGAGCCAGTTGCCCGACGGGTCCGATGCCAGCCAGGCCAAGCGGGACGTGATGGATGCGGTGCGCGCCCATTTCCGGCCCGAGTTCCTGAACCGTCTGGACGACATGATCGTGTTCGACCGCCTGACGCGCGAGGACATGGACGGGATCGTCCGTATCCAGCTGAGGCGTCTGGAACGCCGTCTGGCGCAGCGTAAGATCACGCTGGAGATGGACAAGGCCGCGATGAAGTGGCTGGCCGACGAAGGCTACGACCCGGTGTTTGGCGCGCGTCCACTCAAGCGCGTGATCCAGACCGCGTTGCAGAACCCGCTGGCCGAGATGATCCTGGCCGGTGACGTGAAAGACGGCGATGCGCTGCATGTGGGCGCGGGGGCCGACGGGCTGATTGTGGGTGACCGCGTGTCGGCCTCGAACCGGCCCAAGCCGGATGATGCCGTGGTGCATTGACCCTCGCATGACGCCAAGTTTGGCCCCGGCTGGAAACGGCCGGGGCATTTTCTTTGGGTCGGAATAGAAAAATACTATCGAAAGTCAATTCGTGATAGCATTTATCCCATTTTCGGAAGCCCTATCTCTGGCCCATGGCTCACCCAGGAGATGAAACATGCCCGAGAACAATACCCCACCCCCTGCACATGTGTCTTCGACCGACCGGCTGCGTGCATGGCTGAAATCGGACGTCACCATCAGGTTGCCCGGCTGGGCTGTCGCGCTGGGCGGAGGTTTGGTGCTGGTGCTGATACTCGTCGCGCTGGACTAAACATGCACGTCATGTTGAGTGCCACGCCGCTCGACACTCTGGCGCCTTCGCTGCAGGCACGCACAGCGGAAGGGCATGTCGGAAAGGGTCGAGGGGATCGTGCTGCGGATCGCGGACGAGGATGATTGCATCCCTGCTGATGCAACGGGGCAGACCTTAGGCGATATCGAGCCGGCTTCGATGCCGGCGGGCATGGCTGACCATGCGGGGGACACTGCCCGGATGCGGTTGGAGCCATAGGCGCGGACCGCTTCGGCCGGTGGCCCGATGATCACCTTAGGGCGGTCGTGACGCCATCCGACATGAAAACGCCCCCGGTCATGCCGGGGGCGTTCTTGGGTTGTTGCGATGCGGACGGGTCAGTGCGGAAGCAATACACCGTCGATGATGTGAACCACGCCGTTCGACGCGAAGACATCGGCCGTCGTGACCGAGATGTTGCCGTTCAGATGCACGCCGTTGCGGCCGTTCACGCGGATATGGCCACCCTGCACGGTGGGGATCACGCCATGCTGACCCACGAGGGCCTCGGCGGGATAGTAGTCACCCGAGACGTGGTAGGTGAGCACGTTCGTCAGCGCGTCGGTGTCGGCCAGCAGGCTGTCCAGCACGCCATGGGGCAGGTGCGCGAAGGCCCGGTTCGTCGGGGCGAACACCGTGAAGTTGCCGGGCGCCGACAGCGTGTCGACAAGGCCAGCGGCCTGCACCGCGGTCACGAGGGTCGAAAGATCGGGCGTTGCGGCCGCAAGCTCGACGATGGTCTGCGATCCGGTCACGGCGCGGGCCGGGGCGGTCAGGGCCAGGGGGGCTGCGACCAGTGCTGCGGTCGAGGCGATGAACTGACGACGATCCATGGGGTAGTCTCCGTATTCTGTCTGTCTGGAAAAGAAATGGCCGGGCTGCGTGGCCCGGCCAGATCAGAAGCCGATCACATCGGCGGCATGATCACGCTGTCGATCACGTGGATGACGCCGTTCGACGCCTCGATATCGGCGGCGGTGACGGTCGCGTCGTTAATCATCACGCTGTCGCCGAGGCTGACGGTGATGTCCGAGCCCTGCACGGTTTCGGCCATCATGCCGTCCGACAGGTCACCCGACATGACGGCGCCCGGCACCACGTGGTAGGTCAGGATCGCAACCAGCTGGTCGCGGTTCTCTTCCATCAGCAGCGACTCGACCGTGCCCTCGGGCAGGGCGGCAAAGGCTTCGTCGGTCGGCGCGAAAACGGTGAACGGACCTTCGCCCGAGAGCGTGTCGACCAGACCGGCCGCTTCGACGGCGGCGACGAGCGTGGTGAAGCTGCCGGCGTCGACAGCCGTCTCGACGATGTTCATGCCGCCATGGCTATCCGCAAAGGCGGGGGCGGCGAGGGCGGTGGTCGCTGCGAGGGCGAGGAGGGTATTGCGCATTTGTCGTCTCCTGTGTGGCAATGTGCGAGGCTATCGGTGCCTCGTCGCAACGGCATGTGCGCGCCGCCTGCGACCTTTCAAGGCAGGCGCGATCCCGCTGGCGGCCTTGACGAGGCCGGTTTTGCGCCTAAGCGGTCGCGGTTTGCGTTTTCCAGTCAAACCCGTGTGATATGAGTTGAGCGGACGTGACCGGCTGATCGGTCAAAATGAGCAGGCACGACGGGAGGTTGCGCAAATGGCTTGGTATCTTGAGGCGCTTGCGCTGGCCTTTTGGCTGGTCATCGGGTTCGTGGCCCTGCTTGCGGTCATCGTGTTCCTGATCGACCGGACCCAGACAGGCGATGCCATCCGGCGCAACTACCCGGTGATCGGGCGGTTTCGCGGCCTGTTCACGACCTTGGGCGAATTCTTTCGTCAGTACTTTTTCGCGATGGATCGCGAAGAACTGCCGTTCAACCGGGCACAGCGCGATTGGGTGGCCCATGCCGGGGCCGGTGGGTCGAACACGCGGCCCTTCGGCTCGACCCGCAATATCGACGTGGTCGGCACGCCGCTGTTCACGCCCGACCCGTTTCCGCCGCTGGACGATCAATTCGCCAGTTCCGAGCCCCTGCAGATCGGCCCTTATGCCACGCTGCCCTACGAGGCGAAGAGTTTCTTCAACATCTCGGGGATGAGCTATGGCGCGATCTCGGCCCCGGCGGTGCGCGCCCTCAGCCGGGGCGCGCGGATGGCCGGCATGTGGATGAATACCGGCGAGGGCGGGCTGTCGCCCTATCACCTCGAGGGAGAGGCCGATCTGGTCTACCAGATCGGGACGGCGAAATACGGCGTCCGCGATGCGCATGGCAACCTTGACGACGCCAAGCTGCGCGCGGTGGCCGAACACACCCAGATCAAGATGTTCGAACTGAAACTGGCGCAGGGCGCCAAGCCGGGCAAAGGCGGCATCCTGCCCGCGGCCAAGATCACCGACGAGATCGCCCGGATCCGAGGTCTGCCCAAGGGACAGGACGGGATCAGCCCCAACCGCCACCGCGATGCCGGAAATGTCGGCGAGTTGCTGGACCTGATCGCGCATATTCGCGACGTGACCGGCCGGCCCGTGGGCATCAAGACGGTCATGGGGGACCCTGCCCATTTCGAGGAGTTGTTCGAAGAGATCAACCGGCGCGGTATCGAAAGCGCGCCGGATTTCATCACCCTCGATGGCGGCGAAGGCGGGACGGGCGCCGCGCCCATGCCGCTCATGGATCTGGTGGGCCTGTCCATCCGCGAGGCGTTGCCGCGCCTGACCGATATGCGCAACCGGGCGGGTCTGCGCGATCGTATCCGCATCGTGGCCAGCGGCAAACTGGTCAACCCCGGCGATGTAGCCTGGGCGCTGGCCGCCGGGGCGGATTTCGTGGTGTCGGCGCGCGGCTTCATGTTCCCACTGGGCTGCATCCAGGCGCTGAAATGCCACAAGAACACCTGCCCGACGGGCATCACGACCCATGACGCGCGGCTTCAGGCGGGGCTGGTCGTCTCGCAAAAGGACAGGCGCGTCGCGAATTACGCCAAGGGCATCGTGAAGGAGGTCGAAGTGATCGCGCATTCTGTCGGTGTCCCCGAGCCACGCAAATTGCGCCGTCGCCATGTGCGCCTTGTCCAACCCGATGGCAGTTCGCGCCCCATGGACCGTCTTTCGCCGGGTTGACCGGCCCCCCCGGGCCCGTACACGCGCGCTCAACAGTTTCGTGAGATTGCGTGTCAGGGCTTGGGTCTGCCCCATCTGTTAGGTCAGGTTCGCCGGAACGCGAAGGATCAGACCAAGAGGGGACGCAACCTATGGCCCACCGTTACACATCAGACCTGACCTGGGCAGACGTCACGCCCAAGGCGCTATACCTGAACCGGCGCCAGATCATCGCGGGCGGTGGCGCCCTGGTGGCGGGCGGTCTGGCCGGGGGGGGCCTGCGCGCGCAGCAAGAGGCGTTGGAGCCCAACACCTGGGAAGAGATCACCAGCTACAACAACTATTACGAGTTCGGGACCGGGAAATCCGACCCCGCAGACCACGCGCACCGGCTGACAACCCAGCCTTGGTCGATCCAGATCGACGGCCTGGTGGACAACCCCGGCACCTACACGCTTGAGGACATCCTGTCCGAGGTCGAGATCGAGGAACGCATCTACCGCCTGCGCTGTGTCGAGGCGTGGTCGATGGTCGTGCCGTGGAACGGGTTCGAACTGGCCGATCTGCTGAACCGCGTCGGGGTGCAGGACGGGGCGCGCTACGTCGCCTTTGAAACCGTCATGCGCCCCGAAGAGATGCCGGGCCTGTCCGTGCCGGTTCTCGACTGGCCCTACCGCGAAGGTCTGCGCCTGGACGAGGCGATGCACCCGCTGACCATCATGGCGACCGGGATTTATGGCGAGCCGATCCCGAACCAGAACGGCGCGCCGATCCGTTTGGTGGTGCCCTGGAAATACGGGTTCAAATCCATCAAGTCGATCGTGCGGATCACCCTGACCGCAGACCAGCCTTATGCCAGCTGGAACGCCTCGCAACCCGGCGAATACGGGTTCTATTCCAACGTGAACCCCAATGTGGATCATCCCCGCTGGAGCCAGGCGACCGAGCGTCGTGTGGGTGGGGGCCTGTTTGCGCGGCGCATCCCGACCCTGATGTTCAACGGTTACGCCGACGAGGTTGCCTCTCTCTACGAGGGGATGGATCTGGCCGAGTATTTCTGAGCCATGAGCAGCCTGGCCCGCACCGACCTGATGCAAGCCGTGAACGCCGGCTTGCGCCGTGTGCCACCGGCGCTGGTATACATTGTGGGGCTGGGCTGGGCCGGCTGGTTGTTTTTTCTCGCCGCAACCGGCGGGTTGGGGGTCGAGCCGGTCGAGGCGCTGGAACACCGCTATGGCGAGTTGGCTTTGCAACTGATCGTGCTGGGTTTGGCAGTGACGCCGTTACGGCGCTATCTTGGGGTGAATCTGATGCCGCTGCGCCGCGCGATCGGCGTCGTGGCGTTCTTCTTCGTGCTCGCGCATGTCCTGGTCTGGGCGGTGCTGGATGTTCAGACCCTGCCGGCCGTCTGGGCCGATATTCTCGAACGCCCGTATGTCACGATCGGCATGGCCGGGTTCCTGCTGCTGCTTCCCCTGGCCATGACGTCGAACGACTGGTCGGTGCGCAAGCTGGGGGGCGCCATGTGGCGCAAGCTGCACAGACTGGTCTACCCGGCGGCGTTTCTCGGGGCGCTGCATTTCGTCTGGTTGGCCAAAGGGTTCCAGATCGAGCCGCTCGTCTATCTTTCGGCGATCCTCGGGTTGCTCGCGCTACGCCTTCGTCGTCGGGCGCATGGCCATGCCAAACGCGCAGGGTGACGGCCCGAGTCGCCGCGTTTCACGACCCGGAAAAGACCAAATTGTGGGTAACCGTGTGGAAAAGCGGGCCGTGGCAATCACGCGGTCACAGAAGTGCCGCCTGAGT